>NZ_JBWYHD010000017.1:0-64064 GCF_056711665.1 Bacillus sp. Medicinal_06 | reverse complement strand
CCCCATCTGGTTTTGTTGGGTTATCTCCGTTGTTATCCCCATCTGGTTTTGTTGGGTTATCTCCGTTGTTATCCCCATCTGGTTTTGTTGGGTTATCTCCGTTGTTATCCCCATCTGGTTTTGTTGGGTTATCTCCGTTGTTATCCCCATCTGGTTTTGTTGGATTACCTTCATCCTTCTTTTTCGTTAAATCAATTGCATATTTCGCAAACTCATTTTCAGACGGACCAACATATGAGATTTTTCCATCTTTCGTAATATATTTCTGTGCATTTGGTGAAGAATCAAATGTAGTATTTAATTTTTCAGCAGCGATTGGTTTAAACGCCCAGTTTTGGTCTGCTGTCGGATTAATAACAGGTGTTTCTTGCATATATTTCGCAATGATTTGACGTGTTTCATCTTGAGATTGATATACAACTTCACCTTTACTTACTCCAGGGAATGTTTGACTACTACCACGATAATTATTTGTAGCAACAATAAATTCTTGATTATCAGCTATCGGCTTTCCATTATATGTTATATTCAAAATACGATTTGCATTTTGGTTTACTACTTTTCCATCTTTATCATATTTTGCTGGTTGTGTAACATCAATTTCGTATTTTACGCCATCTAAAATATCAAAGTTATATGTAGGATAGTTTACATTTACTAATGACTGTTCTTCTGCTTTAGCTGGATCAATTTGATTGAACTGACCTGCAGACATTTCAAGCCATTCTTTTACTTGTGCGCCGTTTACTTTTACAGCATAAAGTGTATTTGGATACACATATAAGTCAGCAACGTTTTTAATCGCTAAAGTTCCAGCTGGAATATCGGTATAATAAGTTGCACCATTTCGGCCCCCTGCTTTAAAAGGTGCCCCTGCAGATAATACTGGGAGTCCTTTATATTTGCTGTACTGTCCATTTTCAGTAAATAGCTTTTCTACATACCATTTCTGAGCATTCGTTACAAGCTGTACAGATGGATCATCTTGTACAAGTGAAAAATAACTATTAATTGGCGCTGTCGTTTTACCGACAGGTGTATTTACATATTTAATTGTCGCTTCATGATCATCTTTGATTTCATCAACTAATCTCTTATCAGATTCTACTAACGCATTTCCTTTACTATCAGAAATTGGACGGACACTTGGAACCGATTTATCTTTTTGAACTTCCCACTTACCGTTTACCTTTTTCAGTTCCATATCAATAATACCTAAATTACTTCCGAAAACACCTGGCATTACAACTGGAACACCGTTAAAATTGTCCGTTATTACTGTATGAGAGTGTCCCATTAACACCGCATCCACATCAGGAACTTTCGCTAAATAATAGGATGCATTCTCCATCCCAGCATTATAACCATTTTTATCAACGCCAGAGTGCGCTAATGCAACAATGATATCTGCACCCTCGGCTTTCATTTTTGGAACCATTTTCTTCGCAGTTTGCACAATATCTTTCGCTTTTACTTTCCCTTCTAAATTCGCTTTATCCCACCCCATAATTTGCGGTGGTACAAAGCCCATTACACCGATTTTCACTTTTTGCTTTTGACCAGACTCATCTTCTACTTCTTTTTCAAAAATATGGTATGGTTTAAAATAATTTTTATCGTTTTCTTCATTATTATCGCCATCTTCTTTGTATACATTTGAATTAATAACTGGGAACTGTGTTTTACTAATTGCCTTATTTAAGTAGTCCAAGCCATAGTTAAATTCGTGGTTCCCAAGAGAAATGACGTCATACTTCATTAAATTCATTAAACGATATAGAGGGTGAACATAGTCCCCATCCAAACCTTTTTGCGCCACATAATCCCCAAGCGGTGTTCCTTGTATCGCATCTCCATCATCAAATAGCACAGAGTTCTTCGCTTCCTCACGTGCTTTGTTAACAAGGGTCGCAGTTTGAACAAGGCCGACTTTATTATCCGTTTTTGTTTGATAATAGTCGTAGTTCATTAAGTTAACATGAATATCAGAAGTTTCTAAGATTCGTAATTTAACTGTACTCCCCTCTGCTTGTCCCTCTGCATGAGCAACTGTTGGCAACACTTGCGGAGCCATAATGCCTAATGCAAGAGTTGTCCCCGCTAACACTTTCTTTGACTTCTTCACAAAAAATCCCCCTTATAAAATTGTCCCTTCAAAAACAAATAAAATGAGTTTCTCATCAAACTCTAATAAGGTATTCTCTGTTTTCTTCATATTAGAGCGACGTATCTTCACTTATCTGACATTATCATATCCAACATACTTTCATATCGTCAATTCATTTTGACATATTTCTACAAAATTTCTGTAAAGTTATTGTAAACTTTCCATAAAGATATAATAAGCCCTTCCATTGCTTACGCAGCTGAATATGATACAATTACCAATTATAAGGAGGATGGATTTATGAAAAAAGTCATCTTAATTATTGTTTGTCTCCTCCTTCTAATCATTTCTTATTCACATTTTGAAAAGAACGATGAGACAACAAAACAAAAAGAAAAATCAGCATCATCTACTCCTCATTGGATTGACAAACAAACGAATGACTCGTTTTATCATCTTGTGTTAGGTGATTCGCTTGCAAAGGGATATGGCTCGACACAAGGAGGGTTTGCTGAATTAGCTTCCAAACAAATAGAGGAACAAATTCATAAACCGATTAGAGTGGAAAACCTTGGAGTAAATGGACTTACAACAGATCGTCTCGTTCAAAAAGTTCAGGCAGAAGAAGTGCAACAAAAAATTAAAGAAGCGAATATAATTACCATTAATATTGGAGGAAATAATTTATTTCGTTTAAATCGCGATGTAGGTGTTATAGATGGTATTAAAATGTTAAATAAAGAAAAGGCTCATTTTGAAACAGACGTAAAAAACATTGTAAAGACAGTTCGGAACCTGAATCCGAATGCTTTACTCATTCTATCTGAACTCTATAATCCTTTACAACTCGATGATTCAATTGCTTCTTATGCAGATATGTTTTTAGATGGCTGGAATGATGCAGTTTATGCAATTTCAAAAGCGAATCAACCGTCCATTGTTTTACCAATTCGAAAGTTAATATCAAATGATAAGAAAGATTTACTATACGACCAAGTACATCCAAACGATAAAGGCTATGAGATTATCGCTAATGCATTTACAAAGCAAGTATTATCCTATAAATATTGAGGGTAAGCCGAACAATTCTATTTTTATACGATACCTTTTTTGTTACAATGATAATGGAAGGGGGCCTTTATATGGAATCACGTGAGTGGGAACGTATTGTTGATCATCTTCTTTCGTTAGTGCCTCTTTTTTATCGCAAATTTATGCTTCCTGGAGAATTTTCTTCACAAAGGCACATGCCACCGTCACATACACAGGTGTTACTGCTATTGCATGAACGTGGCACATTAGCAGTGTCAGAAATCGGAAAGCGGTTGGCGATTTCAAGGCCAAACATGACACCTCTATTAAACAAATTGATTCAGGAAGAACTCATAGAGCGTCATTATAGCGAAAAAGATCGACGGGTCATTTTAATTTCTCTTACGGCTGAAGGGAGATCATTAGTAAGTCAGTATCAACAATTTATTTTAGACAAATTAAAAGAAAACTTTCAAACATTATCTGAAAGCGATCGTGAACAACTCATTCACTCGCTTCAAACCATTCAAAATTTAATTTTGAAAACAAACGTGTAAAGCTGCTTCCAAAAGAAGCAGCTTTATGATTCATAATAATTTCCATAATATGAATTTGAATATGGCCATGTCATTAAGTACGGTCTTCTTCCCTGAGAAGGTTGCGCCTGTTGATATACTCCAACCTGTTGCCGTATATAAGGAGCGGGATAATAATTCATATATGGATATACTTGAGGTACATAGTAATAATACATTTATCTTCTCCCCCTTTTCCTTAAACATATTCAAGGTAGAAAATGAATGTGACATTCTTTATAGTTGTACAAGCAATTTATATACTGTAACACGTGTCTTTTCATAAATTATATATGGAAGACCTCTCTATTTAGAAAGGTTTTTCGCATTTTGAAATAAACTTACTAATAATGCTTTTTGAGCGTGCAATCGGTTCCCCGCTTGCTCAAAGACAACGGAAGAAGGCCCATCTATAATTGTTCCTGTTACTTCTTCTTCACGATGAGCAGGTAAACAATGTAAGAAACGATACGTCGCTTTCGCATGCTGAACAAGTTTTTCGTTCACTTGAAACGGCTCGAATAAATTATATTTCCCTTCCGTATCTTCTTGCCCCATACTCATCCAAACGTCAGTATAGATAAAATCTGCATTTTTCGCTGCCAACTCCGGGTTATTCAAAATTTCAATATTCGCTCCTGTCTCATTTGCAATTTCTAGTGCACGCTTTACAATTTGTTCATTTGGTTCATATCCTGGGGGAGTGGCTACTGTCATATGCATACCGACTTTTGCACTTGCCAAAAGTAAAGAGTGGCATACGTTATTTCCATCGCCTACGTAAGCTAGTTTAATTCCTTTAAATGTATGGACCTCTTCATAAATTGTCATCAAATCTGCTAATGCCTGACACGGATGATGATCATCTGTCAATCCATTGATAACAGGAATACTTGCTTCCTTCGCAAGCTCCTCTACATCCGCGTGTGAAAATGTACGAATCATGATCCCATCAATATAATGGGATAATACTTTTGCCGTGTCTGCAACACTTTCTCCTCTGCCGAGCTGCATTTCTTTTCCACTTAGAAACATTCCATGCCCACCGAGTTGTACCATCCCCGCTTCGAAAGAAACACGCGTACGAGTTGAATGTTTATCAAAAATGAGTCCTAATATTTTCCCGTTCAATAAAGGTTCATGCTTATTCTGTTTTAAATAAATAGCAAATTCAATTAGCGCAATTATTTCCTCTTGTGCTAGTTCTTCCAATGTTAAAAGATCTTTCGTTTGTAATTTCGGTACTTGAATAGTTGACATAGAAAATCCCCCTTATAATATTGATGATTTTTGCGAACAAATGACTTTTTTCATTATATTTACTGCTTTATCTATTTCTTCATTCGTTACAATGAGCGGTGGTAAAAGTCGTAAAACATTGGTTCCAGCTTGTAATACAAGAAGACCCTCGTGTTCTAACTGTTCGATCATTGATGCGACGTCACACTTACAAACGACTCCAATCATAAGGCCTTTTCCGCGAATATCAGTAATCCATTCCAGATCATGGAATTCTTTTTTTAGTTTTTGTAGTAAATATTCTCCTTTTACATTAACTTCTTGTAAAAAAGATGATTGCTTTATAATTTGTAGCACCTCTTTCGCTGCTGTCATTGCCATATAATTTCCACCAAAGGTAGAGCCATGCACTCCGGCTGTAAATGCAGCCATAAGCTCTTTCCCTCCAAGCATTGCCCCAACCGGAATACCATTTCCAAGCGCTTTTGCCGCTGTAACAATATCTGGGGATGTTCCCGTCTGTTCATAAGCAAATAATGTTCCTGTTCTTCCCATTCCGGTTTGTACCTCGTCGATTATATAAAGGGCTCCATAATGTCTACATAACTGTTCTATCTCTTGTAAAAAAGGGATATCAGCAGGTAAGACGCCTCCTTCTCCTTGAACAACTTCTACCATAACTGCAGCTACTTCTTCATTCATTGCCTCCCTAAGCGCTTCTATGTCATTAAAAGGAATATGTAAAAAAGACGGCAGAAGTGGTCCGAACCCCATTTTAACCTTCTCTTGTCCAGTTGCACTCATTGTTCCAAACGTTCTACCATGAAAAGACTGCTGAAATGTTAAAACAAGAGATCTTCCTGTATGCTTACGTGCTAATTTAAGCGCTGCTTCATTCGCTTCCGCTCCGCTATTACAAAAGAACACATAATCTAAATCACGCCCCTCTGTTAATAGTGCAGCTACCTTTTCTTGTACCTTGTGTGGAAAAAGGTTAGATATATGCCAAATTTCCTGTAATTGCTTTGTCATTGCTTCTACAAGCACAGGATGACAATGCCCTAAATTACATACAGCGATTCCAGAAGTAAAATCTAAATACTCTTTCGCATTCTCATCTATAACCGTTGTCCCAGTTCCTTGAACAATTTCAATACTGCGTCTCCCATATGTCGGAAATATATGGCTATTCATCCGATACACACCCCTTTTGTTACTGTCGTTCCAATCCATTCACCCGATGTTCCGATAAAAATTTTTGTACCATTTACAATGCTGACATGCTTAACTCCCATCTTTATTGAGGTAAGAGCTGCCTGTACCTTTGGAATCATTCCCCCTGTAATAACTCCTTCTTCTATGAGCTGTAAAAGCTCTGTTTCATCCGTATTCTTTAATAATTCTCCTTCACACAATATACCGTCTACATCCGTAATAAAGAGCAGTTCTTTTGCTCCGAGCGCATATGCAATTCCTGCTGCAGCAGTATCTGCATTTATGTTATAAACTTGATCTCCTCTTATTCCAATCGGAGCAATGACCGGAATATAATTTAAATCTAGTAATCCTTTTAATAGAGAAGTCTCTACACTGCTAACTTCACCAACATATCCAATCTCCTCATCAAGTGGCTGAACCCCAAGTAATTTCCCGTCACAACCAGAGACTCCAATTGCATGCAAACCATGCTTTTGAAAATTCATCACTACTTTTTTATTCGTACTTCCGCATAAAACCATTTGAACAATATTCATTACTTCTTTTGTTGTCACACGTAGCCCATTCTTTTTTTCAATTGGAATATTAGCTTGTTTTAGCTTTGCATCAATGTCTGGTCCCCCACCATGAACAACAATAACTTGATACTTTTGTTTCAGCTGCTTTATACACTCAAAAAACACATGGTCTAAACGATCTAACATACTACCACCGCATTTTACTACGATATACTCGCTCATTTTTTCTCTCCTTACGTGCGATAACAAGCATTTATTTTCACATATTCATAACTTAAGTCGCAGCCCCAAGCTCTTCCTTTTTCTTCGCCAAGGTGTAAATGAACATCTATAACGATTTCAGGTTGCTCTAATTTTTGTTTCATTTCCTTTTCAAGGAACACTTGCGGCTCACTCCCTTGTAAAACAGAAATAGACTGAACAACAATATCAACAGTGGTAGGTTCAATCGCAACTCCACTTTGCCCAATCGCACTAATAATGCGGCCCCAATTTGCATCTTCACCATACATTGCTGTTTTCACAAGACTTGAGCCAACAATTTGTTTTGCAACCTTATTCCCTTCTTCTACCGTTTGTGCTCCGTATACATTTACTTCAACTAACTTAGTAGCACCTTCACCATCTTTAGCAATTTGCTTTGCCAAGTCCTCACATACCTTTTGCAAAGCAAACATAAACTTTTCCCACTCTGCATGAGTTGTATCAATAGCGGTCGTCCCTGATAACCCACTTGCCATCACAACGACCATATCATTTGTAGACGTATCTCCGTCCACAGTAATTTGATTAAATGTATGATTCGTAACTTCTGATAATGCTCGCTGGATTGCTCCCTGTTCTATATTTGCGTCTGTTGTAATAAAGCTAAGCATTGTCGCCATATTCGGGTGAATCATACCAGAACCTTTTGCGGCTCCTGCAATCGTTACTTCTTTTCCTTCAATCATGAGTTGATAACACGATTGCTTTGTAACAAGGTCCGTTGTTACAATCGCTTCATAAAATGCAGTTGCTTTCTCTTCTTCTTTCGATGGTATAAGAGAGAGAATACCAGTGCGAATCGCTTCCATTGGTAAAGGAACGCCAATGACACCTGTTGAAGCAACTGCCACGTGATTTTCTTTTACATGAAATTGTTTCGCAGCCAACGTCCTCATTTCATACGCATCTTGTAATCCCTGTATTCCTGTACAAGCATTGGCATTTCCACTATTTACAACAATTGCTTGTAATTTCCCTTCCGCAGCGATACTTTCTTTCGTCACTTGTACCGGCGCGGCTTGAAACTGATTTGTTGTATACACAGCTCCGCAATTAGCAGGGACATCACAAACAATTGCTCCCATATCTTTTTTCCCTTTTTTCAATCCAGCCTGAGTCCCAATCGCCGAAAAACCTTTTGGTGTTACAATTGATCCACTTGCGACTTTTATAATAGAATCTACTCCAATCATCATTCTTCCCCCTTATAGATAGAGCGGTATATATTGTAATCCCTCTGTTTCCTCTAACCCTGCTAATAGGTTTGCATTTTGAACTGCTTGCCCAGCAGCTCCCTTCATCATATTGTCAATTACAGAAACAACTGTAATACGTCCTGTTCGTTCATCATAAGCTACTCCAATATCGCAATAATTTGACCCCCTTACTTCTTTTGGACTTGGAAACTCCCCTTTAGGACGGATACGAACAAAAGGAGCATGACAATACGTTTCTTCATATAGCTTCTGTAATATCTGTACACTGACATCTCGTTTTACTTTTGCATAGAGAGTAACCATAATCCCTCTTGATATTGGAATTAAATGTGTGCTAAATGTAATTGGCTTCGCCTGCACATTCCACTCAGTAAGCATTTGCTCAATCTCTGGAACATGTTGGTGCTCATTTACCTTATAGATACGGAAATTATCATACAGCTCTGGAAAATGAGTGAATGTTGTCGGTGTTTTTCCCGCTCCTGACACCCCTGATTTCGCATCGATGATAAGTGATTCTTCCTCTATCATCCTGCCCTGCATCAATGGCGCGGCTGCTAATAGTGCCGCTGTTGCAAAACATCCTGGATTTGCAACTAATTCTGCTTCTTGAATAGCTGATTTTTTCCATTCACTTAATCCATACACCGCCTTTTGAAGAATCTCTTCCTTTGCAGCAGGCTTTTTATACCATCTTTCATATGCATGAGGATCCAACATACGAAAATCACCTGATAAGTCAATAACTTTTAAGCCCGCCGCTAGCAAGCGCGGCGTCAGCTCCTTTGAAACCCCTGCCGGCGTTGCTAAAAATACAATACTAGCCTCCTTCGCTATCACATCCACGTCGATTTCTTGTAATGTATGGACAATAAAATTTCGCAAATGCGGATATGTATTTGTTATTTGTTCTCCTACTTGTGAAAAAGAGTGAAGAGATGTTATCGAAAAATATGGATGTTGATGTAACAACCTGATTAACTCAATTCCTCCATATCCAGTTGCTCCAATAATCGCGACTTTCATATGCTCCTCCTTATATCGATTCTTTAAATTAAGTATGATTATAATATTGTATATTTATAAAGTCAATTAAATATTTATTAATTTTAAAAGTTTTAAATTCGTAATTTTTCTAGAAAAGCAATAAGTTTACGCGAATTTTTATACAACATTAATGTATACTAGTATTTTTTATATACTTCAAGTACAATAAAAACAATACATTTATATATGTGAGCGGAGAAAAACATGAATGAAAAATTAATCGAGAAGATGTTGATAAAAAGTTTTCGGCAATATCAATGCAGACCTGTTTCAAAAGAGGATGAGGAAGTTTTAATTCAAGGCATCCAAACAATGATTCGGTCAAAACCTAATATCGATGTATACGAAGCAATTGAGGATATTGTTTATGAATATATTACGGGAAAGTAAAAAATAGGAGATTTCCATTTGGAAATCTCCTATTTTTTACTTAATGATTTACCTGCTACACGTTCAAACAAACCCGGAAATAACGCAAAAATTTTTGGTCCGACACTCATCCATTTCGGCAAATTCACTTCACGCTTTTTCGTTTGCATCGCTTTGACAATTTGCTCCGCTACGTATGTTGGCTTTAACATGTAACGCCCCATATTTTTTACATATGTACCGGATTGATCCGCAATATCAAAAAAGTTTGTATCAATTGGCCCTGGATTAATTGCTGTCACATGAATATTTGTATTCGTTAGTTCCATGCGTAAGCTATTTGTAAACCCTAATACCGCATGTTTGCTTGCTGCATACGCACTAGATTTTGGCGTTGCAATTTTCCCTGCTAACGAAGCAACATTAATGATTTGTCCATTATTTCTCTCTAACATATGAGGTAATACCGCTTTCGTACAAGCGACTAACCCAAATACATTAACCTGAAACATATCTTTCACTTCAGCCATGGAGGCATCTTCAAACGTTTTGAAAATACCAAAACCCGCATTATTTACCAATATATCTATTTGCCCTACATCTTTTAATACTCTTGCAAAAACAGTATTAACCTCTGCTTCGTCACTTACATCTAATACATAATAATAGCAAGGCTTATTGTAAGTCGTTTTAATCTTTTCTGCTAATACTCGTAGTTTTTCTTCTGTTCGTGCTATCAATACAGGAATTGCGCCCTCTACTGCCACTTGCATCGCAACTTGTTCCCCAATTCCACTAGAAGCACCTGTAATGACGATTACTTTTTCTTGTAAACGTCCTATCATTGCTGTCACCTACTTTGCATAATAAATCCATTGTGGCGACGATTCATCAATCATCACTTGTTGATTATATGCTAAAAAGTCTAATTGTCCAACTGTTTCTGAAATCGTAAGTGGCAATTGCTCTTTATATAATACAGGGAATAATTTCACACATACTTCAAAGGCTGTCATCGGTTTTTCTTTTAGTAATTCTAATACTTTAAACGCACGTGTTTCTTGCTTTTGCAACCTTCCTTCTATCAGCTCGTTCACATTCACAATATCTTCACCATGACCTGATAAAATGCGTGAAATCTTCATGTTACTTAAACGTTTTAATGTTTGATTATATTGTAGTAAAGGCTGTGCCCGTTCTGTCTGCCCTTCATATGGGGGTTCTAATATCGGATTCGAAGAAATGTGACTAATTAAAGCATCTCCACCAATTAGCAACCCATCTCGCTCCCTGTATAATGAAATATGAGTCGAAGCATGCCCTGGTGTTTCAATAACTGTAAACTCAGGTAAAGATTCAATACTGTCTGCCTCTCGTACAGTATGTGTTAACGATCTATTACAAGAATATTTAAGCGTTTTCGTCGTAAGTAATGCTTCCCCTTTAAAAAATGCTTCCGGAACTCCGAACTGTAATGCGGCTTCTTTAAAAAATTGCTGATAACGTTTCAAGAATTGAGAATCCTGCGTAATCCATGGTTCATTCCACGGATGGCCTACAATATTCGTCTTCTCAGAAAATGTGTTTAAAAGCCCACAATGATCAGCATGATGATGTGTAATCACTACTGTTTCAATGTCTTCTATCTTGTAACCTAAAGTCTTTAATTGTTTTTCTAATGCCGATTTTGCCTCTTTTGTATTTGTCCCTGTATCAATTAATGTTAATGATTCTCCCTCTACTAAAAACACATTCACTGTCTCAACTGCAAATGGAACAGGAATCTCCATTCGGTGAATTGCTAGCATATTTATGCCCCCCTGTCTCTCTCCGATTCAAAAATGAATCCCTCTTCAGTTTACAACTTCTATAAAAATTTGTCATTATTTTCAGACAAAAAGAAGGTGTTTTCTATAATAAAACGAATGTATGTAAATTTATAAGTTTTTCTTACAAAAATGAAGGAGGCTTCATCATGTCTATTCAAAAAATTTCCTTTCTGGGTGCTGGATCTATAGCTGAAGCAATAATTGCTGGTTTATTGGATGCAAATGTCGTAAAGGGTGAACAAATTACAGTAAGTAACCGCTCTAATGAAACAAGGTTACAGGAATTACATACAAAGTATCATGTTAAAGGAACACTTAACAAAGAAGAGCTACTTACTCATGCGGATATTGTTTTCCTGGCAATGAAGCCAAAAGACGTCTCAGAAGCACTTCAACCTATAAAAAAATATATAAAGAATAATCAACTCGTCATTTCATTAATGGCAGGTGTTTCTACAAGTTCGATTACAAGCCTGCTTCAAAAAAAGGTTCCGATTATCCGTGCAATGCCAAATACTTCAGCAACTATTTTAAAATCAGCTACGGCTATATCTCCATCCTTGCATGCAACAGAGCAACATATTCATATTGCCAAATCTTTATTCGAAACAATTGGCCTTGTTTCAGTGGTAGAAGAAGATCATATGCATGCTGTTACTGCACTATCTGGAAGTGGTCCTGCATACGTATATTACGTAGTTGAAGCAATGGAAGAGGCTGCAAAACAAATCGGCTTAGAAGAGGCTGTGGCTAAATCGCTTATTTTGCAAACAATGATCGGTGCGGCTGAAATGCTTAAAGCGAATACAAAACATCCTTCTATTTTACGAAAAGAAATTACTTCTCCAGGTGGAACGACAGAAGCTGGCATTGAAGTGTTACAAAGCTTTGATTTCCAACAAGCACTTATCTCATGTATTACACAAGCTACAAAACGATCTCATGAACTCGGAAAAACATTAGAACAATTAACAAAAGAAAAATAATAAAGGAGCTCAGAAAATAAATCTGAGCTCCTTGTATCACAACTACATTCTCTTATTTGCTACTCTTTCCAAAAATCTCTTCTTGAATGCGACGTCCTGTTGGTGTTGCTGCTAGTCCACCTTCTGCTGTCTCACGAAGAGCAACAGGCATTGTTTGTCCAATTCTAAACATCGCTTCAATCACTTCATCGCATGGAATTGTACTTGTTACACCAGCTAGTGATAAATCCGCTGCAATCATTGCATTTGAAGCACCTGCTGCATTACGTTTTACACAAGGAACTTCTACAAGTCCAGCAACTGGATCACATACTAACCCTAGCATATTTTTTAAAGCAATCGCCATCGCTGTAGCTGCTTGCTCCTGCGTTCCTCCTGCCATTTCAACAGCTGCTGCCGCTGCCATTCCACTTGCTGAACCAACCTCAGCTTGACAACCTCCAGCTGCACCTGAAATACAAGCATTGTTGGCAACAACCATACCAAATGCTCCAGCTGTGAATAAAAACTCAATCATTTCTTCACGTGTTGGCTGTAATTTTTCTTTAAGTGCAAACAGTACGCCTGGTACAGTTCCAGCTGATCCAGCTGTTGGTGTTGCACAAATAATCCCCATCGCTGCATTTACTTCATTTGTTGCAACCGCTTTGCTCACTGCATCCAAAATCGTATGTCCAGATAAGCCTTTTCCGCTCTTCATATACTCCTGTACTTTAACCGCATCGCCGCCCGTTAAACCAGTTGGCGATTTAACACCGCGAATACCACGCTCTACTGCTTGTTCCATCACGACTAAGTTCTTTTCCATTCCAGCAAGTACTTCTTCGCGAGAGATACTTCTTGTCTCCATTTCACATTGAATCATAATTTCTGCAATTTTTACATTTTGTTCTTTAGCTTGTGCCACTAGTTCCGCTGCGTTCCGAAACATGGTGCGTCCCCCCTGCAATTAGTCCATAATAGTTACTTGACAAATATTTGATTGTCCTTTTATTTCTTCAATCACTTCGTCTGCCAATAATTCATCCGTTTCAATAACCATAAGCGCTCTTCTTCCTTTTTCCTTACGTGAAACACTCATTGTACTAATGTTAATTTCATGTTTCGCAAGTATAGAAGCTACAGATGCAATCGCTCCAAAGCGATCATTATTCACGATAAGGAGTGCCGGACTTGTTCCCGATAGCTGTAAATCAAATCCATTTAATTCTACCACTTCAATCTTACCGCCACCAATTGAACAAGCAACCACTTCAATCTCCTCTTCTCCTTTATACAAACGAATTCTTGCTGTATTTGGATGTGGCGCATTCGCTTCTTCTTCAATAAAGTCCACTTCAATCCCACGCTCTTTTGCAATTTCTAGCGCACTTGGGATACGTGTATCATCTGTTTCAAATCCTAGTATTCCACCAATCAACGCTACATCCGTACCGTGACCACGATATGTTTTTGCAAACGAGCCATATAACGAAATTGTAACTCTTTCTGGTTCATGACGGAAAAGTTGACGAGCAACTTGCCCCATTCTTGCTGCACCTGCTGTATGTGAACTCGACGGTCCAATCATAACTGGACCGATAATATCAAATACTGAGCGATATTTCATCATGATTCCCCCTAAATCTTTTATGAAAAATTACTTACTACTATTCTATTAAGCTGCCGATTCTGTTGCCTTCCCTCCCGTACCACGAATTTGCTGTGCCGTACGAATTGGATAGTTTTTGAATAGAAGTGAGCCAATATATCCTGAAATAATACCAGATACCATAATACATAAGAAACATAGCGTTACTTTCATTGGATCATTAAAGCCATACATAACCATAAGTCCGGCGATTGACGTTGCTGTTCCTGTTGCATTATTTACAAGATCGAACATGGAAATAATAATACCGGCTGTCGCACCACCAATAAAGTTTGTCACATAGACTGGAATTGGTTTGCTGAAATTAAATCAGCTTGCGTAAGTGGCTCAATTGCAACCGCAATCGTCGTTCTCTTATCACCAAACTTCATTATAGCTTGTTTTTTATGAAACGCTTACTTTTATTGAATTTTAAAATTTCTGAATTCATAACCACTCCTCTCTCTTGTACTAATATTATATAAATTTATTTATATAACAGCTTTTTAAAACAACCGATACTTTGTATTTTTTCCTATACATTCAAAATCTTTAAAGTTTCTGTATTATCTCATATAGCTATCAAATAATAACAGATTCATCTATTTAATAAAGAAAAAAATTTTTATTACAAATAAAACAATGGCAAACCTATGTTGCCATTGTTTGTAAAATATTACCGTTCTACTGGAAAATGTTTTAAATCCATTGCAATTTCTGTATTCGCAAACAATGTTTGTGCTTCTTTTAATAACTCCTTATAAGTGTCTCCTTGATAACGAGAACTAATATGAGTTAAAATTAACCGTTTTACATTTGCTTGCACTGCAATACGAGCTGCTTGCTCTGTTGTAGAATGAAAATAATCATGTGCTTGTCCTTCATCTTCTGCTGCAAATGTAGCTTCGTGCACAAGTACATCTGCATCTTGTGCTAGCTGACGACTAGCTTCACAATAACGTGTGTCTCCTAAAATCGTAATAATTCTTCCTTTTTGGGGTGGACCGATAAAATCCTTACCATGTAAAACTCTTCCATCATCTAACTCTACTGTCTCACCATCTTTTAAACGTTTAAAGATTGGACCTGGCTTCACGCCTTCTTCTAACAATTTCTCAACAAGGAGATGTCCTTGTATATCTTTCTCTACTATTCGATATCCAAAACATTCAATCCCATGTGATAATCGCTTCATTTCTACAGAAAATTGCTTATCTTCAAAAACAATTCCTTCCTCTGTAATTTCAACAATTTCAAGTGGATATTTAACGTGCGTTGTACTCACTGACAAGGCCACTTCAATAAATTGCTTAATTCCTTTTGGTCCATAAATCGTTAATGGAGTTGTTCCCCCTTGAAAAGAGCGACTTCCTAATAAACCAGGTAGACCAAAAATATGATCACCGTGTAAATGTGTAATAAATATTTTTTCAATGCGACGCGGGCGCACAGATGTATGTAAAATTTGATGTTGCGTTGCTTCACCACAGTCAAATAGCCACGTTTCCCCTCGTTCTTCTAACAACTGTAAAGCAATTGCCGAGACATTCCTTCCTTTTGAAGGGACGCCTGCACCAGTTCCTAAAAATACAAATTCCACTTTCTTTCCTCCAGCTCTTTATAGAATCTACCTTCCATCTTACGGAATGTTATTTCAAATGGCAAATGAATTCCCATGAACTACTCATCTAGACGACTAGATTACACGAACGATACAAATAAAAAAATAGCAATCGTTCGTGTTTTGTAGTAAAATAGTTGTACCATAAATAAAGGGAGCGTTTAACTATGAAAGAAGTATTTCGTTTACAAACTGATTTTTCATCTTCATTTGACCGCTGGGTAAGTTCTTTCGTTTCTGATCACCCAGCACAACTAGAATGGACGACTTTAAAAGAGTTAATCCATGAGTACACAACATTGCATACAAATCAAACGTTACCGGAATATATTTCTTCCTCTATCACATATTATGCACAACGTATTTCAACGGCAAATAATTCAGAAATTGTGATTTATGAAAATCCTTCTATCTCATAATCTATAAAAATAAAAAGTGTCATGAGTACTGAATTACCATGACACTTTTTACATAAATTTATTTCGTAACTTCTGCTGAAACGATTTCTCCTGTTTTCGAAATAGCTGACTTCCTCTTTGCAAAATAGGAATCCCATATTTATCATTGATTTGATCAATTACAGCTAACAGTGGTTCTTCTTTCGCATCTTCTTCAAATGAAAATAAATCCAGTTGCTTCATTGACTCTGTCTTCCACTCTAATTCAGTAGCTGTAACACCAAGCAACCTAATCGGATCTCCATCCCAATGTTGTTTCCACAAACGTGAAGCGGCTTGAAAGATATCATGCTCTTCCCAAATCGCATTTTTTAATTGTTTACTTCGTGTTATTGTACGCCGATCATAGTATTTAATCATAATTTGAATGTTATAGCTGACAAGGGTACGTTTTTGCAACCTTTTACTAACCGATTTCGATAATCGCTCTAACATATCGAGCAATTCTTTCTCTCCATCCATATCTTTTGAAAATGTTGTGGAATTCCCGATGCTTTTATGTTGCCCCATTTGATTTGGATCAACCTCTCTATCATCCATACCTTTTGCTCTTTTTTGTAAATCAACGCCATGCTTTCCTATTTTCGCACGTATCAAATGTTCTTCTCCCTTTGCCAACTGTTCAATGGTATGTATGTGGATTTCTTTTAGCTTTTCTGCTGTTCTCTCACCAATTCCATGCATCGCTTCAACAGGACGTGGCCAAAGTAACTCCTGAATATCTCGTTTTCGAAATACTGTAATACCAAGCGGCTTTTTCATATCCGACGCAGTCTTCGCCAGAAAGAGATTTGGCGCTATTCCAATGCTGCATGGCAACTGTAATTCTGTTAATAGCGCTTGTTGAATCATCTCAGCAATCTCGAGAGGCGTACCTAATCCGTAACAATCTGTTATATCTAAATAACCTTCGTCTATAGAAACTGGCTGTATTTTTTCAGTAAAACGTGAAAGGATTTGAAACATCTCAAATGACGCTTCGCGGTACAATTTAAAGTTTGGCTGCTTTACAATTAACTCTGGACATAATCGCTTTGCTTCCCAAAGTGGCATTGTTGTCCGCACCCCATATTCCCTCGCTTCATAACTACATGTTACAATGATTCCTTTTCGTTCTTTTTCGTTCCCTGCAATTGCTAATGGCTTTCCTTGTAGCGACGAATTATGCGCAATTTCAACTGATGCAAAGAAACAATTCATATCCACATGCAAAATAACACGACCGTTTTTCGGATACATTTCTCGCATATTTCTCACCCCCAAAAAGAACATTCGTTCCCTATTCTTATTATATCAAATTCCACAAAAATAATGGAACGATTCCGTTACAAAAACTATATTCTTTCCTACTTCTATTTTTGATATACTTATATTAAATATGGATAATACTGTAAAAGGAGTGGTGATTATGAAAAAACATAGGAACCTCAACTACACCTTCCTCGTTATTATATTAATTATTGCGATTAACTATTTATTACTACCAGTTTTCAATATTAATGTTAACACCTTCACACTTCTCCCTCACCTAGTGCACGTCGCAACAACATATATACTCCCATGGATTTTTCTCTATCGGCTCATTCGCCTTGTAAAAACAATTGAATCTAAATGAAAAAGAGCGTGTAACCTTCTATAGGTTACACGCTCTTTTTGTTTTCCTTACAATTATTTCGCTACTTCTTCAATAATTGCTACAACTAATTCAGCTGTTTTTGCTAATTCTTCAACAGGAATTTTCTCGTTTGTTGTATGAATTTCCTCATACCCAACTGCTAAGTTTACTGTTGGAATACCATGCCCTGCAATTACGTTTGCATCACTTCCGCCACCACTTTGGTGAAGAGAAGGCGTACGACCAATTTTTTCAGCAGCACGTTTTGCAACCTCTACAACATGATCGCCGTCAGCAAATTTAAATCCTGGATACATAACTTTTACTTCAACATCTGCTTGACCGCCCATTTCTTTTGCAGTTGTTTCAAATGCTTCTTTCATTTTTGCAACTTGCTCTTGCATTTTTTCATCTACTAAAGAGCGAGCTTCTGCGAAAATTTGCACATGGTCACAAACAATATTTGTTTGTGTGCCACCTTCGAAACGACCAATATTTGCAGTTGTTTCAGAGTCAATACGACCAAGTGGCATTTTTGCAATTGCTTTTGCTGCGATTGTAATTGCAGATATACCTTTTTCAGGTGCCACACCAGCGTGAGCTGTTTTTCCGCGAATAATCGCATTTACTTTTGCTTGTGTTGGTGCTGCAACTACAATTTCGCCCACTTTTCCATCGCTATCTAATGCATAACCATATTTTGCTGTAATACGTTCATGGTCTAATGCTTTCGCACCAACAAGGCCTGATTCTTCACCAACTGTAATAATAAATTCAATTTTCCCATGAGGGATATTTTTCTCTTTTAAAACGCGGATTGCTTCAAACATGGATGCTAATCCAGCTTTATCGTCTGATCCTAAAATTGTAGTACCATCTGATACGATATAACCATCTTTAATAGAAGGCTTAATTCCTTTACCAGGAACTACTGTATCCATATGAGAAGTGAAATAAATTGTCTCTACTCCTTCTTTCGTTGCTGGTAAAGTACAAATTAAGTTACCCGCTCCATGTCCAGTTACACCCATTGTGTCATCTTCAAATACTTCAACACCTAAAGCAGTAAATTTTTCTGTTAACACTTTACAAATTTCTGCTTCATATTTTGTTTCAGAATCTACTTGAACAAGTTCCATAAATTCATTTACTAAACGTTCTTGATTAATCATGAAAATGCGCCTCCTGCACTACCATTATGTATGTAACATTGTTAATTATAACAGAATTTCGCAAAAGTTTCGAAAGACAAGATAAAAAACAGATGGTTCACACATCTAGATAACCATCTGCTTTCTTCTACTCATTTAAAAGGACCCAACGCATATGATCTTCCCAAATCCCATTCACCATTAACATTTTCCGGGACACCCCTTCATATTGAAATCCAATCTTCGTTACAACTTGAATAGATGCTAAATTACGAGGCATAATCGGAGCTTCAATACGGTGTAAGTGAAATTCTTGAAAAGCGACATCAATTGCTTTTCTAAGCGCTTCTGTCGTATATCCTTTATTCAATTCATCTTTATCTAATTTGTAGCCTAAAACGCAAGATTGATAAATACCTCTCACGATTAAATTGAAAGAAATGCACCCAATAATATTCTTATTATCGCCTTTCTTAAAAATCCATAATCGAATAATTTTCCCTTCCTTAAACTCTTTTCTATCTTTTTGCAATCGTTTCTTTTGATAGTCCAGTGTAAAAAAATCATCTGGTCGATATTCTTCCCACGCCTTTAAAAACTCACGATTTTTGTCGTAATATTGAAGAACTTGCTCTGCATACGACTCGTCAATTTCTCTTAATTGCAAACGTTCTGTTTCATATATTTTCATCATCGGATCTCCATTCTTCAGCTTGCAAAACTTTTAAAAAAGGCACCGAAAAAACTTGTGTCCATCCTTTTATATTCTCTATGCACTTTGAATTTTCCTGTTCTATTTTATATACACTTCTCGAATTTTGTCCTTACTCTCCCCTTGTCCATACTTTCGTTTCTCGTTACAATAAAGTTGTAATGATTGCAAGGAGGCCCTAATATGAATAAAAAAGCACAAAAAGTTATGATATACGTTATGCTAATTTCAATGCTTGTAACAACATTGCTTGCTGGAGCAAGTATGTTTTGGTAAAAAGGACGACGTGCTCGTCTTTTTTTATTTCCTACGTTTATGTAAATAGGCTGTTTATTCTCCTGACTAGAAAATAAACAGCCTGCTCAATCACCACATTATTTTAAAGAATCATATATATATTTTATTTTATTATGAGTAGAATCGCTACGATACTAAATGAAAAAGCCATCACAAGGGCCATAACAAAGCTTGTATAATGTTTCTGCTGAAACGCTCCTATAACAAAGGTTACATTCAGAAGTGCCATGAATACAATGGATACGAGAAAAGAACATATATTAAAAGTTGCCAATATGAAGGTAACAATGAATAGAAAACCAATACAAAATTGCATATAAGAAAGCCTTGGATTCAAGTACATATAAGCAACCCCTTTTCCTATTATCTTTGTATATTCTCATTAACGCATGGTTATGTACACATGTCAAGACACCTTAAAAGAAAAGAAAAAGCCAACTTGTAGGTTGACCTTTTCATAGGCGATAGCTCCTTTTTCTTTCGCAAGTTGCTGGAACGTTTTTTTTGATTTCACAATCGACACCTTTGTTCCAATCGGAATACGATCAAATAAATATTCCACATCTTGTTTTTTCATCCGAATACACCCTTGCGAAATATATTTTCCAATTGAGCTTGGCTGATTTGTGCCATGAATGCCATATTTACTCCCATCAGTCCCCCGCGCGTTAAACCCGATCCATCTAGATCCAAGGGGATTTTTGGGCGATCCACCAGGGATATTCTTTGCAATATAATAAGGATTTTTTGCTTTCATTACAACATCGAATGTCCCCTCTGGCGTTAATTTGTTTGTTTTTCCTGTCGCTACAGGAAAGACCTTTTGAATTTTCCCATCATTAATGTAAGCAAGCTTATTCGTCTGCTTATTTACAATAATGAATGGATCTCCGACCCGCGGGTTATCTCCAAGAGGCCAAATTGGTGAAAGAGAAAAACATAATAGCAAGGATAGAAGATACGACATGATTCATTCCTTCCTTCTATATATAAATCCACTTTAATTTTTAGACATATTAGATGCGGCTATGAAAACAAAAACTAATCTCCACTTATTTCCTCTTTTATTTTCACTCGGCATGGAGCTAAAAAAGGCACTGTCCGCTTCTATGCATGGCCGGATGCTCTCGCCCACCTAAAAAATGGTTTTATGTTGTTTTTATAATTTGGATTTATATAAGTACTTTCACATTATCCTTCCCCTTAAAACGACTTTTAATGAGTAAATATTGCTCCATTTCATAAACCAGTTGAACGAGCTTCGCACGCATTTCAAACTCTTCACGGGTCTCAGGAAGTGGCATTTCTCTAAAAATCTCTCGCATTTCTTGTAATTGTCTAAGTGAAATAAGCCCCGTACTTTCAGGGCGAATCGAATTCCCCACATTTTCAATTACTTCCGCAATCATACCTGCCTGCTCATATGACCACGATAATGAAGCAGCAAGAGGCATAATCCGTTCTAAAATTTCAAATTGTTGTCTACGCATATCAAAATATCGATAATAATAATCATCTTCTCGCATAAATTGATTTTCAAGTTTTTTAAAAGATAACTCTTTTGCTTCCTTCAAAATGTCCTCTGTTTCAATTAATTCTTTTCCAGACCATGTACTATCCCGATTTCGTAAATATACAGCCATCTCGAATAAAATGGTTTTAAAATTCCATTCTACTTTTTCCTGATAGCCTTTTAATTTCTTTTCCGCACTTGGCATATACATATTTACCAATAAAGCCACGCTAATTCCAATTGTTAAAATTGCAATTTCATTTTCAATCGCTGACCACGTAATCTGTTTTAATGAATACAAATGCATGACAATAACTGAACTTGTAACAATTCCTTCTTGAATTTTAAGCATAACAGCGGTCGGGATAAAAGTAAGTAATAACAAACTAATTGCAAGCGGTGTATAACCGATTGTTTCAAAAATACCAAACGAGAACACCATCGATAATAAGCAAGCTAAAAACCGATGCAAGGAGGCTTGAAGCGATTTTCGTTTCGTGTTTTGCACACACAAAATAACAAGAATCCCCGCGGAGCTATAAAATTCTAAACCAAATAGCTGCGCAATAAAAACTGCCGCACCTGTTCCAACTGCTGTTTTCACTGTACGATATCCAATTCTAAACATATCATTGCTCCTATATGTATAAACGTAGTTACGATAAGTATAAAAAAAGGATGACAAGCTGTCATCCTTTTCTCCTTATTATTCACGTAACTTTTACATGTTACAATATTTTTTGTAAAAATTCTTGTGCCCGTTTGCTTTTTGGTGCTGAAAAAAACTGTTCTGGATTTGCATCTTCAACAAGCTTCCCACCATCTAAAAAAAGCACACGATCAGCTACTTCTTTTGCAAACCCCATTTCATGCGTTACAATGGCCATCGTCATTCCTGTCGTTACTAAAGATTTCATTACTTCCAATACTTCTTTTACCATTTCAGGATCCAGTGCAGATGTTGGTTCATCAAAAAGCATGACTTCTGGCTCCATTGCCAAAGCCCTGGCAATTGCTACACGCTGCTTTTGCCCTCCTGAAAGACGGTTTGGATATGCATCCTTTTTATCGAGCAGCCCTACTTTTTCAAGAAGTTCCTTCGCTTTTTTCTCCGCTTCTTGTTTTGCTACTCCTTTTACATTTACAGGTGCGTACGTAATATTTTCTAATACGGTCATGTGAGGAAATAAATGAAAGTGTTGAAACACCATTCCAACATTTTCACGAACACTCATAATGTTTGTTTTTGGATTCGTTACTTCTTCATCCCCAATCCAAATGTCACCACTCGTGGGTGTTTCTAATACGTTCATACAACGTAAAAATGTTGATTTTCCTGATCCAGACGGTCCAACAATCGCAACAACTTCCCCCTTTTCAATTGTTGTCGTAATTCCTTTTAATACTTCATTTTGTCCAAATGATTTATGAAGGTTTTCAATTTTAATCACTTTTCTTCATTCTCCCTTCAATTGCCTTCCCAACAAATGTAAGAATAATTACTAAAATATAATAAACAAGTCCGACAAATAATAGCGGTTCAAGATATTTAAACGTTTCACCACCTACAATATAAGCACGGCGCATTAAGTCTGTAGCACCAATTACTGTTACTACCGCTGACTCTTTTGTAAGTGTTGCAAATTCGTTTACAAGCGCTGGTAATATATTTTTTAATGCTTGTGGCAAAATAATATTTCTCATCATTTTTCCATATGGAACACCTAATGCCATTGCAGCTTCTGTTTGTCCTTTATCAACTGCTTGAATACCTGCACGAATGATTTCTGACATATATGCACCCGAATTTAAACTAAATGCAAGTACTGCTGCTAAAAATGCAGGTATATCATATCCAATCATTTGCGGAACACCGAAATATATAATCATTAATTGCAAGACGAGCGGTGTACCACGAAATATAGATGTATATAAATCAGCTGCGATATTTAATACTCTTATTCTAGCAATCTTGCAAAGTGCTAATAGCGTTCCTAATATAAAACCAGCTAAAGCAGATACTGCTACAATTTTCAGGGTAACTTCTAGGCCCTTTAATATATATGGTATCGACGGCGTAATTGCCGAAAAATCTAGGTTCATCTTTTGTCATTCCCCTCATTGAAAATAGAAAGGCAGCTTATTTCTCGCTGCCAAACCATTTCTTCACTAATTTATCCATTTCACCATTCTCTTGCATCTTCTTAATTACTTTATTAAATTCTGCTGTTTTATCACTATTTTTTGGAAGAGCAATTGCCGCTCCTACCTCTTCTGGTGCTTCCGGAATTTCAATGCCTTGTAAACTTTTCATTTTTTCCAAATAATTTTTAGCAACTGTATCTTCTAAAATAGCAGCATCAAAACGTCCAGCTTGAATTTCTTGCACGATTTCTGGAATGCGGTCACGACCTTCTGCCTGGAAGTCTACTTGCTTTTTGAATTCCTCTGCTTTTTCCTCTTGAATAGAACCTGTTTGCACCCCTACTTTTTTATCTTTTAAATCTTGTAATGATTGAATGCCAGAATCCTTTTTCGAAACGATCATATTTTTAGCAACAAAATATATATCTGTAAAATCCGCATTCTTCTTACGGTCTGGAGTTGGTGTCATACCTGCCATCACAAAATCAACTTTTCCTGAGTTAAGAGATGCTAATAATCCTCCAAAATCCATATCTTTTATTTTCACTTCATAACCAAGTTCTTTTCCAATGTACTTTGCAATATCTACATCAAAACCGATAATTTCATCACTCTTTGAAGCTTCTACATATTCATAAGGCTTATAGTCTGCTGAAGTTCCCATAATAAGTACTTTCTTATTTGTGTTCGCTTCTTTTGTTTCTCCCTTACTACAAGCACTAAACATACTTACGATTAAAATAAGTGCAAATGAAAGTGATAATAACTTTTTCATATTTCTTCCCCCTAACAATGTATATTTAAAAGTTTTATAGAATTTTTATTCGATGTTTGTATTGTATCAGCGTTTTTATTTTTATGCAATAATTAAAATAAAAATAAATGATATTTTTATTTATAATCTACATTCGATATGTTTTTCATGTATAAAATACTGCATAATACATCTTTTTTATGTATATTCTCTTTCATGATATGCAAGTAAGAAGAAGGAAATTCAAATTCTATTAACCATTAAAGTAAAATTTTCTATATAAATCTAAATACAAAAACCCTTTCTTTTTGTGGGAAAGAGGATTCAGTCATGCATAGAAGCGGTCAGATCCTCTTCTACCCCATGCCAAGTAAAAATAGAGAGAGAACATCCTCTTTTATTTTTCATAGCATCAACTTATATGTCAAAAAATTAAAATGGATATATAGTCTTTCAATACTAGGAAGTGTCCAAATTTATCTACTACCTATCTTTCTCGTTCCTCTCTAAACCAGCAAGATACAAAAAAAAGTGGTACAAACACATGAGTGTCTGTACCACTTTTTTCTACCCTATTAAACCTCTTCGCAATTCTCTTCAAAATACGATTGTAATTTTGCAATAACTTGCATTGGATCGTGTCCTTCAATTTCATGGCGTTCAACCATCGTTACAATCTTTCCATCTTTTAATAATGCAAAAGACGGAGAAGATGGTGGATATCCTTCAAAATATTCACGCGCACGCGCTGTTGCCTCTTTGTCCTGCCCTGCAAATACTGTCACAAGGTGATCTGGACGTTTATCATAATGTACAGAATGTGCAGCAGCAGGACGAGCAATACCACCTGCACAACCACATACTGAGTTTACCATTACAAGTGTTGTACCATCTTTCTTGAATGCTTCCTCCACTGCTTCTGGTGTTGTTAATTCTGTATAACCGGCAGCTACGATTTCCTCACGTGCTTGACGAACAACGTCATTCATAAAAAAGTTAAAGTTAATCAAGGGTTTCCCTCCTCTAGATCTATCTATTTGTATCTTACCAGTATCCGTTTCAGAAATACAAGTAAACTTACTTGCATAAGAGAAAACACGTCTTAGAGCAAATTCTAAGACGTGTTTTCTTAATGACCACGATGTTTTTTCTTTGCTTTTTGCACTTTTATAAAACGTTTTCTCCTCTTTTCTGCTTCACGTTGTTCCTTAGATTGCACTCGTTTTTCTTGTTTATGCAATTCATAAGATAAACTAATTGCTTCTTGAGCTTTCGTAAAGCACTTTGTATGCATTTCTTTTGCTGCTTCTCTTATAATACGTTTTATACTTTTCGGACGTTTTTTCTCTTTCACTTGAATACCACATCTGGCAAAGTGATTAAAATATGTTAGCATCGTATTATTTACAAATAAAAGTATCTCTTCGTCCGATGGCTCAGCACCAAAAATATACTTTGCTGCGTATAAAGTCCCTTTATGTGTATTCTCAATCATTGCCACAAAAAATTGACCATCGTGATATACTGTCAATTGCATCGACAGCCCCTCCTTAGAAAAAATTAGAAATACTGGACATCCCGGAGGGGAAGGTTACTGGCATATTAGTATGCGTCTGGACTACCAACCAGAACTGTGTTTTTGTATCTCTATATTCATTATATATTATTTTTTACTTCCTTTTTCTATTTTCTCATATGCTTCGATCATTTTTTTATGTGATCCTACAATATAATCCGGTAGTTCTGTTATTGGAAAGAATTTGAGCTGGACTGCTTCTTCTTTATTCACAGATATTGCTCCTTCATACTCATTTGTATAATAAGCAGTCGTGACAGATTGAAACTCATCACCATTCGCTAATTTTGTAAAGTAATTTGCACCGGAAAATACATTAATGAGCTTTAAATTCTTTACATGAATCCCTGCTTCTTCATACACTTCGCGGTAAGCTGTTTCTTCTGGTGATTCTCCAAGTTCCATTAAGCCGCCAAGCAAACCCCATTTCCCATACGGTTCTGTTCGTTGTTGCAGCAGAACATGTCCATCTTCATTCAATACGAGAACAACAGCACCAACCAAAATTAAAGGGCGATGACCAACTACTTTTCGTAATTCTTCTACATATCCCATCGAAACAAACCCTTCTTTTTTTATTTCGTTGTCCACACTATTGTATCATATGCAAGAAATGGTAAAACGCGTTAATTATTTTTTAAATAGATTTATTTTGATTTTTCAACATATAAGTCATTGCTATGAAACGCAAAAGGTGACCTGCACTCTTTTGCTATCTTTGGTCTCATTCAGTATGAGGTCTTTCTATGCATGACCGGATGCTCTCTCCTACCTAACAATCGTTTTTTCAGTTTGATATGAAAAAAGCTGATTCGCATAAGAACGAATCAGCTTTTTTCAATGCATCAGATTTAACTAACTGAGAACATATACTTTTTATACGTTTTTCTTACCGACAATACAAGCCCCATCATCATCATATTGGAAAATAAAGAACTTCCTCCATATGATAAAAACGGAAGCGCAATCCCTTTTACTGGCATTAATCCAACAATCATACCAACATTTTGGAAGATTTGGAGAGTTAAAACACCAATTACGCCCGCACATAATAATGTACCGAACAAATTATCTGCTGAATATCCAATTATAATTGTACGGTAAAGAAGAAGAAGGAACATAAACACAATAAAAGCAGCTATTAAAAATCCACCTTCTTCAGCAATCGTAGCAAAAATGAAATCTGTATGTTTTTCAGGAATATAGACGTTTCCATATCCAAATCCTTTTCCGTCCATTCCCCCACTACCTACCGCTAAAATAGATTGTTGGGTTTGGTACCCTTGATCTGCATGTTCAAATGGATCTAACCAACCTAAAATACGTGATTGTTGATGTGGCTTTAACAGCGTAACTAACTTATTAAAAAAGATATCTGGGTACCTTACATATATAAATATTAGCGTAGATAATACCGTCACGGGAATAACTGTACATAATGCAATTAATTTCTTTTGAATACCTGACATAAACAAAATACATGCAATCCCTGCAGCATATAGGAAAACCATCCCTGTATCCGGTTGACTGTATACAAACAACGCTGGTGGAATCGATACTAAAATAATTTTACCTATTAAAATTAAATCGGTTTGAAATGTTCGTATCATATATTTTTCATTGTGTTTCACTGCTAAACTCGCAACTAAAATAAGCAATGCAATTTTAAAAAACTCCGATGGCTGGATTGCCCCAAGAACTGGAACCTTGAACCACCTTTTTGCCCCTAATATTTCAGGCGTTAAAGCTTTAAATGGTGAAATCTTAAGTATTATAATCGAAGCAAACCCAACAATATAAAATGGCCACGCTAATTTTTGCAATTGATCTAAATCAATACTTGCAACAAGTAGTAATAACACAATACCTATTACATAGTTAATCCCTTGTTTCATTGCAAAGTTCGAATCTCCATATTGCCCTGTTTGTTGACTACTATATATGGCAGCTATGCTGGTAATACATAATACAACCAAAATTAAAATTAATTTTACATCTAAACTTTTTAGAAACTCGATGCTCCTCTTCATGACATCCTCCTGAAACGTTGTTAAGGCAAAATAAAAAACCAGGAGTCAACATTCTTCATGCTTTGACGACTGATTGCACATTAATCTATAAAATACTTATATAGAATAACTTTCTTTTTCAAACAATACAATACATTATACTACAGTTTCATCAGTAAGATTTGCCAAAAAAATATTCTTTCTTTATTTTATATCTATATACAATATATCAGCAATGTATTTTCGTAAATTCATAATACATTGTCGATATATTGTAAGATTCAGTGTTTGTACTTTTGAGCTCTACTCACTTCACTTAAAAGAGAAATTCCCATACAAAAAACGCCTCCAAAATTACTCCTGTAAAGTGAACCTCCATCACTAATCGAGCTTTTATGGGATAAAAAATAAGAAACGCATAATAGACGTTTCTTATTTCTCAAGAATAAAACACAGTTTTTCATTTTGATCTAATGTTACCAGTACGGCTTTGGTGTATGTATCTTGTTCCTGTAATTTTTCTTGTAACCACTTCTCTGTTCTGCCAAACAAAGCAAGTGCTTCTTCATTTATTTTCCCCTCTTTCATTACAACAAATGGTATTGAAAAAGGCTGCGCCTCAATCATAGCCTCTTTTTTGGTTACAGGTTCATTCTCTTGTTTTAAAAAAGAAGAAATATTCCCTCCAGGTTCCCAAAGCGCAATCGCCACTTTTGTTATATCCTCAATCTTTTGCATACGAAGTTCTGAAAGCAGATAGTCTATAGAAATACGAGCTTTCTTTAAATTCTTTAATACAATATTCCCATTTTGAATCAAAATAAGTGGATCTGGTTCTAAAAAACGCCTCCAGCTTTCCCATTTCAAGCTCAAAAAGGCAGTTAAACTATACAATATAATAAGCACAGCTGTTGTAGTCATCGAACCAATCATTCCTAATTTCTCATCTGATAACGGATGCGCTAAAATGTTCCCTAAAATTAAAGCAGTAATAAAATCAAGAAAACGGAGTTGAGAAATAGAACGCTGGCCCATAAATTTTGCTACAGCTAGTAAAAAGAAATATGCAATAACGCTACGTAAACCCCATTCTAAAATCGAAAGATGTTCTCGCTCAAAAAAGAAGTTCCACATCTCTATCCGCCTTTCCTATCATGTTATTTTTAGTGTGTGCTACCATTGCTTCTATATACAAAAAAAGCTAATCCTACAAACGGATTAGCTTTTTAAAGTTTCATTTTATTATTCTAATTAATAGACGGACGTATTATCCTCTGATACATTTTCAAGAATTTCTTTTACACGTCCTAAGAATTTACCACAAATTAAGCCATCAAGGACACGATGATCAAGAGATAAACATAGGTTAACCATGTCGCGTGCACCAAACATGCCATTATCCATAATCACTGGTCGTTTTACAATCGATTCTACCTGTAAAATAGCAGCTTGTGGATGATTAATAATCCCCATAGACTGAACCGATCCAAATGATCCTGTGTTATTAATTGTGAATGTACCACCTTGCATTTCGTCCGCTTTTAATGATTTTGTGCGTACTTTCCCTGCAAGCTCTGTAATTTCACGAGCAATTCCTTTAATTGTTTTCTCGTCCGCTTGTTTAATAACCGGTACGAATAATTCACTTTCTGTTGCAACTGCGATAGAAAGGTTGATATCTTTCTTCTGAACGATTTTATCGCCAGCCCACATTGAGTTAATTTGTGGGTATTCTTTTAAAGCTTGTGCAACTGCTTTTACGAAGAATGCAAAGAATGTTAAGTTGAAACCTTCACGTTTTTTGAATTCACCTTTAATTAAGTTACGATATGATACAAGGTTTGTTACATCTACTTCAATCATCATCCAAGCGTGTGGTGCTTCATGTTTACTACGTAACATATTCGCAGCAATTGCTTTACGCACACCTGTTACTGGAATCTCGATGTCTCCAGGTACTGTTGGTACAGAAACTGGTTTTACCGCTTCCACTTTTGGTGCTGATGGTGCAGGCGCGGCTTTTGGTGCTTCTTGCGGAGTCGGTACAGATACAACTACTTCCTCTTTTTTTGCACCTGCTTGCGGAATATTTCCAGATTCCACAAGTTTCAGTATATCTTTACGTGTAATACGTCCATTTGCTCCTGTACCCTCTACTAAATCTAAATCAATATTATGTTCACCTGCAAGTTTTAATACAGCTGGTGAGAATCGCGGTTTACCATCAGTTGGTTGCTTCACTTTTGGTGCTTTTTCAGCTGGAGCAATTTCTGCTTTTGGTTCCTCTTTTGTTTTCTCTTCTACAGCTGTCGCAGCTACTTCATCTGCGCCCTCTACTTGGATTACACAAACAACCTCACCTACTGCAAGTGTGTCACCTTCACCAGCGACTAATTCTTTCACAATTCCTGTGAAAGAAGATGGTACTTCTGCGTTTACCTTATCTGTCATTACTTCTGCAAGCGGATCATATTTATTTACGTGATCGCCAACATTTACGAGCCATTTACTAATTGTACCTTCTGTAACGCTCTCCCCGAGCTGAGGCATTGTGATATTTTCTACAGCCATGTATAGTCCCCCCGATTAAAATTCCGCAAGTTCACGCATTGCTTTTTCAACTTTATCTGGATTTACCATAAAGAATTTTTCCATTGTTGGTGCATATGGCATTGCTGGAACGTCTGGACCTGCAAGACGTGCAATTGGTGCATCAAGGTCAAATAAACAGTTTTCTGCAATAATTGCTGCTACTTCACTCATAATGCTTCCTTCTTTGTTATCTTCTGTTACAAGAAGAACTTTACCTGTTTTAGAAGCTGCTTCAATAATCGCTTCTTTATCTAATGGATATACAGTACGTAAATCAAGAATGTGAGCAGAAATACCATCTTGCGCTAATTTTTCAGCAGCTTGAAGAGCAAAGTGAACACATAATCCGTATGTGATAACAGTAATATCATCACCTTCACGTTTTACATCTGCTTTTCCAATTGGTAATACGTAATCATCTTCCGGCACTTCACCTTTAATTAAACGATATGCGCGTTTATGTTCAAAGAATAATACTGGATCTTCATCACGGATTGCCGCTTTTAATAATCCTTTTGCATCATATGGTGTAGAAGGAATAACAATTTTTAAACCTGGTTGATTTGCGAACATTGCTTCTACAGATTGTGAATGATACAATGCACCGTGAACACCGCCACCAAATGGTGCACGCACAGTGATTGGACAAGTCCAATCATTGTTAGAACGGTAACGAATTTTTGCTGCCTCAGAAACAATTTGGTTTACTGCTGGCATAATAAAATCAGCAAACTGCATTTCAGCAATTGGACGCATTCCGTACATCGCTGCTCCGATTGCTACCCCGGCAATTGCAGATTCTGCAAGTGGTGTATCTAGTGCACGATCTTCACCAAATTGATCATACAATCCATTTGTCGCTTTAAATACGCCACCTTTTTTCCCAACATCTTCTCCTAATACAAATACTTTCTCATCGCGTTCCATTTCCTCGCGCATCGCTAATGTAATTGCGTCAATATAAGACATTACAGCCATGAAACGTTCCCCCCTATTCTGCGTATACGTGCTTCAATGCATCTTCAGGTGCTGCATACGGAGCATTTTCTGCATATTCTGTTGCTTCGTTTACGATATGCATAACTTCATCTATCATTTGTTTTTCAGATTCCTCTGTTAACACGCCAACTTCTTTTAAGTAAGCCGCAAATGTAAAGATCGAATCTTTTTTCTTCGCTTCTTCTACTTCTTCCTTATCACGATATACACGATCATCGTCATCACTAGAGTGTGCTGTTAAACGGTATGACACTGTTTCAATTAAAGTTGGACCTTCTCCGCGGCGTCCACGGTCTGCCGCTTCTTTTACAGCTTTATATACTGCAAGTGGATCGTTTCCGTCTACTGTGTACCCTGGCATACCATAACCAATTGCACGATCTGATACATTTTTACATGCTAATTGTTTTTCAACAGGGATAGAAATTGCATATTTGTTATTCTCACACATGAAAATAACAGGCAATTTGTGTACACCAGCAAAGTTTGCACCTTCGTGGAAATCACCTTGGTTAGAAGAGCCTTCACCAAATGTTACAAACGTTACTAAATCTTTCTTTTCCATCTTTCCTGCTAATGCAATCCCTACTGCATGAGGTACTTGCGTGGTAACTGGTGATGAACCTGTTACAATACGATTTTTCTTCTGACCGAAGTGACCTGGCATTTGACGGCCACCAGAGTTTGGATCTCCTGCTTTTGCAAAGCCAGATAACATAAGCTCTTTTGCTGTCATACCAAATGCTAGTACAACACCCATATCACGGTAGTATGGCAGTGCATAGTCTTTTTCACGATCAAGTGCAAACGCTGCGCCTACTTGTGCAGCTTCTTGTCCTTGACAAGAAATTACGAATGGAATTTTTCCTGCACGGTTTAATAACCACATACGTTCGTCAATTTTACGCGCAAGCAACATTGTGCGATACATTTCTAATACTTGCTCATCACTTAAGCCAAGTTCTTCATGGCGCTTTTCTTTTACTTCTGCCATTTTCATAACCTCCTAAATCCACATTTTTATGCGTGTAACGCTTTTCCATCTACCGCTAATGCAGCTTCACCAATTGCTTCAGATAAAGATGGATGCGGATGAATTGTATGTGCAACTTCCCAAGGTGTTGCATCAAGTACTCTTGCAAGACCCGCTTCAGAAATCATATCCGTTACATGTGGGCCAATCATATGAACACCAAGAATATCATTTGTTTCTTCATCAACTACAAGTTTCACAAAACCATCTGATTCTCCGTATACAAGTGCTTTTCCGATTGCACGGAATGAGAACTTACCTACTTTTAACTTATAGCCTTTTTCTTTTGCTTCTTGCTCTGTTAAACCAACAGAAGCAACTTCTGGACTACTGTATACGCATTTCGATACCATTGAGTAATCAATTGGCATAACTTCTTTACCTGCAATATGTTCTACAGCTACAATCCCTTCATGAGAAGCAACATGCGCAAGTTGCAGGCCACCAATTACATCACCAATTGCGTAAATATGTGACTCTTTCGTTTGGTAAAATTCATTTGTTTGAATGTATCCTTTTTCTACGATGATATCTGTATTCTCTAAACCGATATTTTGCGTATTTGCTTGCCTTCCTACAGATACAAGCATTTTTTCTGCTTTGAATTCTTTATTTTCACCATTGTGCTCGGCTTGAATCGCTACTCCATTATCTTTTACCAATGTTTCTGGTAATACTTTTGCACCTGTCACCACTTTAATACCTTTTTTCTTTAATAAACGTTGCATTTCTTTTGAAACATCCTGATCTTCAAGCGGCAGGACATGTTTTGCGTATTCTAATACAGTAACTTCTACACCGAAGTCAGCAAGCATAGATGCCCATTCAATTCCAATTACGCCACCACCGACGATAATAATTGAACTCGGAAGCGTTTCCATTTTTAGGGCATGATCCGATGACATTACGTACTCTCCGTCTAATTCTAATCCTGGTAATGAATTTGGACGAGATCCTGTTGCAATCAGAACATTTTTTGGAATCAACATTTCATTCTCTTCACCACTTGCCAATTCAACTGAAATTGTTCCTGGCATTGGAGAGAAGATAGAAGGTCCAAGAATTCGGCCGATACCTTCAAACACATCAATTTTACCTTGCTTCATTAAATGTTGAACACCTTTGTGAAGCTGCGTTACAATCTTTTCTTTACGCTCTTGCACTTTTGCAAAGTTTAATTCTACATTACTTGTTACAACACCGAATTCTTCACTCTTTTTCGCAGTCGCATATACTTCAGCACTACGTAGCAATGCTTTACTAGGAATACAGCCTTTGTGCAGGCAAGTACCTCCCAGATTATCTTTTTCAACAAGTGCTGTTTTCAGCCCTAATTGTGATGCACGAATAGCAGCAACATATCCACCAGTACCGCCGCCAACGATGACTAAATCATACTCTTTTGCCATTATCTCAACCCCTAGCTACCGTTTCTTTTTCTCGTACAACATACTCTTTTGGATCTTCTTCTTCACGTAATACGCGAAGTGCTCCTTCTGCTAATGCTTGTAATTCATCTTCTCCAGGATGTACAATCACATCTGCAATCCAATGAACACGATCTTTGATCTCATCAACAAGAATTTTGCTATACGCAAGTCCTCCTGTTAAAACGATGGCATCGATTTTCCCATGAAGAACGCTGCTTGCTCCACCAATTTCTTTCGCAACTTGATATGCCATTGCTTTATAAATAAGAGTTGCCTCAGGATCGCCTTTTTCGACCATGTTTTCAACTTTAATTGCATCGTTTGTACCAATAAGACTCACTAATCCGCCTTGTCCAACAATCTTTTTCATCATTTCATCGCGGTAATAGTCACCAGAGAAACACATTTCTATTAACTGACCAACCGGTACTGTTCCCGCACGCTCTGGACTAAATGGCCCTTCTCCATTTAAGCCATTATTTACATCAATGACTTTCCCTTGCTTATGAGCACCAACTGTAATTCCACCGCCCATGTGTGCAATTAATAGGTTTAAATCTTCATATTTACGACCAAGTTCTTCCGCGACTTTACGTGCCACTGCTTTTTGGTTTAACGCATGAAAAATACTTTTTCGCTCCATGCCAGAAATTCCGCTAATGCGAGCGATTGGCTCCATTTCATCAACAACAACTGGATCAACAATGAAAGCTGGAATATTTAACCCAGAAGCAATTTCATACGCCAAAATACCGCCAAGGTTTGAAGCATGGTGGCCACTATATCCATTTTTCAAATCTTCTAACATAGCTTCGTTCACTGTATACGTACCGCCTTCAATCGGACGAAGTAATCCTCCGCGTCCACAAACAGCGTTTAATTTTGAAATATTAATGCCATGAGAATGTAGAACCTCTAAAATTGTTTCTTTTCGAAATTCATATTGATCAATAATTCGTTTATATTCTCCAATTTTATCTACATCGTGACGAATTGTTTCTTCTAAAACGGGTCTTTCATTATCAAAAACACCTATTTTTGTAGATGTACTTCCCGGATTAATAACAAGGATGCGATTTAAAGACACTGTTGCTACCTCCACCTTATAAATTCAAAAGGCAGTGGCAACCTCATAAGAGGTAACCACAGCTTTTGTAGAAGTTGTATATGAAAGAATTAGCGACGGCTAATGATGTCATGTCCGTTGCGTAAGTACGTGCTGCGAGTATTTTTCAAGCTTGCGATACGCTCTTCAGCTAGTCGGTCTGCTGCAACATAAGTTGGTATACCATCACGTTTTGAAATCTCAATTACTTTTGCAATTGTGTCATAAATTGACTCTACTCGTTTTAATGCACGTTCTCTATTGTATCCATATAATTCATCTGCTACGTTAATTACGCCGCCTGCATTAATTACATAGTCCGGTGCGTATACAATTCCCATTTCATGAATTGTGTCACCATGACGATCTTCTTTTAATTGGTTATTTGCAGAACCTGCGATTACTTTTGCTTTAAATTGTGGAATTGTTTCGTCATTTACTGTTGCACCTAATGCACATGGCGCATAAATATCGCATTCTACACCATAAATTTCATTTGGTTCAACTGCTGTTGCACCAAATTCTTCTACCGCACGTTGTACCGCTTCTTTATTGATATCTGTAACGATTAATTGTGCTCCTTCAGCGTGTAAATGTTTGCATAAATGATATGCTACGTTACCAACACCTTGAACAGCAATTACTTTACCTTCTAGGCTATCTGTGCCAAATGCTTCTTTTGCTGCTGCTTTCATACCACGATAAACACCATAAGCAGTTACTGGAGATGGGTTACCAGAAGAACCGAATGAAGGTGAAATACCTGTTACAAAGTCAGTTTCTTCGTGGATAATATCCATATCATCAACAGTTGTACCAACATCTTCTGCAGTAATGTAGCGTCCGTTTAATCCTTGAATGTAACGTCCTAGTGCACGGAACATCGCTTCACTTTTATCTTTACGTGGATCACCGATGATAACTGTTTTTGCACCACCTAGATTTAAACCAGCTGCTGCATTTTTATATGTCATCCCTTTTGCAAGGCGCAATGCATCTTCAATCGCCGCTTCTTCAGAATCATATGTCCACATTCTTGTTCCACCAAGAGCTGGTCCAAGTGTTGTATCATGAATTGCAATGATTGCTTTTAATCCAGACTCTTTATCTTGACAAAATACTACTTGCTCATAATCATATTTTTCTAAGTATTCGAAGATTTCTAATGTCATTGTCATTTCCCCCTAATTGTTTTACCCTTTTGGTTTATTTAGAAGCAGTCGCAACTGCTAAAGCTAATGAATATACTTTTGTTTCTGCTGAATCAGCACGAGATGTCAAAACAATCGGTGCTTTTGCGCCAGCAATCATCGCTCCTACATTTGCATTTGCAAAATAGACAAGCGATTTATATAGCACGTTTCCAGCTTCAATCGTTGGGACGAGTAAAATGTCTGCCTTACCTGCTACATCACCTACTATGCCTTTATGCTCTGCTGCAATTTGTGATACAGCATTATCTAAAGCAAGCGGTCCATCAACGATACAATCTTTAATTTGTCCACGACGATTCATTTGTGTTAACATCGCCGCATCGATTGTAGCCTGCATCGCTGGGTTAATAACTTCCACCGCTGCAATTGGAGCCACTTTCGGCAATTCGATTCCTATTGCCCGGGCAACTTCCACAGTATTTTGTATAATGGCAGCTTTCTGCTGTACATCAGGTGCAATGTTCATAGCTGCATCTGTGACGAAAATAAAGCGATCATAATTTGGAACTTCAAACGCTGCAACATGTGATAACACGCTACCTTTTCGAAGCCCCCACTCTTTATTTAATACTGCTTTTAAAATACTTGCTGTTGGGATGTTTCCCTTCATAAGTACATCTGCTTCACCATTTCTTACAGCTTTAACAGAAAGTTCCGCGGCCTCAGCATCTGATGATGCCGCAATCACTTGAACATGTTCTGAAACTTGTAAGCCACGCTCTTGTAGCATACCCATAATTTTTTCTTGATTTCCATATAGACGAAATTGAGCTAACTGTAATTGAATAGCTTTAGCTACCGCTTCAATTACTTCATGATCTTCAGCTACTGCTACAGCCACAGTTTTTTTAGGTTGTCCTGCCGCTTGATCAATTAGATGTTTTAACTTCATATTTTGTAATCAACCCTTTCCGTCGTCCCTCGTCTATTTAATAAGCAAATACCGTGCCAACTTTTCAAATTGGTCCTACCAATAATGAAAACGCATACAAAATACAGTGAAATCAGTACTTTATAAATTTACATAATATTCTGTCCTAAATTGTCGTTTTTTGTATACCATGCAATAAATTGCATGGTACGCAATTTATTGCATGCTATTTTTTGCATAGTCATACTTTTCTAACTTATAATATAAATTTCGAACTGAAATTCCTAACGCTTTCGCTGTCTTTGTTTTATTCCCATCAAATTTCTCTAAATATTCATGTATGATATTCCCTTCAAACTCCGTGACTAAATGTTCAAGAGACTTCTCCTCTAACTCTGGTAGTAAATTACTTCCTTTTAACTCCACTTGGTCTTCTTTATGCAAAGAAGGCAAATGATGCACATCAATATACATTTCATTATAGTTCATAAAAATAATTGCCCGTCCCAAAATATTCTCAAGTTCTCTGACGTTTCCCGGCCAATCATACGATTGCAAATATTCAATAGCCGATTCCGTTAACCCTTCTACATTTCGGCCATAATCTTGATTGATTTTTTGAATCAATCGTTCTGATATTACTGGAATATCTTCCTTTCGCTGACGAAGAGATGGAATTTGAATTGGAATTTTATTTAAGCGATAATATAAATCTTCCCGAAATTTACCTTCCAAAATTGCTTTTTCTAAATTCACATGCGTCGCTGCAATAACCCTAACATTGATAGGAATTGGTTTTGTCCCTCCAACTTTCACAATTTCTTTTTCCTGCAAAACACGTAATAGTTTTGCTTGCGTATTAGCAGACAACTCACCAATCTCATCTAAAAAAATACTTCCATTATTCGCTTCTTCAAAGAAACCTCGTTTACCGCCTCTTCTCGCTCCAGAAAAAGCACCTTCTTCGTAACCGAACAATTCGCTTTCTAATAAAGTTTCGGAGATAGCGGCACAATTCACACGCACAAACTTATTATATTTCCGGTTACTCCCATTATGGATAGCATGTGCAAATAACTCTTTTCCAGTCCCTGATTCTCCGCGAAGCAATACTGTTGCTGGTGTATTTGCTCCAAGCTTTGCTTGTTCTATTGCCGCCATCGTTTCATCAGACGTTCCTACGATATCCTCAAAAGAATATTTTGCTTCTAGCGTCCGAATAATTTGTCTTGCCCGATTTAATTCATGTGTTAACTTTTGAATTTCTGAGACATCACGAATAACACCAACGCTACCTTTCAATATGCCATCCACAATAACCGGTGCAACATTTACAATTACATCACGTTTCTTCTGACCGATTTTCATATGAATTCCTCGTACCGCTCTACGCGTCCGAAGTACTTTCATATGCATACTTTCACCCTCTACAATATCAGTCGTTGCAGGTTTTCCAATTATGTCATCCTCTGTAAGGCCTGTTAACTTCGTATAGGCGGGATTTATAACAAGACCTCTCCCCTTCTCATCTACAACAGAAATTGCTTCCTCAGATGAATGAATAATCGCTTCCAGTAAGGTTTGAATTTCTTTTAGGTCCGTAACCTCTTCTGCCAAATCTACAACTTCTGTAATATCTTTAAAAATAGCAAAAGCTCCTTGAACCTCTCCATCTTCTTTTAAAATAGGAATACGAGTTGTAATAATCTTTTTTTCATTCCCTAACGTCAACTCATGATTCACTTCTATTTGTTTCGTTCGTATAATACGAAGTAATTTACTAGTCGGAATTACTTCTAAAATATATTTCCCTACCGCATCTCCAGTTTTATAACCAATTATACGTTCTGCACTTTTATTAAACAGCTTTACATAACCCTCTGCATCAATAACGATCATTCCGTCATGGGTAGAATTTAAAATCAAATTTCCTTGCTGTGTTTGTTCTTTCAGTTTTTCAATTAAATCCTCTTTCTCATGCGCCAACTTCGTAACGATTTTCGCAATATCCCCTGGTATAAGAAGTGTATTTTCACGCTTTTTTGCTAAAAGAACTTTATGTAAATGATAATCTCCCGTCATATCAAACATTACGTCAATATCAACTTCCAAAAAGGGCTCTATATCCGCTCCAATTGCAATATGTTGCTCCTTTGCAAATTGTAACCCTTTCGCCTTTGGATTTATATCAATCATCCCTATAATTTCAAATATATTCGAAGTCTGTAGCAAGCTTAGAATCGTACTTCCACCTTCGCCTGCTCCAATAATTAACACTTTTTGTTTCACACATTTCACTTCCCCTCGAAGTATCTCTGCAAAATTTTTCACACCTTTATCTTACTCGTTCAGCAACTACTTGACAAATCCCCTTTCGATATAACATCATTTAATATATACGAAATTATCTGAAAAGGAGCGTTACCTATGCAGCGTTACCTTGCTCTTCTATTAGCACTCATTCCTATTTCATTAGCAGTGCTAGGTATAAAATTAATGCGAGATACTGTATTCGGTATTCTTTTATCTCCAATCCCTGTATTATGGTTACAATTTTTAATGGGTATATTCTGCTTTGCAATTGGTTTTTATATCTTCGGTGGGTTCGTTTTATACCGCGATCGTAAACGAAACAAAGTACAAGCTCGTTTTCGAAGATAGGTAAACATAAAAAAATGAGACCTTTTCTAATAAGAGGTCTCATTTTTTTACTGGCAATAACGCTCTAGCCGTTTCTGGATAATCTGTAATAATTGCAGAAATGTTCATATCAAAATATTTCCGCATAACTGTTTCATCATTTATTGTATAAGGACGAACCTCTACCCCACTATCCATTGTTAATTCAGCAATCGCATCTTGGAGATAGCGATGATTCGGATGAATAGCAGTAGCTCCCATTTTTTTCGCATACGCCCATGGGCTATGTAAACCTTCTCGGTATAAAATAGCCGTTTGAATATCCGGAGCCATCATATGACATCTTTTTATACTGTAATGATTAAAAGACGAAAAAACTGTCCTCTCTTCTAAATCAAATTTTCGTATAAGTGTTATAACCTCTTCTTCTAAACCACGATACGGAATTTTATTATTTTTAAATTCAATATTCAGAAGTAATCGATTAGATTGCAGCCACCCTAATACTTCTTCTAATAAAGGAATCGGACAAAAACCTACCTTTTCCGAAAACTTGTGACTCGCATCCAATTTTCGCAAATCTTCATATAAGTAATTACGAACAGCTCCCTTTCCATTCGTTGTACGATCGACAGTTTCATCATGAATTACAACAACTTTTCCATCCTTCGTAAATTGCACATCTAATTCTATCCCATCTGCTCGAAACGATTCCGCAGCTTCAAATGAAATCATTGTATTTTCTGGATACGTCCCCGCCGCACCGCGGTGCGCAAATATATGAGTCATCCTCACTCCTCCAATCTATGCTATACTATACGAAAAAGGAGGTACTTCTATGAAACCATTACAAATTTCTCCAGAAACGGCAATTCGTCTATCAAAAGCTCTCGGTGTTCCACTTGAGCAAATCATGCATATGCCGCAGCACATTTTAGTTCAAAAGCTAGTTGAATTAGAAAAACAAAATAAAGATGAAGAGTAATATAGTCCTGTTTTTGCAGGGCTTTTTATTATTTCTCTTTACTATATTTTTATCTTATATATCATAATATCACAAGTAGTTTCTTACATAAATTTAAGAAACATATGTATAACAGAAATAGAGTTAATTAAATAAAGTGAAACTTTAATCAGTGGGGGTTTTCTTCATCCCCCACTGATTATCAGCCCTCACCAATCGGGCTTTTACGGGCAGTTTATCTCCCACTTAACTTCTTTAGAAAAGCGGAAGCGGCTCACTTAGAATCGCAGGACGCCCGCGTCCTAGGCAGAGAGGTGCTTTTTTCCTCGTTCAAAGGGGCAAAACGACCGGAGATTCTAGCCGCTAGAGCTGGACATTACTCCCGCCAAATTTTGAGGCGGAAGTATTACTGCCCGTTAATGCGGATAAATTAAATTTCTTCACCCTTTATTCGTCTTCATTATTTAAGCTTCTACTGACACCTATTTACTTCTATTAAACTTTATGACCAGGAATCCACTAACTAAAACAAGAAGGAGAGGTATCAGACAGCATCTCTCCTTCTTATCTATTTCTTATTCATAATAAACTGCGTGGTTATTATTTGCCTTCTTTATGGTTTATAGATGTTTTGTTATGTTCCGTTTTCACCCATGTATGTTGTTGTTTCCACTTAATTAATTCCATAATTTGGGCATATATAAACGTGTATGCATAATAGAAAATTGAGAAACTCATCTGAAGCAGTTTATATTTCCGATTTGTATCTACCTTGACTGCATAATACATACAAACAACAAATTGATAAGTAAACAGTACCAAAGAAATAATACTGGCTCCCAAAATCAGCGCCACGAGTCGTTTCCCTATATCCGGAATATCCTGATATGATTTCGTCACAATCACATAGCCAATAGCAATTAAAATTCCCATTAAGGTTATCGTCATTTGAACTGCACGTGTCATACCAAATAAGTAAAATAACTGGTCAATAATTTTCATCTTATCTTTTTCAGTAAATAATTTTTTCATCATCGGTTTAAAGTTCGTAAACGCTACATACCAATGCCCCTGCGACCAACGTGTGCGTTGCTTAATACTTACTTTAAAATTATCCGGTTTTTCATCATACACACGGACAAAATGATTCCATAGTATCCTTCCGTTATCTTTAACAATTTCCATTTCTAACTCTAAATCCTCTGTTAAAGAATCAAAACAAAAACCTCCATGTTTCATGAGGTACTCCATTTTAACAATAAATCCAGTTCCACCAATAGCATTCGGTAACCCAACACGATATTTCGCTAACTGGAAGAAACGATTTGTTAAATAATAACTCATAGCGTATCCAAGAGACAAATTAGTCGCCGAATTTTTGGAATCTAAATATATTTGAATCGCTTCTGGTTTTCCCTTTGCAATGTACTGCGAATTTAATTCTTGTAAAACATTAGAATCAATGTGATTATCGGCATCCAGAATCATTAAACAATCATATTTTCGTGTTAACTCTTCAAACCCTAAATAACGTAATGCATATTGCATTCCTGCTGGCTTACCGACTCCCTCGCGTGTAAATAACTGTTCACTTGTATTTATATATTGCATTCCTTTTTCTTCACAAATAGCACCTGTTCTATCAGAACTATTATCATTTACAACATAAATGTCATATAAATCGTCACGATATTGAATTTTTTTCAAATTGTCAATAGTTGAGCCAATTACCTTCTCCTCATTATGCGCTGCTACTAAGATTAAAAACTTTGTCTTATCTTCGACTAATTCATAATCCCGTTTTGCTCTACTAAAGCCAAAAAAAGATAATATCACATAATATAGAGTATTAACGTTAACATATAAAGTAATAAAAAAATATACCTAATAACACCGTTACTACTTTGCTGCCCACGAATTCCATTTTGATCCTCCTACAGCTTGCGTTTTAATTGAATATTCAGTCACTTTAAAGTGGAATAACAAATTATATACAATATTCAACCAATTTTTAATATGAACGAATAATTGTAACTATATAAAGGAAGGAAACTACTCAAATTCAAACAAAAAATACCACCAATCGTTTGATTCAAAAATTAATACAGCACAGTGTTTATCGCATTACATTAAATGTTATTTGTTGGCATAAAAAGAAATTTAGTGGTAACTTTACATTACCACTAAACACTAAAAAACCCTATAATATCACCCTTTATGATGCCTTATGTTCAAGCCTTAACTTATCTGCAACCATTGCGATGAATTCGGAATTCGTAGGCTTTGCTTTTGACATCGATACAGTATAACCAAATAAGGACGAGATTGAATCAATATTCCCACGACTCCATGCTACTTCAATCGCATGACGGATTGCTCGTTCCACACGGCTCGCTGTCGTGTTATATTTTTTCGCAATATCCGGGTATAAAACTTTTGTGATAGAGCCAAGGAGCTCGATATCGTTATATACCATAGAAATTGCCTCTCGCAAATACATATATCCTTTAATATGAGCTGGTACACCAATTTCGTGAATAATGCTTGTAATACTCGCATCTAGATTCTTCGGTTTTCCATCTACTGTTGTTGCAGATCGGAAAGATGGTAGTGGACGTTTAATTGCAGTATTCGCTTTACCGCTCACTTGACGAATATGACTCGTTAAATTTTCCATATCAAATGGCTTTAAGATGAAATAAGAAGCACCTAAATCAACTGCTTTTTTCGTTACATCTTCTTGTCCAAAGGCTGTTAACATGATGACATTTGGCTGCTTTAGTCGTTCAATATGTCGCATTTTCTCTAGTACCGCTAAACCATCTAAATGAGGCATAATAATATCTAAAACGAGTACATCTGGTTGTTTCTCTTTCAGTAAATTTAAACACTCTTGACCGTTATAAGCGATTCCAATCACTTCCATATCGTCTTGAGCAGCAACATAACTTTCTAACATTGATACGAGTTCCTTATTATCATCCACAAGACACACTTTAATTTTCTCCACAGCTTTTCCTCCCTTACCGAATCGATTCTCCCGACATGTGTAAGCTTCTAGGCTACATGAATTGTTCGACAATTGTGTGAAATTTCCCTTTTAAAGTTTCTTAATTTCCGATAAAATCACAAAAAAATATGTTTATCGTTCATTTATTTCCTTTCTTTACACATTCCATCATAGGATTACAACGAAACGTTCACTCTTTTCTTTTATTTTACAACAAAAAGCAGCTCTTGCGGAGCTTTTACAAAATTTCAACGAATTTCTCAAGAAAAAAGCAAGCTGATATGAATCAGCTTGCTTTTTTCTCTTGCTCATAAATATTAATTCCTGCTTCATGTAACATCCATTCAATATGGACACCATATCCTGAAGTTGGATCATTAACAAATACATGTGTAACAGCACCAATCATTTTTCCATTTTGAACAATCGGACTACCACTCATCCCTTGAACAATACCACCCGTTTTGGCCAACAGACGTTTATCTGTAACTTTTACAACCATTCCTTTTGTGGCTGGAAACTTTTGTGGTACCGTGCTTACGATCTCAATATCAAATGCCTCTACTTTATCTTGATCGATAACTGTTAATATTTTCGCTGGTCCTTCTTTCACTTGATGTGATAATGCAATCGGCATCCCTTCATCCATTATGCCATTTTTTATACCTGTATTTAACTTACCAAAAATACCAAACGGACTATTTGTTGTAATATTCCCAATCACTTCACGATCCGGTGAAAATCTTGCTAATTTCTCTCCTGGATTTCCATGACTACCACGCTCGATGGAAGTAACTGTCGAACGCACAATTTGTCCATCCTCTACTTGAATTGGTTTTTTCGTATCGTTATCAGAAATAACATGACCAAGCGCTCCATATTTCATGGAATCCGTATGAACAAAAGTCATCGTTCCAATGCCAGCAGCTGAATCACGAATATATAAACCAATTCGATAGGACGACTCACCATTATCTTTTTCTGGGGTTAGTTTTGTACGAATATACTTACCATCTCGTAATAAGACAAGGTTAAGTGGTTCACCTGTTTTTCCACTGTCATGAATGAAAGGTGCTACATCACTCATTCTCTCAATGGTTTTTCCATTAATTTCAGTAATCATATCCCCAACTTGTACACCAGCTACTTCTCCAGGTGATACTTTTCCTTTTTCAGTTTGAATTAAATGATGCCCAACAACAAGCACACCTTTTGTATTCAATTTCACTCCAATTGATTGCCCACCTGGAATTACTTTAAAATCTTTTAATACTTTAACATTTACTTTTTTTACCGGAAAGCCAGCAAGTTGAAAAACCATATCTGCTTCACCATTTTGGTGCGAATTTACTACAAGTCCAGATTTCTGTTCTTTATTTGAACTTACTGTAAAAACATTATGATTTGTGGATGAAGCCTGAAAAACCGGAAATGATGCTATTTCTGATTGTTGTCCCTCAAAAATAACGAGTTGCTTCGGGGATGAAATAAACGTACGAAGCGGTTTAAAACATCCGATAAAAATTAATGAAACAAGGAGACAAAGACCTATTATTTTTCGGAATTGCTCTAATTTCAATTCGTTCACTCTCCTCGCTCCTACCCCACATTCAGCCTAACGACTTCATCTTTTAATCTCTCCTTGCAATGCTCTGTTTATAACCGGAAGAATTAAGAAATCATCATTTGAGCAAAAAAGCTATCCATTATTGGATAGCCTCTGCTGTCTGTTTAAAACGATGTGCTTGCGTAAGTAACTCTTTTGCATGTTCCGTCGTTAAATCGGTAATTTCCACACCAGAAATCATTCGAGCAATCTCCGTTACCTTATCCTCTGTACTTAATACAGTAACTGATGTAATCGTCCGATCATTTGCAACTTGTTTACGAATAAATAAATGCGAATCCGCCATCGACGCTACTTGAGGTAAGTGCGTAATACAAAGTACTTGCGAGTTTACAGATACACGATAAATTTTTTCCGCAATCGCTTGTGCCACTCGACCACTCACGCCTGTATCTACTTCATCAAAAATAACAGATGCAACACCTTGATGCTTAGAAAAAATGCTTTTCAAAGCTAAAATAATGCGGGATAATTCTCCGCCAGAAGCTACTTTTGAAAGTGGTTTTAAAGGTTCACCTGGATTTGTTGAAATATAAAATTCCACATGATCATAGCCATCTACCGTAAGTTTCACTGGCGTCCCATCTACAAGCGGATCATCCATGATTCCGTCTCTTTTTGCAATCCTCACTTCAAATTTTGTTTTTTCCATATACAGTTCTTTTAATTCTTGGTGGATTGCGTTCGTAAGATGATCTGCAAGCTGATGGCGCATATTACTCAACAGCATTGCTTCCTTCAAAATCACGCTTTCTAATTCTTTTAATTTCTTTTTCGTCGTTTCAATATGTACATCTTTATTTTCAATTGTAAAAATTTCTTGCTCTATTTTATCAGCATACGCTAAAATCTCTTCTACAGTATTTCCATACTTTCTCTTTAGCATACGAATTTCATTTAAACGCGTTTCAATTTCATCTAAACGATTCGGGTCATACTCCATCATATCTAACTTTTCTCGAAGCTGATAGGCAACCTCTTCCAATAAGTAGTAGCTATTCGCAATCGAATCATGATTCTCTTGATACGCCTCATCTAGGTGCGTAATACTCTCCATTTGTCCCATTGCATTTCGTACATGGTCAAGTCCACTACCATCTTCACTTAATGAACGATATGCATCACCAAGCGCTTTATAAATTTTTTCGAAATTTGAGATTTTTAATCTCTCTTCCGTCAATTCATTTTCTTCATCAGCTTTCAAATCTGCTTTACGAATTTCTTCGTGCTGAAATTGAATTAAATCTAACCGATGTGCCATCTGTTGCTCATTCTCTGTTAAAGATTTAAGTTGTTTTTTTAGCTGCTCATACTCACCGTATACATCTTGATATATTTCTAATTGATTCGTAATCCGATCTCCATCGAAATGATCAAGCATAAACAAATGGCGTTCCTCATTCATCAAATCTTGGGTTTCATGCTGTCCATGAATATCAACAAGCGTTTTTCCAATTTCTTTTAATATACTCAATGTGACAAGCTTACCATTTATACGGCATACACTTTTTCCATTCGCAGCAATGTCACGCTTTAAAATGATCATCCCATCTTCAATTTCAATATCCAGCTCTTCAGCCTTCGCAATACACGGATGTTTATCATCCTCTATATAAAATAAGCCTTCAATTTCAGCTTTCTCTGTTCCGTACCTAACAAACTCTGCTGAACCACGGCCCCCAACAAGTAAGCTAATTGCATCAATAATAATTGATTTTCCGGCACCTGTTTCACCACTTAAAACTGTTAAACCTTTTTGAAAAGAAATATTTAATGACTCAATAATAGCAAAGTTTCTAATCGATAATTCCGATAACAATGCCCCATTCACCTCGTTATAAACTAATCCCCTACTAAGGGCTTTCGCTGAGCGCTTTTCACTCAAATAGTTATTATATGTACCATTTACTCTTCTAGCCCGCTTCATTGTACCAAACATTTGTTTTACGGGTCAATCCATCGATTCTCTAACTTCATTCTAAAAACTACAATACTTCGCTTTACATTTATCTATTTTCCCATAATAAAAAATATCTTGTTTACTTTCTGCTTTTAGCAAAAAAGTAAACAAGATTCTTTTTGTTACAACATATTTAAGAAACGATCTGATACAACACCTGTATCTTCAGGCGTACGGCAAATAATTAAGCAAGTATCGTCACCACAAATGGTTCCAATAATCTCATCCCATTCTAAATGATCAATAAGTGCTCCAAGCGCATGCGCATTACCAGGTAATGTTTTTAACACAAGCATATGTCCTGCTGTGTCTAACTTTACAAACGAATCCACGAGATTGCGTTTTAATTTTTGCAAGGGATTAAACCGTTGATCTGCTGGTAAGCTATATTTATAGCGACCATCATGTAATGGAACTTTTACTAAGTGCAACTCTTTAATGTCACGTGATACGGTTGCTTGCGTTACATTAAAACCTTCATTACGTAAGATATCAACTAGTTCATCTTGTGTTTCAATTTCTTTATTCGCGATAATTTCTCTAATTTTAATATGGCGCTGACCTTTATTCATACATTTGCACCTCACACTATCTCTTACCATAGTTTAAACATTGGTATACTTCACTTATTTATGTTAACTTATAATCGTTTACTTGTACATAATTGTTTTTACAATCATTATACAATTCCAACAAAAAGAGGAACAACAACAGTTATTCCCCTTTCCCTTTTTGTTTTAAAATTTCATGAGCTTCTGTTACCACTTGTCTTACAGAAGCTAGAGAATGATTTTCACCACTCTCACGCTCACCATGCCATTTTAAATGAATTAAAAACTCAATATTTCCGTCCCCACCTGTAATTGGAGAGAATGTTAAGTTTTCAACATCATATCCTTCTTTTATTGCAAAATCCACTATCATTTCTACGACAGCTTCATGAACTTTACGATCACGAACAATGCCTTTATTCCCAACTTGCTCTCTTCCAGCTTCAAATTGTGGTTTAATTAAAGCCGCAACATCACCATTTGGAGTCAATATCGTTTTTAAGACTGGAAGAATTAATTTTAATGATATAAATGAAACATCAATGCTAGCAAACTGCGGCAAACCACGCTCTAAATCAGCCGGTGTTACATAACGAAAATTCGTTCGCTCCATAACAACAACGCGCTCATCTTGACGCAATTTCCAAGCAAGTTGATTGTAACCTACATCTAAAGCATAAGATAGCTTTGCACCATTTTGCAACGCACAATCTGTAAAACCACCAGTTGATGAACCAATGTCTAACATAACTTTATCTTGTAAATCAAGGTGAAAAGTCTCTAATGCCTTCTCTAACTTATAACCACCACGGCTTACATATGGCATAACTTGTCCTTTTACCGTAATCGGTGTATCTTGTGGAACTTTTTCCCCTGGCTTATCGAGTCTCATTTCATTTGCATATACAAGTCCCGCCATAACAGCGCGTTTTGCCTTTTCACGCGTTTCTATAAGCCCTCGTTCTACTAATAGTACATCTACTCTTTCTTTTTTTACACTCATTTGTTACGCCCTTTTTTGTTTTGATGGAATCATTGTATGAATACGGTCCACAACAGCATCTGTCGTTAAACCAATTTCTTCTAATAGCTTTGTAACACTACCATGCTCAATGAAATGATCCGGAATACCCATTCGTTCAATTAAATTACTATGATACCCATGGTCAGTAGCAAATTCAACTACACCTGTTCCAAATCCGCCAATTAAGCAAGCTTCCTCAATGGTTAAAATTGGCATATTCTTACCTAAAAGTTCATGTAAATACGTTTCATCCATCGGCTTAATAAAGCGAGCGTTTACTACTTTCACTGAAATACCAGCCTTTTCAAGACGCTCCGCTGCTTCCATCGCCATCGGAATTGTTGTACCAAACGTTAAAATTGCCGCTTGCGTGCCTTCTTTTAACGTTTCCCATGTCCCAATTGGAATAGCCTGCAATTCGTCATCCATTGGAACACCAAGCCCATTTCCACGTGGATAACGCAGAGCAATTGGACCATCTTCATATTGCATTGCCGTGTACACTAAATGCTGACCTTCATTTTCATCTTTCGGCATCATGAGCACCATATTCGGCAAGTGACGTAAAAACGCAATATCAAATACACCTTGATGCGTTTCACCATCCGCTCCAACTAGTCCTGCACGGTCAATTCCAATGAAGACATTTAAATTTTGACGACATATATCATGAACAACTTGATCATATGCCCGTTGCAGGAATGTTGAATAAATCGCTAAAAACGGCTTCATTCCTTGCGTTGCCATTCCAGCCGCCATTGTTGTCGCATGCTGTTCAGCAATTCCAACATCAATCATACGATCTGGAAACTCTTGATGAAATTTCTCAAGTTTAGATCCAACTGGCATCGCTGGTGTAATAGCTACAATCCGCTCGTCCGTTCTTGCAAGCTTACGAACTGTCTCACTCACAACGGCACTCCATGCTGGTGCAACTTCTTTCGGCTTCACAAAATCACCAGATTCGATTTTATATGGACCTGTTCCATGCCAAGTTCCAATTACATCGCTCTCTGCTGGTTTATATCCTTTTCCCTTTTTCGTAATCACATGAACAAGTACCGGGCCTTTTGTTTTCTTTGCATATTGAAGCGTTTCAAATAGGTTTTCATAACTATGTCCATCCACAGGACCTAAATATGTAAACCCTAACTCTTCAAAAAAGACACCTGATACAAGCAAATATTTTAAGCTATCTTTTACTTTTTCTGCTGTTGCTGCCACTTTCCCGCCAACTGCTGGGATTTTCTTGAGTAAATATTCTAACTCATCTTTCACCCATTGATATTTTCCAGCAGTACGCAGACGGCCTAGAACATTATGAAGAGCGCCAACATTCGGAGCAATCGACATTTCATTATCATTTAAGATAACAATCATATCTGTCTTTTCATGCCCAATATGGTTTAATGCTTCTAAAGCCATTCCACCAGTCAAAGCACCATCCCCAATAATCGGTATAACACACTCTTTCGTTTTCTTTAAATCACGTGCTAGAGCCATTCCCATTGCAGCGGATAATGAAGTCGAACTATGACCTGTTTCCCATACATCATGCTCACTTTCACAGCGCTTCGGGAAACCACATAGGCCTCTATATTGTCTTAATGTGCCAAACTCTTTTGCACGCCCTGTTAAAATTTTATGTACATAGGATTGATGTCCTACATCCCATAAAAATTTATCTTTTGGACTATCGAATAATTTATGCAGAGCAATTGTGAGTTCTACTACACCTAAGTTAGGAGCAATATGTCCACCCGTTTGAGAGAGCTCTTCAATTAAAAACTTCCGAATATCCTCACTCAATGCCTCTAGTTCACTGATAGACATATCTTTCAAAAAACTAGGGTTTTGAATTTGCGTTAGATCCACATGGATCACTCACTTTCGTTTCATAATCTGTCAACATGTAAAATACTGTAAAAACATTTGCAAAACACAAGAAATTCTTCAATATCTTTCCTATTACGCTCTATTCTATCGTGCTTGAATAGACAATCTGCCATCTTTCTCTACGTTCTTAGAAAGCGAAATATGCCTTTCAGCTAAGAAGCCGCCAGTTATCGTCACTTCTCTATCGATGAAAAAAGAGCCGCTAACACAAAGTGATAACGGCAACGTAATCTAGATATATTTTTGCCAATAACAAGTAAAGAAAAACCTTTTTCTACATTTATACCACAAAATGATAAATGACTCAACAAATGAAAACGCTCTTACATTAGTTATTACGCTTTGCGATTAAATCACAAATAGATAATAAATGCTCATCTTTTAATTGTAAAGATGCAATCGCATCTTTCGCCTTGACAATTGTTTCTTCTAAGATACATTTTGCCTCATCTATAGTAAATAACGTCGTATATGTACTTTTTTCATTGGAAGCGTCACTACCAATAGGTTTTCCGATTTCTTCTTCTGTACCTTCTACATCTAAAATATCATCGCGAATTTGGAAAGCCAGACCAATATATTTTGCAAATGCAAGTAGTTTTTTCTCTTGTTCTGGTGTTGCTCCTGCAAGTATAGCTCCTGCAAGCACAGCATATTCTAATAATCGGCCTGTTTTGTGCTTATGAATATATTCTAATTCTCTAAGCGTAAGCTGCTTTCCTTCCGCTTCCATATCTGCTACTTGTCCAGCAACCATCCCTTCTGGCCCAGCTGCTTTTGCAAGTTCAAGAGCAAGCCTTAGCTTTGTTTCTGTAGAAACATCTTGATAATTGTACGCTGTCACTGCCTGAAAAGCATAGGTCAACAAGCCATCTCCTGCTAAAACGGCCATCGCTTCACCAAACACTTTATGGTTTGTTGGTTTTCCTCGTCTTAAATCATCATCATCCATACATGGTAAATCATCGTGAATTAACGAATATGTATGAATCATTTCAAGAGCACAAGCTGCTCCTATACCTAATTCTCTTTCTTTTTCAAACGCTTGCAACGTTGCAAATAAAAGTAACGGACGGAGACGTTTTCCGCCCGCTTCCAATGAATATATCATCGCTTCGCGAAGTACATTTGGACATTGTAATTGATTTGCATAGCGCACAAGCTGCTCCTCAACGAAAGCTTTACTTTCTTTCACAAAAGCATCAAAAGCTACATATGCCACTATGCTTCATCTCCTACAGCAGTAAATGGTTTAAGTTCTCCATCCTCTCCAAGGATAACTGCCATTTGTTCTTGAACATCTTTTAATTTCTCATCACATAGCTTAGATAACTCCATACCTTCTTTAAAATATGAAATTGCCTCTTCTAATGGAACATCACCTTGTTCAAGCTTAGAAACAAGTTGTTCAAGCTGAGAAATCGCTTCTTCAAAACTTAATTTATTTTCCATTGTTCAATTCACGCTCCTCTATGCCCGATACGTTACAATCTAACACTCCATCTTGTAATTGTACGGAAACACCCTCACCAAGGCTAACATCTTTCACGCTTTTTAACACTTGCTTTTTCTCGCTATATACGAGCCCATATCCCCTCATCATTACTTTAAGTGGACTAAGTGCTTCTAGTTGCTGAGCCGCCCTCATAAAAGTAAACTCTTTCGTTTGCAGCAATGTTTGCATTTCACGTTGTAATTGCTTTTGCAACATTTCTACCCTTGTCTTCGTTTGCAAAATCTTTTGAGATGGATGATGCTTCTCAACATAAAATGAGAGCTGTTTCAATTGATTTACCTTTTTCTCTATATAACGTTCTTTCGCTAAAATAAGCTGCTCAAGAGTGCGATCTAACTGCTCTTCTTTTTGCTCGTACACTTGCTTTGGATAACGAAATGCATACGATTTTTGAAGGGTTTGCAGTTGTTCTTGCTTTTTATATAACATCTCTCGCATTGCTCTTTGCATACGAAGAGTTCTTTGTAACACTTTCTCTTGTAATTCAAGTATATTCGGTGCTGCAAGTTCTGCTGCTGCCGTTGGAGTTGGCGCACGTAAATCTGCTACAAAATCAGCGATTGTAAAATCTGTTTCATGCCCAACAGCTGAGATGATTGGAATTTCACTTGTAAAAATCGCCCGTGCAACACTTTCTTCATTAAAGGCCCATAGTTCTTCAATAGAACCACCCCCACGACCAACAATCAATACATCTATCTCTTTCATCTCATTCGCTGTTTGAATCGCTTGTACAATTGAGGGAGCCGCAGACTCCCCTTGTACAAGTACCGGAAATACAATCACATTCCCAATTGGATAACGGCGTTTAATTGTCGTTATAATATCTCGAATCGCAGCTCCTGTTGGTGATGTAATGACACCAATTGTTTTGGCATAGGCAGGAATTAGTTGTTTATAAACTTGAGAAAACAGCCCTTCCTCCTCTAATCGAACCTTTAATTGCTCGTAAGCTAAGTGAAGATTCCCAACCCCATCAGGCTGCATATCCTGAATATAAATCTGATAGGAACCACTCGCTTCATAGACAGAAATTTTCCCTTTTACAAGTACCTTCATTCCATCTTCTGGTCTAAACTTTATATTACGATTATGCCCCGCAAACATAACCGCTGCTATCCTTGCATTTTCATCCTTTAATGTGAAATACATATGGCCACGGCTATGATATTTAAAGTTTGAAATTTCTCCTTTTAACCAAACAGACTGCAGATGCGGGTCATACTCTATTTTTGTTTTTATATAGCGTGTTAATGCTGTAACGGTTAAATATTGCTTTTCCATCTCTCTCTCCTCATAGCCGATTCAAATTATTTACAAGCAACTCCTGCACGTTTTGCAGATTCAACTGTATTATGAAGGAGCATTGTAATTGTCATTGGGCCGACTCCTTTTGGTACTGGTGTAATATAGCCTGCGATATCCAGTACATTATCAAAATCAACATCACCGCATAGTTTTCCTGTTTCTAAGCGATTGACACCAACATCAATTACAACTGCACCTTCTTTTATATAGTCAGCTGTTACCATTTTTGGTCTTCCAACAGCTACAATTAAAATATCAGCTAACTTTGACAATTCTTTTATATTCTTCGTTTTGGAGTGACAGTATGTTACAGTTGCATTTTCATTTAAAAATAGCTGTCCCACTGGTTTCCCAACGATATTACTTCTTCCAATCACCACAACATGTTTTCCTGAAATATCAAGATTTGTTTCTTTTACTAATTCCACGATGCCATGCGGTGTACACGGAAGGAATGTATCTTGACCTGTCATCATACGGCCAACGCTGATTGGATGGAATCCATCTACATCCTTTTCAGGTGAAATTCTTTCAATGATAGCTTTCTCTTCAATATGTTTCGGTAAAGGTAATTGTACTAATATTCCATTAATACGGTCATCCTCATTTAAGCGATCGATTTCAGCTAACAAACGCTCTTCTGTAATTGTATCTGGAAACTCAATTAACTCTGAATAAATCCCAACTTGTTCACAGCCCTTTTCTTTTCCTTTTACATAAGAACGAGATGCTGGATCTTCTCCAACTAAAATAACTGCTAATCCTGGTACAATCCCTTGCTCTTTCAACTTCACAACTTCTTCTTTTAATTGTGCTCGTTTTTTCTCCGCAACTTCATTTCCTTTGATGATTACTGCTACCATTTTAAGATTCCCCCTTAAAGAAATTAAAGTGTGTCTTTTATATTAGATAAAACGCCGTTTATAAAACGACGAGATTCCTCATCCCCAAATGTTTTTGCAATTTCAATTGCTTCATTAATTGTTACATTGTGTGGAATTTCTTCCATGTACTTCATTTCATACACAGCTAGACGTAAAATACTGCGGTCTACAATACTAATACGTTCTAATTTCCACTTTTTTAAATTTTGACGAATTGCTTCATCAATTGTTTCTTTATGTTCTACAAAACCAACAACAAGTGATTCTAAAAACTCATTTGTTTCTTCGCCTTCTTCTAGCGTATTTTCCACCGCTACTTTCGGCTCTAATTCTCCAGTAATGTCCATTTGATATAATGCTTGCATGGCTCTTTCTCTAGCCGTCCTACGTTTCATTGTAACTCTCCTTTATGCTTCAAGTCTTTCCTTATGTTTTGTTATATTATTATAATTTATAAGCCGTCAATTTACTTACTCTTACAGTTTTCATTGATTTTTCAACCTTATAATACAATGATAATAACACAATTTGTCGTTTCATACACGAGTTACAAGGCTGAAAAATAATAAAAAGATTAACTTCAAGTTCCATATCCTATCACAATGTACGTTTTTTGGAAAAACGCATCATCTCTTTTTATATTTTTTATTTTTGAAATAGTATAATAATTAGAGTTTTTGTGCATGAAGAGATGAAACGAGAAAAAAGGTGCCCATTTGACAAGGCACCTTCCCATTTTTACACTGGCTCGATTTCTGTTTTTTGCGTTTCGAATGTTACGCCAACGATGTGAACATTCACTTCTTTCGGCTCAAGACCCGTCATTGTAAAGAGCGCTTGGCGAATATTATCTTGAATTTTTTGTGCAACAACTGGGATGGCTACACCAAAATACATGACAACATAAACGTCAACGATAATATCGTCGTTTACTAATTCAACCTTCACGCCTTTACCGTGATTTTTCTTTCCTAACTTCTCAACAACATCTGTAGCAAAGTTCCCACGCATTGCTGCTACACCATCTACTTCAGCAGCAGCGATGCCTGCGATTACTTCAATTACTTCCGGTGCAATTTCTACTTTTCCAAGGGTTGTATCTTGACCCATATCTAACATATGTTCAGCCATGAAAAAAACCTCCTTTAAATGTATCACTGCGTCACAAGCTCATGCTCTTCCAAGAATTTCGTATTAAATTCCCCTTTTATAAAGTCAGGATGATCTAGCAATTGTAAATGGAACGGGATTGTCGTATGTACGCCTTCAATGACAAATTCACTAAGCGCTCGCTTCATTTTTGCAATTGCTTCTTCACGTGTTTTCCCATGAACAATTAATTTTGCAATCATTGAATCATAAAAAGGTGGTATTGAATATCCAGGATAAACAGCTGAATCGACGCGAATACCATATCCTCCTGGCGGTAAATACATTTCTACCTTACCTGGAGACGGCATAAAGTTTTTGGCAGGGTTTTCCGCATTAATTCGACATTCCATTGCCCAACCGTTAAATTGTACTTCTTCTTGCTGTAACGATAGTGTTTCCCCAGAAGCAACACGAATCTGTTCTTTAATTAAATCCACCCCTGTTACTAGCTCTGTAACCGGATGTTCTACTTGAATTCGTGTGTTCATTTCCATAAAGTAAAAACTTTTCGTTTTATATTCATAAATAAACTCAACCGTACCAGCACCTGTATAATCAACCGCTACCGCTGCTTTTACTGCCGCTTCACCCATTTCCTTGCGAACGTTGGCATCAAGTGCAGGCGAAGGACTTTCTTCTATCAATTTTTGCAAACGGCGCTGAATTGTACAATCACGCTCTCCTAAATGAATCGCATTGCCATGTGTATCTGCCATTATTTGAATCTCAACATGGCGGAAATCTTCAACGTACTTTTCTAAGTATACACCAGGGTTTCCAAAAGCGGTACTAGCTTCTTGCTGTGTAATTTGAATTCCTTTTACAAGCGCCTCTTCATCGCGAGCAACACGAATTCCTTTTCCGCCGCCACCCGCAGTTGCTTTAATAATGACCGGATATCCAATTTGATTTGCAAGTTCTATCGCTTCTTCTGTGTTTTTTATAATTCCTTGTGAACCTGGTACAATCGGAACCCCTGCTTCTTTCATTGTATCACGAGCAACGTCTTTTGTACCCATTTTTGAAATTGCCTCAGGACTAGGACCAATAAAAATTAAATTACACTCACGGCATAGTTCTGCAAAATCTGCATTCTCCGCTAAAAATCCATAACCAGGATGAATTGCATCACAGCCTGTTAATTTTGCAACGCTTATAATATTTGTCAAATTTAAATAGCTTTCTTTCGACAGTGTCGGTCCAACGCAATACGCTTCATCTGCGATTTGCACATGAAGTGATTCTTTATCCGCTTCTGAATAAATAGCTACTGTTTCAATATTCATTTCTTTACAAGCACGAATAATTCGTACAGCAATTTCTCCACGATTGGCTATTAATACTTTTTTTATCATCACAAAGACTCCCTTATTACGCTTTTACAAGAAATAGCGGTTGTCCATACTCAACAAGTTGTCCGTTGTTAACAAGAATTTCAACAATTTCTCCAGTTACTTCTGCTTCAATTTCATTAAAGAGCTTCATCGCTTCAACAATACAAACGACTTTCCCTTCTGAAACACGATCACCAACACTTACATATGCAGGCGTATCCGGCGAAGAAGAAGCATAGAATGTTCCAACCATCGGCGATGTAATTTTATGTAAATTTTCATCTTGAACAGTTTTCTTTTCTTCCTGCTTGGGTGCTTCTACTTGCGCCGCTGCTACCGTCGTTTCAAGTTCTACCGCTGGTGTTTGTAATGCTGTTTTTGCCGCTGGAGCTGCTTGCACAGAAACAACTTCATTACCACGTTTTTTCATTTTTATTGTGGTACCATCTTTTTTGTATTCAAATTCATCAATGTTAGAGCTATCAATTAACTTAATTAATTCACGAACTTCTTGAATTTTAAACATGTAAAATCCACTCCCATATACTTGTTTGTCTCGCTCTTACAGATACGAACATATAAAAACAAGCTACGTTGTCTGTAAAGATACGATTCATTCTACTAGAAAAATCATTCCTATCACATTTTCTAATAGAAACTTTTGCTACTCTCATCTTACGATAAATATTTTCAACATTCCAATTTATATTTCTTTACAATAAATCGAAATTCCTGTAAAAATATTATTTCGCTAAAAAATTATCACCTAGTAATAATACCAAGTTTCACTCGAAATTGGCAAGACCACTTCATAAAAAAACATATTTTTACCAAATATTATTTTTTTATTTACAAGCCGTTCATCCTTCCTTCACATACGAATAGTATGTTCAAAGTATAGTAAATTATCTTATAGTGAGGTGCAGAAATATGATATGGCTCATCTTGTTCGTACCAGCTGTATTAATCTGGCTCATCATTGTCTTTACTCATATAAAATATGGAAAAGGCAATCACCATTACCACGAACCTTTAATTTTTCACTCTCAGCGTATTTCACCTTTCCCTATAGAAAACATTACAGCCACTCAAAAAAGCGAAACAGAAAAAAGCTATCGAAAACGATAGCTTTTTTCTGTTTCCTCACTGTTCACGAATAGGAATCCGCCTAACGTATCACCATTCGCAATGTGTATTTAAAACTAGTCAATATATACATTATTTTGCTGGATCAAACTTGACACCTACATCTTTGGATCCTGCCTCAGCGCGAACAAGTTGGATAATTTTATTTGCTTCCTTTTGAGAATGTTTCGAAGCTTTTACTGTTACTTTAATATCCTCTCCATCCGTTCTTACAAGAGCATCGTTGTAGCCACCTTGTGATTTAATTACTGTTTCAAGTAATCCTTCTTTTGTTTCCATCTTATCGATTGCATTTAATTGATCTTTCGCTCTACTTATTTCTTCAGCAGAAGATTTTGTTGATTTCATCACTTCTTGTAATTTTTCTTTCTCTGCACTGCGTTGGTCTTCCATTTTCAAACGAAGTGCTGTAAAGTTCTCATCACTTGATTGAACAGTTACATTACTTTCCTTTTTACCTGTTTCTTTTTTATTATCATCTTTTTTCTCTGTTTCTTTTGAAGTAGCTTCCTTATTTGATGTTTCCTTTGTCGTTTCTTTCGTCACTTCTTTTTCAACACCTTGCTTTTCTTGTCCAACCTTTTCACCTACTGTCGGTGTTGCAGTATTCATTTTCTCAGGTGTTGTAACATAGTATACGGATAGCACAACTACTAAACTTAGCATTGTTAATAACCAAACTGTTTGTTTTTTTAACACTTTAGTTCCTCCCTAACTCTTTTTTGGTAGTACCGCTACGCGGTGAGATGGTACATCAAGCATACGCGTCACCGCTTCTTTCACCATTGCTTTTATTTGTATATTATCCACTCCTTTTGCTACGACAAGAACACCTCGCACTTTCGGTTTCTCTGTTCGCAGTACAATCGGAGTTTCTTTGTCACCCTCACGTATAATCACTGTTTTTTCATCCGTTGATTCATCTTCAACTTCCCTTTTGCCTCCAGTTTTATCTGTTTCCCCTGTTGTTTGGGATCGTTTTACAATATTTTTTTCAAGTATTTTTTGTTCAGATGAATCTAAATTCACTTCAATAGATACATCTTTTACCCCTGTTATATCTTCTAATGAAGATTTCAATTCTTGTTCATATGCTTTTTCATATTTTTCTATAATTGACATATTATCGTTATTCTTTTGTCCAAAGGTTGGCACATCTTTTCCTGCATCTTGACTTGTCTTTTCTTTAAACACAGGTACTTCTTCTTTTTTCGGCTGAAAGAAATTACTAGAAAACATGAGCAACATTCCAAGTATAAGTAGGACAAGCAAAAACTTCGGTGTTACCTTCCTCTCTTTCTCCTTGCCATCTTTTTCGTCCCCCTTCAATAAGTTACGAAAAAATGAGAACTTTGAATTTTTATCTTTATTGTCCATTTACTCTACCTGTCCCCCCTTCCATTTGAACTTGGATTTGTTTATCCTCTAGCTGCCACCTGCTTGAAAAGAACTCTTTCATTTCTATGTTTGTTTCTTCCGAAGTTTTTCGTGGTTCTTTCGTATCAATTTCAATTGGTTTTACTGTTTCAATTGCATCATTTTTCTTTGGTTCAGTTTCTTTTAATGTCACAATAACTGATTGAATATCTTTTGCTGTTTTTACTTCATCCTTCGTTTCTGCGGCGATTACTTGTATTTCAGACACTGTCACGCCATACTTTTTCTCAAATTCTTTTCCAACTTCTTTTTTCATTTTGACAGCCATCTCTTCTAAACTATATGCACGTGTTAGGGCTTGTATTTCTTTTTTCTTTTCATCAATTGAATTTTTTATTGATCCGTCCGCTACGTATTTTTCTTGATCAAAATTCGCAATCACTTCATTTACATCTGTTTGTAACAACTTAAATAGCGGCGTTAAGATTAAAACGACTAACAATAAGCTCACGACAAATTTGACATACTTTTGTAAATTTGAGTTAGGAAGGATAAGATGCAGCATCGTCGCTAAGAGTAAAAATACGATAATATTTCGAATCCACTCTATAATAAATTGCATACCCGTCACCTCCTATCGCATCATGAGGGTAATGTTTCCCGCGGCAATAATAATGGTAATGCTTAAAAAGAACATAAAAGATACGATAGCTAAGCAGGCAAATACATAAATGATACTTCGTCCGATAATATCTAAACATTTAATAATAGCTCCTCCGCCAACCGGCTGCAGTACTGCCGCTGCGAATTTATAAATAAACGCGATACAAAAAATTTGAATCGCTGGAAAAGCAACGATTAAACATAAGATAACAAGTCCGATAATCCCGATCGTATTCTTTAACAATCCAGAGGCGCTAATCACAGTATCCGCCGCTTCTGTAAACATCCGGCCCACCACAGGAATAAAATTCCCCGTTACAAACTTCGCTGTTTTGACAGCTATCCCATCAGCAACTGCTGTTGCTGTCCCTTGCACAGATAATACGCCTAGAAAAATTGTTAGAAAGATACCGATGATCCCAACGCTTACATTTTGCAAGAGCTTGGACAATTTCGTAACTTTATATTGGTCACTCATTGTACTTACAATGCTTAAGATGGTCGCCAGCAATAAAAGTGGAAGTACAATATAATTCATAAGCAGCCCACTTGTATTCATTAAAAAAATGATAATCGGATGGAAGAATGATACAGATACAACCCCGCCCCCTGTCGCTATGAGTGCTAGGAGAATAGGAAGTAGAGCTAATATGAAATCTACCATCGTTTGAATCGTTTCTCGTGCATACGTCATTACGACATAAAAACTATTTAAAGCAAAAATAATGAGCACCATGTATACAACCGCATCTGCAATTTTGCTAACGCTACTCTTTGAAAAAGCTGATTGCAGGGACTGTAATAACGCACTAAAAATTGTCAGCATAATGAGCGTTCCGAGTAACTTTCCATTTGCAACAAGCTCATGAAATAAATATTTTAATAATCCTATCATCCATTCTTTTATAGAAAATTCCTTTTCACCCTTTACAAATTCCATAAAACTTCCCTTTTGACTCTCTGGTAAATAGCCTCCATACTTTGTGACAAGCCCGTCCCAAAACTGCTTCACATCTTCAATTCCTAATTTATCCAATTGCTGATCCACGACGTTTTGTTCTACAGGAGAAGCTTGTACGACAATTGGTAAAGAAAAGAAAAGGAAGCAAGCAAACAGCAGCTTAGCTCCAAACCTTCGCAACATTCACTCCTCCTTATCCGGTAGGTAAAAAGCCGAGAATTGTTTCAATAACAACCGTTAAAATAGGAATAGCCATAACAAGAATTAAAATTTTCCCCGCTAGTTCAATTTTTGAAGCGATTGCGCCTTGACCAGCATCTTTTGTAATTTGCGCTCCAAACTCGGCAATGTAGGCAATTCCAATGATTTTCAGCAGCGTCTCTACATAGACATTGCTTACTTTCGCCTCACTGGCAACTCTCTCAATCATTCTTAAAATAGAATGAATTTGATCGATTAGTAGCAGGAACATTACACTCGCAATGAACACAATAAACAAAGAGGTAATACTAGATTTATGTTGATTTAGCACAGCTGCTAAAAATGTCGCAACGAGGCCCAATCCGACAATTTGTAAGATCTCGATTCGAACCGCCCCCTTTACTGGAAGAGAAAGACACTTTTTATCTTGTCAAACAATGTATTAATCAAAAATGCAACATGAAATAAAATAACGACAAAACCGACAAGAATTACCCAGTTTGCAATATCCTCCCGCTTTAACTCTTTTAGTACTGTATGAATGAAAGCTAAAACAATGCCGATTCCGGCGATTTGAAATATTAAACCAACATCGATGGACATCGCCTTTCTCCCCCCTATAGCAGTAAAATTACGATAAGTAGCCCTGCTAATACACCCAAACTCTTTATCATCTTTTCATATTGAAATTGCAGCGCTTTCGCTTCACCCTCTTCTCTTTCTAAATGCGTAATACATAAGCGAATATGCTTTTGCTGCGATTCACGGTCATGCTGCCCTAATGTTTCACCAAATTGTTGTAAAATCTCATATTCAGTTTGTTTAAATGCAGTGAGTTTCCAATTTTCTTGTAAACTATCGAGCCAAGCTTCTCTAACTGTTTGCTCACCGCTTTCTAACCGCTTTGAAAAACTTTGAAATATCCAGTTTAAAGGCTTCGGCATTTGTTTTACTAAGCGTTCCGCTGCTTCTGATAAAGGTGTATGCCCATACATAATTTCAGCCTCTAGGGATTGCAGCGCTGCTTTTAAAAGCCTAAGTTGACGTGGGCGTTCACTATACCTTTTCGCGTACGAAAACCCAAAAAAAGTAGTCACTGCTACAATTAACACTGCACCAAATATTTTTACCATACGCTTTGAGCCTTCCCTTGCCTTTGAACAGGCTTGCCATCTCCATCTTTCACCTGGACAACGGTTCCAGGTCCCTTTGCTTTTGATAGTTCAATAAAGCGATCAAACACCCCAAGTTCCATCACAGCCTTTAAAGATGGTCTTTTCATTACATCATCAAAAGAAAATCCGTGAGCACTTATAAAAAGCTGAACACCTGCATGGACTGCCTCCATAATCGCTTCACTATCTTCCATACGCCCAATTTCATCCACTATTAATATATCGGGGCTCATAGAACGAATCATCATCATCATTCCTTCTGCTTTTGGACACGCATCTAGCACATCAACACGGGGACCAAACTCATATTGTGGAATCCCTTTTACGCATCCAGCAATTTCTGAGCGTTCATCAACAATCCCCACTTTACAAGAAGGAATTTTATAAGAATGAACTCCTTGACTCATACAACGTGCCACATCTCTAAGAAGTGTTGTTTTCCCTGTTTGCGGTGGCCCAATTACCATCGTGTTTAACCAATGTGAGTCGTACAAATAAGATAGGAGCGGCTCAGCTATCCCAATTTTTTGGCGCGCGATCCGGATATTAAATGACGACACATCCCGGATCATTTTCACTGCACTTTTCTCGGTAATTACTTTTCCAGCTAAGCCAATTCTATGGCCACCGCGTAAAGTAACATACCCACGCTTTAACTCTTCTTCCATCGTATAAATTGAATATTGACTCAGCTTATTTAATAAATAGATCGCATCCTCTGCTGTAACGACATAGTCATAAAAGAACACTTCTCCGTGCGCAATACATTCAAGCGGTCTTCCGATCCGGACCCGAATTTCTTCTAACACACTATATTGTTCACAGCCTTCAATGAACTGTTTCATATGCTTTGGTAAAACTTCTAATACTTCCTTCATAAGCTTCTCCCCACTATAATTGACTTACTATTTCAGCACCGCAATAAAAATACAGCCAATTCCAAGAGTTAGAAAAAAAAGTTTCAGAAAGGAAATTTCATTTGCAACGCTTGCAATACCGATTGTCATCGTTAGAATCAATACAGTCGGTCCGACAAATGCCAGCATACCGTTTATAAACAATGCTTTTTTTGCATCATTTACATAAAGCATAAGCAAAGCGGCGAATATTTCCGCACTACCTGAAAATAACCGAAGCAAACCCATAATAAGCACAGATGTCTCCATTGCCGCTAGCCACTGTTTCATTTTCCCACCTTCTCTCCTTACCAATTACTTTTCAAGTAACTTCTTAGACTTACTGAGTAAGTCGTACTCCAAAAAGCATATATTTGTACAACCATATGCAGAGGTTGTCTATTTCAGAAGTAAAAACATAATTTTTCACATCACCCTTAACGAAAACAATCTGAATATTCACATCTTTTATATGTTACACTTAGTATACAAAAGGAAGATTTTCTATGAAGCACGTCACATTATTGTGCGCCCGTAAGGGACTTATACGATTGCCTGAATAAGGCTAGAGAAGACGACTCTCTATTGTCAACCACCTTATCCTAAGGGGAAACCCAAGGGGGAGTGTAGCATGGTGTGTAAAGGCACAAGTC
>NZ_JBWYHD010000016.1:0-79889 GCF_056711665.1 Bacillus sp. Medicinal_06 | reverse complement strand
ACATCACAAATGAAGCACAAGAAGGTGGAATAATTACCGCAACAAGTTTACGAGTGAGAAGCCAAGCGAATACAAGCAGTGCGATACTAGGAAACTTGAAAAACGGAGAAAAAGTAACGATTTTAGGAAAAGCAAATGGCTGGGCGAAGATTAATTACAAAGGAAATGAAGGATACATCTCGCTAGAGTTTGTTCAAATTGGAATAAATCCTACAAATCCGACTGTTCCTGGACAAGTTATAGAAGAACGAGCAGTTGTAAATGCGTCTTTATTAAATGTTCGTCAAGGTCCATCTACAGGAACTACAATCATTGGTCATTTGAAAAATGGAGAGACTGTTACAATAGTTGCTAAAGAGAGTGGCTGGGCAAAAGTTCGGTTTAGCGGAGGTGAAGGATATGTCTCATTACAATTTTTAAAAATGAAGCAAGGTTCTTCTTCGTATGAAATTGTTACTTCATCTCAAAAAATCCAAAAGCCAAATGAAGTAGAAGCTGAGCAAATTATGCAAAATATGAAAGAAGATGCTTATATTACAAGCGGCGGTAAAGTTTTGAATATGAAGCAAGGGTTTGTTCGAGCGAATGGTGTTATTTATATTTATGATATTACGACTGGGAAGAAGCTTACGTATGTAAAAGGTGGAGCAGACTTAAAGTTTGTAAAAGCAGTAGGTGATCGTATACATGTGAAAATTGATGGATTGACAGGGTATGTGAATATAGATGATGTAACATTGCATCCGACAATGACAGGGGCAGCAACTTCTTATTATTCAGCAAAAAACGGAAAATTATACCACTATGTGTATAACTCTTCTACTGGTAAATATGCAACGTATCAAGTTGGCAATTCACCGAAGCATTTGAAAGAAGGTGAGCGATACGAGGCATTTGATAAAACACAAATTGGTGGAAAAGATAGTTATCAATACTTTGAATATGTGCCATTGCGCGTAACTTCTACGTATACAGGAGAAGAGATTGATAGTTTCTTACGTAAATCTAATGCTAATAGTCCTCTCATTGGATTAGGGAAATATTTTGTAAGTGCGGCAGAGAAGTATAAGATGAATGCTGGATATTTATTATCACATGCAATTTTAGAATCTGGTTGGGGAACAAGTCGTATTGCACAAGACAAGAAAAATTTATTTGGATTTAGAGCAGTAGACTCAGATCCTTATAACGGAGCAACTGGATTTAAAACATGGGAAGAAGGCATTGACTTTTGTGCAGCGTACATCGACAAACATTACTTAACACCAAGTGGAAACACGTATAATGGTGGGAATTTAGGTGATAAGGCACAAGGCATGAACGTCATGTATGCAAGTGATGAAAACTGGGGACAACAAATTGCATCGCTTATGTATAGAATCGATGCAATGAACGGAAGTAAAGATTTAAATAAATACCAACTTGGAACCTTGAAAACAGGTTCAGCGGTGTATAAAAATTTAGCTGGAAATCAAAATGGTTCCACGTCTCGAAATATAATGGTGGCGATTAAAAATACGATTCATACGCCGCAAGGTTCATATTATGAAATCGTTTCAGATAATAAAGCATATAATAGTGTTTATGTGAAGACAGAATCAGTGAAGCTAGTAAACTCTTATTAAGGTAGAGGGGGATCTTGTATTTTATCAATTTAGCAGAACAGGGTCATACCGTTAGAAAGAAGTGACAGGATGAAAAAATATATTGCGTTTGATATTGGGGGTACACAAATTAAGTATGGGGTTGTTTCAGAATTTGGAACAGTACTAGTACATCAAATCGTTTCTACCGAGGCACATTTAGGTGGCGAACAAATTGTTCAAAAGCTTATCAGTTTGTCTCAACATTTAATGAGTAAGCATAATATTTCTGGAATTAGCATTAGTACAGCAGGAATTGTTGATATACATAAAGGAATGGTAACTGGTGGCGTAGATCATATTCCTCGCTATGCCGGAACTCCTATTGTTGATAGATTGCAAACTACGCTAAAGATCCCTGTTTCAATTGAAAATGATGTAAATTGTGCAGCATTAGGAGAGAAATGGCAAGGAGTGGGAAGGCAAAAGAAAAATTTTATTATGCTTACCCTTGGAACGGGAATTGGTGGTGCTATTGTTATTAATCATGTGTTGTACCGTGGACATTCATTTAGTGCTGGTGAATGGGGGAACATGTTAATTGAAGGAAAACGATTTGAAGAGATTGCATCTATTTCAGGGTTAATCCGTCTTGTAAAGCAATATAAAGGTGATGGTAACTGGAATGGAAAAACAATTTTTGAGTTATACGATAAGAAGGATAAAGAAGTCATTGAAGCAGTTCAAGTATTCTTTAAACATTTAGCGATTGGAATTAGTAATCTTGCGTATATCTTTAATCCACAAGCGATTATTATTGGCGGTGGTATTACTGAGCGTGGGAATGTATTGTTAGAAGAAGTGAAAAAAGAGGTGCAAAAATATTTGGAACAAGGAATCTATCAAAATTGTGAAATAAAACTAGCGAAAAATCGTAATCATGCGGGTGTGATTGGATCAATTTACCACTTCTTACATCCTCATGAATAAATGACGTGAATGTTTTCATATAATTGAAAATTTATTCTTTTTTTCAATCGACAAATAATGCTACAATATAAGAGAAGAATACAATATTTTCCCATTTGGAAAGTACCTTGTAGAAAGGAAGAAACTTCATGCCTATTATTTTAGAAAAAGGACAGAAGATTGACTTAACGAAGGGACAACCAAGAGTAGCAAAATTGCAGGTTGGCTTAGGATGGGATCCGATTGGACAATCAGGTGGGTTTCTATCTTCGTTATTTGGAAGCAAACCAAACATTGATTGTGATGCATCTGTGATTATGCTAGAAAATGATCGTTTTTTAAATAAAAATGATCTTGTTTACTTTGGTAATAAGCTATCTGCTTGTGGAAGCGTTATTCATTCAGGTGATAATTTAACAGGTGAAGGTGCTGGCGATGATGAAACGATTTTCGTAGAATTACATAAAGTTCCGAGCCGTATTAATCGTTTAGTATTTGTTGTAAATATTTATGATTGCGTGAATCGTCGCCAAGACTTTGGAATGATTCAGAACGCGTATATTCGGATTCAAAATCCGCAAACACGTGAAGAATTAGCGCGTTATAATTTGTCGGAAAATTACGGCGGGAAAACAACGTTAGTTGCAGGTGAAATGTATCGTCATAGCAGTGAATGGAAGTTTTCTGCAGTTGGAGAAGGTACACAAGATAAAAATTTAAGTGAGATTGTATCACGTTATCAATAATACAATTTAAGGAGGAATAATATATGGCATCGATTTCGTTAAAAAAAGGACAAAAGGTAGATTTAACAAAAACAAATCCAGGTCTTTCTAACGTTCTTGTAGGTCTTGGGTGGGATACAAATCGTTATGATGGACAAAATGATTTTGATTTAGACGTTAGTATTTTCCTAGTAGGTGCAAACGGTAAAGTATCAGGTCCAGAAGACTTTGTTTTTTATAACAATCCAAAGGGTGCAAACGGTTCTGTAGAGCACTTAGGAGATAATCGTACCGGTGAAGGTGAAGGCGATGATGAAACAATTAAGGTGGACTTAAAGAATGTTCCAGCGCATATTGAACGTATTTGCTTCACAATTACAATTTATGATGGAGAAAGCCGTAGCCAAAATTTCGGACAAGTATCTAATTCTTTCGTACGTATTGTAGATGAAGAAAAAGGCGCGGAGCTAATTCGTTATGACCTTGGGGAGGACTTCTCTATTGAAACAGCAGTAGTAGTCGGTGAATTATATCGTCATGCTGGTGAATGGAAGTTCAATGCAATTGGAAGTGGATTCCAAGGCGGATTAGGTGCGTTATGTAACAACTTTGGTTTAGATGTAGAGTAATGAGAAAAATATACATGAGTGAATAGGTACTTCACTCATGTATATATTTTTAGAATCATAGTATAAGAGGTGAATATAGATGGTTATTCAATTACAAAAAGGACAGAAAATTGATTTAGGTAAAACAAGCCCAGGTCTTACCAAGGCAGTTATCGGTCTTGGATGGGATATTAAATCATATGACGGCGGATCTGATTATGATTTAGATGCATCTGCTTTCTTATTAGATGCAAATGGAAAATGTACGAAAGAAACAGATTTTATTTTCTATAACAACTTACAATCTCCTTGTGGATCGGTTTTACATACAGGTGATAACCGTACTGGTGCTGGCGAAGGTGATGATGAGCAACTTGTTGTAGATTTAGCGAAAGTTCCAGCAGATGTGCACAGAATTGCAATTACCGTTACGATTTATGATGCAGAAGGACGCAATCAAAACTTTGGACAAGTTGCAAATGCATTTGTTCGTCTAGCAAATGAAGAGACAAATGAAGAAGTTCTTCGTTTTGATTTAGGGGAAGATTTCTCCATTGAGACAGCAGTTGTCTTTTGTGAATTATACCGTCATAATGGACAGTGGAAGTTTAATGCAGTAGGAAGTGGATTCCAAGGTGGATTAGGTGCGCTTGTAAGAGCGTATGGCTTGGATGCATAAGAAGGAAACGAACTTCGTTTCCTTTTTTCGCCTTTCTATAAATCTAGCAAAGAATAGGGGACAACAGTAAGATGAGCATTTTACAAGGCATTCTTGATACGTATGCCCAATTTTTTGATTTGGACATGTGGATTAAGGTGTTGCAAGATCCAGTATCATGGGGGTTAATCGGTACACTTGTTGTACTCGAAGGTTTATTATCTGCCGATAACGCACTTGTGTTAGCGGTAATGGTAAAACATTTACCAGAGGAAAAACGTAAAAAAGCATTATTCTATGGACTTATTGGAGCTTATGTATTTCGTTTTATCGCAATTGGAATCGGAATGTTCTTAATTAAATTAGCTTGGGTGAAGGTTCTTGGTGCACTTTACCTTGCTTGGTTATCAGTGAAGTACTTCATTGATAAGAAAAAAGGTGAAAATGAAGAAGAAGAAGCTCATGGTATGAATCAAAACAGCATTCTCTTTAGAATATTTGGTGTTTTCTGGGGAACAGTTGTCATGGTTGAATTAATGGATATCGCCTTTTCAGTAGACAGCGTTCTTGCAGCATTTGGTGTTTCCAATGAAGTTTGGATTCTACTATTAGGTGGAATGCTTGGTATTTTAATGATGCGTGGTATTGCTGGTGTATTTTTAAAATTACTAGAACGTATTCCAGAGCTTGAAACGACAGCATATATTTTAATTTTAATCATCGCAACGAAAATGTTGTTGTCTGTCGTTGATATTCACATTAGCCATACAGTATTCTTTATTATTCTAGTCGTTGCATTTGGAGCGACATTTATTTTGCATTATATGCGAAATTCTGGACAAGCTCGCGAAGAGGTTGCGGCTACTAAGAAAGAAGATAAATAATTGAAATGGGTTAGCTCGTTATGCGAGCGCCCATTTTTTATAACCTAAAATAGTTTATAATAAAAGAGATAAGATATTATTTCCAAAAAAAGTAAATGTTTTTCGGAGGTGAACTGTCGTGTTTTCGCGTTTTACACTTCATCCACATGTATTAAAAGAAGAAGCTGATTTAAAACAATTTGAAACGATTTTAGAAAAGCGCCCACAGTATGAATTAACAGAGAATGAGATGAAATTTAGCTACATAGCTTGTCGTATTCTTGGTGTTCCTAACGATGTAGATGAATATTTTAATGAACTGTTTGATTATAGTGAAGCGAAAGGCATTCATGTACTGCATGAACAAAACTTGAATAAAGTAATCAATTCTGAGAAGCTCCGTCATATTCAAGAAGTATTTACGCTTCATCAAGAAGCACCGAATGGTCTTACTGTAAATCGTCTTGTTGCACATTTATCAGGAAAACAGTTGTTACCTAAAGTTGATAATCCAGATTTACAACATTATATACATACAACATTTATCTCTATATTGAAATTATATGAGAAACAACATAATCAATCATTAAAAACAGAAGGTTTTCGACGTTTCTTAATTGATATCATTAAATTAAGCGAAAATTACGTAGCGAAGTGGTTTTCGACAATTAATTATAAAAAACAAATGCCTCGCATCGTTTGGTATGGGGATGCGAAGGAGAGTCGTATCTATTTCTTATACTTTCTTATTATGCTCGGGTGTGATGTTTTATATTATCATCCAGAAGGAAAAGATGGCTTTGAAAGTGTTGATGATGAAGAAAAGACATTTGTTATTTCTCATCCAAGTCGCATTTCATTAGAACCATTTCCAGATCGGCGCAGGGAACGTGTCGCAACGGTTGCTTACCAAGCATCGAAAGAAATTGAACAAGTACTCCACCATGATAATTCTTTATTATACAAACCGTGGCAATTCCGTACTTATACACCTGTGGCACGTACGCTAAAAACAACATATGATGAACTATTTTTAATTACGAAAGAGAAGGCATTTGTACGTCCAACATTCTTTGTGGAAAATAAACATATCTATATTCCGTCTTTATTTGCGAAAGTATCAGGCGTTTCAAAAAATGATAAAGAATACTTCCAACGATTAAAGGCGGTCACATCATTTGATAATAGCTTGTTAATTAATACATTTCCATTTACAAAAGAACAAAAAGCAAATTTCCAATTTCATTATCGAGATGCATTAGACCGTGCTGGGAAACTACATCCCGATCAAATCATGAACAGTCATTGGTGGCCACACAAGCGTTTACCTGAAGGACTACAACATGGAATCGCAGAGGCAATTATTCATACGTGTGAAAGTGAACTTTGTAAACCTGTGGGGAAAGAAACGAAACAAGAGGTAGCACTGTATGTTTTTGCGCAGCTGTCCCAAATTCCACCTCATATTTTAGAGTTACTTGAGAAATTTGATTATTCGCAAGAAGTACCAAAAATTGTTATATTTAATAATGAGAAAAGCGGAGAATTAACTCGTTCTGATTCTGTTTTACTGCTGTTCTTAAATCAAATTGGAATTGATGTATTGCACTTCAATCCGACAGGAAGAAATGATATTGAACAGTATATTGAAGCAGGAGCATTCGATTCGCATTGGCTTGAAGAAGTGAATTTTGATCTTGAATTTCATGGTCCATCGGCCTATAAGAATTTATCTCAAACAATAAAAGGACTATTTCGTCCATTTTTATAAAGAAGGGGAGAAATAACATATGAATAATAATCCTATCGTACTAGATCCGAAAACAGAATTAAATGAGCAAACTGCACAAGATCTTCGCATGCAGCTGAGACAAGATGCTGAAGTGCAACGTATTTATAATGCCGTTGATATTAAAGATCAGCTGGAACTAATTGAGCTTGGTAAAGAACCTTCTATGGAGATTTCACGTTTTGCGGATCAGATTTTACATACAATGTCTTTATCAAAGATAGAAGATTCTGGTGACTTATTAAAACAACTTGGCAAAATCATGGACAGGTTTGATAGTAAGGATTTTGCGGAAGAGAAAAGCGGATTTTTCTCCCGTATGTTTAAAAAAGCAGATAAAATGATTGAACAAATCTTTAGTAAGTATCAAACGATGGGGCGTGAAATCGACAAAGTATATGTGGAAATTACAAAATACCAAGATGAAATGAAAAAGTCGATTGGTACGTTAGATGGTTTATATGAACAGAATTTAAAATATTATTTAGACTTAGAGAAATATGTAGTAGCAGGAGAAATGTTACTAGAGCGCCTAAACACAGAACTAGTTCCAATGTATGAAGAGCGCGTTCGAAATAATGATCAATTGGCAGGTATTGAATTAGAATCTTTGAGAAACTCTGTTGAAATTTTAGAACAACGTATTGATGATCTAGAGAAGGCTCGTATGGTTGCGTTATTAACAGCACCACAAATTCGTATGATTCAGCGTGGTAATAACAAATTAATTGGTAAAATTAATACAGCGTTTATTACAACAATTCCTATTTTTAAAAATGGAATTATTCAAGCTGTGAATGCAAAACGCCAAAAGCTTGTTGCGGATTCTATGGCTGAGCTTGATCGCCGTACGAATGAGCTACTTAAGAAAAATGCACAAAATATTGCAACGCAAAGTGTTGAGGTAGCAAGACTTTCTGGTTCTTCTAGTATTAAAATGGAAACACTTGAAGAAACATGGAATATCATTTCAAGAGGTATGCAAGAAACACAGCAAATCGAAGAACAAAATAAACGTGAACGTGAAGAAAGTCGTAAACGTATGGCAGAACTTACAGAGAATATTAAAAAAGAATTACGAGGGTAATAAAAAGGCAATGAGGAGATTCCTCATTGCCTTTTAACTTCTCTTAAACACCTTTATAATCTCATTTACAACAAGCGGAATCATACTTAGTACTATAACAAATCCCCAATCTTTTAATGTTAAGGCATGTACCCCAAATATATTAGCAATCGGTGGGATCGAGATAATACATATTTGCATCAAGATACCGATAAGTAGGGAGAAAACTAAGTATTTATTTGTGAATACTCCAATTGAAAAGATTGATTTTGTGCTTGATCGTAAGTTGAACGAATGAACAAGCTGTGAAAAACTAAGTACGACAAACGCCATTGTTTGAGCGTGTAGTAATGCATCGTCATCAATTTGAGATGGGAACAGTGGGAAGATATTTGTATCTCCTGTATATAATTTCGCTCCAACAATAAAGGCGATTAAAGTAAGGATCCCTATGACGATCCCGTTTAGAATAAGAAAAGAAACGCTACCACTAAATAAGCTTTCTTTCGTACGGCGCGGCTTTTCTTTCATCACATCTGGATCTTCTGGATCAACCCCAAGTGATAAAGCGGGAAGTGTATCTGTAATTAAATTCACCCACAAAATGTGAATCGGACGAAGCGGTGTAGCCCATCCGAGTAAAATAGCTAAAAATAGTGCAATAATTTCTCCAAAGTTGCAAGAGAGTAAGAAAAGAATGGATTTTTTTATGTTGCGATAAATATTTCTTCCTTCTTCAACAGCTTTGACAATAGATGAGAAGTTATCGTCTGTTAAAACCATGTCAGCTGCACCTTTAGCGACGTCTGTCCCTGTAATCCCCATTGCGACTCCGATATCTGCTTGTTTTAAAGACGGTGCATCATTGACTCCATCCCCAGTCATAGAAACAATATTTCCTTTTGCACGTAGTGCCCCGACAATTTTAACTTTATGCTCAGGAGAAACACGTGCAAATACATTTAAATGATTAATTTCATTTGCTAATTTTTCGTCTGAAATACGATCTAATGTTGTTCCAATCATGACTTCAGATTCTTTTTCTGCAATACCAAGTTCTTTTGCGATGGCAAAAGCAGTATCTTTATGATCTCCTGTAATCATAACAGTACGAATTCCTGCGTTTTTACATTCGGCAATAGATGCTCTCACTTCTGTTCGAGGTGGATCAATCATACCGACAAGCCCTATAAATATAAGGTTTTCCTCTAGAGAATCGTTAGTGATTCTTTCTGTAGCATGTTGTTTGAAAGCAAATGATAGCACACGTAAAGCTTGTTGAGACATCATTTGAGCCGCTTTTAATATTTTTTCTTTATAAGCATCAGTTAACATTTCAGTTTTACCATTTATAAAGATATGGGTGCAACGAGGTAAAAGTTTATCGATTGCGCCTTTTGTCATGCTGTAATAGTTTTCATTGTACTCATGCAGTGTTGACATCATTTTGCGTTCGGAATCAAATGGCAATTCGTTTACACGTCTATGTTGATTTTCTAACGTATCTTTTTGAACACCCAAAATGTTACCGGCAACAAGAAGAGCAATTTCGGTTGGATCACCAGTCTGTGATTCAGCTGTATAAGATGCGTCATTACATAGGACCATATTTTCTAATAGCAAATGATGGACTGTATTATTTACGTTTAAATTTTCGAGTTTGTCGTATGTACAATCACTATAGAAATGAGTAACAGTCATTTTGTTTTGTGTTAATGTACCAGTTTTATCTGAGCAAATAATTGTAACGGAACCGAGTGCTTCAACAGCTGGAAGCTTTCGAATGATTACGTTTTGTTTAATCATACGCTGTACGCCGATTGCGAGAACGATAGAAACAATTGCGGGTAATCCTTCTGGAATCGCAGCAACGGCTAAACTAATGGCAGTCATAAACATTTCTAGTGTGTCTCGTCCTTGGAAATATCCGATGCAGAACATAATGATGCAAATTGCTACAGCTACAAATCCTAAATATTTTCCGACTTGAGCTAAGCTTTTTTGAAGTGGTGTTGCATCATCATCAGTTTCATGCAAAAGAGTAGCAATTTTTCCAATCTGTGATTTCATTCCTGTTTCAACAGCAACGCCAACACCTCGTCCGTATGTAACAAGAGTGGACATAAAGGCCATATTTTTTTGATCACCTAGTGGGACTTGTTCTTCGCCTTGAAGAGAAGGATGGTAAAGTGAATCTTTATCAACAGGAACAGATTCGCCTGTTAATGCAGACTCCTCAATTTTTAAATTTGCAGTTTCGATAAGGCGTAAGTCGCAAGGAATATATCGTCCTGCATCGAGCATAACAATATCACCTGGAACGACTTGTTCGGCTGGTATTTCTTTTAATTCCCCATCTCGTTTTACAATTGCTTTAGGCGTGGCCATCTTTTTTAATGCTTCTAGCGCTTGTTCTGCTTTCGATTCTTGAATGACACCAATTACAGCGTTTAAAACAACAACGAGAGCAATAATGCTAGCATCGGCCCATTCACCTACAAAGGCAGAGATAAGAGCGGCAATTAAAAGAACATAGACGAGGACATCATTAATTTGGGAAAAAATACGTTGCCATAAAGTTCTCTTTTGTTTCGTCGTGAGTTCGTTTCGGCCATATTTTGTTAGGCGGTTTTGTACCATTTCATCTGTTAAACCATGTTGTTCATTTGTTTCAAGTGCAAGTATTGTTTGATCTTTCGTTTTACTATACCAATTGTTCATCGATAAGCACCTCCGGTAAACACAGTTAGCCATGGTAAAGTGGAGAGTATTCGTTGTGAGGTCTATGGTGAAGTTCTCTTTTTATTGTACAGTATTTGGAAAATAAATGTAGGGAAGCGAAAGGATGTCATGAATTTGTTAGAATTGGACTAGCGCCGCCCTTACTTCGTTTAGAGCGGGGCTTCTCGGTTAAAAAATAATGAAGAGTCCCTTTGTACAAAGGGACTCTTCATTATTTTTTAATTAACATACCCAACTCTTCTGTAATAGCTTGCATTTCACTAATGCTAAATGTTTCGCGTTTCATTACATGATCATAAATGTCACGTAAATCCTCATACATTTCTTCGTTAAAGCTTTCGGCACGCATTGCACCAGCGTTTACCATGCGTAACTTTTCTTTAATTGCGTCTACCATATATTCAACATTTTCTTTCGATTTTACGGATAAATCCACCGAAGTGTCCCCCTTTGAAATAACATAAGGCTATCTTAACATTTTTTATCATTTTCGTTAATGCAACTTTTCAATCCTATTAAATTAGTAGGTATTTCCTTTATAATTAATAATTGGTTGTTTATACTATATGTATATAAGAAAGCACCAAGAAGGGAAGAAACAAATATGATTCAAGTATTGTTTGTTTGTCTTGGGAACATTTGCCGTTCTCCTATGGCAGAAGCAATTTTTCGAGATCTTGTCATACGAGAAGGGTTAGAAGATAAGATTCAAATTGATTCTGCTGGGACAGGTGATTGGCATATTGGTCATCCACCTCATAAAGGAACACAAAAAATTTTAACAGAAAATGAAGTCTCTTTTGAAGGAATTAAAGCACGGCAAGTAGAAAAAGAAGACTTAACAAAGTTTGATTATATTATTGCCATGGACAACAAGAATATAGCAGATTTAGAAAGTTTAGGTAAAGCTGGAGGCTATATTGGTAGACTGTCCGATTTTGTTCCAGGCGGTGGCTGGACGGATGTTCCTGACCCTTATTTTACAGGGAACTTTCAAGAAGTATATGACCTTGTAACAGAAGGGTGTGCAAAGTTGTTAGCATTCATTCAAAATGAGCAAGGAATATGAGAAAGATTAGAAAGAAATACTTTCTAACATAAGAAATGAAAGGGTGAAGGAATATGGCAAAGAAGAATAATATAGCTCGAAACATTGCGATTGGTGTAGCAGCAGGTGTAGCTGTTTCCATGCTTAAGAAAGAAAATCGTGAGAAAGTGAAAAATACAGCAGAAAAAGCAAAATCAAAAATGATTGAAATTGGCGAGAATGCAAAGATTAAAGAAAAAGTGCAAACTGTTACAGATAAAGGGCGCGAACTTGCAGATTTTAATGTAGTAAAGGCGAAGGTAGCGGAAATCAAGAAGCTAACGCCGGCTGTTGTCGGTACGTTAAAGGAAACAAAAGAAATCTTTAGTAGAAAAAAGATTGAATCAGGGGAAAAGCCAGAAACAATTGAAATTCAAGCTGTGTCTCCAAAAGTAGGAGAATTAAAAGCAGAAGAAGAGCCAGTAGTAGCTGAAGATGGTGGGATGAAAGAAGCGCGTGAATTATTTATGAAGGACTCCAATGCGGAAGAAAAAAAGACAGAGGCATACATTGAGTTAAAGCAAGATAAAGAAGAGAAGAAAAGCGTCTAGAGAAATATGAAAAAGTTTCTAGAGAAAGAAAGGGGAAATCGTGTCTATTCGTTTGGAAAGGGTCTATATGACCGAACGATGCGAGATGACGTAGCGGGCTTAGCAGCACAGCTCGCTTATTTCTTCTTGCTTGCGATTTTTCCTGGGCTTGTTTTTTTAATTACACTTCTTGGATTTATTCCCATTCATACAGAGGATGTGCTCAGTTTATTAGAGAATTATGTGCCAGAAGATGCAATGAATTTAATTGAAGTGAATGTAGATAGCGTTGTAAACAAACAAAATGGTGGTTTGTTATCATTTGGTTTATTATCGATGTTATGGTTTGCATCAAATGGTGTAAATGCAGTGATGAATGCTTTTAATCGTGCTTATGACGTAAAAGAAACACGCTCTTACATTACAACGAGAGCGTTATCCATTGTACTCACACTGGCAATAATTTTTATGATTGTTTTCGCTTTAATTGTCCCTGTTTTTGGACAGGTAATTGGAGCAGCTGTTTTTAAAGCGCTCGGCTTATCAGAGAGTTTTTCTTTCGTATGGAGTATTACACGATTAGTAGCCAGCTTTTTAGTGTTATTTGCCTTATTTAGTTTCTTATATACATTTGCGCCTGATCGAAAGTTAAAAAGAAAAGAAGTTGTATCAGGAGCATTATTTGCAACAATTGGATGGATTGTGGTATCGTACTCATTTGCTTATTACGTAGACAAATTTGCCAATTATGCAAATACATATGGTGGTCTCGGTGGTATTATTATTTTAATGTTATGGTTTTATTTAACGGCCTGGGTTATTTTACTTGGTGGTGAAATTAATGGTCTCTTGTATTCTTATCGAGCAAGTGACAATAATTCCCGTGATGGAAAATAGCGTTCTGTTCCATAATAAAAAGGAATAGGAGGGATTCAAGATGAGCAACAATAAAAAAAATCATAATAATAAAAGCCAAGGTAAACAAAAAAGTAGTTCACATCCAAAACATAAAACGAGCAGTAGTGCGAATGGACATAACGGCTACCATTAAAAAGCACAACCGACTCGCTTAAAACGTGAGAGGGATGGTGGCTTCTGATATAGAAACGCGTTTTTTCTTCGTCAGAAAACGCGAAGCCGCCGAATTATCTAGCCGATAGTGCTGGATATTGAAGAAAAAACGGGTTCCCTATTTTAGGGAACCCGTTTAATTATTTCCTTTTAATAATCGTAACCCGTTTAAAATTACAAGGATTGTACTTCCTTCATGGCCGATAACACCAAATGGAAGGGCTAAAAATTGTAGGAAGTTGGAACAAATAAGCATTGCGATTACTGTTAATGAAAAAATAATATTTTGTTTTACAATGCGATTCATACGTTTTGATAAACGAATGGCCTGTGCAAGGCGAGAGAGTTCATTTTTCATTAGAACAACATCGGCTGTTTCTAAGGCAACGTCTGTCCCTTCACCCATCGCAACGCCAATACTTGCTGTAGCGAGTGCAGGAGCATCGTTAATTCCGTCGCCAACCATTGCCACTGTACCGTATTTTTCTTTTAGTTGTTTCACTGTTTCTACTTTTGTTTCTGGTAAGCATGATGCATAGTATTCTTTTATGTTACTTTCAGTTGCAATTGCTTTAGCTGTCTGTTCGTTATCACCTGTGATCATGATGGCTTTCACACCGATACTTTGTAAATCACGAATAGCAGCAATTGTTTCCTGGCGTAACGTATCTTTTAAAGCAATAAGGCCAAGAATTCCTTCTTCATCGCTAATATAGACAACAGTTTTTCCTTCTTGTTCGAGCGTAGTAGCGATACCATTATGAAAAATTTTTGTTTCCTCGCCAATAAAATCGGCCTTTCCAATCTTGTACGCTGTATTTTCTAAAACTCCTCTTAAGCCAAATCCAGTGACATCTTCTACACTTTCTGGTTTTGTTAATGTAATGTCATATGCATGTTTTGCGTACATGACGATAGCTTCTGCGAGTGGATGTGTGGAATGACTTTCGATAGAAGCTGTAATATATAGTACAGCTTCTTCTGTTATTTCATCACGTACGTAAATATCTGTTACAGTCGGTTTTCCTTGTGTTAACGTTCCTGTTTTATCAAAGGCAATTGCCTTTACGGAGGCAAGACGTTCTAAATGAATGCCACCCTTAAACAAAATACCGCTTCGCGCACCGTTAGAAATAGCAGATAATGTCGCAGGTGTAATGGATGCAACGAGTGCACATGGAGAAGCGACAACGAGTAAAATCATAGCGCGATAAAATGTTTCGTTCCAGCTCCAATCTAGTATGAAATGAGGAACGAACATCATGAGAGCAACGACAATAAGTACACCTTTTACATATGTTCCTTCAAACTTTTCGATAAAAAGTTGGGATGGTGATTTTTCACTTTGTGCGTTTTGAACGAGACGAATAATTTTTTGGAACAACGTTTGGTCGCTTCTTTTCGTAATTTTAACTTCAATAGCCCCACGTAAGTTCACAGTTCCAGCGAATACTTCATCACCTAATTTTTTTTCATTTGGGATAGGCTCCCCAGTGATTGCAGCTTCATCAATATTTGTTTCACCGCTATGAATTGTACCATCGGCAGGTACACGTTCACCTGGCTTAATTAAAATAATGTCATCAATTTCTAATTCACCTACTGGAATACGTTCTTCTGTTCCATGAGAAATACGCAAGGCTTCTTCAGGCTGTAAATCTAGCAGAGCTGAAATTTCTTTTTGGCTTTTATTTAATGTGTAAGATTCCATTGCACCGCTTAGGGCAAAGATAAATATTAAGATTGCACCTTCTGCCCAGTATCCAATAATAGCGGCACCAATGGCAGCGAAGAGCATTAACATTTCTACATTTAATTCTTTTTCTTCTATTGTATCTTCAATGCCTTCTTTGGCTTTCGCATATCCTCCAATTATATAGGCGAGGATATAAAAAACTACTCCAACAGTTGTTGCTTCGTTTTTTGTGAATAACCAGCCTGCTAAAATGAAAACACCAGATAGGATTGCAAAGATTAGTTCATAATGTTTTTGAAATGATTGAATCCAAGATGGGTTAGACATATTATTTTTTGATGGTAATGTTTTTACTTCTGAGTTCATAATTACTCTCTCCTTCCATGTTCTTATTGAGAAAAAGAATCAAAATCGAAACCCCCATAAAACGACGAAAGCTGCCATCCATACGGATAGCAGCATTTCTAATGAGAAATTTTATCAATTATTACCTTATAATTATTCTATATTATATCATATATTTCTACTTGAGGATATGTTTTTGCTTATATATGAAATTGAAAAACTTGTTTTTTTGCTGTTCCTTTGGTATATATGGATATTGTTCGTAAAAAGGTCGGAAAGGAAGACAACAAGTGAAGACAGAGAAATTTTTTACTCATCCGATTGGTGTATTTGTTGCAGCACTCGCAGCGACATTTCTATGGGGAAGTGCATTTCCTTTTATTAAATTAAGTTATGCTGAACTCGGAATTCGGCCACATGAAGTTGGCGAGCAAATATTATTTGCTGGTTATCGCTTTTTCTTATCAGGTGTGATGCTCTTATTCTTTTTTAAGGCAATAGGAAAAGATATGCATTTCAAAAAAGAAACAGGAAAGCAATTAGTACAAATTGGTTTGTTTCAAACATTCCTACAATATGTGTGTTTTTATATTGGTATGAGTTACAGTTCCGGCATTGAAGGTGCTATTATTTCGGGGACATCATCCTTTTTCCAAATTTTACTCGCGCATTTTTTATACAAAGATGATGCATTAAATATGCGAAAAGTGATCGGTGTGTCTATCGGTTTTTGTGGTGTAATTCTTGTAAATGTTCCGAGTGATGGAAGTATGGCTTTCCATTTTGGAATTGGTGAATTATTGCTTCTTGGGGCCGCGATGATGTATTCATATGGAAATATATTGGCGAAAGAAGGCAGCAAAACATTAGATGTTGGATACATGACAGCATACCAGATGATTTTTGGATCTATTGGATTATTATGTATTGGCATTTTTCAAGTTGGATTTATGCCTTTTGTATTTAATATGAAAGCACTATCTATGTTACTATATTTATCCTTCTTATCAGCGGCAGGATTCTGTATTTGGAATACAGTTATGAAGTATAACAAAGTTGGAAAAGTATCGATGTATATGTTCTTTATACCGATATTTGGCGTTTTATTATCCAGTATGATTTTAGGAGAAGCAATTCATTCCTTTGTTTTATTTGGCTTAGCGTGCGTAGCGGCAGGAATTATCGTAGTAAATCGAACACCAAATATGCAAAAAACAGAACAAGAGAAACAAGCAGCTTAAAATAAGTGAGTGTATTTTTCTTTCATGCTCGAAAAGAAGGACAGAAGTTATTCTTTTTTTCAAATTTTAGAGGAAAAAAGAAGTTATATCACGAAAGTACAGTATTATCTGTTCATTGAGGAGCACATATTTATGAATGAAATTTATATATTATTAATTGGGCAAGTCTTTCTATTTGTTTTTGGAGCATTTTTTGCAATGGCGAAGACAAGACAAACTATAAAAAATGAGCCGTTACCATTATTGATTCGTCTCACGCTTAGTTTTTCTTTAACGGGTGGTGCGATTTGGATTTGGCTGCAAGATCCATCTGTAGAGTATCGGCAGTGGGTTGCAATTGGTATGACTTTATCTACGCTTGGTGATTTATTTATGGCGGGGCTCATACCGTTTGGGCATCGGCTAATGGGTGGTATGGTTACATTTGCAATTGCACATTGCTTTTATGTAACGGCATTTTTACAAACGGGTATTTCGTGGAAGGGATTCTGGATTGGTGTCATTGCCTACGGCCTATTTTTAATAATTGGTTGGTTCTTTTTTATTCGGAATCAAGGGCAAGATAAGTTGTTTACAATTGGTGCGCTCGTATATGGTTTATGGGTCGGTGGAATGGCATGCTTTGCATTTGCATTATACTATGCAAATAGCGGAATATGGTGGATCCCAGCATTCGGTGGATTACTATTTGTAATTTCTGATTTTATTATCGGTGTGACAGATATTGGCGGCCGCAAAGTAAAGTATGATCCACTTTGGATTTGGTTAACATATATTGCTGCACAGATGTGTATTATTTATGCTGGAATGTAAAGTGAAGCTTTAATCAGTTGGGGCTTCATTCCCTACTGATTATTAGTTTTCACGAATTAGGCTTTTATTGCCCAAAAATAGCGGGATAAAGAATAGGGAACTGCTTGTGAAGAGCGGTTCTTTTTTATAGGTACAGTGAAGTTTGTAGTTACTTTGTTAGTACTAAACATTGAGATCTGTATTATCAATCGCTGATGTAGGATAAGTAATATGAATAATTAACAGATAATATAGAATTTATTTACAAATGAGCCTTATAATAGAGGAATAAGTGAGAAAGGGGAAATAAATGAAAAAGAAAAGTCGCTTTCGTGAACTTTTTGAAATAATAGCAATTGCATGTTTATTGTTTTTTTTAATGAAGATTTTTGTGTTTTTTCCAACAACTGTACAAGGAGCATCTATGAGGCCAACATTGCAAGATGGGGATAAGGTCATTATTAATAAGTTAGCAAAGAGATTTGAGACTTATGAGCGTGAAGATATTATTGTAGTAAAAACTGATAACTTTTATGTAAAGAGAATTATTGGGCTGCCAGGAGATGTAATTGAGATGAAAAATGATCAATTATATGTAAATCATCAAGTGAAAAGTGAATCTTACTTGGATAAGAATAGAGAGCATGCAAAACAACTTCTTGTTAATTTAACAGAAGACTTCGGTCCTATTACAATTCCAAAAGACAAGATTTTTGTTATGGGTGATAATCGTTTAGTAAGTAGAGATAGTCGTAACGGCTTAGGGCTGATTCATAAAACGGAAGTGCTTGGAACATTAACAGCAATCTATTATCCGTTTGATCATATGAAAATTGTGAACTAGAAGGAAGTGATAATATGGAGGATATTATTGGACACATTCTAGTAGGGATTGGTCGGGCAGCAATTGCATTAGGTGAAGTATGTGTTGATGCGGGGAAAGGCATTGTTAGAGGAACGATTGGTGTTGTAAAAGTAGCTGGGGACTTTATGTTAGATGAAGTGGTAGAGCAAGTGGTGGAAAGGTTATTTGAACGAGAAAAACGAAAAAAGAAAAGAATGAAGAGGCATGTGGAAAAGCTAAAGGGGTATGCATGGTTCAAAGTTTTATATGAGGATAAGCGCTGCCAGGAAGTTCTAAATTATAATGAAGTATATAGAAATTTATTAAGTAAACGTCGGTATATACATAAGTTAATTCATAAAGAAGAAGAGAGAAAGAAGTTCATTCATCGTGTAAGAGTTGATGCAAAAGTTAATGATGTTATTTGGGATATGTGAAATAGAATATAAGCAAAAAACCAAGCAATTGTTATGATTTGCTTGGTTTTTTGTTCTTATCTAAATGGTTGGCGCCTTGTTACTTTCTACTTTTGATGAAATCGGTTTATTATTTAGCATGAATTTGTATTGTAATAACTGCAATTTAAACAATGTTAAAGGATCGTGATATGTTTCTGGATTTGTTCTTAGTTTTGTTAATGCATTTTCGTCCTGATTTATTTCGAGATGTGCGGCTTCCACAGTCTGTTTTAATATGCTAAGAGGTTCTTTAAAGAACATCATAATATCGCGTTCTAATGCGCTTTCGAATAATTCAAATTGAAGGAAGAACTGTTCAGAAATCGTTGTTGTTACTTCTGTATAGTCTTCGGTCTCAATATAATTTTTGTATTTGTTGTAAAGCATGGATTGATTTTTTTGCATGTTACCGAATAGTTTTCCCGCACTTTTTAATAGAAATTGTGTTGGTGTAAAGCGTAGTAAAATATTTACGTCATCAACTTTAATTCGGTTTGTCATTCTAGCAACATCTCGACGCCAATCATCAAGTAATTGAAAATCACATGGTAGTTTCATGCGTTCTTCTTCGTATAATTTATTAAATGTTTCACTCATTTCATCTAAATAAGATTGACTTTGAATAAACTCATTATGTGCTTTTTCAATCCATTCCTGAATAGAATGAGTAAATTTAGGTAATATCACTTGTTGCAAATGTTTTTGTATTCTTTCATTCATTGCTACATTTAGTTCTTCAGGAACTTGTTTAAAGTCACTATCTTCCTGAACTAGATCAGAGCAACTCTGTAATAATTCAGGGATTTGATCATGAAGGTCATGTATAATTTCATCTTTAGTTAAACGATATGAGTCTGTGATAGAGCGAGTCTTATCTTTTTCAATAGCAGTTAGATTATTAATAAAGCCATTTAGCTTTACTAAAATGTGTTTGTTCCAACGAATGGATTTTACTAACGTATTTTCTAGTTGTATACGTTCATTTAACAGATACATGATGGTCTTTTGAATAAACCATAATAGTTTTTCTGTGCGTTCTGTTTTTATATTTCTATTATTAAAGTTTGAAGTAATGGACTCTGTTAAATCACTTAGTTGCCCACTGCTCTCCTGTAAAGGTGAGTAAGAGAATACGCGTGCATTTGGAAAATGTACATGTATTTTAGACTCGATTTCAATTCGCTTTTTATTTGCTGCTTCCTCACTAAGAATGGTATCAATTTGATTTAAAACAAATTGAACTTGTAAAGTTGGTAGTTGTTCTTGCATGTACAGAAGTGTATCAATTTCTTCATCAAGTAACGATGAAGAGGTATTAAGAACATATAATAGATTATCAGCTGCATGTAAGTAATCTAGATTTGTATTTTCTTTATTTCCATTTCCATCAAAACCTGGTGTAACGATAAATGAGAATTTATTTTTTCGTAAAAATCTACATGGTAGTTTAAATTCAATACATTTCTGTTCAAATTCTGTTTTTGGAGGAATGGCCATCATTTCGTAAAGTTCATCCAAATTGGAAGTCTTTCGTATTGTTAAATCGGTGAGTTCTGTAAATTCAGTTTGCGCATTATCTTTAAATACGATAGCGGCCTTAGGCGAATCTTTTAGTATATTTTCTCCTAATATAGAATTGATAAAGGCTGATTTACTAGTATGATTTGTACCTGTAACGAGAACTTGTTGTACGTTTACATCAGAAAGTTCCCGAACAAGCCATGTGAAAGAATGACTTAAGTCTACATCATTCTTTTCTGCCCATACGACAATCGTTTCAAAAAGATTTGAGACCTTGTCTAGTTCAACTGCGTTATATGTTGTGGAACTAGAAAGTAGTGTTTCAGTGCTTTTTACAAGTAATGTATCGAGGCTCTTAGGTGAAACCTCATTCCATGCTAATGTTGCAGCAGAAACAAATAGAGAATGTTCTGCTTTTGTTAAGCTAAACCAATTCGTCAACAAGTCTGGAATAAGTTCTTGCAGTTCATGCATCAAGTATTGTCCTGTAATTAATTCGCAGTATGTGTCTTGATAAAGCGTAACAATTTCATCCCATGCGTCGTAAGAATCTACTTCGACATGTAAAAACAGGTGATTAATTGTTTGAATCCATACTAAGTAGGTTGATTCATCTTGATAGCTTTTCCAAAGAGATAAGACCAGTTGCTTAAATTGAACCGAATCGACTGTATATAAAACTTTTAATGCTTCATAAAAATATTTTGGTTTCATTTGTTTTGTGAATCCTTGATTCACATAATTTGTTAAAATCTCAAACCAATGTAATGATTTCGTCCGAATTCCTTCTTGTACAGCAAGGTCAATCGCATTGTTCCAATCCTGCTGTTTTTCATAAAAGGAGCGAGCGATAGCAGTGATATTTGGATAGTCTGGTTGGAAAGAAACAGCTTCACTAATGACCTTAAAAGCAAGTCCTAAACGATTTTGTTCCATGTACAGAGAAAGAAGTTGTAAAGACACTTCCATTGTTAATGTAACGTCTTCTGCTTGAATCGATGTATAAATTTTTTCAGCCATTGAAAATAATCCTAATTCAAAATAAGCGTCTGCTATATTTTTTTTTGCCCATAGAGAGAGGTCATTGTTTACTTTCTCCCATTTGAAAATGGCTGTTTCGAAATCCTTCTGGTGATAATAAATTTCTCCTTGTGCGAAACGAATGTTAGAGATATTAGAAAAATTATTTTGAGCTTCATTTACATATGCTTCCCCAAGAACTTGAGGAGCTTGAATAGAATCCTGTTCAGTTAAGAATGTTTCATAGTATACCTTTTGAATCAAATGTTTTTCTATGGTCATGTTTTTTCCCCCTGTATAATTTAGAAAAATGATTTTTATGTAAAAGGGTGTATAGTACTCTATATGGACAGAAGCTGCATTTTATAGTTTTAAATATATGTTTATTGCCTATATCATTTTCCTTGAGAGTCAAACCGTTGCTAAATGTAACTTTTCTTTATTGTAACAAAAATCCCGCTTGTGAAGTCGGATTTTCTTATAATTATGAAGTGAAGTATAGATTTATCCCGCTATTGGTGAACAATATGCACCAATATCTCAAGATGTTGAAAAGTGACGATTAAAAACAGTGAGAGATTTCATTACAGATCAAATGAATAGGAGTAGAGTTCATTATAAAAACGATGTATAGTGAATATGTATACCATGTTTGCTAAAAAGATAGAGAGGGCACAATATGGAATAACGATCGTGCATAGGATGTGTCATCCGAATGGAACAACATATTGGTGAGTTAATCGCACATTATGGATATTTCGGAATTATTATAGCTCTTGCGGGTGGAATTGTAGGCCTGCCAATACCAGATGAGTTTTTGTTGACGTTTATTGGGTATAATATTTCGAAAGGAATTATGTCCGGTCCAGTTGCTTTTTTAAGTGGAATGGCAGGTGCGGTACTTGGAATTACATTGAGTTATTTACTTGGTTTGAAATTAGGCCTGCCTGTATTGAAAAAATATGGTCCGAAAATTCGAATTAAAGAAAAACAAATTGAAAAAACACATATTTTATTTGAGAAATATGGTCCTGTTTTATTAATGATTGGATATTTTATCCCGGGAGTACGCCATTTGACAGCATATTTTGCGGGAATGTCTAATTTAACTGTATGGCGATTTTGTTTATATGCATATAGTGGTGCATTTATTTGGATTAGCGTTTTCATTGGGCTTGGGTGGAAGTTAGGAGAGAAGTGGCGCTTTGTTGAATATAGTTTACATCACTATGGAATATGGATTTTAATTATTACAGTAGTGGTTATAGTTCTTGTATGGCTATACATAAATAAGAAAAAAAACCGCTCATGAAGCGGTTTTTTAGCTAAAAGCGATAAAAAGGACACCTGCTGTAATACATACAACACCCATTCCAGTCATGAAATTTAATTTTTCACCTAATATAATCATTGCAAGAATAATTGCAAATACAACGCTTAATTTATCTACAGGAGCAACTTGTGAAACCTTTCCTGTTTTCAAAGCGAGAAAATAAAAGAGCCATGATGAGGCACCAGCTATACCACTTAAGGTGATAAACAGCAGTGCTTTTTTATTCATTAGAACGTCACCGATATTTTGAAATTTTCCTTGTATCATAATGACGCCTATCATGAATAGTGCCATGATGATTGAACGGATAGTTGTTGCCACATTGGCATCGATTCCTTCTAAACCAAATTTCCCGAAGATGGATACAAGTGCTGCAGCAATTGCTGATAATAATGCGAATAATAGCCATGAACTCATAGTAAAATTCCTCCAGTCTTGTATCATTATACATGAAAATAATTCTCAAACATAACATGTATTAATAAAATTTGCATACAAAGATATTTAAATGTATAAGCTATTGGTATGAAAACAAAAGGAAATATCTTCGTTGGCTCCTTTTGCTTTCACTTGGCGCGGGCCCTTTTTTACCCTGCTTTAACGGGCTGTAATACTCCCACCTCAAAACTTAAGAGTATGCGAAGAAGTTTAGGTGGGAGATAAACAGCCCATAGAAGCCCGATTGGTGAGGGCCGACAATCAGTGGAGGATGGAGAAAGCCCCCACTGATTGAAGTTTCACTTTATCTAAAAAGAAAAATTTTGAATTTATATAGAAATATAACTATAAAAATAGCAAAAGGCTCACCTGTTAGGTGGGCCTTTTGCTCTATTATTCTGCAATTTCTTCATATAAAAAGTACGTTACATTGTAAATATGTTCTACTTCATCATCTGTCATAAATAAAAGTTCATCACGCTCAATTCCTTTTTTCTTTTCGATAAACTCAATCATGTTTTTCCGTTCTTCTCTTTTCATCATTTTTATTTCTCCTCCCAATCTGTTTTAATACAGTTTATTTAAGTTAATGCTATTATATAACAGAATCTTTAGAAAGTTCCAGCTTTTTTATATTTTTTTACTAAGAACTTTTCGACAAAACAAGCCCTGTTAACAGAGCTTGTTTTCGTACTACAGTCGTAAAAACTCTGGTTGAGTCGTGCCATCGCTATCGATGTAGTAAATTGTATTTGGATTAATTTTTATCAGTACGTAGTTTGGATCTTCAGCTCCTAGCAGCCAACGTTTTAAACTATTATTCCAAAATTTATGTTTTAATGTTGGGTCTTCTTCAATTGAGGCAGTGCCTTCTACTTCAATATAATCTTCATCCCATTTCTTTCCTTCTCGTCCAAGCAGTACATGAACATTTGGGTTCTTCTCAATATCTGTTAATTTTTTTGAATTACGATCTGTTGCGACGTATAGCACAAAATCTTCATGAAAAAACATCATAAAACAGCTATGGGGTTTATTCTCACGAATGGTGGCTAACACACCTGTTCTTTGTCCTTGAATAATAGTTGCGATTTTTTCTTTTAAGTGCATTTTTTTACCCCTTTCTATTATTTGAAAGTTTTGTGTGAAAAAATTTATGATCTTATATACTTTTTTCTTCAATCCCATTTTTTAAACGTATTTGTGATGAAATGGGACAAGTTAGGAGAAGAATAAGAGTAGTAGTGAGGAGAAATACATACGATGGAAGGATGGAGGATATGTTCAATAAAATTTTCTTAATACTTGCATTGGCTGGTGTACCGCTTTCTATTCTTGGAAATACATTGCATTGGCCACAAACAATTATGTTTGCTGTATATTGCGTTACAATTATTGCTCTTGCTGCTTTCATGGGAAGAGCGACAGAAAGTTTAGCTATTGTTTCTGGACCAAGGATTGGTGGATTATTAAATGCAACGTTCGGGAATGCAGTTGAGCTTATTATTTCAATTTTTGCATTGCGAGCAGGATTAACGGAAGTTGTACTTGCTTCACTAACAGGTTCTGTTCTTGGAAATTTATTGTTAGTTGGCGGTCTTTCCTTTTTCGTAGGGGGACTCAAGTATAAAAGGCAAAGCTTTAATGTTTATGACGCAAGACATAACTCTGCCTTACTAATATTTGCAGTTGTCGTGGCATTTGTTATTCCCGAAGTTTTTTCGATGAAGATGGGGATAGAGAAAACATACCAATTAAGTATTGGAGTTTCAATTATCATGATCATCATGTATTTAGCAGCACTGTTTTTTAAGCTAGTTACACATCGTGGTGTATATCAGCATAAAAGTGATGAAGTAGAGCATGAAGAAGAACCAGAATGGTCAAAGGGGAAAGCCTTGCTTATTTTGGCGATTGCAACAGCGGCTGTAGCTTATGTATCAGAGGCACTTGTTCACACATTTGAAACAGTTGCACAATCATTTGGCTGGTCGGAATTATTTATCGGAGTTATTATTGTTGCCATTGTTGGGAACGCAGCTGAACATGCCTCTGCAATTATTATGGCTTATAAAAATAAGGTAAATATTGCAGTTGAAATTGCAATCGGTTCTACATTACAAATTGCCATGTTTGTTGCTCCTGTACTCGTATTATTATCGATGTTCTTTACAATGAAAATGCCCCTTGTATTTACAATGCCAGAACTTGTAGCAATGATTACCTCTGTCTTTTTAACAATTGCAATTTCAAACGATGGAGATACGAACTGGTTTGAAGGAGGAACATTGTTAGCTGCTTATTTCATTATGGGAATTGGTTTTTACTTGTTATAAAAAGTTTGGATAACAATGTCATGGAGAGAAAACAATAGAGGTAATTAATAGTTATTTAAATGATTTATATATTCTTAAATTAGGAAGGAGTAAAGCAGGTGAAACGAGTATGTAGCATATGTCTTTCAACTATGGTCTCGTTTATTTTATTATTTCCTTGCAGCGGTTTTGCAAAGACAACAGTAAATGTAAAGATGCCTTCATCTGTTTTGAATATTTCAAAAGGAAATACCTATCCAAATACAGTGCAAGATTTGCCGCATTTGCAGCCAAGTCAACTTGCGAAAGAATTGCTGAAAACATCGGATATTCGTATTGAAAATCCACACTTAATTCGAATGTTTAATGAAACTTCGATTTCAAATGCCCCCCTTGCAGTGGGATATAGGGCGAAAATTTATTTGGGACAATGGCCTTTAAATTATGAATCAACAGATACAACAATGAATTGGGAATATAAGCAAGTGAATCGTAATGTGTATGACAACCGTGGTGTAGAGAAATTATATCCACTTCGCTACAAACAAGAAGCACAAAAAACTGTAGAAGGCGGTTTAACAGCATATATTAAAGATGCGGAAGATGTTAAAAAAATGATTCTTTTAAAGGCAATGGAAAAGGTGCAGTTACCGCTTTCTTTTAAAACAACCATTGGTTATGGCACCGAGAATGAGCGTGTATACAATATCAGTCCTAAACAACTTGGATATTTATATGCATATACACCAGCAGTAAATGAAAAAGGAAAAGTTACATTTGGAGAAGTATACCTTGTTTTAAAAGGAAATCAAAAGAGGCTTTTGATTAAAAATATTACGTCACAAGGAATTGGGGCTGCAATTCCAATTCAAGATTATTTGTCATTTAAATTTATTTCTTCACCTCATCCACAATAATAGGATAAATACAAAAACGTCAGCGCAATTAGCTGACGTTTTTGTATTAAAGTGTAATATTTGTTTCTTTTGTTAAGAAATCTTCGGTTGGATAGTAGCTGTTTTTTACAAGGATATTCGGTCCAAGGCATTTTACAGCAGGACAGTGACAGCTTAATGACTTTGCTGTTTTTGAGCTGCACCATTTGTCATATGCTTCTTGTAATGTGTTTGTTTGTATATTACCAAGTAGTGGAATATCCCCAAAATCTGTTACGATAATATTGCCATCAAAAATATTTACATTTAAGCGGGAACGTCCATCTGGGTCATTTCGGACAGTTACATTTTTGCTTGTGTGTAATTTTTTTAATGTAGCTAAATCACATTCATCATCACTACATGCGTAGAATGGGAGTGTGCCAAATAGCATCCAAACGTTTTCATCACGAATATCTAATAAATGTTCGATCGCACTTCGAATTTCATCTTTTGTTAAAATTTCAAGGTTGCTAGCAAAATCACTTGGATACATAGGGTGTACTTCATGACGTTTACAGCCCATTTCTTCGACGATTTGACGGTGAATGTGTTCGATATGTGGTAAAGTACGTTTGTTTAACATTGTTTCTGCTGATACAAGAACACCTGCATCTGATAAAGCTTTACTATTTGTAATCATTCGCTCAAATAGTTTCGCACGTTGTTCATAAGTAGGTTTGCGATCCATCATGGCAAATCCACCTTCAACGAAATCATCAATTGTTCCCCAGTTATGTGAAATATGCAACACATCTAAATAAGGAATAATTTGTTCGTAACGGGCTAAATCTATAGTTAAATTTGAGTTGATTTGAGTGCGAACGCCTCGTTCATGGGCATATTTTAAGAGTGGTGTTACATAGTTGTCGACGGATTTTTTTGAGAGCATCGGCTCTCCGCCCGTAATACTTAGAGAACGTAAATGAGGAATCTCATCTAATCGCTTTAATAAAAGTTCCATTGGAAGCGGATTTGGATCTTTCGGCTGTAATGTATAACCAACAGCACAATGCTCACAGCGCATATTGCATAACGTTGTCGTTGTAAACTCAACGTTTGTTAATAGTAATTTGCCGTACTCTTCAAGGTCCATATACGCTTCCCATGGATCGTAAGAAGGAGTAATCGGCTTCATTGTTTGTGATATACTCATCTGAAATACTCCTTTGACTATTGAAATAACAATTTGTCCATCCTCTATAATAGAAGAATATAGACGTTTTATAAAGTGAAACTTTTTGTAACAAGAATTTCTTGATTTTCTTATTTCGTTTTAAAAGAGAAAGAAATCGCATTACATTTCTGTTTATATAGAATAAAGTACTGTGACAAAATTGATGAAAATTCATGTTCATGGTGATCATTTTTGCGGTATAATAAAAGCAACTCGAATAAAAAGGAGAGTGCCTTCGTGGGAAAAGCAATTCAAGATAAAGATTCACAATTAGTATATTTGAAAGAACGTTTAAATATGTTCATCGAAGTAATCGATACAATTGAACCAGAAGAAGTAGAATTAGAAGATGTAGATCGTCTTCTTGCAATGTTAGATGAATTAGAACTGAAATGTGAGCAATTTAAAAAAGACGAATAATATAAAGTGAAACTTTAATCGGTGGGGCTTTATTATCTCCCTCTGATTATTAACCTTCACCAATCGGGCTTTTACGGGCAATCTCCTGCCTAGCTTCTTTGTTTCCGCCAAATTTTGAAGTAGGAATTATTGCCCGAAAATAGCGGGATAAAACGGCTGCCAATTATATATTGGTAGCCGTTTTTTGCAAGTGTGCCGTTTAAATTAGAAAATATCTCGATTTCTATCCTATTAAATAGAAGGAATATGGAAAAAAGGGTATAATCAAGTTGTGAAAAATTCCATTTGATCTTAAGAGTCATGAGATAAAAAAGAAAAGACTCTAGAGAATGAAGAGTGGAAATTTCATTTCGTAACGTTTTGGTAGCGTTCACAATTGAGGGGGAAGTAACAATGGAAAAGCTTCAAGAAAGTATGTATCAACTAATTGTTGAAACATCGACGAATTTGCCGAAAGATGTTCGTCGTGCAATTCAACGAGCAAAAGAACGAGAAAATGCAGGGACTCGTTCAGCGATGGCACTTGGCACGATTACAAATAATATTAAAATGGCAGATGAAAATATCTCGCCGATTTGCCAAGATACAGGGATGCCGACGTTTAAAATCTATACACCAGTTGGTGTGAATCAATTGAAAATGAAAGAGGCCATCTATAGTGCGCTTGAGCGGGCGACAAAGGATGGGAAACTTCGTCCAAACTCTGTTGATTCTCTTTTTGGAGACAATAGTGGTAACAACTTAGGACCAGGTACACCTGTGATTAAGTTTGAGCAGTGGGAGAAAGATTATATTGATGCTCGTTTAATTTTAAAAGGAGGCGGCTGTGAGAACAAAAATATTCAGTACAGCTTACCTTGTGAATTAGAAGGACTTGGACGAGCAGGTCGTGATTTAGAAGGAATTCGTAAATGCCTTCTTCATGCAGTATATCAAGCACAGGGACAAGGATGTAGCGCAGGTGTAATCGGTGTTGGTATCGGGGGAGACCGCACGTCAGGTTATGAGTTAGCAAAAAATCAATTATTCCGTACATTAGATGACATGAACCCAGTTCCTGAATTACAAAAGCTTGAGGAATACGTATTAGAGAATGCGAACAAGCTTGGTATTGGTACGATGGGATTTGGCGGTGAAACAACTTTACTTGGTTGTAAAATTGGCGTATACAATCGTCTGCCAGCTAGTTTTTATGTATCTGTTGCATACAATTGTTGGGCGTATCGTCGCCTTGGTGTAACCATTCATCCTGAAACAGGTGAGATTATCGATTGGTTATATCAAGAAGGTGAAAATACACTTCAGCAAGAAGAAAGTCAAGAGAACAGTGAACAGCGTGAAATTGTATTGCAGGCACCAATTACAGAAGAGCAAATTCGTGAACTTCGCGTTGGTGATGTCGTTACGATTAACGGAATGATGTACACAGGTCGTGACGCAATTCATAAGCATTTAATGGACAATGATTGTCCTGTAGACTTAAACGGACAAATTATTTATCACTGCGGTCCGGTTGTTGTGAAAGATGAAAACGACAATTGGAAAATTAAAGCGGCAGGTCCAACGACAAGTATTCGTGAAGAGCCATACCAAGGTGACATTATGAAAAAGTTCGGTATTCGTGCTGTCATCGGTAAAGGTGGAATGGGAGCAAAAACATTGGCGGCACTAGCTGAACATGGCGGCGTATATTTAAATGCAATCGGTGGTGCTGCACAGTATTATGCCGAATGTATTAAAGAAGTGAAAGGTGTAGACTTCTTACAATTTGGTATTCCAGAAGCAATGTGGCATTTGCGTATTGATGGTTTTAAAGCTGTTGTAACAATGGATTCTCACGGTAACAGCTTACACGCAGATGTAGATAAAACATCACTTGAAAAATTAGCAACCTTTAAAGAACCCGTATTTAAATAAGTAAAAAATGCATCTCGAATCATTCGAGATGCATTTTTTGTTGGCATATATGGAAAAACATGCTCAGCATGAAAGAAATATTGAAAACAGAAACTACAGGTACGATGATATATGGAAAGGAGACTATTTATGAAGCATAAATGGTTATATATAGGTCTCATTTTTTCAATTATAATGGCACTTGTTCCAGTTTCGACTTTCGCGTATACGAATGCACCAAATCACTGGGGGATTCCACGAGCGAAAAATGAGACACCACCAGATGCAGGGGAAAAATTTACTAATTTAGTCCACAATAATGGTGGCTTTTATCTGGGAGATACAAAGAAAAAGGATATATACTTAACATTTGATAATGGATATGAAAATGGATATACTGCAAAAATCTTAGATGTATTAAAAGAAAAGAAAGTACCGGCCACATTTTTTGTAACAGGTCATTATATAAAAGGGCAAAAAGATTTATTGAAACGAATGGTAAATGAAGGGCATATTGTTGGTAATCATTCACAGACTCATCCAGATTTTACAACAGTAAATGATGCAAAACTTCGTGAAGAATTGCAAAGTGTAACAGATGAAATTAAGAATGTTACTGGACAAAAGGAAGTAAAATATTTACGACCACCCCGTGGGATTTTTAGTGAACGTACATTAGCGCTTGCAAAAGAAATGGGCTATTATAATGTATTTTGGTCACTTGCTTTTCTTGATTGGAAAGTCGATCAACAACGAGGATGGCAGTATGCGCATAATAATGTTATGAATATGATTCATCCGGGAGCAATTATTTTATTACACGCAGTGTCAAAGGATAACACGGAAGCATTAGCGAAAATCATTGATGATTTACGCGAGAAAGGGTATCATTTTAAAAGCCTAGATGATTTAGTAAAAAGCAATCAACCGTAAGCATGTATGCTTACGGTTTTCTCATGATATAATGATGTGTAAAAAGGATGGGGAAACGTATGTGGAGCGAACATGTTACGTTAAAGGATCCGTACCATTTTGAAGAGGTGCTCAGGCGTTTGTCTTTTGACCCACTAAATGTTGTTCAATTAGAAGAGAAAATCGTTTATATCCCACTTCTTATGGGTGAAGAACAAATTGTTGTCCGCGTACAAGGAATTGGTACGCTTCAAAATCCGCAATTTTGGATTTCAAGCCAGACAGGTGAACAAGAAAAAGTTATGAAACGCATCTATTCCATTTTTCAATGGAATGAATCTTTTCAAGATATACAAACCCATTTCAGAAACACATCATTACGTCCACTTTTTGAAACATATGCCTATACACCGCTTATTTTAGAGTTTGATTATTTTGCTTGTCTTCTTCGTTGTATTATTCATCAACAAGTTCATTTAAAATTTGCTACGGCTCTTACAGAACAATTTGTAAAACGATATGGAACCGAGAAGAATGGTGTTTTCTTTTTTCCGACACCAGAAAGGGTATCAAAAATTTCAATAGAAGAGCTCAGAAATCAGAAGTTTAGTCAGCGGAAAGCGGAATATATGGTAGGGCTAGCAAAACATATTGTGGAAGGTAAGTTAAACTTAGTGGAGCTAGAAAATCAAACAGACGAAGAAGTATCAGCACAATTGTTACCAGTGCGAGGTATCGGTACATGGACGGTGCAAAATTTTTTATTATTTGGACTCGGGCGAAAAAATATGTTTCCGAAAGCAGATATCGGGATTCAGCGTGCGCTTCAAGGTGTATTTCAATTGGAAAATAAGCCAGATGATGCACTGTTAGAACAAGTGAAACAAGAGTGTGAACCATACTGCAGTTATGCAGCGTTATATTTATGGAAAAGTATAGAGTAGAGGTGTAACAATGGTACAAAAGCAACAAGAGAGTAAGTTGGAAGTTGGCCAAACGTTTCCTGTGACAATTAAACGTCTTGGGATTAACGGAGAAGGCGTTGGTTATTTTAAGAGACAAGTTGTCTTCATTCCAGGTGCATTACCAGGGGAGGAAGTTGTTGCAGAGACAACGAAAATTCAGCGTGGTTTTGCAGAGGCGAAAGTAAAAACGATTCGTAAAGCTTCAACGCATCGTGTGAAAGCGCCATGTCCAGTGTATGATAAGTGCGGTGGCTGTCAGCTTCAGCATTTAGATTACAAAGAACAATTAAATCAAAAGCGTGATATTGTTGTACAAGCGTTCCAAAAGTATATGAATCATAGTCTGGAAGAGAAAATTCGCCCAACACTTGGCATGGAAGACCCATGGCATTATCGTAATAAAAGTCAATTACAAGTGGGACGAAAAGATGAAAAGGTTATTACGGGACTATATGAGCAAAACTCACATCGTTTAATTGATATTGCTCATTGTATGATTCAGCATAAGGCAACGAATGAAGCAACAAAAGTTGTAAAACGTATTTTAGAGAAATTAAATATTTCTATTTATAATGAGCGTAAAGGAAAAGGTCTTGTACGTACAATTGTAACGCGCGTAGCAGTTCAAACGGGGGAAGTGCAAGTTACATTAATTACAGCAAAAGACGAATTCCCGAATAAAGAGCAATTTATTGCAGAAATACAAAAACAAATGCCATCAGTAAAATCGATTATGCAAAACGTAAATGGTCGTAAAACATCCGTTATCTTTGGAGATAAAACGTTCCGATTAGCTGGAAAAGAAGTCATTCAAGAAACACTTGGTGATTTATCATTTGAATTATCAGCACGTGCATTCTTCCAGTTAAACCCAGAACAAACTATTGTCCTTTATAATGAAGCGAAAAAAGCTGCTGCGTTAACAGGAAAAGAAAAAATCGTTGATGCATATTGCGGCGTTGGGACAATTGGACTGTGGTTGGCAAATGATGCAGCAGAAGTACGTGGTATGGATGTGATTCCAGAAGCGATTGCAGATGCAAGGAAAAATGCGAAGCGTCACGGATTTACAAATACGAAGTACGAAGCTGGTAAAGCAGAACAATGGTTACCAAAGTGGGTTAAAGAAGGCTGGCGTCCAGATGTAATTGTGGTTGATCCACCTCGTACAGGTTGTGATGATAAATTATTGGAAACCATTTTAAAAGTGAAACCAAAAACGGTTGCATACGTCTCTTGTAACCCTTCGTCATTAGCGCGTGATGTGAAAACATTAATGAAGAGCTATGAAGTGGAGTATGTACAGCCAGTGGATATGTTCCCGCATACAGCACATGTTGAGAATGTGGTTAAGCTTGTTAGAAAATAAAAAATAAAGAGCTACAAATGTTTATACATTAGGCTTTCCGAAGTTTCTACACTTTACGTGGTAATTTCGGGAAGCCTTATTTTGTATTTTAGTCGATTTCCATTAAAAGCTATTTAAAGTTTCCTTGCAGTTGATTTTAACAACTAAAGTCAACTTTAAATCTATGGTTAGAATGTTATGAAAACATATAATTATAAGTGAGGTGACGAAATGAAAGAAATTAATATTGCTAAAACACTTATTGCAAAGCGTAGAGAAAAAGGAATTACACAAGAAGAACTGGCGGCATATATCGGTGTTACAAAGGCGTCTGTTTCAAAATGGGAAACATATCAAAGTTATCCGGATATCACCTTTCTGCCTCAGCTGGCAGCATATTTCAATGTTAGCATAGACGAACTAATGGGATATGCACCGCAAATGACACAGGATGATATTAAAAAGTTATATCACAAACTGGCATCAGATTTTGCTGAAGAGCCTTTTGACGAAGTAATTGAAGAATGCAGAGCGATTATAAAAAAATATTATTCCTGCTTTCCTTTATTGCTTCAGATGGCCGGGCTGTTTGCAAATCACCATATGTTGGCGGCAGAATCGGAAAAACGGATAGAAGTTCTTGAGGAAGCTATCAGTTTATGTATTCGGGTAAAAACAGAAAGCGAGGATGTTTCGCTTGCAAAAGAAGCGGTCTCATTGGAAGCTATCTGTTATCTCGTTTTACAAAAACCACAGGAGGTCTTGGGGTTACTAGGTGAAACCATTCGTCCGCATTCTCCGGATGATGAAATGGTAGCACAGGCGTATCAAATGATGGGAAACGTGAAAAAAGCTAATGAAGTTATGCAAATTAGTATGTATCAGCACTTGATACGACTGGTTGCAGTAATACCACCGTATCTACTGCTAAATGCGCCAAATGCAGAAAAAATAGAGGAAATCTTACAACGTACTTTTGTCCTTGCAGATACTTATGGCTTAGAGAAGCTACATCCCAATACGATGGTCAAGGTATATAATACGGCTGCACAGGTGTATTGTATGCAGGGAAATTATGAAAAGGCATTGGATATGTTGCAAAAGTATTCGGCTGTCTGTACTTTGAATTTTTCCTTATATAATTTACATGGCGATTCTTACTTTGACGCTATTGATGATTGGTTCGAGGAATTTAAGCTAGGATCAAAGACTGTTCGGAACAAAGAGACTATCAAAGCAAGTATGCTGCAAGGGATTATAGAAAACCCTGCATTTGCTATTTTGGCGGAAATACCAAGATATAAGAGCATCGTTGGGACCTTAAAATTTAAATTGGGGATGAACGAATATGAAAAAAATTTATAAGAGCGCATTAAAATTTTCACTTTATATGTTACCAATAGGTATTATTGGCGGAGTACTAAGTGGATTTTATAGCTTTTTATTGATGAATCAGGAAATGCATAATCAGATATTAGCTCAGACGTCGAAAGAAATGTATATTTTGATTGTAAGTATACAAAGTGGTATTTTATACGCTGGCATTATGGGGTTTTTTGGGTATGTTTTAGCGGATAAGGTAAACCTGCTAAAAAAATTTAATTTTGCTAAGAGGAACGTTCTAATTACGGTAGGCATTAGCACTGTAGCTAGCTTGTTTTTTATAATATTGGATAACTTTATTTTTGCCAGAATGATGCCTGAAGTTGCAGCAACTTATACGAAAGATAATTATTCACTGCTTTATTTAGTAACGTCTGTTATTTATGGCGGAGTACTAGAAGAAATTATGGTGAGATTATTTATTATGTCATTGATTTCTTTTATCTTATGGAAACTGTTTGCCCGTAGTAAAGAAAAAGAAAATATCCCAGTTTGGATATTTGTATGTGCCAATATTTTATCAGCGCTATTATTTGCAGCAGGGCATATTCCGGCAACAATTCTAACCTTTGGAGCTTTGAATACTCTCCTTCTGATACGTTGCTTTTTACTCAATGGTATTTTTGGAATGATTTTTGGTTGGCTATATCAGAAGATGGGGTTGCAATATGCAATAATAGCACATGCGTTAGTGCATGCTATTCGTTATATTATACTTGCTGGCTTCCTTCTATAAAGGATGAAAGATTAAGTGTCTGATTATTCTGTTTGTTGATCGCGTTGTTAAAGAAAATAGAATATGATTGCTACCGTTTTCCGAGCGTAATTGAAATGTTTGTAAATCAGCTTCTTTACTTGCTGTTCAATAAGAAAAGTTATGAATGTATATAAGAGAATGGAGCTTGCAGTTATACTACTTTCATGTGTAGAATGTAGAGAAGCTTATTTGCAAGTAGACTTAAGTCATAAAAAGATATGATAATTTATTTAAAATAAGGATACGTTCCCTCACAAAGTAGGAGTTATGTGAGGGATTATATTTTATTTAGCCATTAGAAAGCAAGGAGAATATAATGAATAACTACAAATTAACAATTCAATACGACGGTGGACGCTATAAAGGTTGGCAGCGACTTGGAAATAATGATAATACGATTCAAGGCAAAATCGAAAGTGTATTATCAGAAATGATCGGACAAGAGATAGAAATCATTGGTTGCAGCAGAACAGATGCTGGTGTACATGCTCTTAATCAGGTAGCTAATTTCAAGATTGAAGAGAAATTATCAGAACCGAAAGTTAAAAAGTATTTAAATCAATACTTACCAAACGATATTAGTATTACTGATGTAGAGTTAGTTCCAGAACGCTTCCATGCTCGCTACAACTCAAAATCGAAAACGTATTTATATAAAATTTGGAATGAGGAACATACAAATCCGTTTATGCGTAAATACAGTATGCACGTTCCGAAAAAGTTAAATATTGAAAGTATGAAGAGAGCAGCTCAATATTTCATTGGTTCACATGATTTTACTGCTTTTTCGAATGCCAAATCGAAAAAGAAATCTATGGTTCGAGAAATATATATGCTTGATGTCACGGAAAGTGAAGGTTTTATCCAAATTCGAGTGAGCGGAAATGGATTTCTTCACAATATGGTGAGAAAGATCGTTGGAGCATTAGTAGAAGTTGGCTTAGGTCAGTTAGATGCAGATGCGATCCCGCAAATTTTAGAGGCGAAACAACGAAATCAAATTAATTGTCTTGCAGATGCAAGTGGATTGTATTTGGAGAAGGTAGATTTTTAGATAATTTTGTAGTTGATATAGATATAAATCAAAAAAGGAAGGGGGAACAACCCTTCCTTTTTTTGAGTGTACTTATAGAAATTGTAAAGAAATCAATATGATATATAGGTCTTCTTAGCTGTTTAAATTATATTTTTTTAATCGATATTGCAGGTTTTGCCTACTAAGTCCTAAAAATTTTGCTGTTTGTGAGATATTCCCTTTATTTTCTTTAAGAATTTGATCAATGTATTCCTTTTCCATTTCTTTTAGTGTGTTCTTCAAAGGTTTAGGTGTATCATTGGTATTCTGACTATTTATTGGCGGATGGAAGCCATATTCTCTTTTGGTTAGTTCATAAAAGCGTGTAGGGATATGGGCTGTTGTGATGATTTCTTCCTCTTCTATTAAGTTCATAGTGCCTTCAATCATATGTTCTAACTCCCTTACATTACCAGGCCAATCGTAGTTATAAAAGCAGTCTTTTACGTTTGAATCTATTCCTTTTACTTTTAAGCCAAATTCGATATTATATTTTTCAATAAAATGATGAACAAGCATGGAGATATCTTCTTTTCGCTCTCTTAAAGGTGGAAGAAATAAAGTTACAACGCTTAATCGATAATATAGGTCTCTCCTTAATCGATTGTGTGTTATAGCTTCAACAGGGTCTTCATTAATGGTTGCTATGATTCGGACATCTACTTCTTTTTCTTGTGCTCCTCCGACTCTGCGTATTGTTTTATCTTGTATAGCACGCAATAATTTAGCTTGAAGAGCTGGACTTAATGAGTTAATTTCATCTAGCAATAAAGTCCCACCATTCGCTTCTTCAAATAAACCAGGTTTATCTATTGCACCTGTAAAAGCGCCTTTGTTCGTTCCGAATAATAGACTTTCCATTAGGGTCTCTGGTATAGCAGCGCAATTTTGTGAGATAAAAGGCTTTGTTGAACGATGACTTTTATTATGGATACTTTGCGCAAATAATTCTTTCCCAGTTCCTGTTTCTCCTACGATAAGTATGGAGGATGATGTACGTGTGACTTTTTTTGCTTCGGTAATGATCGATTGAGTTTCCCTAGAATTACCTATTATATGATTAAAGGTAAACTTAGTATTTTGCCTTCGAGTAAGACTTGTTTTCATCATTGGCTTTAATTGGGTAATGTCTTTTGAAATTTCAACAGCCCCTTTGATTTTTCCATTTTCTATTATGGGGAAGGTATCATTAATTGTTGTAATCTCTTTTCCTTTATTATTAAAATAAGTCTGTTTTACGTTTTTTTTAGTTTTTCCGAGTTTTAGTGCCTCTATAAGAGTGCTAGTTTGATTCTCTTCAAATGCAAATACCTCCAAAGGATTTTTATATAGTATGTCTTTACGATCCATCGATTCTATTTCCATCATTTTCCGATTGTAGATTATCGTTTTACTTTCCTCATTAATAATATGGATCCCAATATCAAGTTCATTGAGTAAATTTTCATATAGCATATTCATCTCAACTAATTTTTTGAAATTGATTTCTTCTGTATGCATGTATCATCTTCTCCTCGTTATACCCTATGAAGACTGACTTTTTATAATTTTATTAAAATTCTTGTAAAACCGCAAAATTTTTTTGCACTTTTTCTATTAAAAATTTTAAAATGCTAGAAAAATTTTTGCGCTTATTAAGCTTTTTACCGTATGAAATTCTAATTTTATATAAAAATTGGGGTTGGTATGTATCTTGCATGAATAGAAGTTAACAGCACTAAGTTTAAAGATTAGGGTTGAGTTGAAAGTTCTATAGGATGTGCAACTTTTCAGCAGCACTTAATAAGAGAGAGGAGGTTATAAAATGAAGGCGGTCATAGAAAACGTGTACAGTCCTTGTTATGGGAAAGTAGAGAAATTGTTTGTTAAAGAGAATTCCTATGTATATGAGTGGGAGAAATTAGCGTTAATTGAAACAATAGATAAAGAGAAAGTAGAAGTTAAAGTGGGAATCAGTGGTGATATCGTATTGTTAGAAGTAGAAGAGGGACAAAGTATTACTAATAAAACACGATTAATAGCAGTAAGAGATGACATGTTAATAACAGGTAGTGATTAATACAGCCTTTAGACATTACTAGTTTCTAGTATCCTTTATATTTTTTTTAAAAAAATAAAGCGTTTACATAAATGTGTCCTTACAAAACTAAAAGGGGGATTTATATGGCAAATCAAAACCATGAATTAAAGCGGGAGTTGAAAAGTCGACATTTATTTATGATTGCACTTGGGGGAGTTATTGGTACCGGACTTTTCCTAGGGTCAGGTTATACAATTCATGAGGCTGGACCTGGAGGAGCAATTGTAGCTTATCTTGTTGGGGGATTTGTAATGTATTTGACGATGCTCTGTCTTGGAGAGCTGGCGGTTGCTATGCCTGATGCAGGATCTTATCAAACATATGCTACAAAGCATATTTCACCTGCGGTTGGTTATGTAGTGGGGTGGATGTCATGGTTAAACTGGTCCGCTACGATAGGAATTGAGTTGATAGCAGTTAGTATCTTAATGAAACGTTGGTTTCCAGATGTATCATCGTGGATTTGGTGCGTAGTTTTTGCTGTTTTGCTTTTTGCTATTAATGCACTATCTTCAAGAAGTTTTGCAGAGGTCGAGTTTTGGTTTGCAAGCATTAAAGTAATTACGATTATTGCATTTATTATTTTAGGCGGGGCAGCTATGTTTGGTTTCCTAGATATGAAAGGAAATGAACCAGCGCCAATGCTTTCTAGCTTTACTGATTATGGAGGATTGTTTCCAAATGGGTTAACAGCTATTTTAATTACAATGATTGCAGTTAATTTTTCCTTTCAGGGAACAGAATTAGTTGGTATCGCGGCTGGAGAGAGCGAAAATCCAGAGAAAACCATTCCAAAAGCTATTAATAATACAGTTTGGCGTATACTCGTTTTCTTTGTACTGTCCATTTTTATACTTGCGGGACTATTCCCTTGGCAACAAGCAGGAGTGATAGAAAGTCCATTCGTAGTTGTATTTGATAAAATTGGTATTCCTTATGCTGCAGATATTATAAATTTCGTTATTATTACAGCGGTACTATCAGTAGCAAATTCTGGATTATATGCAACTTCTCGTATGCTATGGTCTATGTCTAATCAAGGGATGATTAGTCCGGTTTTTGGTAAGTTATCTAAAAATGGTGTTCCAATTTATGCATTAATTGTAAGTACCATTGTTGGTTGTCTCTCTTTATTATGTGGTATATATGCAGAGGATACAGTTTATTTATGGCTTCTTTCCATTGCAGGATTCGGTGCAATATTGGTCTGGGCATCTATTGCTTTATCTAATCTCTTGTCTAGAAGAACATACTTAAAGCAAGGGGGAGATATTAAGGACTTGAAATTTAAAACACCATTGTATCCATTTATTCCACTTCTTGCTTTGGGATTAAATTTAACGGTAATTGTTAGTATGGCGTTTATTCCGGAACAACGAATGGCACTGTATTGTGGTATTCCATTTATGATCGTTTGTTTATTGTTTTACCGTGTTACGAAAAATAAGAAAAGTAAAATGGAACGTATTGAAAAGACGGATACAACAGAAGTGCAAAGTTTGTGAGGAGATTCTAATTTATGAATGAGTAAGAGAAGGTTTATCTTAAGTTATAGATTAAAAGAGACAGTTAAATTGTAAACTGTTTCTTTTTTTGTGAGAATAAAGTTGGAAACATACTTTATATGTAAAGGGGAACTAGCAATGGATCAAGTAGTTTTACAGCTATTAAAACAAATCGATTCACGAAAAGAAGAGCTACTAGAACTTACAAAAACATTAATCCGCTTTGAAACGCCAGCACCACCAGCAAGAAATACAAGTGGAGCACAGCAATTTGTCACTGATTTCTTGAAAAAACGTGATTTTACAATTGATAAATGGGATGTCTATCCGAATGATCCGAATGTTGTTGGTGTAAAAAAGGGGACAGCTAGCGATTCGCATAAAAGTTTAATCATTAATGGACATATGGACGTGGCAGAAGTATCAGTTGATGAGAACTGGGAGACGAGCCCTTTTGAACCATTTGTGAAAGATGGATGGCTAGTTGGGCGTGGTGCAGCTGATATGAAAGGTGGATTAGCTGGAGCCTTATTTGCGATTCAACTTTTGCAAGAAGCTGGAGTTGAATTGCCTGGAGATTTGATTTTTCAGTCAGTAATTGGAGAAGAAGTAGGAGAAGCAGGTACACTTCAATGTTGTAAACGTGGATATGATGCTGATTTTGCAGTAGTTGTGGATACGAGTGATTTACATATGCAAGGCCAAGGAGGCGTCATTACAGGATGGATTACAGTAAAAAGTCCACAAACATTTCATGATGCAACGCGCAGGCAAATGATTCATGCTGGTGGCCGTTTGTTTGGAGCAAGTGCGATTGAAAAAATGATGAAGATTGTACAAGGTTTGCAAGAGTTAGAAAGGCACTGGGCGGTAATGAAAACATATGAAGGGTATCCATCAGGAATAACAACGATTAATCCAGCTGTTATTGAAGGTGGGCGTCATGCGGCTTTTATTGCAGATGAATGCAAGCTCTGGATTACAGTACATTTCTATCCGAATGAAACACATGATCAGGTTGCAAAGGAAATTGAAGAGTATATTGGCAGGGTGGCTGCGGCTGATCCATGGCTTCGTGAAAACCCACCACAGTTTAAGTGGGGCGGAGAATCGATGATTGTTGACCGGGGTGAAATATTTCCTTCACTAGAAGTAGACAAAGAGCATCCAGCAGTACAGAAACTTGCTGCGGTACATGAATCTACATTACAACGCAGTGCAACTCTAGATATGTCAGCAACAGTAACAGATGGTGGGTGGTTTAGTGAGTTCAATATTCCGGCTGTCATTTATGGGCCAGGTACGTTAGAAGAAGCGCATTCTGTAAATGAAAAAGTTCAAATTAATCAATTAGTAGAGTTTACGAAGGTTATTACTGCTTTCATATATGAATGGTGTCATACACAAAAATAAGAAAAATTTAAGGTTTTGCTAATAAAACGGTAAGGTACATCATGTAAGATAAGAAGTACCTGTCGTGGAGACGTACAAACTGGGTGTTTGTACGTTTTTTTAGTCCCTAAAATATATGAATGATAAAATAATACTAAATATAGTAAAGGGGAAATGTAAGTGAATCTGAATCAACAGGCAATTAAGTTACTCGAAAAAAATGAATATGAAGAGTCGCTTGAATTGTTCAAAAGGGCGGTGCAAGTATCAAGAGATGTTCAATCGTTGAACAATCTTGCTTGGATTTATAGCAATGAAGAAGATGATATTGAAACTGCCTTTGAATTGATGACAGAAGTTATAGAGATGAAGCCATCCTCGCATTTTCCATATAATCTTCTAGGGGAAATTTATATAAAGAAAAAAATGTGGGAAGATGCTTCTAATATTTTGCTCCAGTCTATTGCAATTCACCCATCCATTGAAGCATACAAAATTTAGGTATAGCTAAGTATTATCTTGGAGAGTTAAAGGGTGCTTCGGAATATTTTCTTATGGACGCAAGCAACTCAGGTTATTATATGTACAGCCATGTTAAATGCTTAATTGAACTTGGGAATACGGCAGAAGCAAAAAAAAAATTAGATTTGTTTTCAGAGGAAGATAATGATTTTGTAGGAGAAATTGAAGTGGCAGAATTATATGTAGAATTGGGATATTTCAAAGAAGCAATCACGTGGTTTGAAAAAGGGTGGAAAGATTATTGGAAAGAGCCTAGTTGGATAAGCAGATATATATATTCCCTACTGAAAATGGGTTCCATAACTTATGCTGAAGAAATAATCAGTAAAGTAATTGAACAAACGGATGAATACATTCAGTCTACTTTAGACGAGGTATGTGATGCAGGGTGGACAGAAGATGATAAAGAAGAGTATGTTGGAGAGCTAATTTGTAATAAGAGAAAATATGATCATATGATAGAAAGGATTATGTCAGGGGATATTCCACGAATGAAATTTGAAGTACCGATTGCCACAGGATGCTATCTATTTGGCTGTCAACGTCATAATCATCCCGAATATCGCGGATAATCAATCATTATAAGTTGAAAAATGAAAAGAACTATTTCAAATGTTAGTGAAACTAAAAAATTTGGAATAGTTCTTTTTGTCTTTAATAAAAGTTTTAAGTTTTCTTTTTTATTTCAGCCAATTTCTCTTTTGCTAACTCCACCGCAATTGCATCGTCTAAATAGCCGATAGGGAATATATAATCTGGAATAATATCTGTTGCTAAAACAAAATAAAGTAGGGCACTGCCAATAATAGCGTGTTCTTCTAAAGAAATAGATTCTTTACAAAATTGACGATACATATCAGTTAATTGCTCAATGAAAGGTCCTGTACTATCAATTTGTTCTAATTTTGTTGAAAAACTCTCATGAATACGCCTTTGGCCTTCTGTTGTTTGTGCGTACCGTTCATAATTTTCAAGTTCTTGTTTCACCCGAGTTGTTGTGTACTCATAATCAAATAAGTTAGAGGATTGTAATATTTGTTGGATTGAATCAAGCGATGTATACATATCTGTTGTTTCTTTTTTTTCATGAGGAGGTTCTGTATACATTGCATCAAATAATATTTGCGGTGGAACTTGCAAACATTTTGCAAATTTTTGTAGATGTTTTTGTTTTGCCTGTTGTTTTCCATTTATAATTCTTGAAATTGTTGAAGGATCAATGTCCGTAAGTGTTCCTAATTGGCGCATAGAAAGGGCGCGTTCTTTTAATAATTTTTTTAATAAAGCACCAAGTTTATCATTTTGATTTTGAGTGGACATAACCTGAGCACTCCTTTTGTTTCTAAAATGTTGAAAAAGTGTAGAGCTTTTTATTACAAGTATATGAAGCTGACAGGCACAGTTGCTCAACATTTGCATAATATGCAATGAAAAGTGAACAGAAGGAGTGAGTGTTGATGAGTACGGCTAGTTTATTTTCAATCTTTCTAATTGGGATTGCTTCTAATTTAGATAATGCAGGTGTAGGAATTGCATATGGTATCCGTCAGGTTCGAATTTCTTGGTTTAATAATTTTATCATTGCTTTTTTAGGATTTCTCTTTACCCTATTAGCAGGCTTTTTTGGAAATTGGATTTCATTGTTTATCTCAGATTTTATGGCGAATCTTATTGGAGCGATTGTACTTAGTGTAATTGGGGTATTCGTTTTATGTCAGCCATTACTAAGTAAGCAAGATGATGGAACGCAGAAGAGCGGGAATATGTTTATGGGGATATTACGTAATCCAGAAAGTGCTGATTTTGATAAGTCCAAAACAATTAGTTTTTCTGAAGCACTTGTACTAGGTGTTGCATTATCAATTAATAATATAGCTGGGGGATTTGATGCAGGAGTAACCAATTTGAATCTTTGGTGGACTGCAATTGTTTCTGGAGTTTTTAGTTTCATATGTATCAGTGGTTTTTCATATGTAGGGAAGAAATTTTTGGCGGAATACTTAGGAAAATGGGCAACAATTATTGCTGGGATTTTATTGATTCTGATTGGAATCGATCAATTGATGTAAAATGAGATTGGAAACAATATTTGAGTATTTCCTTGGAAATATAACAAACCACTGCATATATCGACATACTTTTCTTCATACTAACAGTGATTTCTCTTTAAGAAAGGGGTATGAATATGGGACGTGGTAAAGCTTTTGACCATAAGAAAAAAGGGCATGATCATCAACCGCCTAAAGGAGCATTCATTCATAAAGATGTGAATGAGCATACATTAGAAGAGGAAGAACTGCCGGTTAATATTGAAACGTATAAAAATAGCTTAAAGAAACATTAAAGCACCTATACAGGTGCTTTTCACCGTATATCTTCGATTAGCTGTTGTGATTCTTCATACATTTCATATTCACCAAGCACTTGAATACAACGCCATTTTAACTCTTCAATACTTGGCTCAAGTTCTTCGGGGAGGACATGATGAATGTCTTCAAGCCCCATGCCAAAATGAATAAGCTCTAGAACTTGATCATCAATATTTCGATCCATTAATAATTCTAATACTTCTAAATTGAATATGTATCGATAAGCTTCATCGGGGGAAACAACTTTTAGTTTTAAGCTTTCTACAATACTAAGTATAAAAAGAAGAATGGTTTTCTCTAGGACAGGTTGTTCCTCCATTTGAAAAATGAGTTTCATTTCTTTTACACCTCCACCGTATAGCGTTAGGTTGTACTATATTATTCGGGAAGGGGGAGCAAATATGCATAATAAAAAAAGTTATCCTATCGAAGTGGGGGAGGATAACTTTTTTATTTGTTGGAATTTGAAATTTAATTATAAATAATGACGAAAATCGTCATTAGGAACCCTTTTTAAAAAATACTCCAACCTTCTTGAGCAGAAAGTAATTCCAATATTTTAAATCCAGCGATACTATTTCCATTTGCATCTAGAGCTGGTCCGAAAATACCGATGCCCATTTCTCCTTTGACGCAGCCGAAGATCCCACCAGCAACACCGCTTTTTGCGGGGATTCCAACACGAATCGCAAATTCTCCAGATTCATTGTACATGCCGCAAGTCACCATAAACGTTTTACAAATTTTTGTGATATGTTTTGGGATGATTTGTTTTTTCTTATATGGATCGTAGCCATCCATTGCAAAAATTAAACCAATACGTGCTAAATCAATGCAAGTTACTTCAATTGCACATTGGCGTGTGTATAAGTCCATTAATTCTTCGATATTACCATCAATGATGCCGTTTTGCTTCATATAGTAGCAAAGAGAGCGATTTAAGTAAGCAGTTTCTAGTTCAGAGATGGCTACTTTGGAAGAGTAGTTAATTGTAGGATTGTCTGTAATATCACGTACAAAGCAAAGAATTCGTTCCATCTTCTCTTCGTTACTATCTCCTGTAAGCATACTTGTAATAGCTAACGCGCCTGCGTTAATCATTGGATTAAGAGGTTTAGAAGGACTAGTTGTTTCTAGCTTAATAATAGAATTAAATGGGTCACCAGTTGGTTCCATTCCAACTTTAGAGAATACATATTCTTCACCACAATCTAAAAGTGCAAGGGCGAGTGTGATTACCTTTGAAATACTTTGAAGAGTAAAAAGTGTCTGCGAGTTACCAGCATGGACGTATTCGGTCTCTTTATGGTAGATAGCAATCCCTAAATCGTCTGGATTTGCATTTCCTAGTTCGGGGATATAAGTAGCAAGTTTCCCTTTTTTTGTATAGGGTTTTACTTGTTCTAGCAACTGTTGTAAGTTGTTTGTCTCGATGCACTGCATAATACCAACACTCCTGTTCCTTTTTCACTAAGTTTACGTTTCCCAATAAACTCGGAAATAAATAATAACATGAAAAAGTGGAATGATAAAATGAAACTTTTATCTTGAAGACAAATTGAAAAATAGATATAAAACCTTTTTTAGGTAGGAGAGAGGATCGGGCCACACATAGAAGCGTTCAGAGCTTTTCCCTACCCCATGCAAAAAACACAGAGAGAAAACGAAAGCGGGTCATTTGTTTGTTCTGTGGAGTAGTGGACTACATGTTAAAAAATCAAAATGGTTATATATTTCGTCCTCATTTTTTTATTTAAGTCATTAATTGAAAGGAGAATTTTCCTTTTATATAACAGTTTGGAAATAGAAAAGATATCCATAAAAAGTTCATAAATAAAAACTACACATCTATACAACTATATGTTATTATGATTATGTGATAGAAAGCGTTTTCTAAACGTATTTATAATGGTAACGATTTCATAAATTGAATAGGAGGAATTACAATGTTGCAGTTTTTACAACGTATTGGTAAAGCATTAATGCTTCCAATCGCAGTGCTACCAGCAGCAGGATTATTGCTTCGTTTAGGACAACCAGACGTGTTCGATATCCCTGTTATGGCACAGGCCGGTGCAGCAATCTTTGATAACTTAGCACTTATTTTTGCAATTGGTGTTGCAATCGGTTTGTCGGTTGATGGTAGTGGTGCTGCAGGTCTTGCAGGCGCGATTGGTTATTTAGTTATGAAGAATACAACTGATACATTAAGTAAAGGGTATTCTGCTGCAGAGCTAAATGATAAATTAAAGGGTGTTCAAGACTTATTAGGATCAGTTGATCCAAGTAAGTTAGCGGATACAATGACAAAAGTTTCAAAAGCGGCAGCGTTAACGCCAAAGATAAATATGGCCATACTAGGCGGTATTATTGCTGGGGTTGTTGCTGGATTATTATATAACAAGTTCCATAAAATCAAATTACCAGAATGGTTAGGGTTCTTTGCAGGAAAACGTTTTGTACCAATTATTACTTCTATTGTTATGCTTCTTCTAGGATTGGTATTCGGTCAAATTTGGCCAACAATCCAAAGTGGTATTGATGCAGTAGCACACGGCATTGTAAACTTAGAGGCAATTGGTGCAGGGTTATTCGGTTTATTAAACCGTCTACTAATTCCAATTGGTTTACACCATGTAATGAACACATATTTCTGGTTTGTACTTGGTGACTTTACAAATGCAGCCGGCGATGTTGTTCATGGTGATATTGCACGCTTCTTTGCACAAGATCCATCAGCTGGTATGTTTATGACTGGTTTCTTCCCAATCATGATGTTCGGTTTACCAGCAGCATGTTTTGCAATGATTGCAGCAGCTAAACCAGAAAAACGTAAAATGGTTACAGGTATGTTAGGTGGTCTTGCCTTAACTTCATTCTTAACTGGTATTACAGAACCAATTGAATTCTCATTCATGTTCTTATCTCCAGTATTATACGGTATTCATGCTGTATTAACAGGTATTTCATTATTTGTTACTACAACGCTTGGCATTCATGATGGATTCTCATTTAGTGCCGGTGCGATTGATTACTTCTTAAACTTCGGTATTGCAACAAAACCGTTATTATTAGCGGGAATTGGTTTAATCTATGCAGCAATATACTTCGTAGTATTCTATTTCTTAATTAAGAAATTCAACTTGAAAACTCCAGGTCGTGAAGATGACGATGAGTTAGCTGAAGAGGGAGATGCTCCAGTTGCAGGTTCTATTGGTGAAACTTATGTTGCGGCATTAGGCGGAAAAGACAACTTAACAGTTATTGATAACTGTGCAACTCGTCTGCGCCTACAAGTGAAGGATGCAAACTTAGTAAATGAACCAGCATTAAAACGTGCTGGTGCAAAAGGTGTTATGAAATTAAGTAACACAAGCGTACAGGTTATCGTAGGTACAAACGTTGAATCTGTAGCTGATGATATGAAAAAACATGTATAAATAATGGTGAAAGAGGATGTTCAAAAAGGTTGATAAAATCGCCCTTTTTGAGGGCATCCTCTTTTTTATAGAATTTTTATCGCCAATCTTACTTTTGAAAATTTTCTTTTTCCTTTTTTGTACATATTTGTTGGTAATATGTTCGTCACATGATAAAGTAAGGATGATATAAAATGAAATTTCCATTAGTTAGGAAAATTTAGAGGTCATACTTTTTTATGAAGTGATTAAATTATTGGTGAATAAGGGGAAAAAAGAACCATGAATGAAGAAAAAGATAGTGTCAGTATGAGAGCTCGTCGACCGATTACATACATAAAAAGAACGGTCATTCTCATTGTATTGTTTTCGCTTGTATATTTCGGATATACAAAAATTACTGCACATACTAAAAAAGAGAATACGTTAAAAGCAACGACAGAAGTAAAGAAAGAAACGGAACAAAAACCATCAGAACAAAAACCATCAGAACAAAAACCATCAGAACAACCTCTAGAAGACACGCAGCAAGCCAAGGCTGCGGAAAAACCTGTCGAAGAACCGCCACAAGAAGTTAATGAGAATGCTGAGTTAGATGAGTATTTAAAGAGCAAAAATTTTAGTGGAACAGCAGTTGTTGTGAAAAATGGTAAAGTACTTTTAAATAAGGGATACGGGATGGCAAATCAGGAGAAAAAAATACCGAATAATTCACAAACAACATTTTATATTGGTTCAATTTCAAAGGCATTTGTAGCTACAGCGATTATGCAGCTAAAAGATCAAAATAAAATTCAAACAGAGGATACAATAGCAAAATATATTCCTGATTTTCCGAGGGGTAACGAAGTAAAGTTAGTTCATCTATTGACACACACATCAGGAATTCCTGAATATGAGGCAGGAGAAGATGATATTTCTCATGAGGAATTGTTGAAGCGAATTGGGCAGCAAAAACGTTTATTTAATCCAGGTGAAAAATGGAAGTATTCGGATTCAAATTACTCAATACTTGGTTACATCGTTGAAAAAGTTAGCGGGCAACCGTTAGAAGAGTATATTAAACAACATATTTTTGATGTTGTAGGGATGAAACAATCAGGTTTCGGAACGGAATTAGAGAAAACAAAGTATCCGTCGACTGGTTACAAGGTTGTAAATAATAATATGACAGTTCCTGCTATTCCAAATATGTCACAATTATATGGAAATGGTGATATATATACGAGTGCAAATGATTTATATTTATTTAATGAAGCGCTATTTTCTGGGAAGCTAATATCTAAAGAAAGCTATAATCAAATGTTTACAGCATTTAAAAAAGATTATGGATTTGGTTGGTATGTAAATCCGGGAAGTTACTCTAATCACGGTGTAATGCCTGGATGGAATTGCTTAAATGGATTTAGTAGAAGTGGGAATGTGTATGTTATTTTATTATCTAATATTCAAAATAACATTAAATCATTTGGTACGCTTAATAATGATATTTACACAATGCTACAGCATATTGAAGTGTAAGAGATTATCCTTGGGGGTAGTCTCTTTTTTACGAGTTGAGGAAGGATATATTTATTGAGATAATGGAAAAAATGGGGAGAAGGGTGATGTTATGAGTATTCATAAGCACCATGCACGAAATGCGAGACGAACTTTATATTTAGCTATTATTGTATGGATTATTATCATGATTGGATTTGTAGTGGAATATCAAAGCGGAACACTTTTTAGTTCAGAAAAGGAGAATCTGAAAGTAATAAGTGTTGTATTACCAGCATGTATGTTCCTGATTTATAGTTTGATAGAAAGAAGCAGAGCGAAAAAAATAGAAAGAATCATTCAAGATAAAGAAAGCTCTCTATTGTTGGATCAGCGGAGGTTTGTCGTTCGTAGGGAAACTAATTTTTTTACGACAATTACATACTTTGGACTAGATGGAAATACAATGGGGATGCTCAAAGAAAAGTATGATTCCCAGATTCAAACGATATGGAAAAGTATCTTATCCTTTTTCTTTAAAGGAATGTATGAGCAGCAATTTTATTTATTCAATGAATTAGGAGAAGAGCTGTTAGTAATCAAGAAAAAAAGAGGTGTACGAAACTCATATACCTTTTATAGCTTAATGGGAGAGAAAATTGGGGAAATCAATCAATTGTTAAGTTTAACAAGATGGGAATGGTGCTTCTTATCAGTTGAAGGAAAAGAGATTGGGAAAGTAACAGGAGATTTATCTGCGACATTGCAACAGGGGAAATGGCAAGATGGCACTTATATCGATGTGAAAGAGGATGGCATTCCATTAGAAGCGGTTCAATATTTCTCAGCAAGTGGAGGATCACTTATTACAGTATCTGTAGCGGAACATGCGGAATTAGAATCAGCGATATATTACGCTGTGGCTGCAATTATAACTTTGAAAAATTAAAAACATCTAAAACGTTATCTTCGTTATTCTAGATTATGCCTTAATTTAATCACAAGCTATATCTTATTCATTATGAAAAGAAGTGTACCAAACAGGTACACTTCTTTCTATTCTGTTTTAGAAAAAATATAACAGAATAAGATATAAGGGTATTACAGTTTGAAATGGGTATGACTCTTTATACCACAGAATAGGATTCATTTATAAGGATACCAAAAAAATACAATTAAGGAAAGTGTTAATTTAAAAGAGTTTTAATTGGAGTTAACACTATGTGTATAGTAATTTGCTCAATATTTCACAAACATGTCACAACTATCTCGTTCGCTTTTTCAAAAAAGTAGTATTCTAAATGTGTAAGCTGTTATATAAAAAATCTTAGTCCTGTACTAATCAAAAATGGAGGAGATTAGGATGACTCAAGTATTAGAAACTGTAAAAAATGCATGGACAAACTTTAAAGGTGAAAAATGGAAAGCAGAGATTGATGTTCGTGATTTCATTTTAAATAATGTAAACGTTTACGAAGGGGACGAATCTTTCTTAGCGGGAGCAACAGAAGCAACAAAACAACTTTGGAATCAAGTAATGGATTTAACGAAACAAGAACGTGATAATGGCGGCGTCCTTGATATGGATACAAGCATTGTTTCTTCTATTACATCTCACGGTCCTGGATATTTAAATAAAGATACTGAAAAAGTAGTTGGTTTCCAAACAGATAAACCATTTAAACGTTCTTTACAACCATACGGTGGTATTCGTATGGCAGAGCAAGCTTGTGAAGCTTATGGATATGAAATGGATAAAGAACTTAGTCGTATTTTCAGAGATTGGCGTAAAACGCATAACCAAGGTGTATTCGATGCATATACACCGGAAATGAGAGCGGCTCGTAAATCAGGTGTTATTACTGGTCTTCCAGATGCATATGGCCGTGGGCGTATTATCGGTGACTATCGCCGCGTAGCGTTATACGGTGTAGATCATTTAATTGAAGCGAAAAAAGCAGATTTGAATTTAACTGGCGGTGTAATGAGCGAAGATACAATGCGTTTACGTGAAGAGCTATCTGAACAAATTCGCGCACTGCAAGAATTAAAACAAATGGCAGCTTCTCATGGTTTTGATATTTCTAAACCAGCAACAAATGCACAAGAAGCATTCCAATGGTTATATTTCGCTTATCTTGCAGCGATTAAAGAGCAAAACGGGGCAGCAATGAGCCTAGGTCGTACTTCTACATTTTTAGATATCTTCATTGAAAGAGATTTAGAAAAGGGTACATTAACAGAAGAAGAAGCGCAAGAAATTGTCGATCATTTCATTATGAAATTACGTCTTGTAAAATTCGCAAGAACACCTGATTACAATGAATTATTCTCCGGTGATCCAACTTGGGTAACTGAATCTATTGGTGGTATTGCACTTGATGGTCGTCCATTAGTAACGAAAAATTCATTCCGTTTCTTGCATACATTAGATAATTTAGGACCAGCACCAGAACCAAATTTAACAGTTCTTTGGTCTAAACAACTACCACAGAAATTTAAAAACTACTGTGCGAAAATGTCTATTCATACATCTGCAATTCAATATGAAAATGATGATATTATGCGTCCGGAATATGGCGATGACTATGGTATTGCATGCTGTGTATCTGCAATGAGAATTGGCAAACAAATGCAATTCTTCGGAGCACGTGCAAACTTAGCGAAAGCATTATTATATGCGATTAATGGTGGTAAAGACGAAAAATCAAAAGCACAAGTTGGACCTGAATATGCACCAATTACTGCTGAAGTATTAGATTATGAAGAAGTAATGCATAAATTTGATATGACAATGGAATGGCTAGCAGGTTTATACCTAAATACATTAAATGTAATTCATTATATGCATGATAAATACAGCTATGAACGTATTGAGATGGCACTTCATGATACGAATGTTCTTCGTACAATGGCAACAGGTATCGCAGGATTATCTGTAGTAGCTGACTCTTTAAGTGCAATTAAATATGCGAAAGTAAAGCCAATTCGTGATGAAAACGGGATTGCAGTTGACTTTGAAATTGAAGGAGATTTCCCCAAATACGGTAACAATGATGACCGTGTAGATGAAATCGCAGTAAACCTTGTAAAAACATTTATGAACAAGCTTCGTAAACATAAAACATACCGTAATTCTGTTCATACCATGTCAATTTTAACTATTACATCTAATGTTGTATATGGTAAGAAAACAGGTAACACTCCAGATGGTCGTCGTACTGGGGAACCATTTGCGCCAGGTGCAAACCCTATGCATGGACGTGATACAAAAGGTGCACTAGCATCACTATTATCTGTTGCAAAATTACCATATGAAGATGCACAAGATGGTATTTCTAATACATTTTCAATTATTCCAAAAGCACTTGGTAAGGAAGATGATGTACAAATTCGCAACTTAGTATCTATGCTTGATGGATATGCAGTGAAAGAAGGACATCACTTAAATATTAACGTATTTAATCGTGAAACATTAATGGATGCAATGGAACATCCTGAAAAATATCCACAATTAACAATTCGAGTATCTGGTTACGCTGTTAACTTTATTAAATTAACTCGTGAACAACAAATTGATGTAATTAATCGTACAATGCATGAAAGCATGTAAGTAAAGAGTTTCCTTCTGCTTTTAATAAAAAAGCAGAGGGAAGCTGTTTCAATAAAGGAGGAAGTAACATGGTAAAAGGAAGAATTCATTCTGTAGAATCTTGTGGTACTGTTGATGGCCCAGGAATTCGTTATGTCATATTTACACAAGGATGTTTATTACGCTGTCAATATTGTCATAATGCTGATACGTGGGAAATTGGTAAAGGAAAAGAAATAACAGTTGAAGAAGTGATGCAGGATGTTACATGTTACCTTCCCTTTATTGAAGCTTCCGGAGGCGGCATCACAGTGAGTGGTGGGGAACCTTTACTGCAGTTAGATTTTTTAATTGAGTTATTTAAGAAATGTAAAGAAATCGGAATTCATACGACAATTGATTCTTCAGGCGGTTGCTATTCTGAAGAACCAGAGTTCCAAAGAAAACTAGATATTTTAATGGACTATACAGATTTAGTATTATTAGATTTAAAACATATCGATTCTAAAAAGCACCGTAAATTAACTGGTAAAACGAACGAACACATTTTACAATTTGCTCGTTATTTATCTAATAAACAAAAAACAATTTGGGTGAGACACGTATTAGTTCCAGGTGTTACTGATAGTGAAGAAGATTTGCAGAGATTATCTAACTTCATTCAAAGTCTTTCTAACGTAAAGAAAGTAGAAGTCTTACCATATCATAAGCTTGGTGTATATAAATGGGAAGCCCTTGGACATAAGTATCCTCTTGAAGGTGTAGAACCTCCAACAGAAAAAAATGTTCAAAATGCAAAAAATATTTTACAAGCAGTCTAATCCAAATGGATTAGACTTTTTGTTTTCTTTTCATAAAATCTAGAGTATATCTGAAGAAAAGAGTATACTGAAAGTAGAATATCCATATTTTTGTAAAGAAATAAGAGGATAAATTTACATAATTGTAAAGGGAAAACCAAATAGTAACAAGAATTAAGAAGTAGCAGGGCGAGTATCATGAAGTATGATCATTTGTAAGTTATTGCGAAAGCTCTTATAGGAAAGTATAATATAAAGATATGAGCACAGATAGGATTAAGGGGTCAATCTTATATGCTTTGCATATCCACGACAGGTACATAGCTAACATGAAAGTGTTGGAATCCAAACATGTAATTTTTTTTAGGAAAATGTTTTTCCTATTGTCGTATATGCAATACGGGAAAGCGAAAAAGCTAGGAGTGGATTTGTTTGATAAAAAACCCCAAGGTTTTAATATTAACTGCACATTACGGTAATGGTCATGTGCAAGTAGCAAAAACATTAGAACAAACATTTCGTCAAAAAGGAATTGAAGATGTGATTGTTTGTGATCTATTTGGAGAATCACATCCGGTCATAACGGACATTACAAAATATCTATATTTAAAAAGTTATACAATAGGTAAAGAGTTATATCGTTTGTTTTATTACGGTGTAGAGAAAATTTATGATAAAAAAATCGCATCGTGGTATGCAAACTTTGGGAGAAAGCGTTTAAAAGCACTCTTGCATGCGGAAAAACCAGACATTGTTATTAATACATTTCCGATTATTGCCGTACCAGAATTGAAAAAACAAACAGGTTTTTCAATTCCTGTTTATAATGTGCTAACAGATTTCTGTTTGCATAAAATATGGATTCATCGTGAAGTAGATCGTTATTTTGTCGCAACAGATCATGTGAAAAAAGTAATGGTTGAAATCGGTGTGCCTTCAGAGCAAATTGTGGAAACAGGGATTCCGATTCGTAGAAACTTCGAGTTAACTATGAATTCAGAACTTATATATAATAAATATCAGTTATCTCGAGAGAAAAAGATTTTGCTTATTGTAGCAGGGGCTCATGGTGTATTAGGAAATGTAAAGGAATTATGCCAATCATTTATGTCAGTGCCTAATCTGCAAGTAGCTGTTGTGTGCGGAAAAAATGATGCTCTCAAACAGGAATTGTTAGTACTGCAGGAACAGGATCCTGAAGTACTAAAAGTATTTGGCTATGTAGAAAACATCGATGAGTTATTCCGTGTCACTTCTTGTATGATTACGAAGCCGGGAGGCATCACATTAAGTGAAGCAGCAGCTTTACAAGTACCTGTCATTTTATACAAACCTGTACCAGGACAAGAAAATGAAAATGCACTATATTTTGAGAAAAAAGGAGCAGCAGTTGTAGTTCGTGAAGATGCTGAGATTTTTGTGAAAACGAAAGCGTTGTTAGAAGATGACATGAAGCTTTTACAAATGAAAGAAGCGATGAGAAGCATTTATCGTCCAGAACCAGCCTCTCATATTGTTGATACAATTTTAGAAGAGAATCATGCACAATCTAATCACATGCCAATGAAATCTCCAGCTCTTGCTCAATCTTTTACGTAATGTGAAACCCTCTTTTTGTTTGAAAGAGGGTTTTTGTTATGTTATCCACAAAAGAATACGCTCTCAATAGAAGGTAAAATCAGAATATTAACAATGATATCCACATAATCCACAATTTTCTGAAAAAATATCCACAAATTAAGTGGATTATATGTGATTAAATACATATCTATCCTCAATAATCGTTAAATTTATACACAATTCTATTAATTCTGTGGATAAAGTTTTCCACAAAAATACTCCTTATTATATAAGGAGTAAATCTTTAATCTGTATAAATTTGATAGGAGGGAGTAAAAAATCCCTCAAGTTTCACTTTATAATTACACACCTTTAGGACGATATCCTGCTGCGCGATCCGCTCTGCGAAACTCTCGCTGATAAAGAACCTCTTGTGTACTATTTAATGTATTTCTTGCTTTTTCACGTTTCTTTCTATCCATTACAGATCACCTCGTGTCATAAAGTTATTACCTATCGTTTCCAATGACACAAGGAGATATACATAATCAACAAGTATATTCATTTTATAATTATATAAATACGCATTGAAAGACCGACATACAACCATTCCTTTTAGGTGTGAGAGTATCCGCTCATGGAGAGGTTTAGGCTCATGCTATATGTCCGAAAATTAAAATGGATATATATTATTACGCTTCTTTTAAATGATGTGTATCTTGGAATGTAGTGTCGCGCATTGTAGAAAGGGTATATTGATCCTTTGGAATTTCATATAAGTTATATACTTCTTCGATTGCGTTAATTTGATCATAAACAGCTTTTCTAGTTTCATTTGCTAGGTTTACATATGATAGTTTTTCAGCTGCTTTTATCGAACGAATATTTACTTTGCGAATGCGCATAAAGATTGTTTCGATATCTAATTCATAGAAAAGCTCGCTGAAAAAAGCATCTTTTGCTAGTTTATTATATCCTTTGCCATGATAAGGTTTTCCTAGCCATGTACCAAGAAATCCAGCTTTTTCTTGCACATCAAATAAAGTAATTGTGCCGATAGGGTTTCCCCATTCATCTAAAATGGTACGTGAGATTAATTCACCACGTTCTTCAGCCTCAATTGTTTGTTTTGTTAAAAATAGAAATTCTTCATACGAATAAGCCTTTTGACGCACAAAAGGGAAGACAGCTGGATCCACCATTAAATCGTATAGAACGTGGCTGTCGTGTAAGTCGCGTTTTTTTAACATACTAACTCCTCCTCACATGAGGGTAGCATGACGAAAAAACACCCCACCCTCGAAATTTTTATATCAATCTTTAAAAAATTTCGGGGTGGGAATCGAACCCACTAGAACCAGTCTATAACGCTGGTGGCGCACCATTTGCCTTCCCCATTCATCAATTTGAAATGAATAATCACGACACAAATTGATTATGGTTTCATTCAGTTTATAATCGTATAATACTTTATCTAGTCAAAAAAATAAACTAGTTTTTTTTATTTTTTTTGTAAATTATTTTTCCGTCAATCATAGTTAGTATGGGTTTGGCTAAATAATGAAATGGGTGATGGGTCCATAATACAAGATCGGCATCTTTTCCAACCTCAATACTTCCAATCCTTTTCTCTAAACGTAAGTTTCGGGCGGGAGTGATTGTAATTCCTTCTAATGCGGTTTTTTCATCTAATCCTTCCCTGACTGCGATGGCTGCACAAACATTTAAATACTGAATTGGAGTATAGGGATGGTCTGTTGTAATAGAAACTTCTATCCCATGCTTGGATAGAATATGGTACGTATCCCATGATTTGTTTTTTAATTCAATTTTTGATCGGCGTGTTAATGTCGGACCGACACATATTTTTAAGTTTTGGTTAGCAAGTTCTTTTGCAATAAAGTGTCCTTCTGTACAGTGTTCAATACGTAAATCAAGATTAAATTCTTTTGCGAAGCGAAGAGCGGAAAGAATGTCATCTGCCCGGTGAGCATGCATACGTACTGGAATTTCTCGGCGCAGTGCTTTTAGAATAGGAAGCATTCGAAAATCTGCTTCATTTCCATAATGTTGTGCTTCGTAAAAGGATTCACGAAGTAATCCCATAATCCCCATACGAGTAATTGATTCCTTTGTACCATTACTATGAACTCGTTTTGGGTTTTCTCCAAATGCAATTTTTAATCCAGCAGGTTCTTGAATAATCATATGATCGATACACGTTCCAGCAGTTTTAATCACACATGTTGTTCCGCCAATAATATTTTGACTTCCAGGCATAACATGGGCAGTTGTAACGCCACTTTGAACTGCATCTTGAAAAGCGATATCAAAAGGATGGATACCATCTAAAGAACGTATATGAGGGGTTAATACTTCGGACGTTTCATTAGCATCATTTCCAGCCCATCCAGTCCCTTCATCGTATAGTCCAAGGTGAGTATGCACATCGATAAATCCTGGTAAAAGGTGAAGTGCTCTTGCATCGATAACAGTCATGTCTTGAGTTGGCTCAATATTTGGTTTTACTGCAGTGATTTGATTGTTTTTAACTAATACATCTCCTTGAAATTTAGAAGAAGTAATAGGGTATACAGTGGCTTGCTTAAATAGCGTTTTCATAGAGACCTCATTTCCAGTGGCTCATAACTTTTAAATTGAACAATCTTAATGAGCGTATTTCAGAAGTACTACAGTGTATGCAATATAATATTTTGTAATGCATGCTTTAATGTGGGAAAAGAATATTGGTATCCATGCTGCATTGCTTTGTTAGGCAATACATGTTGTCCTTGTAACACAAGCATACTCATTTCTCCAAGTAAAGCATGTAGTGCAAATGCTGGAACGGGAAACCAATGTGGGCGATGCATGACAGTTGAAAGCACCTTTCCGAACTCTTTCATTGTTGTAGGATGTGGAGCCGTAATGTTAAGAGGGCCTTCTATTTCTTTTGTGGTTATTGCAAAATCAATCATACGAATGACATCATCTAGATGAATCCAAGATAGCCATTGATTACCTGAACCAATTGTCCCACCAATAAATAATTTGTAAGGGAGCAACATTTTAGGAAGGGCACCACCATCTTTTCCTAAAACAATTCCAAAGCGGGTATAGACGGTTCGAATTCCGAGAGAAGTTGCTTTAGATGCTGCTTCTTCCCAGAGTTTTACTGTGGTTGCTAAAAAGTCACTGCCATTTTCTTTGTTCTGTTCTGTAAAGATTTTTGTTTCAGATGTACCATAATAGCCAATTGCGCTAGCGTTAATAAAAGTATGGGGTTTCTTTTGTAATGTTTGTAATTGCTTAATGAGACTATTTGTTGTATGAAGACGACTCGCTACAATGTTTTCTTTCTGTCTTTTCGTCCAGCGACCATTATTAATAGCTTCTCCAGCTAGATTTACAACAACATCAATAGAAGTGAGAGGAAATTTATGTGAGTGAGTATTCCATTTAATGTAGTGAATGTTAGAATTGAGAGGATTCTCTCTTTTTTTTCGGGTGAGAATGTAAATTGTATATCCTTTTAGGCTTAAAAAATTAGCTAATGCTTTACCGATAAAACCAGTTCCACCAGAAATTGCGATCTTCAACTAAATTTCCTCCCTATTATATATATTTCTGAAAAACAAATTTGTTTCGTAACTATGCTAAAATAGTGGTGAGGTGAAGAATATGGCTGTCATTACAAAAATAGAAGTACAAAAGCGAACGAAAGAACGATTTAATATTTATATTGATAAAGGACAAGGCGAAGAATATGGATTTAGTGTAAATCAAGTCATCTTAATCAAGCATGGGTTGCAAAAGGGTTTAGAAATTGATGAAGTAGAATTAGCAAATATTTTGTACAATGAAGAAGTGCAAAAAGCATATTTGCAAGCAATTTCTTATTTATCCTATCAAATGCGGACGAAACAAGAAGTAGAAGAATATTTACGAAAAAAAGAAGTTGGACAAGCCATCATCTCTGAAGTTATATCGAAATTATTACGTGATCGCTATATTAATGATAGAGAGTATGCCATTTCGTATGTGCGAACTCATAGTAATGTGAATCAAAAAGGACCGACTATTATTAGAAGGGAACTTCTTGGTAAAGGTGTCCAGGATATAATTATTACTCATAGTTTACAAGAATATCCGAAAGAGAAGCAAATTGAAAATGCTCTTGAACTTGTGGAAAAAAAGAAAAAATCCTATCAAAAGCATTCTTTTTTACAAATGAAACAAAAGTTAGAAGAAATGTTAGTCCGTAAAGGATATAATCGTGATGTGATTCAAATTTGTCTAGAAGAATTAAAAGAGGACAAGGATGAAACGCAACAACAAGAAGCGTTGTTATATCATGGAAATAAGTATCATGAGAAGCATAAAAAGCATGATGGATGGACATATGAAAATAAAATGAAACAAGCATTATATCGAAAAGGATTTTCCATCGATGAGATAGAGACATTTTTACAAATGAAACGTGAAGAGGGATGAGAGAAGAATATGATGAATATGCCGAAACGTTATAGTGAGATGACACCACATGAGCTAAGAGAGGAAATTGGTATCTTAAAAGAACAGGCTGTGAAGGCAGAACAGCTTGGTATAGTAAATGAGTTTGATGTATTAATGAGAAAAATGGCAATGGCTCGTGCTTATATGACGGATATAAATGCGTTTCAGACTGGTGAAACGTATGAACTGATAGAAGAACCGGGTATATTATTTACGATTACGTATTTCAATGGAGTATTTGCTTGGGGACGTAAACAAAATGAGACAGAGGAAATTGGTATTCCTATTTCGTTATTACAGAAGAAATAAAAAACCAGAGAGCCTTGGCTGCTCTGGTTTTCATTTTTCGTAGTTGTTAAAGGAGATAGGCAGTTAAATCTGGCGCTTTCTCATCTCATTCGCCAAAATAATGAGAGACTGGGTTTGCTGCGTCTGTCCATTCACTTGCGCTTTTGCATGTTTCGGACGTGCCCAGGTAGGGTTGAATAATTCAGAACGACGATCTAAATGATTACGGTAGCTCATCTTTATCACCTCATGTAGGAAGTTAATCGTAATAACCCTTTAGAACTGACTATTTGTTTTACTCTTCCTGATGATTTGCGGCACGCATACGTTCTTGTGGGTGTGTATTAATCGTACCGTTAGGCCTTTTTGAAGCAAAACGATCTTTTGCTTTCGGTTGACCGTCGATATTGTTATTATTTCTGGCCTCAGACCAAATTTCAGATTGTTTACCCAAGAAGAACGCCCCCTCATTGTAAAATGATACTTACTAAGAAGTATCATTAATAGAATGTGCAAAGCAAAAGAAATTATGCTTAAAAAATAAAGGGGGATTTGCTCTTTCATCATTCTGCTGTGGTTGTTAGGCACGAGATAAAGTACAAAATCAATAAAAGGAGAAATAAATAATGAATGATAAGTATGAAATATTAACAAAAGAACTTTTGGAAAAAAATAGTTTTTTGTCTTATTCACAGGCACGCGCATGGATTGAGTTATTATGGGAGGACTTCCAAGTAACATATGCAAAATCTGGGCGTTATCAGGGTGAAGAAATGACGGAACAAATTGTAAGAACATGGATTAATAACCATGGTGAACGTCTTCATGAAATTCGTACGAATAATCCGAAATATAGTCATTTAATTAATCAAGACGACCATTTAAAGCATTAAAAAAAGCGACCGAGTTGGTCGCTCTTTTTAATGTGGAATCAATTCTAATTTTTTACGAAGCTTTTCTTCACTAAAAATCCATCCAGTATAGGAACTAATGATATTTAAATTTTGATCCAGTTGGACAATTGCAACGAATGGATAGTAGTCTTTACTACGGTAGCGTAAATCGATAAAACGCACTTCATAATAGTTTTCATAATCAAAGATATCCCAGCGATATACAGGTGAAAAAGATAAAAAAGCAGAAATATTTTCATCTTTTTGTGCAGCCTGCATAATTTTATTGTCTGGAAGTGGAATACGATCAAATTTATCATGCACCATAATATGGCCGCGGTGCCAACGAGCAACATAGTATTTGTCTTTTGTAGTAATTGCTAAATGATAATGGTAAAAGCGATAGGAAGGAGAAATAATGACTTCCTCTACATCTTCAAATCGTTTGTAAACTACACTTTTGATATTTTGTCTCATTACAATTCGACCGACATAGTAGACAAACATTAATATATATGCAGCTAAAGCAGTATACCCTTTATGGGAACCGACAAGCATGCAGGCGATAGCGAGTATATGGATAAAGAAAATGACAGCATCAAATGTATTAATTACACCTAATGCAACCCATCTTTTTGTAAAAGGCCGTAACGCTTGCGTACCATAAGCGTTAAAAATATCAACAAATACGTGAAGAAAGACGGCGATAAATGACCAAAGTAGTAGATGAAGATAGGACGATTCTGTAAAGAAGGCAAAGGCAATTCCGCTTATAAGAAAGGACCAAAGAATAACAGCAGGAATGGAATGAGTAATTCCACGATGGTTTCGTATATATTTTGCATTGTTACGTAATTTTAAGACAGTATCAATATCAGGAATATTGGAGCCGGCAATCGTTGCAAGCATAACTGCTTGTGGTCCGAAATCACTTTGGCTAATGGCTGGATCTAACGTTGCTAAACCACCTAATGTGACGCCCATAACAAGGTGAGTGGCTGTGTCCATGAAAACACACCTCCATTTTTTTATTAATGTAACTCTTTTTATTCGATATCTCAAGGCATTTGCCTTCTATTTCCTATATCATCTTACTTAAATTTTTTCCTAAAATCTTTATAATAGTACGTATATGCAAAAAAATGAGGGGGATCAAGTTTGGCACTTGAAATATTAGATGATTTTAACATAGAGAAGTTTCAACACGATTTAATTAGTTGGTTTGAAAAAGAACAACGTGACTTACCGTGGCGTGAAAATAAAGATCCGTATCGTGTTTGGGTTTCTGAGATTATGTTGCAGCAAACACGAGTAGAAGCTGTAAAACCATATTACGCAAATTTTATGGGAAAGTTTCCAACATTAGAAGCATTGGCTGATGCAGAAGATGAAGAAGTATTAAAAGCATGGGAAGGGCTTGGTTATTATTCTAGAGCACGGAATCTACATGCAGCAGTGAAAGAAGTAAAAGAAGTATATGGCGGGAAAGTACCAAATGATGTGAAAAAAATTGAAAAGTTAAAAGGTGTTGGTCCTTATACAAAAGGTGCGATCTTAAGTATTGCATACGGTATACCAGAGCCAGCTGTAGATGGCAATGTAATGCGTGTTTTATCCCGTATATTGTCAGTGTGGGATGATATTGCGAAACCTAAGACACGAAAAGTATTTGAAGAAATTGTACATGAAATTATTTCAAAGGAAAATCCGTCCTATTTTAATCAAGGCTTAATGGAGTTAGGTGCGCTTATTTGTATTCCGAAAAATCCAGCTTGTTTACTTTGTCCTGTTCGTGAGCATTGCCGTGGATATGAAGAAGGTGTGCAAAAAGAGTTACCTGTCAAAAGTAAGGCGAAAGCTCCTAAAATGGTACCGCTTGTTGCAGGAGTGCTGCAGACAGAAGATGGGGATTATGTAATTAACAAAAGACCGAGTACAGGATTACTTGCCAACATGTGGGAATTTCCAAACGTTGAAATAAGTGAAGGAATTCGAAATCATAAACAGCAGCTGGCTGATTATATGAAAGAAAATTTTTCTCTTTCTGTTTCAATCGATGAATATGCAATGAACGTTCAACATACATTCACCCACCGTACGTGGGATGTATTTGTATTTTATGGAAAAGTAGCAAGTGTTATTAAAGAAACAGATACATTAAAGGTTGTATCGAAAGAAGACTTTGAGAAATTACCTTTCTCTAAATCGCATCGTACGATTTATGAAGAATGTGTTGAAAAACTCCAACCATAATAGTTGGAGATGGAACGTGTTCCCGAATTAGGGAACACGTTTTTTAGTCGTAAGAAATTTTTGTACCGTGTGTCCAATCCGCTTCGCTTTTTTGAAGACCGCCCCGTGATTCAATTTCTTTTATAATTTCTTTGTAGATCGTTTGGCCTTCTACGTTTAAATAGGGCATGATTTGCTGTAAGGAATGGTGAAAATAAGCTAATTCATCTTGTTTCCATTTTTCTTTCGAAATCATAGATAGTTCTGTCATATCGCGTCCAACGTACATGTGTACACCTCCATCATATGTAGTTTGAATGAGCCTGGAAAGATATATGCACCAATTAAAAAATAATTTTACGGATATCTTTTAGAGTGGTTGGTTACATTATTGGTTGTGGAGGTGAGAAAGATGAGTAAAAAACAACAAGGTTATAACAAAGCAACTTCTGGTGCTAGCATTCAAAGTACAAATGCTAACTATGGTACAGAGTTTGCGACTGAGACAAACGTACAAGCAGTAAAACAACAAAACGCACAATCAGAAGCAAAGAAAGCACAAGCATCTAGCGCTGGTGTTCAAAGTGCAAATGCTAGTTACGGCACAGAGTTTGCAACTGACACAGATGTACAAGCAGTAAAACAACAAAATGCAAAATCAGCAGCGAAAAAATCGCAATCTTCTAGCACGAATCAATAACAAAGAAAAACACTTCTCGATTCAAGAGAAGTGTTTTCTTTGTTTGTCATATTATGACGAAAACGAAAGTTTTGTTACTAGTGAAAATCTAATGTTATGCAAATCGATTACTTTGAGAATTTTGTTGAGAGAGCCGACATAACTTCTAATAAGTCAACAAATGTAGCCAAAGGAGAAGAAGGTAGGAGATTAGAAAATATGTAGTAGCGATGTATCCTGTTATTCGAGGTAGTAAGCCCCCCACCTCAAGATTTAAAGGAAAACGAGGAGGATAGATGGAGGGCTGCCTGTAAATGCCCGCTTCGTGAGAGTTGATTAAAGCTTCACTTTATTAAAAACAGGAGGTAAATAATGAATTTATTTGATAAGTTGGTAGGAGAGCAGTTGCAAACAATGGATGAGTTACTGAAGTTACAAGCGCATCTAGAGAAGTACCAACAGATTGAAACAAGTGAGCAAGGGAAGTGTGATAAAAAAGATTTGCATTTTATTCGGCAAGAAATACATAAAACGGAACAAGCTTTGAAGCTTTTGCATGAAAAATTTGAGCAACAAACAAATGAAGTGATTCATTCTTTTGAAACTGAAAAAATAATTTCTAACTAAAGGATTGTATATTTTGATACTTTAGTTGGAAAAGCCCTTTCTTAATTTATGAAGAAGGGCTTTTTGTTGCATCATAACTTGTCGATGGAGAGTAATTCGTTCGTGTTTATGGAATTTGGATTGTATCGGTTTAGTTTTAAAATTTTGACAAAAAAGTTATAATAGAAAAAAAGTGAATTCGGCTCAATACGTTTTTAACAGGAAAAATACTAGTTAAGGCAACTTTAGAAGAGCGTTCACAGTGAAAGAAGGGAGCACGTATGGGATTTCCCAAAGAAGGAGAAAAAGTACAAATACATAGTTATAAACATAATGGCTCCATTCATAGAATGTGGGAAGAGACTACAATTTTAAAAGGGACACAAAGTCTTGTAATTGGTGCAAATGATCGGACTGTAGTAACCGAATCAGATGGTCGGACATGGATTACGCGTGAGCCTGCAATTTGTTATTTTCATTCAAATTATTGGTTTAATGTAATCGGTATGTTACGAGAAGAGGGAGTATATTATTATTGTAATTTAAGTTCTCCATTTGCATATGATTCTGAAGCATTAAAGTATATTGATTATGATTTAGATATTAAAGTATATCCAGATATGACATATACTCTTTTAGATGAAGATGAGTATGAGAAGCATAGTCAGATGATGAATTATCCTCCAGTGATTGATACGATATTAAAACGAAATGTAGAGTATTTAACGCAGTGGATTCATCAAAGAAAAGGGCCATTTGCGCCGGACTTTGTTGATATGTGGTATGAACGATATTTAATGTATAGAGATTAAAGTAAACCTGCAGGGAGTTTCCCGGCAGGTTTGTCCTATTGAAGGGGGATTACATGCAAGGAATAAAAAGATATTTACAATTTGTAAAACCATATCGCTGGCTTATTACAATTACAATTATTATTGGACTCATTAAGTTTGGAATTCCGCTGATTATGCCGTGGCTATTAAAGTATATTATTGATGATGTGATTCAAGGGAGTGGATCACTTCAGGAAAAAACATCACAATTGATAACAGCAATCGGCATTGCCTTTTTTATTTTTGGTGTACTGAGACCACCTGTTGAATATTATCGTCAATATTTTGCGCAGCGTATTGGTAATACAGTACTTTATGATTTACGAAAACATATTTTTGGACATCTGCAAAAATTGAGTTTACGCTATTATTCAAATACAAAAACAGGTGAAATCATTTCACGTGTGATTCATGATGTGGAGCAGACGAAGGATTTTGTTATTACAGGACTTATGAATGTCTGGCTTGATACAGCTACGATTTTTATTGCAATTGTAGTTATGTTTTCGATGAATATAAAATTAACCCTCGTTGCATTGCTTATTTTGCCGATTTATGCAGTTGCAGTGAAATACTTTTTTGGACGTCTTCGTAAATTAACCAAAGATCGTTCACAAGCATTGGCAACGATGCAAGGTTACTTACATGAGCGTATTCAAGGGATGCAAGTGACGCGTAGTTTTGCATTAGAAGAGTATGAAAAAGGGCAATTTGATAAGAAAAATAATGAGTTTTTAACGAAAGCATTAACACATACAAGTTGGACAGCGCGAACGTTTTCTACGGTGAATACGTTAACGGATTTGGGACCATTACTTGTTATTGCGTTCGCGGCATATGAAGTGATTCAAGGTTCTTTAACACTTGGAACGATGGTTGCTTTTGTTGGGTATATGGACAGTTTATATAGTCCATTACGCCGCCTTGTTAACTCTTCTACAACACTCACACAATCATTTGCCTCAATGGATCGAGTGTTTGAGCTGTTAGATGAAAAGTATGATATTGTAAATATTCCAAAAGCAATTAAACAAAATAAGCTTTCAGGTGAAATTGTATTTGATCAAGTTTCATTTCGATATAATACTGATGAAAAAGATGTATTACATCACCTTTCTTTCTCAATTCGTCCTGGAGAAAAAGTTGCCCTTGTTGGAGCGAGTGGAGGGGGAAAGTCATCTCTCGCTAGTTTAATTCCAAGGTTTTATGATGTCTCTAGCGGTGCCATTTATATAGATGGTGTGAATGTAAGAGATTATAACGTAAGAAATTTACGTAGTCATATCGGGATTGTTTTGCAAGATAACCTTCTATTTAGTGATACGATTCAATCTAATATTTTATATGGAAACCCGAAAGCAACGAAAGAGGAAGTCATTGCAGCTGCAAAAGCAGCACAGATTCACAATTTCATTATGAATTTGCCAGATGGTTACGATACAGTTGTTGGCGAAAGAGGTGTGAAGTTGTCTGGTGGGCAAAGGCAACGCGTAGCAATCGCACGTGTCTTTTTGAAAAATCCTTCTTTACTTATACTAGATGAAGCAACATCAGCTTTGGACTTAGAGAACGAAAGGCATATTCAAGAGGCTCTTCAAACATTAGCTGCGGACCGTACAACTATTATCATTGCTCATAGACTGGCAACCATCACACATGTAGATACAATTATATATATTGAAGATGGTGAAATAAAAGAAAAGGGTTCTCATGAACAATTAATGCAAAAACAAGGATTTTATTATAATTTATATCAAATTCAACATATAGAAGAAACAGCCCCTTTGGCTTAAAGGGGCTGTTTCTTTATTCGTCTTCTTTTTTTTCATCAATTTGTAGTTCATCTTCTGGTTTGTGATACGTATAAAAACTATCTACAAGTAAATCTAAATGTTCAACCTCTTCACTGTAATTAATAATTGAAGAAATAAGAGGGAAGAGATGTAACCATATTTTATATGATTCTTCATCTTCTTTATTTTGATAGTCCATAAATATATCGATTAATTCTTGTTTACCAGTTTCTACTTCATCAAGCATCTCAACAGACTGTTGTTTTTTGGCTTTACCAATAAACTTTAACAAAACTTGTTCGTGATAGTGTGTTAATGAATCTAATTCATTTTGAATGGATTCTTGAAATGGTTCAGGCATATATCGCAATTCATTTTCAGTACGGTGTAATGCTTTTAATGTACTTAATGCACGGCTAGTTGTTGCTAACATTTGCCTAAATAAGACGAGCTTACGAATTTTTGCGAATTGTACTTTTTTCGTATAGCTTCTTTCTTCTTTGTACAGTAAGTAGTAATGATTTAATTTAATCATTTTTTCTTTCATACGATCAATGTCTGTTTTCAATGTTGTGAAATCAGAAGCTTGCCTGCTGTTCATACGAATCCATTTTACAATTTCTTCTGTATTATCGACGATACGATGATACAGTTTTGTTTCGTATTTTGGCGGCATAAACATTAAGTTTACAAGTGAAGCTGCGATAATCCCGACCATAATCGTTGCAAAGCGAAGTAAGGCAAAATCAAAGAAATCAGTACCTTGATATTCCATAATCGCAATGACCGTCACTAAAGCGATAGATATTGTATTTTCTAAACGTAATTTTAGTGTGAGAGCAATAACTAATATACAAGTTAATCCAATAATAAAAGGATTGTGTCCAAAAGCAAAGGCGAATCCAATAGCGAATACTGCGCCAATTACGTTTGCTTGGATTTGTTCGAGTGCTGTCAAATATGAGCGGTATACAGATGGCTGTACAGCAAAAATTGCTGAAATTCCCGCGAATACAGGACTCGGTAGTTGGAGCAAAGTACAAGCAAATAAAGCTAATGTAATGGCAATACCCGTTTTTAAAATGCGAGCACCAAGTTTCATACCCTTTTTTATATCCTTTCTCTCTTGTCATTATGAGTGATACAACATGATACTATACATTCATTACAATATGTTAGCAAGTGATATTTTATAGGATGTTCAAAAAGTCCGGTTTAGATAGCCTTCGCATGTCTTCGTTACGTCGCCAGTCCGGTACTCATGTAGTATAAGCTACATTCCGTTCCTCCTGTCTGCGGCGCCTCGACCTGCTCGGCTATCTAAATCCTCCTTTTTGAACGTATATTTTAATGGATGTTCAAAAAGTCCGGTTTAGATAGCCTTCGCATGTCTTCGTTACGTCGCCAGTCCGGTACTCATGTAGTATGAACTACACTCCGTTCCTCCTGACTTCCGTGCCTCGACCTGCTCGGCTATCTAAATCCTCCTTTTTGGACCTGTGTTTGTAATGAAAAAACCTGCTGAATTTCAGCAGGTTTTCAAATTGTTATTATAGATTACTATGTGATACTCACTTCGTCAATTTTAAGTAAATGAAAATTTGGTTGCATCATTCAGTCGAAATAGATGGGTCTGCTTGCTCTTTTTTTGGAAGGACTTCATAAAAGTGAAGCTGAATGTTCTCTAATAACGGTGTTAAGAGAGCAACTTCTTCATATTGTTCGTGCTCATTTAATACGCGAATGTAGTCTAATAATAATTCGGTAATGTCTGATTCCCCGTTTTTGCTAAGTGGACATAATGTTACATTCGCTCCCTTTGCGATTCTTCGGCGCAGGGCAGATTCTGTTAAACCGAGTTCAGGTTGATGACGTAAATAAACGATACCACCAGTCATACCTGCACAAATCCATGGACCGGGATCACCAAGAACGAGAGCGCGACCGTTTGTCATATATTCAAAAGCGAAGCCTTTAATATTTGCATGAACGCCTAGGTTCCCGTGTTCTTTTTCTCGAAGTGGTTTTGTGATTCTTCCCCCGATGATCATATCTGCTCCAGATAAGCGGATGCCAGCACGTGCATCGGCGTTACCTTGCGCATATAAAGTTCCTTTTTGTGCACCGTATCCAAAACCTTTTCCGACAGAACCGTTATAGTATGTTCCATCTTTTCCTTTTGCTTTTGTGATATAAATACCGCCCCCGAATGATGTTTTTCCGATGCCATCTTGTGCGCCGCCATTTACATGAATAAATAAGTTTTCGCTATTGTAGGCACCTAAGCCATTTCCGGGAACGGAACCATTTGTATATTTTAATGTAATTGGTTCAAGCATATTGTTGTCATATAATTTACTGCGGACTCGGTAGCATGACTCAAGACCACCCATAACGCGTTGATCTACACCAACACCAACTAACTCTTTTGATTGGAAAGAATTAGCTACTGCATAATGATGTTGTTGTTTTTCCTCTGTCATAGTGTACGAGGTATTGTCTAATGTTTGTAATAAATTTTGTAAATCTAATAGTTCTATACCTCGCATTTGTTCTAGTAAATCAGAACGACCGACAATTTCTTGTAAGTTCGTATAACCGAGATTACCTGTTAAGCGTTTAAGTTCTGTTCCGAAAGTGTTAAATAAGTTCAATAAACCTTCTACAGCATTTTCAAATTGACGTGGAACAAAACGGCGTAGTCCATGTTCTTTTGCCTGAGCTTCTGATTCAATTTGTGTTGCAATACCGACATGACACGTATCTAAGTGACAGCCACGGCACGTTGTACAGCCAATTGCAATCATGGATAAAGTGCCAAAGCCAATACGGTTTGCGCCAAGAAGCATAATTTTCAGTGCATCATTTACACTTCTGATACCACCGTCTGCCCAAATCTCTACGTTGTGTCTCATATTTGCTTCTAATAGTGCGTTATGAGCAGCCTTTACGCCAATTTCAACGGGAAGACCTACGTGTTGCAAGGCGTGAATACGTGCAGCACCTGTGCCGCCATCAAATCCGCTGATATTAATAAAATCAGCACCAGCTTTTGCAATTCCTACAGCAATTGTTCCGATGTTAGGAACAACTGGAACTTTGACAGCGACTTTTGCGAGTTGATTAGCAGTTTTAATTTCGGTAATCATTTGTGCTAAGTCTTCAATTGAGTAAATATCATGGTTATTGGAAGGAGAGATCAAGTCTGAACCAATTGTTGCATTACGTGCTTCGGCAATTTTAGAAGTGACTTTTGACCCTGGCAAATGTCCACCTTCACCAGGTTTTGCTCCTTGCCCAATTTTAATTTCAATTAAATTTGATGAGTTTAACAATTCGGCATTTACGCCAAAACGCCCTGATGCAATTTGTTGGCCACGTGTATGCGGGTATTTACCAATCATGTCTTTAATCTCTCCGCCTTCGCCATTTAAACTAATCATATTGAGGCGATCGGCTGCTTCTGCATAAGCTCGGAATGCAATTTCATTTTGTGAGCCAAATGACATCGAACTAATAATGAATGGCAAGTCATGGTTTTTTACGCCAATTGAAACGCGTTCAGTTGGCACTGGTTGCTCAGCTTCTTTTATTTGGACGAGGTGGCGAATTGCAATGGGGTTCTTATCTTCTACTTCAGCTAATTTCTCGCGATAATTATCGTAAGCATTCCCTTTGGCTACATCACCAATTGATTTCCAAATGCGAGGAAAGACATGAAATGTTTTTCTCATTCTAACTTTTGGATTACTATAATCAAGTGCCCTGGCTTTTGCATCTTCAGCTAAAGAAGTAAGTGAAAATGCCACAGTGCGTGATCCTAAAAAGTTTGTAATTTGTAGTATGTTTGCAATTTCTTCGTGTAAACCAATTGAAGAGAAGAGGCGGCCATAACCACGCAGCTCATGGATACCGATAGTCGAAATAACTTTTTCAAGCCCTTTGTTTAACGCTTTATATAAGTTAGCAATTGGTTGTGTTGATCCATCATTTACAGTTGCGAACATTAAATAGGGATTAATAACATCTGCCCCTAACCCATATAGTGTAACAATATCGTGTAAAGAACGGAGAGCGCCAGATCTTACAACGATGGAGCATTGGCGTCGTAATTTATGTTCAGTAAGTTTTTGGTGTACTTTAGCTGTAATTAAATGCGGATCAATCCATAAGTGTTCGTTTTGATGAGCTTTAGCATCATCAAGTAATAGCAGAGAAGCACCTTTTTTTATAGCTGTTATAGCTTCTATACTAATTCTGTCTAATGCATCATGTAAGGTTTCTGATGCTGTGAACGTAACAGAGAGTTTGTAAACTGCACTATGAGTTGCAAATAGCTGCACAAGTTGCTCATATGAGATGGTTTCCAAGTCTTCTGCAATTTCCTGTGCTAAATTACCTTCTACTATAATTGGTGACAAAAGTTCGGTAACAAAAGTTTGCTGCTGACCACTAAATAAGCTAGGACGTTCTCCTAGTACTGTACGTGTAGAGAAGTGTTCAATTTCTCGGTCTCGGTCGATTGCTGGATTTGTAACAACAGCAACGCTTTCTTTTATAAAGTCAGCAATGTTTCGTCTGTCCGGATCAAGTGCAGCGAGAGGTGCATCATGGCCGAGTGAACGAATGGGTTCAACCCCTTTTGTTGCCATTTGTTCGAGAAGTTGGATATGCTCACGATCCCAGCCGAAAGCTACATATTGCTCTGTTTCAACTTGAGAGAGGTTAGATAACCCTTCAATTTTTTTCACGACCGGAGTAGATAAGTTAAAATGATAATCTGAAAAATGAATACGCTGTTTCATCCGTTTGTACACTTCTTCTTGATATGTTTCATATTCATAGAGAACGAGGTCACCTTGTGTATTCCACTTTAAACCTACTTTTTCTCCAGGGGCAAGTGACTTTGGCTCTGCTACGTATTCGGATGGCGATACAACACCTGGTTCAGAAGAAAAGATATAGGAACTTTCTGTTTCTACTTTCCAAACTGGTCGTAAACCAAGTGAATCTACACTAAAAACAGCTTCATCTTTATAACGTGAAATAATCCCGGCTGGCCCCTGAGCGAAATGTCCCCATGCTTCACGAATATACATATATAAATCTTGCATATGTGGCTCGTATAATTTAATCTCATTAATAATTGGTGGGAATAATATATCCATTGCTTCAAATAGACTGTAGTTGTAGTGAACGAGAAGTGTTTCTAAGGTGCGGTTTAAATCTTGAGAATCGCTGCCTCCAGCAGTAAGAGGTACATCAATCATTTCGGCTTGGTCACGTAATTTGGAAATGGTATTAATTTCTCCGTTATGGCCAAGGATGCTAAATGGTTGCACGCGAAAAAAATTAGATAATGTATTTGTGGAATAGCGATTATGCCCAAGTGTCATCGTTGATGCAATAAGTGGGTGTTGTAAATCGTCATAGTAAGCAACAAGTGTATCGCCAGCACCAAGAACTTTATACACAACATGATCGTGACTTAATGATGCAACATGAATTGCTGTATTTTTCTCAATTTCAATTGTTAAAGTGAATAGTACTTGATTCAAGTTTTCAGTGGGTGTTTCTGAAAGAATGGCAATTTGCCAAAATAAAGGTTCTTCTTGTTTACCAAGAGGACCAAGGGCATCAGAGTTTATCGCATCATCACTTTCGAAAATCACAGTGAGATTTTGATTGTCTAATTTATTACGAATACTGTTTTTTAAAAGAGTAGGATTTTCTTTTTTGTTTAGAAAAAAATGTCCAACGATAAAGTGGGGATGATCCACAATCGCTGGATTATATCCACTATTTTTTAATTTTTCTTTCCAAAGTGCTTTCGGTAAGTCGATATGAACGCCAATACCATCGCCCTCACCATTAATAAAGCCTGCGCGATGGTTCATTTTTACAAGTGATTGTATACAAAGATCGATATTTTCTTTTGTTGGCACATTCTGTTTTTCCATAACGGAAACGATTCCACACGCATCGTGTTCTGCATTTGCATAATTTCGAAATAAAGACGGTGTCCATTTATTTGTATTGTTAGGCATCCGTCAATCCCCCCTCTGTTATAAAAGTTGTGAATAGTCTGATTTTTAAAGACGTATAATGCCTTATAGACAACAGAACAATAATATAAACTTAGAAATAAAACAGATAATTATGAATAATTATACTATTAATGCGCGATTTATGAAATAGAAAAAAGAAAAAAATAGAGGCTGGCCTCTATTTTTTCTATTGGTCATGTATTTTCTTATACGTTTGCTAAGGCAGCAAATGCTCTGCCAACGGCTTCGATTGTATATTCAATATCTTCTTTAGTATGTTCTGTTGTTAAGAACCAAGCTTCGTATTTAGATGGAGCTAAGTTAATACCTTCATTAAGCATAAGTTTGAAGAATTTACCGAACATTTCTCCGTCTGTATTTTGAGCAGCGTCATAATCTTCAATTGTATCTGTTGTGAAGTATACAGTTAACGCACCTTTTAGACGGTTTACTGTAATATCGATACTATGTTTTGTGGCTTGTTCTAAAATGCCTTTTTCAAGCATTGCGCCAAGTTCATCTAATTTTTCGTATACGCCTTCTTGCTTTAGTACTTCTAAGCATGCGATACCAGCTGCCATAGATGCTGGGTTTCCAGCCATTGTACCAGCTTGGTAAGCAGGGCCGAGCGGTGCAACTTGTTCCATAATTTCCTTCTTCCCGCCATAGGCACCGATTGGAAGACCGCCGCCAATTACTTTACCAAGTGCTGTTAAATCGGGTGTTACACCAAGTAAATCTTGAGCGCCACCATACATGAAGCGGAAAGCTGTAATTACTTCATCATAAATAACAAGTGCGCCAGCTTCGTGGACAAGCTCATTTACTTTTTCTAGGAAGCCGGGTTTAGGTTCGACAATTCCGAAGTTCCCAACGATTGGTTCTACAAGAATAGCTGCTACTTCATGTCCCCATTTATCTAATGCCTCTTTTAATGTTTCTACATTATTAAATGGAACGGTAATCACTTCTTGTGCAATACTTTGCGGTACACCAGCAGAATCAGGAGTACCAAGAGTAGACGGACCAGAACCAGCTGCTACAAGTACTAAATCTGAATGACCGTGGTAGCAACCAGCGAACTTCATAATTTTTGTGCGGCCTGTATAAGCGCGAGCCACGCGAATTGTTGTCATAACAGATTCTGTACCAGAGTTTACGAAACGAACTTTATCCAAAGCAGGCATTGCTTCTTTTAACATTTTTGCAAATTTTACTTCTAAGGCTGTTGGTGTTCCGTATAAAACACCATTTTCAGCTGCTGTTTTAATTGCTTCTGTTACGTGAGGATGAGCGTGTCCTGTAATGATTGGACCGTATGCTGCTAAATAATCGATATATTTGTTACCATCTACATCCCAAAAATAAGCACCCTTTCCGCGTTCCATTGCAACAGGTGATCCACCACCAACTGCTTTGAAAGAACGAGAAGGACTGTTAACACCACCAACGATATGTTCTAACGCTTCTTTATGTAATGCTTCTGATTTTGTGAAATTCACTACAATTCATCTCCTTACAAAAATCTATGTATTATTCTAACATGTTTTTCAAAAAGACGTATTGTTTGTGATAGGAATGGCAGTTGGGTAAACTATTCGTTGTGGTATCGAGGAAGGGGGTCCGATTATGAAATCGGTAATTGAAGTACAAGGATTACGTAAAGAATTTACAGCATATTCAAGTCGCTCTGGTTTAAAAGGTGCGTTTCGCGATTTATTAAATCGTAATTATAAAATAGTGCCAGCAGTGAATGATGTTTCGTTTACTGTAAAACAAGGTGAAATGGTTGGTTATATTGGTGAAAATGGTGCTGGAAAATCAACAACCATTAAAATGCTAACTGGGATTTTAACACCAACGTCCGGTCAAATCACAGTAAATGGTATGAACCCACATAAACAGCGAGAAGAATTTGTAAGAACGATTGGTGTTGTATTTGGTCAACGTTCGCAGCTTTGGTGGGATATTGCAGTACAAGAATCATTTCGTTTATTAAAGAAGGTTTATGGTGTATCAGATAGACAGTACAAAGAACATATGGAACATGTCATTGAGACATTAGATATTGGACCGTTGTTAGATAAGCCGGTGCGTAAATTATCACTTGGTCAAAGAATGCGTTGTGAATTAGCAGCGGCGTTAATTCATAATCCACCACTTTTATTTTTAGATGAGCCAACTATTGGACTAGATGTTCTCGTAAAATTAAAAATCCGTGAGTTTTTAAAGGAAATGAATGAACGTTATAAAACAACAATTTTATTAACAACACATGATATTACGGATATTGAAGCTTTATGTGAACGCGTCATTATGCTGGATGAAGGAAATATTATGTATGATGGATCATTAGAAAAACTTCGTTCGCAGTGGGGAGCAGAAAAAGAAATACATTTTCAATTTACTGCACCAGTTTCATACCAACAATTATCAATGCTAATGCCAGATAATCATGTAGCTTGGTCACAAGGAAAAGAAGAATATACGTGGATTGCAAAAATACCCAATGAAGAAGTTATAATTTCTATGCTCATTTCCAAAGTAGTTCAAGCTTTTCAAATTAAAGATTTAAAAATTAATGAAGTGTCGACAGAGGAAATTATCCGTAATATTTATGAAGAGGGTATGATTCATGGGTAAGTATATTGAAATGATTCGTGTTCGTTTTTTAATGATGCTTGCTTACCGAACAAACTATTATAGTGGAATTTTAATTTATACGATTAATATCGGAGCGTATTATTTTTTATGGCAAGCGATTTACAGTGGGAAAGAGAATATTGAAAGTTTATCAATTTCTCAAATGACAACTTATATTGCCATTGCATGGATGGCTCGGGCTTTTTATTTTAATAATATTGACAGAGAAATTGCAATGGAAATTCAAGAAGGACGTGTAGCCGTCGAATTAATTCGTCCATATAATTATTTAGGAATGAAAGTTATGCAAGGTCTTGGAGAGGGAATTTTCCGTTTTGCATTCTTTTCTATTCCAGGTATGATTATTGTTACACTTTTATTTTCGTTACAGATTACAACCGATTTTCAAACGTGGTTATACTTTTTCCTATCGTTAGTTTTCAGTTTTATTATTAATACGCAAATTAATTTAATGACAGGTATGCTCACTTTTTTCTTATTTAATAACAGTGGAATTATGTATGCGAAACGTGTGGTTATTGATTTATTTTCAGGTTTATTACTACCCATCAGTTTTTATCCGTTATGGGCCCAAAAAGCAATGGTATTTTTACCGTTTCAAGCAATCAGTTATATTCCGAGTATGATTTTCTCAGAAGGTATACAGGGAAGTAAGTTGTATCAAGCTTTATTATTCCAGATGATTTGGGCAGTTGTACTTATTATTCCAATTGTGCTGATGTGGAAAACGGCAAGAAAACGCCTGATTGTACAAGGGGGATGATGGGATGCTATATATAAAACTGTTTTTACAATATGCAAGCCAATATATAAAAACGAAACTCGAGTATCGCGGCGATTTTATCGTTGGGTTATTATCTGATTTACTATTACAAGCTGTAAATTTAATTTTCATCCTTGTTGTTTTTGGACATACACAAGCGTTAAAAGGATGGAGCCGAGAAGAAGTTATTTTTATTTATGGATTTTTCTTAGTACCGTTTGCTATCTTTTCTGCTTTCTTTAATATATGGGATTTTAATGATAGGTATATTATTAAGGGAGAAATGGATCGCGTTTTAACAAGACCAATTCACAGTTTATTTCAAATTATATTAGAAAGAATGGAACTGGAGTCTTTAATTGGTGCAGTTACTGGGATTATTGTAATGGGGTATGCGGCAGTAGAGCTTCAATTATCTTTTTATTGGTACGATTTCTTTCTTTTCTTGTTCATGGTAGCAGGTGGTGCACTTGTATATGGCGGGATATTTGTGACGCTTGCCAGTATCGGTTTTTGGTCAGATGCGAAAAGTTCGATTATGCCCCTTATGTATAACATAGGAAATTATGGACGCTATCCAGTAAATATTTATAACCGCGTGATTCGGTTTATTTTAACGTTTGTATTACCATTTGCATTTGTTGGCGTATACCCAGCAGCATATTTTCTAAGAAAGACAGAATGGAATAGCTATGCATTTGCGACACCGATTGTTGGTGTGATTTGTTTTACAATTGCAATCACACTTTGGAATTTTGGAGTGAAGAAATATCGCGGTGCGGGAAACTAACAGCGGGTATAAAAGCTTCGTTTACCATGGGATAAATTGTTCTTTGTCCTCATACATATAGGGTGAGGTGGAGGACATGTTGTGGGGATTTATTTTATTAATTTCAGCCATTGCTGTGTTAAGAAGTATTCAAATATTATGGAGCTCATACTCAGATTCAAAGCGTTTCTTTTCTTTGTATAATCTAACTTCATTATTTCTAATTTATACAACGGTACTTATCGCATTTGGATTAAGTTATGTTGTATTAGAGGAAAGTGGATTTGCTGCCTTGAGAGAAGATGGAGAAAGTTTAAATGTTCATTCTTTCCAACTGGTAGAAGTATGCTTATATTTTAGTGCGGTTACTTTATTATCAGTTGGATATGGTGATGTAACTCCTGTTGGAATTGGGCGGTGGATTGCAATTATTGAAGCGTTGATTGGATATACACTGCCGTTTGCATTCGTAGTTCGGACTGTGATAGACAATGAAAAATAAGATAACATTTGTTATAGTAAAGGAAAAGACAAGGAGTGATAAAGATGGTCGCAATAGGAGAAGTGGCACCAGTTTTCACACTAGAAGGAAGTAACGGAGAGCAGATTAAACTGTCGGATTTTCACGGGAAAAATGTAGTATTATATTTTTATCCGAAAGATATGACGCCAGGATGTACAACAGAAGCGTGTGATTTTCGTGATGCATATGGATTATTCCAAGAAAAAGATACAGTTATACTAGGAGTAAGTCCCGATCCAGCAAATAGACATTTGAAATTTATTGAAAAGTATGATCTGCCATTCGTACTTTTAGTAGATGAGGATCATAAAGTGGCAGAATTATATGACGTGTGGAAACTGAAAAAGAACTTTGGCAAAGAGTACATGGGGATTGAAAGATCTACGTTTCTTATTAATAAAGATGGTGAACTAGTTAAAGAATGGCGAAAAGTAAAGGTGAAGGGACATATTGAAGACATCCTTTCGTATTTAAATTAAGGTTCTGTACGAGTAAGAGTAAAAGTAAAAGAAATTTATTATGATGTGAGTATTAGGCATATGTCTACACCCTTTTGCTGATGCTTCATACATTAAAAGGGTAGGGCATACCTCCTCAGATGATAGTATTCCAAGTGCGATTATTTCGCACTTTTTTCTATGTAAATGTATAAATGATGGACAAATATACATAAAAATAAGTGTAGGTGAAAAATAAACCACACAGTTATAGTAGAAATATTGACGATTGACAAGAAAAGGAGTACACTCTTTATAAGAATTATAAAATAATAATCCGTATAGAATCGGGGTGCATGACGGTGGTCAAAGAAGAATTAAAAGAAGCGCTAGAAATGCTGAAAAATACGGGTGTACGCATTACTCCACAGCGTCATGCTATTTTAGAGTACCTTGTGGAATCTATGACGCACCCAACAGCGGATGAAATTTATAAGGCGTTAGAAGGTAAGTTTCCAAATATGAGCGTTGCAACTGTTTACAATAACTTACGTGTATTTAAAGAAGTTGGGCTTGTTAAGGAACTAACTTATGGAGACGCTTCAAGTAGATTTGACTATGTTACAAGTCAACATTACCATGTGATTTGCGAAAAATGTGGTAAAATTGTTGATTTTCCTTATGAAGGTTTGGAACAACTTGAAAATGAAGCTGCGAAAGCAACCGGCTTTGTTATTAACAGTCATCGTTTAGAGATTTATGGCGTATGTCCAGAATGTCATAAGGCGTAATATATAATAAAGAAAGAGGCTGACGGCTACGTCGACCTCTTTCTTTATTATATAAACGTATTTTATGCTTTATAGTTCTTCTTATTATATTTCTCATCAAACTCTTTTCCTTCTAAAGTACGATCAAGCGTTAAGGGCTGATTGCAATGCATACATGCGTCTACTCGGCCAAGCATTTTTGTAGGTTTGTTACAACTTGGGCACATGATTTGCACAGTTTTTGTAGATAACATACCAATCCAAAAATAAACGACAGTGCTAGCGATAACTGCTAAAAAGCCAACCATCATAAAAATGGTCATAATAATAATATTTTCGCGGAAAAATACACCTAAGTATGCAATGAAGAGTCCGATAAATACTAAACTTAACGCAAAGGTTCGAATTTTATTGATTTTGTTCGAATATTTAATCCCCATTCCCATCACGCTCCTATAGCAACAATATAACACACAATTTTGAATTTTTGGTTTAAAAGAAGGGGCTTTATTAAAAATATGAAACGAAAAAAGAAATAAACGGGCTGTGAAATTTTTTTGCGAAAAGTATTGACCATGTATAAACTGCATGATATATTAATAACCGTCGCTGATGCGAAACGGCAGAAAGCGAAAAAAGAAATTAAAAAACTTGGTTGACATCGGAAAATGAAGATGTTAACATAAGGAAGTCGCAAATGAGCGACAAACGAGTTCTTTGAAAACTGAACGAAACAAACAACGTGAAACGTCAATTTTTATTTTAGATGCTAGACAAACTTTATTGGAGAGTTTGAT
>NZ_JBWYHD010000015.1:0-81984 GCF_056711665.1 Bacillus sp. Medicinal_06 | reverse complement strand
ACAGGTGAAGTCTGCCCAAAATGAAGTTAGATTCATACATAAATTATTTGGAATTGCATCATAATCTACCATGGAACAGTCTATGCAGGTTTCTATGCCTCTATCAAATGATTTTTGCACCAGAACCATTCAGGTTAAATGAAGAGGAAAAAGAGCATCTATTTTTATTAGCAAATCAGCCATTGCTATCTAAGGTGGGAAGACCTCTCGTTGAAAGTGTAAATAGCGTCTTGAAAAATTTATTGAGTCAATTAGAATACTGTCCTACCTATGTAACCGATGAAAAATTGAACATAGTAAGCTGGAATAAAGCTGCTACTGTGGTTTTTGGTGACTTTAATAAAATGGATGATCGAAATCGCAATGCAGTCTGGCGTTGCTTTACATCTAAAGAGTATCGAGAGCTATTTCTTAATTGGGAAGATCATGCGCAACGCTTGATTGCTCAATTTCGTTTAGCATATACACGTTTTGTCGGTGATGAGTGGTTTAAAGATATCATTAAAGAACTTACCAATAAGAGCCCTGAGTTTCGTAATTGGTGGCCCAAGCATGAAGTTCTAGGTACTCCTTGTGGCAAAAAAACACTTCTGCATCCTTTAGTTGGAGAAATGATTATGGATCATATTACTCTTCAGGTGTACGATGCACCTGAACTAAAATTAACCATTTACCAACCTCGCCAAGAGGGAGAAACAGAACAGAAAATGAAGCGTTTGTTAAACTGGTAAGTAGACCTACAATAAAAGAGTGTTATAAACACGAACGTATTAAGTGGAATTCGTTTGTCTCTAATATAAGAGTAGGAACATTTTGCATGAATAAATTCCACACAACTAAGTTTGAAATGAAACAGCCGATTTAGCTTTAACGTGGTCAAAATCGGTCTTTTCTTTGTCGAAATTTGCTTAACGTGGGTTTTTTCCGATTTGCTGGCGGTATCCCTTATAATTTTATCACACAACTTGCTCCCGCATTTTTCGCCAGTTTGATGAGAAAGAACTTTGTGACTAAACAAGGAGCATTTGTCGGGATTATAACTGGGGGGCTGTTAGTCTCTATAATGGATTTAGGGAACATAAAAATTGGCCAAATGTTTCCTTATCTTCCTCAAGCAATCAAAGACTTGAATGAAGGGATTATCGCCCTAATTGTTAATATTGTGGTCTTAGTGATTGTCAGTTTGATGACACGAAATATTGCTTATGCTCATCAGGATACCGATGTTTTGGAAACAACAGTAATAGAGAGTAAGGTATGATGCAAAAAATTCTAACAGCTAATCCAACATGACTACACTAACACTGATTATATGAATACAAAAGAAGATCTCCTTCAGTAATCTGGGGGAATCTTTTTTTATGTTCATAAATACAAGTGCTACTGAGAAGTGTAGTAAAAGGTATGATGAAGGAAGGGACTTTTGGAAGTATTCGTATAGTGAAGACAGACAAAGGGGTTATGTTACAAAAGTGAACCCCTATTGCCATATGAGAGGCTTTTTAGTGGGGCATATAAGAAGAGCACTACATAAACATTAGGATTTTTGTATGTGATTCAAATGAAAGAGGAAAAGGGTAATGTATTTGCCTTGCATCAACTAGCAACAGACTTTGAGCAGTTACTAAAGGTACGGAAACAAAAGAACATTCTTTTAGATGTTATGTTTTGCTCGAAAAAACAACTAAAGGGTATGTATTAGTTAGATACAATGTGTCGTAATGACTGTGAGAGGGTAAAGTGTGGTATTTGTTTGATGGAAAAATAATTTCTAATTAGCATGGATGAAGCACTTTACTAAAATTTGTAATTCATCTTCCATTTTTTATTGGGCAACGACCTTCACCTTTTGAAATGAGAGATGAATTGTAGTTGGCATAAACTAAAAGTTTGGTTTCAATCAGCCTGTACATATAGAAGGGGTGATAAGTGATGAGTAGTTCAAAGAGAACTTCCTTTTCTAAGAAATCAAACCGTTGGAGGTTTAGATTTCATGATTGTTTATAATATAAAACTGGAAAATTTTTATGGCTTTAAAAATTGAGATGATAGCAGATGTTCAAGTTTGTCTTACCGTATATGGGAGTCGGAGTTCGTTAAGCATATTAGATGTATTTCGTGATTGTTTCTGTTAAATTTAAATAAACTGTACATAAGGAAGGAAGCGATAGAGTGAATAGGACAATAAGTTTAAAACAATTTGAATTAACACGTGGGGCATTAGTTAAGTTTATGGAGACGTTGGATGATAAAACTGTCGATAAGCAGCCGGAGGGCTTCAACAACACAATTCGTTGGCATATTGGTCACGTGTTAACTGCAGCAGAGACTTTTATGTTTGGAAAAGAGTTTAAGTATTTGCCAAGTGAATATCCAGGTTTGTTTGGATATGGGACAAAACCATCTGAGTGGAAAACAGAAGGACCCTTATTAGAAGTGTTAATGTCTCAATTACAAGAGCAAGCACAACGCATTAATGGAATTCCGGAAGAAACATTTGAAAAGAAACTTTCAGAGCCATTCTTAGGGTTGGAAACGGTAGGTGAGCTTTACGGTATGATGTTGTACCATGAAGCCGATCATATTGGTCAAATGAAGGCGATGAAACGTATTATAGAAGTAGAAAAGTAACGGAGAAAAGGCCTGTACAGTGTACAGGCCTTTTTTAAAACTTATTGATTAAATTTATGTATTTCCCGAGCCATAGATTCTAAAATATAAACAACTGGTACTTGCGTAGTTATATTAGATTCTTCGACAAATTCCTCTGTTACATAATAGGGAATGTTTATATCAGAGATTTTTGCAATGGTTGAGAGTGTAGTGTTTGTAATACTAATGATTTTACTTCCCTCTTGTTTAAGTTGGTTAAGATGAGTGACGGTAAAATTATTTTCTCCTGAGACAGATAAAGCAATTGTTACGCTATTATTACGAAGGTTGGAATGAATAGGGAAGTGAGGATCTTTAATATATAGCGAGAATTTACCTAAGCTTGAGAAATATCTTGCACCATATTCGGCAAGAATACCAGAGCTGCCGATTCCAATAAAAATAACGTTATCTGCTTTGGTAACGAGACTTGCAGCCTCCTTAATTTTTTCTTCTAAGTCACCTTTTAACGTTCGCTCAAAAAATTCTATTACTGATTGTTGGGAACTTTTTATAATTGTCTTTTTATTCTCTTTTAATTGCATTTTAAGCTTTACTTTAAATTCAGAAAACCCCTCGCAATGTAGCTTCCTGCAAAAACGTAAAATTGTAGCTGTTGACACATGTGTTTCATCTGCTAGTTCACGAATTCGCATATAAGTCACCTTATCACTGTTTTGACAAATATAGTTGTATAAAGAAGTTTCTAATTCATTAAAAGAAGCGATTATGTCGTTTGTAAACATTGATCCAGTTTCTCCTTCAGTAAAAAAGTATCGTAACCTGCAAAAAATGATAACTACATTTTAACACAACTTTTTCGTGAGAAACATAGTGTTACATTTATGTAACAAATCACTTTCTCCGTTATAAAAAACTAAACACTCTTCATTTATTTACTATCCCACAAAACGCAGTTATGATTTTTTTGTAGTTACTTATAAGGAAGAGAAATTAATAAATTTAAACAAAAAAACAAATAGTTATGATGACATAAATTTCCTGGAGGTAATCAAATTGAAAACTTATCAATTCCCTGAAGATTTTTTATGGGGAGGAGCTACTGCAGCTAATCAAATAGAAGGCGGATTTAATGAAGGGAATAAAGGACTAAATATTGCCGATGTTCTTCCAGGTGGAAGCGAGCGTTATAAAATATTAATGAATCCAGGTTTTGATTTTGAAATTCATCGTGATCAATATTACTATCCGAATCATGAAGCTATTGATTTTTATCACCGGTATAAAGAAGATATTGCGCTGTTTGCGGAAATGGGTTTCAAAGCATTCCGTATGTCGATTGCCTGGACACGAATTTTTCCAAATGGCGATGAATTAGAGGCAAATGAAGAAGGTTTGGCCTTTTACGATCGTGTTTTTGATGAATTGCATAAATACGGCATTGAACCAGTTGTGACCATCTCTCACTATGAAATGCCTCTGCATTTAGTAAAAGAATATGGTGGTTGGAGAAACCGCCAAGTAGTAAACTTCTTTGAGAGATATGTAAAAGCGATTTTCAATCGTTATAAAAATAAAGTAAAGTTTTGGATGACTTTTAATGAAATCAATAGCAGCTTGATGATGCCGATTCAAGGTCTTGGTTTTTCAATTCAAAAAGAAGAAGATAAATACGAGCCTACCTTCCAGGCATATCATCACCAATTTGTCGCAAACTCCCTTGCGGTCAAAGCATGCCATGAAATTATTCCTAATTCCCAAATTGGATGTATGATTCTCTTTGCACCTGTATATTCTTTTGATTCCAATCCAGAAAATGTAATGTATGCTTTTCAGGAAGAACAGCTTTTCAACTACTATTGTGCAGATGTACAAGTACGAGGTGAGTATCCAGCTTTCATTAAGAGATACTTGAAAGAACATAATATCGAATTGGAGATTCAAGATGGTGACTTAGAATTAATAAAGGAAGGCACTGTTGATTATATTGGCTTTAGTTATTACATGTCCCGCACTGAGAAGAAAGTGAAGAAAGATGCGGAAGCAACACAAGGGAATATTATTGGCGGTATAAGAAATCCGTTCTTAAAAGCAAGCGATTGGGGCTGGGAAATCGATCCTGTAGGATTACGCATCAGTTTAAACAAATTATATGATCGCTATCAGAAACCACTATTTGTTGTAGAAAATGGGTTAGGAGCTTATGACAAAATAGAAGAAGATGGCACAATCAACGATGACTATCGAATTGACTATCTTCGTGAGCACGTTAAGGAAATGGGTGAAGCCATTGAAGATGGTGTTGAATTAATCGGCTATACAAGCTGGGGCTGTATTGATATGGTAAGTATGTCAACAGGCGAGTTCTCCAAACGTTACGGTTTCATTTATGTTGATAAACATGACGATGGCAGCGGAACATTAGAACGGAAAAAGAAGAAGTCCTTTTTCTGGTATAAAGATGTAATTGCAACTAATGGGGAAAGGCTATAAAAACTTATTGATATTAATTTTCTTTTTACAAAGAAAATTCTTTTGTTGAGAGCTACAAAGGTGGCTCTTTTTTTATTAGTAGAAAAACCTTATGATAAACTATCGGGTGCTTTTATGCAATAAGAATTGATTTACTACATAACGGAAACCCCTTGGATATTAAGGGGTTTCTCATATGAACCCGACTAGGTGCGAAAAGGTATCATTCAGGCCGCATATCTCTTATTGTGTGAAGAAAACGATACCTATAAGATAAAGAGAAAAAGCCAGCCCGTAAGGACCAGCTTAATCTGTTTACATACTTAAATATCGGATAATTTCAAGTAAGGAGCTACCTGCGATAACAGAGATGATCTGATTGAAATCACAATGAAAATCAAACTCTAAGTTATCCTGACTCTTTGAAAATCTAAATTTAAGCATGTTACCACCTGCCTTTCGACAGACGGCATGATGTTTAGAATTAGGCATGTCGCCCTCTCTTCCCATCTATTTCCTAATTGATATTTTAACAGTGAAGTAAATAAAGTGCAAATTTCGTATTCGAAAAATATACCAATTAACTATACCCTATTGATTAGAGAGGATGTAATGTTTGATGAGAATGGTGATTTGATTAGGAGGTGTAGACGAGATGGATGAGAATAAGGGCTTACTATTATCTAACCGATGTGAATTTATTATGCCAAAGTCGAACTCTTTTATACAATACATATATTATAAGTATTGTATAAAAGAGTTTCTCGCTTGTACGCTTGTTCATACTTATTTAACATAATGCCAGATTATTAATAGTTATTTAATCTATAAAAATAGATATTTATAGAAAATATAAGAATCATATAAGATTAAAAGTTTTTACTGACAGGGAGAAATATTAATAAAAACACTATCGAATGTGTCAATAAAAGCAGCAGGAGCAGCGAAAACTTGTATTATTCCAGTTGGGCCAATGGCTGTAAATGTTGCGGTAAAGTTACCTGAAGCATCAGTACCAGTAGGGTCAGGAATTACGTTCCCAAAAGTAGGATCTTGTATTGCAAACTCGACTGCTGTCCCTGCAGGAGCAGGATTTCCGTTTATTAATACTTGACCTGAAAGAGTTGAAGTGTTGTCTCCTGTGCCTGGAGTACATATGTCAAATGGATCGGCGGTCAAAGTAATAGAAACTTGTGTACAGTTTTCAATGGTAATCAAAGAGGTAGCGGTTATTCCGGGAAAATCAGGAAGTGATGCGGTAACCATTACAGATCCTGTTCCATTAGTGGCTGTAAACATAGCCATATAGTTACCAGAAGCGTCAGTGGTAGTGGAGGGAGCTATGGTACCAAGAGATGGATTACTTATTGAAAAGTTGACTATTGTTCCTGTAGGAGCAGGATTTCCGTTTATTAATACTTGACCTGAAAGAGTTGAAGTGCTGTCTCCTGTGCCTGAAGTACATACTGTAGTCGGATTAGCGGTTAAAGTAATAGAAGCTGTGGATGGACTACAATCTATAATGGTTATTAAAAAGCTAGCAATTGTCCCAGGAAAATCAGGGAGTGATGCGGTAACCATTACAGATCCTGTTCCATTAGTAGCTGTAAACATAGTCGTAAAGTTACCTGAAGCATTAGTCATGGTAGCAAGGGGAATCATAGTACCAAGAGAAGCGTTACTTACTGAAAAGCTAACTACTGTCCCTGCTGGGGCAGGATTTCCGTTTATTAATACTTGACCTGAAACAATCGAAGTGTTGCTTCCTGTGCCTGCAGTACATACTATAGCCGGATCAACAATCAAAGTAATAGTTGCTGATGATGTTGATGGGATAGGTATAGATATAGTGGCGGGTATAAAACAAGGTACTGCACAATGATTGGGATGTCCTTTGCAATTATTGGAATTCAGGGGGATCAACTCCTTTAACTAAAATAAAAAAAGCTCAGCTTATCTTATTTTATGGAAAACAATTTCTTAGTCTTGTATGTTTATCCATGTAAAGATAATAATGAATATCCTATTTATATCGAGAAATGTAATAAAATCAATCAAGATTTTTTAGGAGAAAATAAAATTAATCATCCCCCTTTTTAAAATAAATTCTTAAGTCTGATAGGGACCAATGGGGTCTCCTGCATTGACTTCCACAAAATATGTAATTCGTGGAAATGGACAGATTCGTAGATAAGAAATATAGGAGATGTGGAAAAGCTCCATGCCTATTAAGTTAGCAAGACAGGTTGAGACCAAAGCAAAAAGGATAAACTAAAGGTTTTTAAATCGATAACATATTAATAGAAAAAAGGGCCGGAATTGGTATTATCCCCTTTAAGTAGACAGTGTAAAAAGACCATGTACATACATGGATGTTACACTATTACTTGGAGGGGATTTTTCGTGGTTAAAAAAGGTACAACATTCAATACGTATTCAGATGGATTAAAACTATCAGCTGTTCAAAGTTATTTAAATGGAGAAGGCAGTTATCAAGCTATAGCTAAGCAATATAATATCAGGAGCTCTACACAACTTAAGGATTGGGTGAAAAAATATAAAGAATTGGGTGATATTACAGATACTCGTGGAAAAAATAGTGGAACTCAAGGTATTCCTAATCCACTAAAAGGGAAACGTGTCCATTTTAACAGTGTGGAGGAAGAGAGAGACTACTACAAGGCACAGGTTGCATATTTAAAAAAGCGTTATCCAAATCTGTAAAGGGAGGTGCACTGAGGCACAAGGAGCGATATCGTATCATTGAATCGTTAAAAATGAAATATCCGATCACTTGGCTTACTAAATTCGCAGGTGTACATCGCGCGGGTTATTATAAATGGATCCGTGCGAAAACAGCTAAAAATGTACGATCAGAAGCGGATCAACAATTAAAAAAAGTGATACAATCTATCCACCTGAAGTACAAACAATACGGCTATCCACGTATGAAACTAGCTTTACAGGAGGAAGGTTTCTTTGTAAATCATAAAAAGGTTTATCGATTAATGAGTGAGCTCAACATTCAATCTATTATTCGTAAGAAGCGACGCTTCTTTAGAGGGAATTATTCGAATACTTTTCCAAATGTTTTAAACCGTGAATTTAAAAATCGAAAACAAAATGAAGCGCTCGTTACAGATATTACATATTTACGAATCCAAGATGGATTTCGCTATCTCTCTGTCGTGCAAGACATTTATAATAATGAAATTGTTTCTTGGAAAATCTCTAGACGCAATGACAATGAACTCGTATTAGATACGCTTGAAAATTTGGTACAAAAAAGAGATGTGCGTGGAACCATTCTCCATTCAGATCAAGGGTTCCAGTACACATCTCATGTCTACAACAAACGACTTTCAGATTTGGGTATCATCGGCAGCCACTCTCGCAAAGGAAACTGCCATGATAATGCCTGCATCGAGTCATTTTTCTCCCATTTTAAATCGGAGATGTTGTATTTACACCATTTTAAAACAGAAGAAGAAGTAGTACAAGCAATTGAGGAATATATCTACTTCTATAACTATAAACGATTCCAAAAACGACTCAACCACCGAGCTCCGATAGAATATCGAATCTTGATGGCTGCTTAGTCTTTTTTATAGCTGTCTACTTGACAGGGCTAACACCAAATACGGTCTTTTTTTGTTTTTATCGAAGCATTCTGCTCGTAAAAAGCCTTTAATACAGGGGCGTGTTTATAAGTTGAAATAGCCACTTGTAATAAGGATTTACGTAAATGAGAGAAATCACACTTGTAGGTCGAAGTACCTATAAACTTTAAAAAAATTCCTTTTGTGTACCAAGATGCGAAATTTATTTATAATAAAATAAAGAAAAAGATGATTAAGAAGGGACAATCAAAGTGAAACCAACAATTTATGATGTTGCTGAAAAAGCAGGTGTATCAATAGCAACGGTATCCAAAGTAATTAATCAAACAGGGCGTATTAGTGAAAAAACGATAAACAAAGTAAATAAGGTAATGGATGAATTAGATTATCAGCCAAGTAGTGTAGCAGCGGCGTTAACAGGTAAAAAAACATATACGATTGGGGTACTTGTTCCAGATATCTCAAACTCCTTTTTTGCAGAAGTAGCAAGAGCTTTTGAAAATAGTGCACGAGAATCAGGGTATACACTCATTTTATGTAGTACAGACCATCAAACAAAACGTGAGCACGAATATATTGATTTATTATTTAAAAAGCAAGTAGACGGCATTATTATTGCAACGGAGCTAAATGATTATAAACTAGTTAAAAAAATAGTGAATCGAGATTTGCCGCTTGTATTATTTACCGTAGATCATCCTTCCATCACAACTCATGTTGTAACAACTGATGATATGAGAGGAGGCTATCTGGCTGGGAATTATCTGACGCAGAAAGGACACACATCTTTAACAATTATGATGGAGAAGGATAGAAAAAGTAGCTTAGGGAGACTGAATGGTTTCAAACAAGCTCTTACGGATTCAGGGATTTCGTTAGATGATGATGCTATAATTAGCTGCTATTCTACGGTTGAAGATAGCAAACGTGCAAGTAAAGAATTACTTGATTTGCCTAACAGGCCTACAGCGGTTTTTGCTTGTACAGATTTAATTGCTATATGCCTGATGAATGAAGCAAGAAAACAAGGACTTTCGATTCCGGAAGATTTATCAATTATCGGTTTTGATAATACTATTTATGCTGAGATTGCAGATCCAGGGTTAACGACGATTGAACAGCCGATTAAACAAATGGCAGCCTGTACGTTTGAACAACTGCTAAAAACGATGGAAATGAAGACGCATGCTAAGCAAAAAATTACAATTATTCCTCAATTAGTAGAGCGATCCTCAGTAAAGGATATTACATGATAGTTTTTTTAGTAGCCTACTTGAATGTAACAAGAAGAAGAGCATCGTAACTATGTGCAGTTATGATGCTCTTCTCTTTTTGTTAAGAGTCTATACTGAGAATTGCTCTCCACTTTCAGTGTTTAAATCTTGTTTAATTTCATTTTCCTTCGGAATGGTAAGGAAATGAGTTAAAAATGCACCAAAGAAGTACAAACCAGCAAAGATCCAAATCACGCCACCTACACCTAATGGGCCAATGAAGGCAGTTACAACTAATGGCCCAACGAAAGCTGATAATCCTGAACCTAAATTTAAGACAGACATTGCGGCTCCTTTATTTTCGGGAGCTAAAGATGGTACTAAAGCTGTAAGAGGTACATAACCGGCAAGTGTTGCTCCATAGCAACATGCAACAAATAATATTGCCCAATAATTATGTCCTACCATTTGTGGTACATAATAGAGTGCAAGAGTTACAATTCCGCAACCAACTCCTCCGAACCATTTAATCGTATTTACCCAACCAAACTTGTCTCCAACAATACCAAAAATAATATTAAACACCATATTTACAAAGAATAGAGTACCCCAAATTTGAAGCCATTCAGTCATCGTAAAATTATATTTCATCATATAGGTAGGTAGGAAAACAACAAATCCAAACTGAGCAGCCGAGTTTATAATTTTTACAATACCACCTATACCAACTTTAGGGTTTTCAAATGCGATGGTAATGCCTTTTAGTAATTCACTTGATTTGTTAGCGCTTACGGTTTGTGCTTTAAATTTGTCCTTATTTACAACAATTGAGAATAATCCCCCGACGACAACAAAAATTAAAGCGCTCCATAAAGTAGCAATTTCTCCGATTTTAGGAACCATATAGCTAGAATAAAAGGCTCCTATAACACTAAGCCCAAGCTGGAATACGAACCAGAACCAGCCAACTGCTCTTGAAAGCATTTGCTGAGGAGTACTGTAAGATACCCAAACTAAGAATGAATAAGCAAATAAGGGATAACCAAATCCTCGTAGAGCGTAGCAAATTAATATTACAGGATAATTCATATGTTGAATTCCTATACCTATGAATCCAATGGAACCCAAAATGAATGATACTAAACCAAACGTCATTACTTTTCTTGGTCCCCACATTTGTACAAATACCCCCGAAAACCAGGAGGAAGCAGATACAGTAATTCCGTAAATAGTAAACAGAAGAGCAGCGTGTTCTAGCGTTAGGCCTTTCTCAACGAGATAAGGGGATAACCATCCCTGTTCTAAACCGTCCCCAATCATAAAAACAATAATCCCTATGTATCCCCAAGTTAAATTAGAAGGGATACCAATCTTGTCCATAAATGTTTTGTTTGAACTAATTGCGTTCATTCTCCCACCACCGATAAATTATTTTTTGGTTAAGCGCTTAATTCTTTTTGATAAAAAAAGTATACGCTTACATTATTGGGTCGTCAATGAAATTTTTTGACAATTTACAACTTTCTTTCATAGGTTTCAATTTATTTAAGTATTGGACGCTAAAATAATCGTGAGTATGAATAGAAATAAATAACTTAAAGATGGGTTGTTAGTAGTTTAAAGGTTTAATTTTCTTTGTTATATCAGTATTTTAAAAGAAGATATTTGTTTCTAATTATTAATTTGTATATGGATGTAGTACGTTTATTGAGGAAATTTGAAATTTGAATGAAAAGAAAAGTATTCAAAAAAATAAAAATGTTTTCAATTTAGAGTCAAGTGTGTATAATGAAGAAAAATAGGGAAAGCGCTTAACTTAATTTGATAAGCTAAACCTTATAGACTTTCATTTTGTTTCTTAAATTTAAATAAAGAGGGAGAAATCATATGAATGTTTTAACGATTGGGATTATTGGTGCAGGACGAATTGGGAAACTGCATGTTGATAATTTGCAGCTTATGCCACAAGTAAAAATTAAAGCGGTTTCAGATGTAGTGATTAGTCATCTAGAAAAGTGGGCTCAAGATAAAGGGATTTCCACTCTGACTACAAACTATCAGGATTTATTAGCAGATCCAGAAATTGATGCTGTCTTTATTTGTTCACCAACCAATACACATGCGCAAATTATTAAAGAAGCGGCTCTTGCGAAAAAACATATTTTCTGCGAAAAGCCTGTTAGTTTCTCAGTAGAAGAAACATTAGAAGCATTAGAAGTGGTAAAAGAACAAGGAGTATCTCTTCAAGTAGGTTTTAATCGTCGTTTCGATCCTAACTTCAGGAAAGTTTACGATCTTATTCAACAAGGAGAAGTGGGACAGCCACATATTTTAAAAATTACGTCTAGAGATCCGCAACCGCCAAGTATAGAATATGTTCGCTCTTCAGGTGGATTGTTTATGGATATGATGATCCATGATTTTGATATGGCTCGATATGTCATGAATAGTGAGGTTGTTGAAGTATTTGCATATGGAACAACATTAATTGACCCATCAATTCAGGAAGTAAATGATGTTGATACGGCAATTGTTACATTAAAATTTGCAAATGGAACATTAGGCGTAATTGATAATAGCCGCCAAGCTGTTTACGGATATGACCAACGTCTTGAAGTGTTTGGTGAAAAAGGGGCGGTCGCTGCTGATAATTGCTGTCCGACAACAGTACAAGTGTCAAAAACAGAAGGTGTTGTAAAAGATAAGCCGTTGTATTTCTTCTTAGAGCGCTATACGCAAGCTTATATTGAAGAAGTAACACAATTTACAAAGTCAATTATTGAAGGACAAGCTGTTATTTGCAGTGGTAATGATGGATTGCAAGCAGAACGAATTGCGAAGGCTGCGAAGGAATCTTTACTAACAGGAAAACCTGTTCAAATTGAACATAAACAGCCTGCATTAAACCAATAAAGAGAGCGCTTACTTATAGATAGATAAAGAGTCATGAATTTTAGGTTCATAAAAAATTCTTAACCATATCATTTACTCTTTTATAAAGCACGGGAGGTAGTAACAATGAATCCACTTATTTTTAAAGAAGATCGTCCATTAGACCTAATTGCAGTTGGACGTTTATGCGTTGATTTAAATGCTAATGAAACACAACGCCCTATGGAAGAAACAAGAACATTTACTAAGTATGTGGGAGGATCTCCTGCCAATATTGCGATTGGTGCGGCACGTCTTGGCTTACAAACAGGATTTATCGGTAAAGTGTCCGATGATCAAATGGGCCGCTTTATTACAGGGTATCTAAAGGAAAACAATATTAATACAGATCAGATATGTATTGATCGTACTGGTGCAGTGACAGGTCTAGCTTTTACAGAAATTAAAAGCCCTGAAGATTGCAGTATTTTAATGTATCGTGACAATGTCGCGGATTTAAAGCTTGATCCAACAGAAGTATCTGAGGACTATATTAAACAATCAAAAGCACTCTTAATTTCAGGAACAGCTTTAGCGAAAAGCCCTTCTCGCGAGGCAGTATTTTTAGCGCTAGAATATGCGCGTAAGCATGATGTAGTCGTATTTTTTGATGTGGATTACCGCCCTTATACATGGCAGTCAGAAGTGGAAACGGCTGTGTATTACAATCTAGCGGCTGAAAAATCTGATGTCATTATTGGAACGCGTGAAGAGTTTGATAGGATGGAAAAACTATTAAACTACGAACAATCTAATGATCAAGTTACGGCTGAGAGATGGTTTTCTCATCATGCGAAAATCGTCGTAATTAAGCACGGCGGGGATGGTTCAATCGCTTATACAAAAGACGGTCAATCTCACCGAGGCGGTATCTTTAAAACAAAGGTACTCAAAACGTTTGGTGCTGGTGATTCGTATGCTTCTGCGTTTATTTACGGCTTAATGCAAGAGCTTGAGATTCCTCAAGCGATGCGATTAGGAGGCGCTTCTGCTTCAATTGTTATTTCCAAGCATAGCTGTTCTGATGCAATGCCAACAAGTGTAGAGATTTCTGCATTTATGGAAACGGCTGAGGAAATTGTATAGAAACTTCATAAACCAATAATCAAGTAAGGGCGTATCCTATGGACGCTTCTACATTACATAAAAAGGAGAGAATTAATATGACAGTACAAACAGCACAAATTGTAAAAAACTACATTGGCGGCGAATGGGTAGAATCCTCTTCAACTAAGATGGAGGCTGTATATAATCCTGCAACAGGAGAAGTAATCGCTCAAGTACCCCTTTCAACAAAAGAAGATGTAGAACAAGCTGTACTAGCTGCAAATGAAGCGTTCAAACTTTGGTCCAAAACAGCAGTGCCAAAACGTGCTCGTATTCTATTTAAATATCAACAATTACTAGTAGAGAACTGGGAAGAGTTAGCGAAACTTATTACGATTGAAAATGGAAAAAGCTATAACGAAGCTTACGGTGAAGTTCTTCGTGGTATTGAGTGTGTGGAATTTGCAGCAGGTGCTCCTACATTAATGATGGGAAAACAACTTCCTGATATTGCAACAGGTATTGAGTCTGGCATGTATCGTTATCCAATTGGTGTTATAGGCGGGATCACACCTTTTAACTTCCCGATGATGGTTCCATGCTGGATGTTCCCACTTGCGATTGCTTGCGGTAATACATTTGTGTTAAAGCCTTCAGAGCGTACACCACTTCTAGCGGCAAAATTAGCTGAATTAGCTGAAGAAGCAGGTTTACCAAAAGGCGTATTAAATATCGTAAATGGAGCACACGATGTAGTAAATGGTCTTCTGGAACATAAATTAGTGAAGGCTATTTCGTTTGTAGGTTCTCAGCCAGTTGCAGAATATGTATACAAAAAAGGAACAGAAAACTTAAAACGTGTTCAAGCATTAGCGGGTGCGAAAAACCATTCCATCGTATTAAATGATGCGAATCTTGAACTAGCAACAAAGCAGATTATTAGTGCTGCATTCGGTTCAGCTGGTGAGCGTTGTATGGCTGCTTCTGTTGTAACAGTACAAGAAGAAATTGCTGATCAATTAGTTGGAAAACTAGTAGAAGAAACAAATAAAATTGTGATCGGCAATGGTCTTGATGAAGATGTATTTTTAGGACCAGTTATTCGTGATAACCATAAAGAGCGCACAATTGGTTACATCGATTCAGGCGTAGAACAGGGCGCTACATTAGTTCGTGATGGACGTGAAGATACAGCAGTAAAAGGAGCTGGCTACTTCGTTGGCCCAACAATTTTTGACCATGTTACAAAAGAAATGAAAATCTGGCAAGATGAGATTTTTGCTCCTGTTTTATCTATTGTTCGTGTGAAATCATTGGATGAAGCGATTGAAATTGCGAATGAGTCTCGATTTGCAAATGGGGCTTGCATTTATACAGATAGCGGAGCAAGTGTACGTCAATTCCGTGAAACAATTGAATCAGGTATGTTAGGTGTGAATGTTGGGGTTCCGGCACCAATGGCATTCTTCCCGTTCTCAGGCTGGAAAGATTCGTTCTACGGTGACCTTCATGCGAACGGTACTGACGGCGTTGAGTTTTATACAAGAAAGAAAATGCTTACATCTCGTTGGGAGAAGTAATGAATAAGAGAGAAGTACTTCCTCTCTAATTGCTCGTAAACGAAAGTATCACGAAAACATAAGAAGGAAGTATTAGGAGTTTATCAAATTCCTAATACTCCTTTTTCATATACAGAATGACTGATTAGAAAGGAGCAAACATTATGCAAACAGTTAGAATGACGACGGCACAAGCGTTGGTGAAATTTTTGAATCAACAGTACGTAGAGTTTGATGGAGAGCAACATAAGTTTATTAAGGGCATCTTTACCATTTTTGGTCATGGCAATGTAGTAGGCCTAGGTCAAGCATTAGAAGAGGATGCAGGAGAATTAGAAGTATATCAAGGAAGAAACGAACAAGGGATGGTAAATGCTGCGATAGCTTTTGCAAAACAAAAGCATCGAAAACAAATTATGGCATGTACCTCTTCTGTTGGTCCTGGATCGGCAAATATGATTACAGCTTCTGCAACAGCTTCTGCAAATAATATTCCTGTTTTACTACTTCCAGGTGATGTATTTGCAACGAGACAACCTGATCCTGTTCTTCAACAAATTGAGCAAACACATGACTTATCTATTTCTACGAATGATGCTTTTCGTGCGGTAAGTAAGTACTGGGATCGGGTAAATCGTCCTGAACAATTGATGACAGCAATGATTCATGCAATGCGTGTCTTAACGAACCCGGCAGATACAGGAGCTGTAACAATCTGTTTACCACAAGATGTGCAAGGGGAAGCATGGGATTTTCCAAGCTACTTCTTCCAAAAGCGTATTCATCGTATTGAACGTCGTCTGCCTACAAAAGCCAGTTTAGCGGATGCGGTTGAAATGATTAAGAGAAAGAAAAAGCCAGTTATGATTTGCGGTGGTGGTGTACGATACGCAGAAGCAGCAGAAGAACTAAAACAGTTTGCTGAAACATTCCATATTCCATTTGGGGAAACACAAGCTGGAAAAAGTGCGATTGAAAGCAGCCATCCATATAATCTTGGTGGCATTGGTGTAACTGGAAATTTAGCAGCCAATACAATTGCAAAAGAAGCAGATCTTGTCATTGGAATCGGGACGAGATTTACTGATTTTACGACTGCATCTAAACAATTATTTCAAAACGAAGAAGTTGAGTTTTTAAATATCAACATTTCAGAATTTCATGCGAACAAGCTTGATGCATTGAAGGTTATAGCAGATGCGAAAGAAGCACTCCTTGCCATTTTAGATGAATTGCAAGCAATTGGTTATCAATCTAGTTATACAACAGAAATAGCAGATGCGAAAGAGGCTTGGGCTACAGAATTAGCACGTCTACATAGTATTTGCTTTACAAGTCAAGATTTTACACCAGAAATAGCAGGTCATTTCGATGAGAATTTAAATGAGTATGTAGACATACTTGGTACGCAATTAACGCAGACAGTAGTCATTGGAAAAATTAATACATTACTTGATGAAGATGCGGTCATCGTTGGTGCAGCGGGAAGTCTCCCGGGTGATTTACAAAGAATGTGGGCATCGAGAAAACCAAATACATATCACATGGAGTATGGATACTCTTGTATGGGCTATGAGGTTGCGGGTGCACTTGGTGCAAAGCTAGCTGAACCAACGAAGGAAGTATATGCAATGGTAGGGGATGGAAGCTACCAAATGCTTCATTCTGAGCTTGTTACAAGTCTTCAAGAAGACAAAAAAATTAACGTATTATTATTTGATAACTCCGGTTTTGGCTGCATTAATAACTTGCAAATGGGCAATGGAATGGGGAGCTTCGGAACAGAGTTTCGTTACCGAAATCACGAAACTGGAAAATTAAACGGGAGTATTATGAAAATTGACTTTGCAGCTAGTGCGACTGGATATGGTGTGAAAACGTATCGTGTTACATCAATAGAACAATTACAAGAAGCGCTTGAAGATGCGAAAAAACAAACGGTTTCTACTTTGATTGATATTAAAGTATTACCCAAAACGATGACAAATGGATACGAATCATGGTGGCATGTAGGTGTTGCAGAGTTATCTAATAGTCAAAGTGTACAAGCTGCATACGAGAATAAAGTACGTAACTTGCAAAAGGCAAGATCTTATTAGATTAAGACATTAAGAGAGCTTTTCATCTATATGCATGTTTTTTTAGAAAGCTCTCTTTTTTTACGAACGTAAAAGGGGAGTTGGCGAAGTTCGTATACAACATTTTGTATAGAGGAGAGACAGGAAAATGTTCAAAGAAAACACGATTAAGCTTGGAATTGCACCAATTGCTTGGACAAATGATGATATGCCGGAGCTAGGGGCAGAGAATACGTTTGAACAATGTATTAGCGAGATGGCACTAGCTGGCTTTAATGGAAGTGAAGTAGGCAATAAATATCCGAGAGAGATAGCTGTATTGAAAAAAGCTTTGGAATTACGAAGTTTAGAGATTGCTAGCGCATGGTTTAGTGCATTCTTGACAACGAAACCACTTGAAGAGACAGTACAAGCATTTATTAAGCATAGAGACTTCTTACATGAGGTGGGTGCAAAAGTTATCGTTGTATCAGAGCAAGGACATAGTATTCAAGGTTTAATGGATGTACCGCTATTCAAAAACAAGCCTGTTTTTACAGAAGAAGAGTGGCATAAGCTTGCAGCTGGACTACATCATCTCGGTAAATTAGCACAGGAAAAGGGACTACACATTGTCTACCATCATCATATGGGTACGGGTGTTCAAACAACAGCAGAAATTGAAAAATTAATGGAAATGACTGATCCAGAGCTTGTATCCCTGCTTTTTGATACAGGGCATCTTGTTTTTTCAGGAGAAGAGCCACTTTATATTTTGAAAAAATATTTACCTCGTATTAAACACGTACATTTAAAAGATGTTCGCCAAGAAGTAGTAGATGCCGTTAAGGAAAACAATTTAAGCTTCTTACAGGCAGTGAAAAACGGGGCATTTACAGTTCCGGGAGATGGCGTAATTGTATTTGACGAAGTGTTTACTATCCTTGCTAACTCTGGTTATAAAGGTTGGTTTGTGGTAGAAGCAGAGCAAGATCCAGCTTTAGCGAATCCTTTTGAATACGCATTAAAAGCTCGGAAATTTATACAAGAAAAAGCAGGTCTTTAATTTCTAATTGTAAGATTATAAGTTCCAATCGTCTACAAAGAGTAAGGAATAGTAGGAAAAGGAGGTGTTATATGAAACCAACAATTTATAGTGTTGCAGAAGAAGCTGGTGTATCCATCTCTACTGTTTCAAAGGTAATCAATCAGACTGGGAATATTAGTGAGCGTACAAGGAGAAAAGTACTCCAGGTTATGGATGAACTAAATTACCATCCAAGTGTTGTAGCATCTGCTTTAACAGGAAAACAAACAAAAATGATTGGTCTTCTCATCCCTGACATCTCCAATCCGTTTTTTGCTGAAGTAGCAAGAAGTATTGAAGATCGAAGCTATGAGCTGGGGTTTCATGTCATGATATGTAATACGGATAATGATGCACAGAAGGAAAAAAAGTATTTATCATTATTAACTCGTCAAAGAATCGACGGTCTTATTATCGCTTCAGCCTTCCGAAATGCTAGTTTATTGGAGAATATGGTGAAACAAGATGTGCCTGTTAGTTTAATTGCTACAGAAATCTTTAAATTACCTGTCAACACTGTAACAATAGATGACTATAAAGGAGCTCATTTAGCTACTTCTTATTTACTGTCTTTACATCATAGGAAAGTCGCTATTATTACAGAAGATGCCAAAAGTAATCAACTTCGTTTAAGCGCCTTTAAAGAAGCCATGCAAGAAGAGGGAATAATCGTACCCAACGATTATGTAGTGAAAACGGAAGCGACAATTCAAAAAGGTTACGAGAGTGCTCAACAACTTTTGGGATTGCAAGAAAGACCGACCGCGATTTTTGCCTGTAATGATTTATTGGCGATTGGAGTCATGAAAGCCGCTAAAAAAGTTGGTTTGAATGTTCCTGAAGATTTGTAAATTATTGGTTTTGATAATACTGTACTTTCTACTATAACAACCCCTATGTTAACGACCATTGCCCAGCCAATGAAGCAAATGGGGACAAAAGTAGTAGAATTGCTCGTTGAAGAGATGAAACATCCAAAACTTTGTAAGGAACGCTTGCTTCTTACCCCTAAGTTAATTATTCGGCAATCAACTTGCCCCCTTACGTAAGGAAAAAAAGACGAGACTTTTGTTATTCCGTTTAATAAATAATATTGAAAAAGGTGAATCTGTAATGCCATTAGTGCAAATGAAGGATATTTTAGTAAAAGCAAATCAAGAGAATTATGGAGTCGGAGCTTTCAGTGTCGCCAATATGGAAATGGTAATAGGAGCTATTAAAGCAGCTGAAGAGTTACGTTCTCCGCTTATTATACAAATTGCGGAAGTTCGTCTGAATCATTCGCCAATTCATATGATTGGTCCTTTAATGGTGGCTGCGGCGAAAAAAGCGACTGTCCCAGTAGCAGTTCACTTTGATCATGGTATGACGATTGAAAAGATTAAAGAGACGTTAGAGATCGGTTTTAGTTCGGTTATGTTTGATGGCTCTCACTATCCGTTAGAAGAGAATATCCAAAAGACAAAAGAAATTGTAGAACTTGCGAAGCAGTACGGAGCGACAGTAGAGGCTGAGATTGGCAGAGTAGGTGGTAGTGAGGATGGATCAGAAGATATTAAGATGCTGCTGACAAGCACCAAAGAAGCAAAACGATTTGCGGAAGAAACAAACGTAGATGCGTTAGCAGTTGCGATTGGAAATGCACACGGTATGTACAATGGAGATCCTGATTTACGATTAGACCGCTTACAGGAAATTAATGAGGCAGTTCATATTCCATTGGTATTGCATGGTGGTTCTGGTATGAGTTCAGAGGATTTCAAGCAATGTATTCAACATGGTGTTCGCAAAATTAATGTAGCAACAGCAACTTTTCATAATGTAATTACTGCGGTTAACGCTTCCGTTGGAAATGCTCCTTATTCAGATTACTTTACATATCATCAAGATGTGATTTATGCCGCATACGAAAACATTAAACATCATATGCAGATATTCGGAAGTAAAAACAGAGCATAACTAGAAAATCTTCCTTCATTAGTAATGGAAGAAACTCGAAGTTTAGTCAACTGACAAAGATAGGAAATTATAGCGTGATCATTAAATAAAAGGGGGAGAAAGCCATGTTAGGAAAATTAGGTGAATTAAAAGAAGGATATAATGTATTAACAGAAATGAACGGTCAGTGCAGTGATATGTTAATGGACATCGGCATTTATAAGATGTCTTATGGAAAAGAAGAGTTACTATTAGATAAAAAGAATGAAACGGCGGTTCTTTTACTAGAAGGGACAATACGTTTAGAGTGGGAAGGAAATGTACAAGAGATTCAAAGACAGTCTGTTTTTGAGGAAAATCCTTGGTGTTTGCATGTGGCAAAAAATGTAAAGGTTACAATTACTGCTCTTTCAGACAGTGAAGTGCTTATTCAAAAAACGGATAATGATAAAGAATTTGTGTCTAAGTTGTATACTCCAAATGATTGTCAAAGTGTTGTAGCTGGAGAAGGGGTATGGGAGGGAACTGCACAACGCGTTATTCGCACAATTTTTGACTATGGCAATGCAGCATACTCTAACATGGTAGTAGGAGAAGTTATTTCTTATCCAGGAAGATGGTCCAGTTATCCGCCGCATCACCATGATCAACCAGAGGTATATTATTACCGCTTTAACAAGCAACAAGGATTTGGTTGTGCAATGGTTGGCGAGGATGCTTATCGCGTCGTACATAATAGCTTTATTACGATTCCAGGTGAGCTAGACCATCCACAAGCAACGGCGCCTGGCTATGCAATGTATTTTTGTTGGATGATTCGACATCTTGAGAATAATCCATGGAACGATCGTATTATGGAGGAAGACCACAAGTGGTTATTAGAAACAAACGCGAAAATTTGGCCAGAAAAGGAATAGACGAAAATAAAGGTTCTGGTGCAAAAATAAATTATAAAAAAGTAGGAACTGCGACGTTTATAAAAAGGTTACGATGCTTTGCCCCTTTGGATCTGTTTATCTAAAGGGGTGTTTTTATAGTGAAAAGAAAATCTGAACGGAAAGGCGGATCAAGAAACCCTTGAGTAGCAATAAAGTTATTCTAAACTAAACATTATATATAGATACATTTATTATTTGACCCAGTACCAGCGTTGCTGTAACCAGGGACAAAGTAATTTAATTTGTAAAAGAACGAACGTTTTGGACTAAACTTAATTTTAAAGGTAAATTTTATTTCGTTTTTGAAACATGATTTCATCTTACCTTGTTGGTGATGGGAAACGGCCGACAAAATGATTATATGAACCAATCTAATTGCCTCTAGTTGTTGAGAAGTATTGCAGGATATCCTGTACAACCTTGCTTTGAATGTCACTATGATGTTGAAAGTGCACCAATTCAAAGGACCAGAAGTGACATACTGTAGTCTCTCCATTTTCAATCCATGGTTGTGTTTCTTTGTGGTTTCCAGTCACATCTATTTGTTCAGATGTGTTTGTCTCAAAAATTGCGTTTGTTCACATATTTTTTGTTGTAACAGTAAAGCAAAAATATGTTGTAAAAATAAAACTGCTTTTGCATTTAAACGTTTATTTAAGCCCTCAGGGCTGAGTAAAGTACCAGTAGCTGCATGAAGCCTGCTACATAATCGGACTAAGGAATCACTTGTCACCCTTTGACTGATCCAAATACAAATGGTAGCTAAATCTGAGCCAAAAAACTTACGTTTTCGTTTTATAAATCCGATTTCTCTTGCAAGTTCTTCTAAGAATACAGGTGTAACATATCGTTGTAATTCTTCTGCAAATGGTAGTAGTTCATCTTGAATCGAGGGATTCATAAGAAAACGCCATCCTTTCCAATCTAGCATTTTTAGAAAGAATAACGTTTTTCGATATTTGAGGGTATTAAAATTTCTAAAATTGATGGGCATGTATGGTGACCCCTAATTACAAATGAAAGTGTCCTATTAATATTTCAAAAAATACCTAATCCCATCCTCCTGCTATATTTTTAGTTAACCCCCTTGACTATAACGCTACGTCATAGTGCATAATTTTAACTATATTAAATAAGGAGTGAAAGAAATGAATATAAAATCATTACGCTCAGATAAAATATATCGAAAAATTTTACAAGCTCCAAAAGAGGAAAAGGTTGAGTTATACAGACAAGAAATGTTGGCTCCGTTTATGGGGAAATGGGAAATTCAACATGTTCCTTTTAAGACTGAGGAGCCAAATGTTTTTGATGTTATTACATTGAATAATATAATGAGCATTTCTCCTAATCAGATTACAAATGAGATTACACCAGAATTAGAATTGATTTCGTCTGATTCTTTTTGGTCTGAGTGTAAAGAAGTTGTTAGGAAAAGCCTTCATTTATTTAGAGAGCATGATGTGAACCTTCGTGTATCCGATTACTTATTCACGATTCTATTAGGGGATCCAAATAGCCCTTCATTAATGTTAAATGAAGGATATAGTGGTGATGGAGGTATCCCTGGCTATATTTTGTGTACACTTGTGCCAAATGAATACACAATACCTCGAATGAAAGCTGCTTTAGCACATGAATGTAATCATAACGTTCGATATCAATTTATTCAGTGGGACCATACTGTTACTTTAGGTGAATTAATTGTTAGTGAAGGGTTAGCAGAAAACTTTGCTACTTCTATTTTTGGAGAGGATCTACTCGGTCCTTGGGTATCGAAAACAACTATGGAAATGCTTAATAGACATATTAAACCTGTGCTCAAGGAACAATTACAATTAACAGGATTTGATAAAATTGCACCGTATCTTTATGGTGACGAATTAGCAAAAATTCAAAACTATATGCCAGTCAATATGTCTTATGCTGCTGGTTATGCCTGTGGATACCATTTAATTAAATACTATTTAGAAAAAACAGGTAAAAATATCTTTGAAGCCACAATAATTCCTGCCAATCTAATATTAGATGAAATAAAAGGATTTTGGGATGAAGAAACAATTATTAACGGTTAAAGATATTGTTCAAATTACAGGCATAACAAAAAGAACCTTACAATATTATGATAAAATAAATTTATTAAAGCCAATTCACTTAACAGAAAATGGTTATCGACTCTATGATAGGAAAAGTTTAGCAAAACTTCAAATGATTCTATTTTTTAAGGAACTGGACTTTTCTCTAAAGGAAATTGCGGATATTTTGAAACTTACGAGAGAAGAACAGCAACAATTATTAAAGAAGCATAACCAAACTTTATTGTTAAAAAAACAACGTTTAGAAACAGTTATTACTGCGGTGGATGAGTATGTATCAGGAAAGGATATCTACAATTTAAATATTTTTAATAATTCATCCATTTTACCATTACAAGAACAATATGCTCATGAGGCGAAATTCATCTATGGTGAAACAGAAAAATACAAAGAATTTGAGGGGAAACTGAAAAAACTCTCTCCTAGTGGAAAAACGAACTTATTTCATGAATTCGAACAAAAAATGGAAAGAATATTTACAAAAATCGCTTCCTATATTAATCAATCACCTACTTCCGATGAAGTACAGCAATTAATTGTAGAGTGGAAGAGTTATCTCGAACAATCTATTGTATGTGACTCTGAAATGTTGACATGTATTGCAAATACGTATAAATTTGATAATCGCTTCAAAAATTACATAAATCAATTTAGTAATGAAGACTTAGCTGAATTTTTATATAACGCTATTATACATTATACCAATAAACAGAAGCGTTAATTTCATACTTTTATAATACAACATATAAATAAAAGATGGTGTTAATTGAAATTTTACACCATCTTTTTAAATAACTTTATTGTCACTGCACACTTTGTGTATTAAAATGAGAGTTTATATTTTTGTGTTACTGAACAAATAGGGGACATCAAAAACTATTAGGTCCATTAATTCACTTTTATTTAGTTTACATAAGATAAATTATCGGTAGTGATTTGGTGTATTAAAACATCATATCAAAATGAATAGGTATCTTATGTTATTGAGATGAAAAAGAAGAAATTTTTCCTTTTTAAATTATGTGTATAAATAACATTATAATTAGACTTTTCTAGTATGCGTGCTGGACAATTATTTAAATAAGGCTTAATATCGTGAGATTAAATTCTCTTTAAGTGCTAGTATTTATTTTGAATTAAACTTTGTTCATATCTCATAATGAAGAGTATTCTTATGTTTTGAGATATAAGAGAAAAATACTAATTTATGCGCCTCCCCTTCTTTATCATTTTCCGACAGAAGACTCCTTCCTCAAAAATGTGAAGGTGTGAAAACACCAATTTTAGGTGGGAGATGAATGTCGATAGGCGTAAGCCTACTGTTTTTAGTATACTGTAGGTATCCTACGAAAAAAGTGAGGTGCAACCCATGTTAGTAAATAAGACATATAAATTTCGTATCTATCCAAATAAGGTACAAGAAATAGTAATTGCTAAAACTATCGGTTGCAGTCGCTTTATATTTAACTATTTTCTTACTCTCTGGAATGACACCTATAAAGAAACAGGAAAAGGATTAACCTATCCTTTTTGCTCTGCCGAGCTTACTCAATTAAAAAAGCAACAGGATACACTTTGGTTAAAAGAAGTAGATAGTATTGCTCTTCAATCCACATTAAAAAACCTCGCAGATGCTTTTTCACGTTTTTTCAAGAAACAAAATGATATTCTACGATTCAAATCTAAAAACAATAAGGTTCAATCCTACACAACCAAGCAAACGAACGGTAATATTGCGATTATAGATAACAAGCTGATTACTTACATAAACTCTCTACTGAAATCATCAAAAACCACGATGTCATCGGTATAGAAGACTTACAAGTCAGTAACCTGCTCAAAAATGGAAAGCTTGCAAAAGCAATTAGTGAAGTATCTTGGTCACAATTTCGAACAATGTTGGAATATAAGGCAAAATGGTATGGCAAACAAGTTGTTGTGGTATCTAAAACATTTGCTTCCAGTCAGTTATGTTCCAATTGTGGATACAAAAACAAAGATGTTAAAAATCTAATAATTCGTGAGTGGGATTGCCCTTCTTGTGGCACACATCACGATAGAGATAGGAATGCAGCACTCAATCTGAGAAACGAAGCAATTCATCTCTTAACCGTAGGAACTACGGGGATAGCCTAATCCATTAGAGTTCGATAGAACTCTGTACTTAGGAATCTCCCACTTCAAACAGTCCGTAAGGACGTTAAGTGGTGAGTAGTTCAAAAAATTAACAATAATTTTCCATCGTTGGACTAGAGTTATATTTGGATATATATATTAAAAAAGGAACCCACATGGGGTCCCTTTTTTAACTTTCACTCTTTTTCAAAAGGTGCATATTTGCACTATATTTATTACTTGTTTGCTTATAGTTTTGATAAGTCTATATTGGTTTCTTCGTTAATATGATCGCAATGTTGTAAATAAGTACTATAATAGCTGCTAGAATTATATTTAATTATCGATTAAACAAGGGTTTAATGTAGAGTTCTCAATTCCTATATTCCCCTCTTCTATTTTGCATTGTTGTAGAAAGATATGAGTTTCACTTTATAACCTGTTTGCAATATTTACACGTACTACGCCTCCGGTAATAATAAGCAATCGTAGCACCAAACAGAGCGATTCCCCAAGTTGGCCATAATAACTCAGGACCTTCCAATGCCCATCCCCTATGATCCAGCCCCCCTTTAGTAATAAAACTTAGGATGTACATCAAACCAGCTGAAGTAACCATAATAGAAAACAAGGAAGCAGGAACAATTGCTAAGGAAAGAGGTACACGCTTGCCAGCAATAAATGGAAACCAAAGTGGAAATTTTTCTCTCCATTGCTGAATAAGTCCAAGCGTAAGAATTGCCCCTCCGAGCGCTACGGTAGCCAAGGATGCACCCATTAACCAAATTCCAGGTGAATCACGTTCAAAAGAATCAAGTAATTCTTTTGTAGTTCCTAGTGGAATGCCGATTGTCCAACACTATCTTGTTATGGAATAACAAATAGGAATTATAATAGCAATGTACGTACACCATTTTCCCCAAGATGCTGCTGAGGATTGTGATGTCCATTTAGAAGGATTACTATTTTGGCCACAATACGGACAAGCATTTCATGTTTGGCGTTGATAGACTAAAGCAGTAGCACTCCATAGAAATACTCCTAGCATACTAATATATTGATTTACAATCGTCCAGTACATTATCTGTTCAAAAAATTTCACTCCATGCGGAAAATCAAATGGCGCTTCAATCAAAAAGACAAATCCATATGCTGCAGACGCCAATACACGGTAGTCAATAACTGCAAATAATAGAATCGCTACTAACATATACACAAATATGAGTAATACTATTCGTAAAAAAACCTTGCTCCAGCCACGAATCATCATGACAGCTATAATGACTCCCATTACTCCAAATCTAGCCATCATAGGTGCACCGATCTCAGGGCTTAAAGCAGCTAGCATTGAGTATTCAGATTGTGGATCCCCTATCCCAAGTGGAAAACCTTTCCCTAAAACAATCTAAGTATTAGATTTTTCCTATATTTTTAATAATCCTATTTAGTTTTTTGTAAAATTCACCTTTTGTTTTTACATGCTTAAACTGATTTGGATTAATATGAGCTTTTTGAGAGAGTGCTACAATCTCTTCTTTTGTAATTGAATCTTTAGTATTTATAGCTGCTATATTTGTATATTTTCCATCTTCTGTTTTTGGAATTTCTAAAATCCCTTTATTTATGAGATTCACTACAGCCTTATGCTCTGAAGAATGTGTATCTACACCGGTAATTTTCCAATTATGCATAACTTTTGGTGTGTATACACCATCCTTTACCTCTTTTAAATATGTAATAGCAAGGTTACGAATGATTCCACCTGTTTCACCAAATGCATTCTCTTGTTTAGATGACCAAATCTGTTCAAACTTACGTCCCTCTAAAGCCCCTCCTTTTGCTTGAAGAGCCTCCATTCTATATGCATTCATTCCCAGAGTCATAACATCGCTCATTTTGATTGGTTTATTTGTACGAATAGATCGTAAATTTGTAATTCGACTTCCATATGGTTTTGTTAAGTCAATTTCGTATTTCACGCCTCCAAAGAAGTCGTTCGTACTGTATTTAGACGCACGGCGTGTTTTATCAAAGCTAACTGTTACATCTCCGGCACGAGATGAGTTAAAATAACCCGCCGTCCACTCCATATAATCTTTTAAATCTTTTCCAGTTATCTTATATACTGTAATTTCTCCCAAAGCATATTGGTAATTATACGCAATATCTTTCTTCTTAATAGGACCTACATCTAAACGTGCATAATCGTTATCAATTTGATGGGCTACTACATCTGCTTTGCTGTAATAGAGCATGACTTCATGAAAAAAATCTGATAAAGGTGTCTCTTGAATTTGCACACTTGGAATACCCTTTATTTCATTTTCAGGAACAAGATTTCTACCCTTTAATTGAGCAACTACAACATTTGCATCTCCTCTCGCATACTCGTGAAAAGGTGTTAGTGTTGCTTCAAGTGCAGGATCAGATAATACCGTTGTTCCATCAGCATTTTTTACAGGTAAAGCGGTAGCTATTTTATCTTTTAAAACCAGCTTCCCATCTTGCTTTGTAAAAGTAAGGTCAATACGTGAGATATGCGTTCCATATTTGTCTGGTTCTGTAATAATAACACCATTTACAACTTCTTTTTTAACAAGTTTATGCATATGAGCTGCAAAAATAGCGCTTATTTCCGGACAAGCATTCGCAATATCTTGAACTCCAGTACCAGGGATTCCATTCTCATTTTCTAGTCCCATATGCATAACCCCTACCATTACATCTACTTTACCTTTTAATTCTTTAATTACCTTTTTTGTCTCTTCTACTGGATTTTTCACAACTAAACCAGCTAAATGATCTGTCCCTTTTTCAAAATCACTAATCATTGGTGTATTCATGCCAATAATCCCAACTTTAATTCCACCTTTTTCAACAATCGTATATGCAGGAAGAAAACGCTCTCCATTCTCCTTATAAATATTTCCTGCTAACGTCTTTCCCTTATATTGCTCACTAACTTTTTTCAATGTATCTAATCCAAAATTGAATTCATGATTTCCAAATGCCCAAGCATCATATCCCATTTCGTTCATTGCTACCATCATTGGAGACTGTGGCTTATCATTGAATAGTTCTACTGAGTTCCCTTGAATTGTATCTCCGGCATCTAATAATATGGTATTTGGATTTTCTTGACGCACCTTCTTTATAACCGTATAAAGCTGCGTTAAACTTCCACTCATATTAGCACCATCAAGTGCATAATCCCAAGGCATAAACCTACCATGAATATCTGCAGTACCCAATAATGTAATATTAACATCAGATTCCTCTGCTTTAGAGATAACTGGTTTGATTGTTATTGTTGCTCCAAGTAGTATAAAAATAATAAAATAACATACATGGCTCTTCCATCTCATTTTTGACATAATAACAATGTTTCTCCCCTTTTTGTACTGTTATATAATTTCTTGAACTTTAAAAATGTAACTTATTATTCGGAAAACTTCAACTGCAAAAAATAATTTTAAATATTTATAATCCCTATTATTGATCATCTAAATTACGAAAGGCGAGCCGATGACGGTTCGCCTGGTGTTTTTAACTTATTTAGCTAATAAATCTTTTAATTGATTAGCAGAAAGCCATGGTCTTTTGTGGTGTAACATACGGTGACAATTTGAACAAACAAGAACAGTATCCTCTACTTTAGTTACCTCATTTTTATTCTTTTCCGAAATAGGCTTCGTGTGATGACCTTCTATATACCCTTCATCAATATCGCCGTAATGCGCTTTCGATGTAGCCCATGAAATATAGAATCACTCACATACCCCTAGTAGTTGGCAATGCCTCCTCCTATGAAATTAATCCTGTATCTTTTGCTTTTTCCACGGCTTCTTCTCGATTTTTGACTCCCAGCTTGTCATAGAGGTTGGAGGCGTAATTTCTTACTGTGCCATTTGATAAATAAAGTTTCGAAGCGATTGTTTTATAACGGATTCCTTGTGATAATAGATTCAAAACTTCTAGTTCGCGTTTCGTTAAGCCATACTCTTTTCCATCTGACTTTGATTCGACTGACTTTGCCTCATTATTTCTTTCCCACAGTCTATGGAACAAATCTTGGTTAATCATCGTGCCTCCCCGATAGACGAGGCGAATCGATTCAGCCAGTTCACACGAATCCATCGATTTCAGCAAATAGCCGTCAGCGCCACTTCGTATAATTTCCTTTGCCCTTTCTGTATCCTGAAACGTTGACAGGATGAGGACGCGAATGTCAGGCCATTTTTCCTTGATTACTTTGGTCGCACGAATCCCATCCAGATTGGGCATCTCCAAATCCATTAATACTAAATCTGGATTGAGGCTTTCGCACAATTCTACAGCCTGATTTCCATCTTCAGCCATTCCCACTACCTGCAAGTCTTCTTGTCCATCCAAAATTGTATGGAGACTTTCTCGAATAAACGAGTGATCATCGACGATACATAAGCGGATTCGTTCTTCGGACAATTGTGCTAGTCTGGGTAACACACATGAGATGAGCGTCCCCTCCCCTTTTTTGGAGTATATAGTGACTCTCCCTTGTAACTGTATCACACGGTCTTTCATCGTAGTTAATCCGAAGCCATCCTTCCATTCCTCCACCCCACAGCCATTATCTTGCACATCCAATCTCGTTTGTTGTGGCTCAAAATGTAGTGAAACAAGAATTTCGGTGGAGTTTCCATGTCGCACCGCATTCGTTAGCGATTCCTGCAAACTCCGATACAGCGTCATTTTTGATTGTTTGGAGACCATATACTCTTCCCCTATTATTCGAATGCGCACATTTACTTTTGCATGTTTCTGGAATTCCTCTGTTAATTGTTGCAACGTAACAGTTAAGGGAAGTGATTCTTGGGGTGAATCCATTTGATGTAAATACGTTCTCACTTCTTCCATACTGTTACGGGCCAATTGCAATAATGAGTCGAGCTTTTGCTCTCCATCTTTAGTCTTTAATTCCGTACGTAATGTTTCCATTCCCATAATAATCGAGGTATAGGAATGCCCCATCGTATCGTGCAAATCTTTGGAGAGCCTGTCACGCTCCTCCAACAAAGTAATCCGTTCAATCTGAGATACGTACTGTTCCAATACATGCTTCTGGTTACGAATAACTTCATTTTGACGGTAATTGACAACAAGTAAACGAAAGGAAGATCCCATAGCAAAAGCCAAACCGAGTTGTATGATAATTACCCATAACTCTATTCCATGGGTAATTATTGCAATGAGTAACGGAAACAAAATAACTGTGACAGCACCCGACCAACGGTATGATTTATGGGCACTATTTGCCGCAATCATGAAAGTCGGCATTAAAAAAGCAAGGTATGCTGACGGAAATAATAAAGTTAAGTAAAAGCTTACTCCGCCAAACAAAGCTATCTCAGTAAACAGATAATGGCGATAACTGAACATTAAACAAATCCAAGGTACTGAAAATGAGGCCACTTCCCAAAGAATAATGATCCAAAGTGGCACAGTCAAATGGTCTTGGTGTTGAATAGTAGTTAACATCAATGATAGCCAGATGATAAAACGTATACAAAGTAATATCCAATCATACCAGAACCATTCTTTCAAGCTCTTAAACAAATTATCACCCCTTAATAGCCTTAAACATGGAACACGTGTACATTCCAACTATTTGAACTAAGCTGCTTCCAATACGAATGCGTAACCAGACGAGAATGCACCCAGCAATCATGACAAATATAGCTTTCTCCCATGAATTCACAGCGATTCCCAATAAGTATATCTCAAAATATTGAAATAGTAATGGTGCAAAGATAAATGCAAGCGGAGCTACGTACAATATAACGGCACTTATAAGGCTAAACACTCCAACAAAAAATTTCTGCATGAGCCAAAAAATAGCCCTCCAATTACTACTATTAAGAATCGTTACTCTCGCTTTAATCCATCTATCCCCTCCACTTTCTGTCCTTGTTAAGATTGGCTCTATCGATATATCTGTATAAATTTTCGTCTGAATGCGTTCATACTGGACAAACGTGTGAGCTGTTTGTAACACACTCGCCAACAAGGGAATACCCACGAAGATAACCGTCATCACCAACGCAATTGTAATGCTGACCAAATAGAAACAAAAGTAAAACAATCCAGATCCGAAGGTAAACAACAAAAAGTAAAAATCTTGCAAAATTTTTTGAGATGATGTTTTCGTCATTAGATTCTCTCCTCCTCTTTCTTTGCTATTACGTTAAGAGCCGCCCTTCGATTTTAACCATTCGTCTGTCACATACGGTAGTGTCAAAGTGTCATGATTTGTAAGTCATGACTATCAAAACAGCCGTACCCCCCTATTTTTCATGGTCTATATAAATCTGACAAAAAGTCACTAGCTACTATGACTTGCTGCTTGCTACACTCAGTGCATACACTGACGAGCTGACAACTCGTTGTGCTAACAAGAAAATTTCAGTCAAACAAAGGAGTGCACGAAAAATGAAAAAACAATCAATAAATTGGGCCTCATGGCAATTCTGCTTACTTCTACAAGCATGATTTCTGCGTGTTCCCAACAATCATTAGAAGTTGGAAAATCAAAACCATCAACATCCACAACGGATATCAAAATGACGAAAGCACCTAGTAAAAAAAAGAAGTAGAATCTTTTGCTGATCTGTTATTTGAGGAAAAAATGAAGAAGTTCAATGTGAACGGTTCAAGTTTTGTCGTCGTCCATGATGGAAAAGTCGTCGTCAATAAAGGGTATGGTTATGCAGATAAAGAAAAGAAAATCCCCGTCGGGACACGGTCTTTCAAATTGCTTCAGTCTCGAAAACATTTACTGCCTTAGACGTGATGCAACAAGTCGATAAAGGAAAGCTCAAACTAGATGAAGATGTACAACGATATCTTGGTGGATTAAAAATCCCCAATCAAACAGGAAAACCTCTCACCCTGTTTGATATGCTAACTTATACTAGCGGCGTAGATTTTCCAGATATCACCACAATTACCGGACCGGAATATGTTGATCAAAATATATCGATGAAGGAGTTTTTCTCTAAAAATATACCAACGGTAGTACGGCCGCCCGGCGAAGCTTATACGTATGACAAAAAGAAAATATGTTATTGCTAGGTAAAAAACGCTATTTTACTAATTAAAATAGCGTTTTTTAAACTTTGAATAAGCAATTCTCTATAGCAATCGAATTTCTACTATTTAATATTGTTTTGAAGCTGATCTAAAAACTAGTTTGCTGCACTAGAAAATACTTGATGTTTTTTCCAGATGATATTTAAATTTGCTTCTAATCTGGGGATTAATAGTTTAAAGCAAAGTTTGCTGTATTCATTGTTTAATGGTTAATATGCTATTCCCTTTCAAGTAAAATTGCACCCGCGATTCCTGGATGTGTCATTTCGTATGGGTCTAGAATTAAATCTAGCTCCTCCTCTGTTAACACATCATACTTTAGGCATAGTTCTCTTATCGGAGCTCCACTTAAAATTGCCTCTTTGGCAATGCGGGCAGCAACCTCGTACCCAATATGGGGATTAACCGCTGTAATGACACCCACACTATTTTCTACATATTCTTTCAAACGTTCTTCATTTGCCTTGATTCCCTTTAAGCAGTGATTTGTGAAAACACGGAAAGCATTATCCATAATGCTTATAGACTGAAACAGGTTAAATACAAGGACTGGCTCCATAACATTTAGTTCCAGCTGACCCGCCTCTGATGCAAGGCAAATAGTATGGTCATTACCAATCACTTGGAACGCTACTTGGTTAATCACCTCTGCCATCACTGGATTTACTTTACCAGGCATGATGGATGAACCCGGCTGACGTGCCGGTAACGTAATTTCCCCCAATCCAGCTCTAGGGCCAGATGCCATTAAACGTAAATCATTCGCGAATTTTGACATATTCATCATGCATACTTTCAATGCAGCGGATACCTCTGTATAGGCATCCGTACTTTGCGTTGCATCGACTAGATGCTCAGCACCAACAAGTGGTAATTCACTAATTTCAGCGAGATATTTGACAACCAGTTTAATATAACGAGTGTCTGCATTTAATCCTGTACCGACTGCTGTCGCTCCCATGTTCAATTCATATAAATGTTGGCTGGATTGCTTAATACGCTTAATATCACGTTCAATCATGCGTCCATATGCTTCAAATTCCTGACCAAGACGAATTGGTACAGCATCTTGAAGGTGGGTGCGGCCCATTTTGATTACATGATTGAATTCTTGTGCTTTTTGTTGGAACACGCTGTGCATATCGGCCATTGTTTTCAGTAATTTTTCAAGAAGATTCAACACTGCGATATGAATTGCTGTAGGAAATGCGTCGTTTGTAGATTGAGACATATTCACATGAGTATTAGGACTGCAATGGAAGTAGTCTCCTTTTTCTTTCCCTAGTAATTCAATGGCACGATTGGCAATGACTTCATTTACATTCATATTTATTGATGTCCCGGCTCCGCCTTGAATAGGATCTACGATAATTTGATCATGCCATTTCCCTTTCATCATTTCATCTGCCGCTTTTACAATAGCTTCTCCAATTCCTGAATATAGGCGTTTAACGTCCATGTTTGCTTGTGCTGCTGCTTTTTTCACCATAGCCATTGCTTTAATTAATTCTTCATGTATTCTAAATCCTGTGATTGGAAAATTTTCAACAGCACGTAGAGTTTGAATTCCGTAATAGGCCTTGATAGGTACTTCCTTTGATCCTAAAAAATCCTTCTCAACTCGCATGTGCTCTTTTGTAATTGACATATTAATTTCTCTCCTCTATAAAATGCAAAATCCTAGAAAGATAGATAGAATCATTACCAATCCTTATCAGATGGAAGCGTTAAATCACTTGCTAAAGGGGTTTCAATGATCTCTTTGACCTCTTCTAATTTATCAGTTTGTCCAAGTGTCCACATCAGTTTCGCCATGATGGCTTCCGTATTCATATCTCCAGATAATATTACTCGATGCTGTGCTACCTTTTGTCCTACTTCATAGAGAAGTATATCTTCTCCTTCTTCCAAGCACTGAGTTGTGATCACTATAGCAATTCCCTCTTCAGTAAGCTCTTGAATTTTTGAAAGCAAGTTCCTTCCTTCAAAAGGTAATCCGCCGTTACCAAAGCTTTCAATAATAATTCCTTTATACAAACCTTTTAGACAATCAAATATCTCTGGCTTTGTACCTGGATACAATTTCATAAGAAAAACATCTGTACATAAACTAGTATTTACCGAGAGCTTATTACTAGTAGACATTGGCTTCCAATGATATCTAACTTCATTTTCATTTACATCGGCAACATATGGATAATTCACACTTTCAAACGCATCATAACTTTTGGTTCGCATTTTAACGGCTCTTGTCCCAATAATGACCCGACCATCAAAAACAATGAACACACCGCCAATATCCTCACAGGAAAATCTCAGGGCATCAGCTACATTTTTCCTTGCGTCTGTTTTTTTAAAACTGATAGGGACTTGTGAGCCTGTTAAAACAACCGGTTTTCTTAGACCTTGAAGCATATAAGAAAGCGCAGAAGATGTATAGGCTAATGTATCTGTCCCATGTGTAATCACAAATCCGTCATAATAATCATAATGGTGAAAAACAGCATTAGCCATTTCTACCCAATTCTCAGGCTGCATATTGGTACTGTCAATGTTCATTAAGATTTTGCAATCAATTTCTATGTTTGGGGATGACTTAGAGAAATAATGCAACAATTCCTCAGCAGCTAATCCTGGAACGAGCCCTTCGTTTCCCTCCACTGAAGCAATCGTTCCACCAGTTGCGAGTATTAAAATTTTCTTCATACATAAAACCTCCACAGAATAAATAACTGTATATCGTTCGCGAAATGCGTATTTATACTTATCATTATAGAACTTAATTTGGAATAATCAAGGTTTTGTATTCTATACGCGTACTTTTTTCTATTCTTGGTTATTTTTCTATGTTATAATTGATTCAACAAAAATAGATGGGGTATGAGACGAATGCTGGAACGTTTATCTGAATTAAGAAAAAATCAAAAATGGTCCTTACAAGATACAGCAGATCGACTTGGGATTGCGAAAAGTACCTATGCTGGGTATGAAAATGGTTACAGAATGCCTTCATTACAATCTTTATCCAAAATAGCAGATTTATTTGATACATCAGTAGATTATATATTGGGTCGAACTGAATATCTGCAAAAGAAAATAGGTGTTGTTGAGATTACAAAGATATTGAAAGATTCTAACCATACACTTTCCATAGACGGAGAATCATTATCTACAGAAGAAATAATTGAATTTATAGCTTTTGTGAGGAGTAAAAGAGAATTAAAAGCTGGAAGAATAGAAGAGCTTTTATCTACGATTGAAAATAATTGAACTACTCACCACTTAACGTCCTTACGGACAGTTTGAAGTGGGAGATTCCTAAGTACAGAGTTCTATCGAACTCTAATGGATTAGGCTATCCCTGTAGTTCCTACGGTTAAGAGATGAATTGCTTCGTTTCTCAGATTGAGTGCTGCATTCCTATCTCTATCGTGATGTGTGCCACAAGAAGGGCAATCCCACTCATGAATTATTAGATTTTTAACATCTTTGTTTTTGTATCCACAATTGGAACATAACTGACTAGAAGCAAACGTTTTAGATACCACAACAACTTGTTTGCCATACCATTTTGCTTTATATTCCAACATCGTTCGAAATTGTGACCAAGATACTTCACTAATTGCTTTTGCAAGCTTTCCATTTTTGAGCAGGTTACTGACTTGTAAGTCTTCTATACCGATGACATCGTGGTTTTTGATGATTTCAGTAGAGAGTTTATGTAAGTAATCAGCTTGTTATCTATAATCGCAATATTACCGTTCGTTTGCTTGGTTGTGTAGGATTGAACTTTATTGTTTTTAGATTTGAATCGTGGAATATCATTTTGTTTCTTGAAAAAACGTGAAAAAGCATCTGCGAGGTTTTTTAATGTGGATTGAAGAGCAATACTATCCACTTCTTTTAACCAAAGTGTATCCTGTTGCTTTTTTAATTGAGTAAGCTCGGCAGAGCAAAAAGGATAGGTTAATCCTTTTCCTGTTTCTTTATAGGTGTCATTCCAGAGAGTAAGAAAATAGTTAAATATAAAGCGACTGCAACCAATAGTTTTAGCAATTAATATTTCTTGTACCTTATTTGGATAGATACGAAATTTATATGCCTTATTTACTAACATGGGTTGCACCTCACTTCTTTCGTAGGATACCTACAGTATACTAAAAAAGTAGGCTTACGCCTACCGACATTCATCTCCCACCTAAAATTGGTGTTTTCACACCTTCACATTTTTGAGGAAGGAGTCTTCTGTCGGAAAACAATAAAATAAAAAAGATATGATGCTTTATTTTTTTCAATCGAAGGATTCTAAAGCGATTGCGTAAAAATTATTTAAATGGACATCAAAACAGTAAGGGAAAATACGAATCTGTCTCTTCTGTAGAAGGCATTTCAAAAAAATTATGTAACATCAAAAAGATGACTTCTGTATTCAACAGAAGTCATCTTTTTTAATTTTGATTGATATCTATGTTACTCCATTATCGATATAATTATTAATAGTATTTCCTCTGACTATTATCTCGCCATTTTATCATGTGCTTTTGAAATTTTTTCCTCATTTAAATTACTGTGCTTCATCGAATAAACAAAATATATTACTGCTCCAATAGTGATCCAAATACTGAAGTACACCCATGTTCTTAATGGTAAATTTAGCATTAAGAACACACAACATACAATTGAAATGCTTGGTAATACGGGTACAAACGGCACCATAAATCCACGTTTTAAATTTGGGTGTGATTTACGGAGGATAATAACTGATACACTAACTAGCGCAAACGTTACTAAACCACCAATGTTAACTAAATTCGCTAATTCTTTTAAATCAATAAATCCAGCTATCACAGAGCTTCCTATTCCCGCTAATCCAATTGTAAAGGTTGGTGCTCCAGTCTTCTTATTAATCTTCGCAAGTGATTTTGGTAACAGTCCATCACGACTCATTGCAAAGAATACTCGTGTTGCAGCGTACATAGTCGAGAAAATAACAGCCATAAGGCCAATTACAGCCCCAGCAGCAATTACACCAGCGACTTTCCCTTGCCCTACAACTTCCATTACATAAGCCATTGCCTCAGGTACATTTAATTCTTTATAGGAAACCATCCCTGTCATAACAAGGCATACTATAATGTAAATAAGTGTACATATGATTAACGATACAATAATACCGATGGGAAGATTACGTTGTGGATCTTTTACTTCTTCTGCCGAAGTTGCTAATATATCGAAGCCCATAAAAGCGAAGAATACGGCTGCTCCACCAGCAAAAATCCCACTAAAACCGTATGGTGTAAATGGTATCCAGTTCTCTGGCTTTACATAGAATATACCAACTATAATAAATAATACAACCATTCCAATTTTAATTAGCACCATTATGTTATTGATACGTTTACTTTCCTTCGTACCACGCGATAACATCCATGTTAATATCAATGTAATGATTACAGCTGGTAGATTAACAATACCACCTTGTGATGGAATTGTTAATAGGGTTTTTGGTATCTCTAATCCAAATCCATTTATTAAATTGTGAAAATATCCCGTCCATCCACCAGCGACAGCCGCTGTTGCCACGATATATATTGAAAGTAACGTCCAACCTACTAAATGAGCCACAAACTCACCAATTGTTGCATAGGAGTACGTATATACACTACCTGACGTTGGGAGTGTAGAAGCAATTTCTGCGTAACATAATGCTATAAATGCACAAACAATCGCTGCAAGTACAAATGAAAAAATAACTGCTGGACCAGCATCTCTTGCTGCTACTAATCCAGTTAACACAAGAACTCCTGTTCCAATTATCGAGCCTATTCCTAACATAATTAAATCAAATGCTCCTAATGTTTTTGTTAAGGTCTTACTTTGATTATGCTCTAACAATTGTGTAACAGATTTCTTTTTTAATAACTTACTCATATTCTCTGTATCTCCTTTAAAAAATAAGGTATGTTTTTCTAATTCTTGTGGTATATATAAATTTACTTAGATATTAGCTGGTCCAAAACTTTACATTATATGAATTTAAAATATTCAAAAAATTTATTTAATCAAATTTCACCAGAACTAAGGGTATTTTTCTTCCGTAATACGCTAAAAATATAACCGCATACACCGCCTATAATAGCTGGAAGTACCCAACCTAAACCTACACTATACAAAGGAAGAGAATGGGCGAAAAAATTATGAATTATTTCGATTTTTACTCCAGCAGCATTTAAGCCATCAAATGAACTAATAATAAATGTTAATATCAAACTACCTTGATATACTTCAAATCTACCATTAAATACAGAGTGTAAAAAAGTTAAGAATATTAAGGTAATAGCAATTGGATACATAGTCATTAATACAGGGATTGAAATCGTAATTAATTGTGTTAATCCTATATTTGCAACTAGTGTACTAAAAACAGACAAAATAATAGCGAATTTTTTGTAAGAGATCTTTGGAAATAATTCATGGAAAAAAGAAGAACAAGCAGTGATAAGTCCTACGCTTGTGGTCAAACATGCTACTATAATCATTAAACCTAATAAAATTGCACCATAAGAACCAAAATAATAGTCTGAAACTTTTGCTAAAACTTCAGCGCCATTATCTAAACGACCAAGTTTTTCAACACTAGAAGCCCCCATATAGGAAAGGGCAGTATAGATAAGAGCTAAGAGTGTAGCAGCAATAGCCGTTGCTTTTGCACAAACAATCATGAGCTGTTTTTTAGTGGTAGCCCCTTTTTCTCTAATTGCATTCACAATAATAATCCCGAAAACAAAAGCTACAAGAGCATCCAGTGTTAAGTAACCTTCTTGAAAACCTTTAAAAAATGCATGTGATGTATACCCTTCAAAAGGTGCTTGAATTCTTCCAATTGGATGAACAAGAGCTACAACTACGAGCAATCCGATAAATGTCAATTTAATAGGAGTCAAAAATTTTCCAACTACATCAATAATTTTTGTAGGATTAAGTGATAACAAGCATGCAACTGTGAAAAATAAGATTGTAAATATAATTAATGTAACAGGACTTGCATCATTTGATAAAAAAGGTTTAATTCCAATTTCAAACGATACATTACCAGATCTAGGGATAGCGTAAAAAGGACCAATTGCTAGGTAGAGAACAGTTGTAAATACAATACCAAACAACGGATGTACACGACTAGCTAAAGATTGTAAATCCTTTTTGCCAGAAAAAACAAATGCTGTTATTGCTAGCAATGGTAAACCAACTCCGGTAACTAAGAAACCTGCATTGGCTATCCATACATTCTTTCCAGCCATTTGACCAAGCATAGGTGGAAAAATTAAATTTCCTGCTCCAAAAAACAATGCAAATAGCATTAATCCTATAATTATGATAAAGGAAGAAGGAACTTTTTTTGACATAATAAATCCTCCGATTACAAATTTTTATACACTCTTTATTTATACAAATTTAGGTTATTTCAGCTTAGAGTACAGTGGCGGAAGGCTATGTTATGGTCCTCCTCCCCTATAAGAGAATAGCAACAGGCTTTTAACTTTAAAAATAGCTTGAATTAATGAATGTGACGTTACCCCTAAATGTAGCTTCTTATTTATTAGTTAAATTGGATAATTCAACAGATTTTTGAGTACAACGTTTCATAGCTGAAATGATAGCTGTTCTTAAACCTTTTTCCTCTAGTGTTGCTACAGCTTCTATCGTCGTTCCCCCTGGAGAACAAACCATATCTTTCAACGCACCTGGATGTATTCCCGTTTCCAATACCATTTTTGCAGAACCTAATACAGCTTGAGCCGCGAATTTATAGGCTTGATTTCTTGGCATACCATCTAGTACAGCAGCATCTGCCATGGCTTCTATAAACATATATACATATGCTGGAGAAGAACCACTAATAGATGTTACAACATCCATTAATTTTTCACTTACTATCTCTGCCTGACCAAAACTATTAAATATATTGAGTATCTCTTCTAAATCTCTTTCTGCAACCATTTCATTGGAACATAACGCAGACATTCCTTCTCCAACAAGAGCAGGTGTATTAGGCATTACTCTTACAACCTTTAACTTTTTCCCGAAAGCATCCTCAGTACTCTTAATACTTTTTCCCGCAGCAATAGTTACGACTATTACATCGTTTTTTATCTGCTCTTTTATTTGGTTAATTACGGATGAATATAGATCTGGTTTGATTGATAAAATTAAAATATCAGCATTCTTAGCAACTTCATTGTTGTCAGTAGTTGTAGTTATGTCATATTTTTCACTAGCATTTTTTAAATTAATGACGTTTAAATCTGAACACATTATTTTATCCGGAGAAACTATATTTTTGTTAATCATCCCACCTATCATAGCGATACCCATGTTTCCGCATCCGATGAATCCTATTTGTTTATTCATAATAATTCGATCTTGCTCCTTTTATTATAAATTTTTATTGATTTGAAATTATTATTCTAAGAAAATTAATGATATCCCGTATAGAAGAAATAAACATTGTAAACTATATCGAGACTAGTCTCTTATTTCTTGTTCAACCCACCCATTAGGGTTCTGGTGCAAAAATAACCCGAAAGAGAATAAAACGCATATATTCCTAGCGGAATCATATCTTATGCTGTAAGCCCAAACAATTGGTGAATGAATTCTTTCTGATTTTGGACAGACTGATCTAATCTTATCCCATTTCCATCAAGTTAATAACACAGAATCCCACCTAAAATGAAAAAACGCGCTATTCTTTTTGTAGAATCATAGGAAAAGATGACGTTTTTGTATGGCTATTTCTGTATCTGATGAATTACAATTATTTGCTCAAGAGATTCAAAATATCTCATTTCCAAATACCTTACGGGATCTGGCGAGAGATGTTGGCTTTTTGTAACGAACAAGTAAGTATCAAGCAAAAGGTGCATTGATTCACTCAAATTAAGGAGTTCATTATACGGATCCTAATTTCCAAAAAACAGTTAAGGAACTAGGGTTACAATAATCTATGTCACGAAGAGGAAACTGTTGGGATAACTCTCCCAAGAATCTTTCTTAGGTCCTCTGAAAGATGAAGTCTCTATTAAAGACTCTAGATAAATTAAAAAAAGAAAATAAACAATATATGATTTACTACATATACCAATGGAATTTAAAAAAGGTTATCCCTATGCAATAAAGAGATCACCTTCTTAAAGTTGCCTAGGCTTTTGTATGTCCTTTACAAGGGTACGTTTTAAGAAATAAAGGAGCTTTCCATTCATATAATCATTAAAAGCAAAAGTAAAGTGGTGATAATTTTTTCGGCATTAATACTCTTTGATTAATTACCATTTTAAATAAATCTTATATAATATTTTTTAATAATTATTAATTTTAAAATTATATTTATTTAATTAAAATTGTTATTTATATAACTCCTATTATTTGAAGTGGAAGTTTATAGTTAAGTTTAAGAAAATACATTTAAGTTCCAAATAATTATCGTCGTAGATAATATTAAACAGAGTGTTGCAGGAATAATCATTAAGATAGATTGATGTGCCCGAAAAATATGAGCATGAATGGCTCCGACCATGAGAACTACTAATAATATATTTGATCCGATTGCTAAGTATGGATTCCAGATACCACCGATTATTCCTATTGCCCCAACAATTTCAATAAAACCGATTATAGACATGAACCATAATGGATATTGATAGTGTTGCCAATGTTCAATCTGAAAAGGTATACGGAAAAGTTTTATGAATCCCCCTACTAAAATAAAAATTGCTAAAACTACCTGAAGAACAATCATCATTCAAGTTCGCTCCTTTTAAGATTTTGTTCGTTTCCATTTTATTTACAAATAACTAGATATATATGTATTTTATAGATAATAGAAAGAGTAACATACATGTTTTAACGTTCTATACGCTAAGAACTAAGTAGAAGACCTTTTGCTATTCATCTATTAAAGTAAGGGTTTGTTGATTTAAATCAAAGTTATAAACACGTCCTTTACATGTTTACAAAAATCCACTCTGATAATAATCAATGGTCATTAAGTGATTTTTTGTTAAATTTCTTAAGAACATAGATTTATCCGCTTTCTCACTACTAATCTCTATAAATAGCCTGTAAGTAAAAGAATCTAAGCCAATAAAAACCATCATGTAAACTCCCCTTATAAAAAAATTGACAATTTTTTTATAAGGGGAGTTTACACGCTTTTAAACCTATTCTAATAGAAGCGTATCTTTAATTTATAATTAATACTACAAAATCTAATCAAAAAGTACATGATTTTACAAAAAAATATTAAGTATTAGAAAAGTCATTTTGGTGTCAAAACTTCAAGATAAATGCATTAACAATTAAAAAGTTTTAAAAATATAGCAGGCTATCTCATTCGGGATAGCCTGTTTCAAATACATGCAATCTTTGCTCCATAACATTTTCTTTTTTCAAGACAAATACTTATTTTAATACAATTGTCTCTTCTGATAATCTTAATAGATTGTTTTTAATTTCAGCTATACTGATATTTCTTCTTGAAACACCAGTTTCCATTGCAGCACGCGCAACAGCATATGCCACATGCGGCACCACTCTAGGATCAAACGGATCTGGAATGACATAGTTTACATGAAGCTCTTCTTCTGAAATTAACTCAGCTATTGCATAAACAGCTGCTAGCTTCATTTCTTCATTAATTTCTTTTGCTTGTACATCTAAAGCTCCACGAAAAACTCCGGGGAATGCTAGTACATTATTTACTTGATTAGGAAAATCAGAACGACCTGTACCAACTACTAGTGCACCAGCCATTTTTGCTTTATTAGGCATAATTTCAGGTGTAGGGTTAGCCATAGCAAAAATAATAGGATTATGATTCATAGAACGAATCATTTCCTCATCAACTACACCTGCAGCTGATACCCCAATAAATACATCAGCACCACTAAGAGCGTCTGCTAATGTTCCCCGCTTCTGTTCTATGTTGGTAATACGAGCTATTTCTTCTTTAAGTGTATTCATGCCAATAGGTCGGTTTTCATATATTATCCCTTTTGTGTCACACAAAATAACATTTTTAACATGCATATGAAGTAACAGCTTAACAATAGCTATCCCAGCAGCACCAGCGCCATTTACAACAACCTGCGCATCTTCCATTTTTTTACTTGCTAACTTAAGAGCATTAATTAGGCCAGCAATAGTTACAATAGCTGTACCGTGTTGATCATCATGAAAAATAGGAATATCACAGGATCTTCGTAAGCGCTCTTCAATTTCAAAGCATTGAGGTGCTGCAATGTCTTCTAAATTTATCCCCCCAAAATTGGGTTCTAATAATTTAACAGCCTCAACAATCTTATCTGGATTATTAGTGTTTAAACAAATAGGAAAAGCATTAATCTCAGCAAATGACTTGAAAAGTAAAGCTTTTCCCTCCATTACTGGCATAGCTGCTTTAGGCCCAATATTCCCAAGACCTAGTACTGCAGTTCCATCGGATATAACTCCAACGAGATTCCCTTTCATTGTATAATCATATACTTTACTTTCATCTTTATAAATCTCTAAGCATGGTTCAGCAACGCCTGGTGAGTAAGCAAGACTTAAATCTGTCGAATTTTGCACTTTAACTTTAGGATAAACACCGATCTTACCCTGCTTTTCTTTATGCATTTTTAATGCTTCATCGCGTAAAGGTGACATATAATTTCGCTCCTATAATTAAATTTTTTATTTTCCTATAATTAAGTTAGGAATTGTTTAAATCAACTTTTTTATTACCTCTATCTTAAACTTGATAGTTTATGACTATACGTGGGATTTCTAATATAATCATCATTTCTTTTTGATTTATTTCATATTCTTCTAAAAATTCAATTTCAGTTTATATTGATAGCTACAAAAGAAGACACAAACTAACGTTTTAAAATTTATTAATATTTCTTTTTGAATCCGTATTAATAGATTCAAATTTTTCATTTTTGAGGTATTTAATTTCGTCAGGTTGATAGCGATGGTCTTTTGGCTTATTCCTATGTATTAGTAACCATTATTTATTTTTATAACCTTTTAACATATCTTTTGAATAGCGATTTGGGTATAAAGCATTTAACATCTCGTATGGACTACCATTCCAATATCTTCTTAATGGCGTCCATAATTTATGTTTTATTAACCACCTTTGTGTGTATGTAGATAGTAATTGCTCCTCTGTTAGTTTTTCCTTTTCTTCAATAGTCCATTTCAGCGCCTCTAATGCTTTTTTTTCGGTCCAAAATCCGGTAGGTGTAAATTTAAATTCCCATTCTTTATTTTGACCCGGATATAATTCATTGAGCATAGAGTACGGACTGTTCTTCCATAATATCTGACAAGGAGAGATTAATTTATGAATAGTTAGCCATTTTACACTGTAAACTTGTAATAATTGAGCAGGAGTTAACTTTTCTTTCGTTTCAATAGTCCATCTTAGTGCCTCTAATGCTTTATCTTTGGTCCAAAACTTGTTAGGAGTCATACTAAATTCCCATTCTTTAAATTTATTAGGATATAAAGCGTTTATCATTGCATAAGGGCTACCATTCCAATACATAACTAATGGTGCACTGAGTTTATTTTCTTTTACCCATTTTTTTCCGTATATCTTTAGTAGTTGTACTTTACTTAGCTGTTCTTTTTCTTCAATAGTCCATTTTAATACTTCAAGAGCTTTTTCTTTAGTCCAAAAATTTAAAGGTGTCATACTAAACTCCCACTCTTTAAATCTATTGGGATATAAGTCTTCAATCATTTTGTATGGACTGTTATCATAACCATGTTTGAGCGCACCGAGTAGTCGATATTTTATAATTAAAGGCGTATTCCATTTTTGTTTAATATCCTCTTCATTCCACTTTAAAATTGTTTCAATTAAATATTTTGTTACTCTTCTAGATAGATCTCTATTGTCATCTTCTTTCCATGTATTCGCTGGGAACCTACTTCTTTTACCGTCTAATACTTCTTGATAGATTTCCTCTATTTTCACTGCTCTTGTTTGCACTTCAAAACTTTCTCCCATTTAAACTAGTAAAGGACATGTGGCGATACCCCTTTCTTCCCTAATGCAAAATAAAACGCCCTTATTAATTGCTGCTATTTACTTTATGGAGTAGAAGCGATGCATATGATGAAGAAAGAACAAAAATTTAATAGAATCATTTTTTTAATTTATAATAAAGATGACATAAAAAAACAAAAAGTTACAAAAATTTTTAAATTAAAATTTTTGTAACTAAGGTTCTTGCTCAATGAGATTATTGACGTATATTAATGTACAATGAAAGGTATTTTTCAAAAAGTCTATCTTCTGTAATTTTTTAAAAGCACAAATTATTGAAACGATTGTGCTTGATAAGAATTTTACACGGCAACGATGCCAGCAATAGATTTTGACTTTTGGTAGTAAGAATTTGTTTGATTATACTATTTGAACGACTGTTCCCTTATAAGTGTTAATAGGTGCCCGGCAAGTTCCTACTTTTATACCAAGATTATTATAATGTTGTTTTATATTCATAATAGTTTGATGATATGTAACTTCATCAATTAATTGTTTTATCTTATAGTGGTCAACCGGCCTATTCATTAACAAGTTATTGAACGCTTGCTTGATTTCTTTGGGATAAACATTCCCTACCATACTAGAAAGCCCATTACATCCATTATTTATCTTTTCTATGAAATTGATATCTCCTCCAGCAAACAAAATAAAATCATCAGGTAGTTTTGTATTTTTATAACGATTAATATCGCCCTCCTCTTTAAGCCCAATAAGATTAGAGTGTTGTGTAATAAGAATATTAAGAGATTCAGTCCGTAAGTCAAAACCAGTTCGAAAAGGGTTATTATAAAGAACAACTTTTTTAGTCGTATGCTTAAACAATTCATTAACATAGAAAATTGCCTGTTGTTGTGTTGGTTGAATATAGGGTGGAAAATCAAGCAGAATTATATCGAAGACAGACTTTTCAATTGCTTGAATAAGCTTTATCGCATCACTTGTTCTTGTAGCTGAGACACCAAACAAAACATCGCATCACTAATAATAGTCTTTTTATGTCTATTAAAGAGGCAAAGCCCCCTCTTTACTTTGCCTCTGTCCTTCTATTTCTTATATCCGAATCTGTCCATTCCCACGAATCACATATTTTGTGGAAGTCAATGCAGACAGACCCATCGGTCCCCGCACGTGCAGCTTTTGTGTGCTGATACCGATTTCTGCGCCGAAGCCAAATTCAAAACCGTCAGTAAAGCGAGTCGAAGCATTATGGTAGAGCGCCGCGGCATCGACGGACGTGAAAAACTTGCTGACGTTTTCCTCGTTCTCTGTAATAATCGCTTCGGAATGCATGGATCCATAAGTATTGATGTGGTCAATCGCTTCTTCAACAGAGGAGACAATTTTGACTGCTAGCGTGAGAGACAAAAATTCTCTTCCCCAGTCTTCTTCTGAAGCAGTTACAATAGAGGAATCCATTACCAATACCTTCTTATCCCCATGCAACTCCACTCCTCTTTCCTTTAAGGAAGAAAAGAGCTCGGTACCAAATCGCTGCGCCCACTTCTCATGAAGTATAATCGTTTCAATTGCATTACATACAGATGGACGCTGCGTTTTGGCGTTTATGATAATATCAAATGCCATTTGTTTATTCGCTGTTTCATCAATGAAAATGTGACAATTTCCCGCACCTGTTTCTAATACAGGAACAGACGCTTCTCTCACTACAGTATCTATTAGCTGCTTGCCACCTCTTGGGATAAGAACATCCAAGTACTCGTTTAATGTAAACAGCTGCTTTGCGCCATCTCTTGACGTATCTTCAATGAGCTGTACGCTTTCTGGAGGCAAGCTCGATTGTTTGAGCGCTCGGTGAATGACAGCAACGATGGCTTTGTTAGAATAAGTAGCGGAAGAACTACCACGCAAAATCACTGCGTTTCCTGTTTTTAAGCAAATTGTGGCCGCATCAACTGTTACGTTCGGTCGCGCCTCGTAAATCATCCCGACAACACCTAGTGGCACACGCATCTCCTGAATAGACAATCCATTCGGCCGTTCCCATGCGGTTACACATTCTCCAACAGGATCACGCAAATCAATCAGCTGCCGGATACCCTCTGTCATATCAATAATGCGCTGTTCATTCAGCATTAGGCGGTCAAGTATAGAAGCAGACATTCCTTTCGCTTTACCTTCTTCGATATCTCGTTTGTTCTCCTTCAAAATATAGGGTGTCTCTACTATCAATTGCTCAGCAATCGCCGCAAGTGCCTTGTTTTTTTGATTAGTGGATTTGAGTACAAGTTCTCCAGCAATCTTTTTCGCTTTTTGTCCCTTTTCCAACACTTCGTTCATTTTCATTTCCTCCTTTTAAAGATTTAAAATATAAAACTTGAAGCGTGTTTAACTCTGACAACTTGGCCCTACCATCCAAGACTCTTCTACATAGATATTAGGTGAATCAAGCAGATTTAAGACGGAGGACTCTGTTCTCTTCACTTGAACGAATCCTCTCTACTCTTAAAATGAAACCCAATTATCCCTATGAATGACTTCATAGCTATGTCTTTCGTCTTGAACTTGAATGTCGTGACTCTGCATACCTTTTATATCTTGTAATTCCTCTGCACTATATCTACATTGTCCTTTCCCTATGACGCGTCCTTGTTGTGTGATGACCTCAACGACTTTGCCTGCTTGAAAGAACCCAGACACATTGGTAACACCGGCAGGGAGAAGACTTTTTCCATGCTGAATGATGGCAGCGGCTGCTCCGGCATCCACTTCGATTTGTCCGCTGACAACAGAATGTAGCGCAATCCATTGCTTGTTCATCTTGATCACTTTTTGAGGAGCATTACCGATGTACGTTCCGTCACCTTTCCCCTTCAAAACATCTAAAAACTTCTCCTGTCCACGCCCTGTTCCGATGAATACACTCACTCCAAGTGATAGTGCGGTCTTTGCAGCATCGATTTTCGATTTCATTCCGCCAGTTCCAAGTTTTGATCCAGCATCTCCAGCAAGAGCAGCGATTTCTTCCGTAACTTCAGGGAGAAAGTAATATTTTTTTGCACCCGGATTTTTTTGAGGATTTCGGTCATACAAACCGTTCACATCTGTAAAAATTATGAGCATATCAGCTGATACAAGCCCGCTTACTAAAGCAGACAACATGTCATTATCACCAAATGTCAGCTCCTCTAAAGAAATAGAATCATTTTCATTGATTATAGGAAGAGCGGAACGATTTAGTAGCTCCCCTAAAGTGGCGTAGGCATTACTGTATTGTTCTTTTCTGGAGAAATCACTTCTCGTCAGCAAGAGTTGCGCAGTAACGATCTCATATTTATGGAATTCTTCCGTATACGCCTGCATTAACAGACTTTGCCCAACAGCCGCGGCAGCCTGTTTTCCTTTTATTGTCACAGGTCGGCTAGGATACCCTAGAGCGGAAAAACCTGCAGCGACAGCCCCAGATGTAATTAGCAACACTTCATGTCCTTCCTGTTTCAGTCGCGCCAAAGCAGCAACGTGATCTGAAAGCTGTTCTTCAGAGATTCCACCATGATTAGCTGCCAAAGAACTACTTCCAATCTTCACAACAATTCGTTGTTTTTTCACTTTTGTACCTCCTAGTCTAAATTCAAAGTTTTTTGCAAAATTAGCTTCTATACATGTTATTTAGCAAAGAATTCCCTAATGAATACTGGCTATCTAGCAACAAAGGGCAAAATAAAAATGACCACTCCGCCCTAAAAAAGGACGAAACGGTCATTGTTCCGCGGTACCACCTTCATTGATATAAATATATATATCCGCTTAACACCTGTAACGAAGGCATACGCTTAAACTTTCGTTTAAGACTCAGGGATAGGTTCGATACTTTCTATACGAGGAATCTTTCAGCCAGTGAATTCCACTCTCTTTCGCAAGAAGACATATGTACTAGTTCCCTTCAACGATTTTCAATTTGATTTTTATACATTATGTAATATAATGCATTTTTATGTCAAGAGGCGTTTTTATTAAATAAAGAAATTTTCTAAAAAGCCCTTAGCTTAAATTATTTAGAATATACGCGTTTCGTACAGAATAAAACCGATTTCTATATATTTTTTGTATTGCAAAAAACAATGCACTCTCTTAAAATGTTTTTTTATATTGCATGGGATATTTTTAATTTTTTCAAAATAATAACTTCAAACTGATATAATTTATTATAAAAGGAGCAAGATCGAGATATTATGGACAAACAAATAGGATTCATCGGATGCGGAAACATGGGTATCGCTATGATAGGTGGGATGATTAATAAAAATATAGTTTCTCCGGATAAAATAATTTGTTCAGATTTAAACATCATTAATTTAAAAAATGCTAGTGAAAAATATGACATAACTACAACTACTGACAACAATGAAGTAGCTAAGAATGCTGACATTTTAATTTTATCAATCAAACCAGATCTATATTTATCCGTAATTAACCAAATAAAAGAACAGATAAAAACCGATGTGATAGTCGTAACTATTGCTGCAGGAAAAAGTATTAAGAGTACTGAGAATGCTTTCGGGAAAAAGTTAAAGGTTGTAAGAGTAATGCCTAATACACCTGCTCTTGTTGGAGAAGGAATGTCTGCGTTATGTTCCAATGAAATGGTTGCAGAAAGAGATTTAGAAGAGATACTCAATATATTTAATAGTTTTGGTCAGGCAGAGATAGTAAGTGAAAAATTAATGGATGTTGTAACATCTATTAGTGGTTCTTCTCCAGCATATGTATATATGTTTATAGAAGCCATGGCAGATGCTGCTGTGCTAGATGATAGATGATATGCCAAGAAATCAAGCCTATAAATTCGCAGCTCAAGCTGTATTAGGTTCTGCAAAAATGGTATTGGAAACGGGAATACATCCAGGTGCATTAAAGGATATGGTTTGTTCTCCAGGTGGAACGACAATAGAAGCTGTAGCAACATTAGAGGAAAAAGGTTTAAGAACAGCTATCATTTCAGCTATGAAACGTTGTACTCAAAAATCTGTTGAATTATCCAGTCTCACTAAAGAGTAAAAACTAAGTTTATCACATTTGACTTACATTATGTCTCACTATCAATAGCAAACAAAATGGACAAATTCATCCCTATTTGAATTTGTCCATTTTATCTTTTTCTTTTATATAGGGGTAGTACCACACATCCATCAACTTAAGAAAAAGAAATGCCCCCAAAACGAAAAAATGAGCGGCTTCTCAGAATTGCTATCTGTAGAGAAAGAAAATTTTAATTTAGGGGGATGTGAAAATATTAGCTTGATGGTGATGAAGTGGGACCCCAAACAGTACGATTTTATCGTTTTCCGACAGAAGACTCCTTCCTCAAAAATGTGAAGGTGTGAAAACACCAATTTTAGGTGGGAGATGAATGTCGGTAGGCGTAAGCCTACTTTTTTTAGTATACTGTAGGTATCCTACGAAAAAAGTGAGGTGCAACCCATGTTAGTAAATCAGGCATATAAATTTCGTATCTATCCAAATAAGGTACAAGAAATATTAATTGCTAAAACTATCGGTTGCAGTCGCTTTGTATTTAACCATTTTCTTGCTCTCTGGAATGACACCTATAAAGAGACAGGAAAAGGATTAACCTATCCTTCTTGCTCTGCCGAGCTTACTCAATTAAAAAAGCAACAGGATACACTTTGGTTAAAAGAAGTAGATAGTATTGCTCTTCAATCCACATTAAAAAACCTCGCAGATGCTTTTTCGCGTTTTTTCAAGAAACAAAATGATATTCCACAATTCAAATCTAAAAACAATAAGGTTCAATCCTACACAACCAAGCAAACGAACGGCAATATTGCGATTGTAGGTAACAAAATGAAATTACCGAAACTTGGCCTTGTTCGCTTTGCCAAAAGTCGTGAAGTAGAAGGTCGTATTCTAAATGCAACGATTCGACGTAACCCAAGTGGTACATACTTTGTATCTATCCTTGTCGAAACAGAGATACAAGAAATGCTTAAAACGGAATCCACTTGTGGAATGGACGTTGGGTTAAAAGATTTTGCTATTCTTTCTGATGGAACAACATACAAGAACCCTAAATTCTTCCATATATTAGAAGAAAAGTTAGCAAAAGCACAGCGTATCCTTTCCAGAAGAACGAAAGGTTCTTCGAACTGGAACAAGCAGCGTGTGAAAGTTGCAAGAATCCATGAACATATTGCCAATGCAAGAGCTGATTACTTACATAAACTCTCTACTGAAATCATCAAAAACCACGATGTCATCGGTATAGAAAACTTACAAGTCAGTAACCTGCTCAAAAATGGAAAGCTTGCAAAAGCAATTAGTGAAGTATCTTGGTCACAATTTCGAACGATGTTGGAATATAAAGCAAAATGGTATGGCAAACAAGTTGTTGTGGTATCTAAAACATTTGCTTCTAGTCAGTTATGTTCCAATTGTGGATACAAGAATAAAAACGTTAAAAATCTAATAATTCGTGAGTGGAATTGCTCTTCTTGTGGCACACATCACGATAGAGATAGGAATGCAGCGATCAACCTGAGAAACGAAGCAATTCGTCTCTTAACCGTAGGAACTACGGGGATAGCCTAATCCATTAAAGTTCGATAGAACTCTGTACTTAGGAATCTCCCACTTCAAACAGTCCGTAAGGACGTTAAGTGGTGAGTAGTTCAATTCAAAGACACAACGATCTTACTACACACTTTTTATTTATCCCACACTCTCATCTGCTAGTATTACTATTTTTTATTACTAATGTTGCCGTTTCACTCGGATGGCTAAGAGGAAAATGATGGCCATATGGAACAAAATCAACCTTACCAAGATGTGATGGAGCAGAATAGCCTCTGTCATAATCCCCCCAAATAATGTGAAGATTATACTTTGTTACTTCATTGAAATCACCTTGATCGTTTTTCAGTAGTAAACTGTTAAGCTGAACCGTAGTATTTAAAATTCTAGGAGAAGTAAAACTGTTACTTATTTTTTCAATATAATGTTCAGGGATACTCTCCATACTTTCAAACAAACCATTACTTAATAAATATCGCCCTATCAAATTAGTAGTTGCCAGTTTTAATATCCATTTGTTCATAAATTGAGGAACATTTAGCGATTTAGCATTTTTTTTAACAACTGGTGGCTGAAGTAAAGTGATTGAATACTTCTTATCTATGTACTCTTGTACCAATGCTTCCAGAAGAATAAACGCACCGAATGAATGGCCAATTAGATGTGCACCATTAGTAGCTTTCTCCAATAACTTTTTCACTACATTCAAATAGATATCTAGAAGATTTTTCTCTTGTTTAAAAGGAGAACGTCCCAAACCTGGAAGATCCAAGATCCATACAGGTTGACCAGTTTTTTCATGAAGCTCTTGTGCTAAAGGAAATAAATCCTCTCCATCACTCAATAAACCATGTAATAAAATAAACGGTTTACCCTCTCCTTGTAATTGGTAAAGGGTAGTGTTATCGCATAATGTTCGTTTAAATAAATGATTATGCTGGCCATTTTGATACATCATTCGATAATCCAGATCAGCTACTACGGCAGGGAAAAATTTCATTACACTCGTCTTCTTAAACCAATCTCCTCCCATAATTTTTTTCGCTGAAACATTTGAAAATTTTCGTTTTGTAATAAAATTCAGTCCATCAGAAGGAATTTTTGTTATTTTACTTACTCCACTATTCATAATTGCTGTCATAAGTGGCATTGGGACAGAGATTTTTGGTGCCCTCATATTCATACTTTCCGACATAATACTTAATAATTCAGCAATGTTCTGATCGTGCTGTTTGTCTTCAACAAGTGTATATGTTTGAATAGTCGGTTGCTCCAATCTGAAAACCTGCACAATAAACTTCGCAAGCTCATCGTTTGAAATAAGTGGTAACCTATATCCCTTACCTCCAGGAATCACTGGCATGAGCCCTCTTCGTATACTCATCACAAGCAAACCTAATCCTGCTATCTGCTCTGTACTCCCTGTTTTACTACTACCGACTACAGTTGGGGGATTAATTACAGAAAGCGGATAACCTACTGCTGATGCCTGGTGACGGATATAAAGATCTGCTAAAAATTTTGTTCTCTCATATGGATTTTTTATTTTCAAATAATTGTTTCCTTCTTTAAACACATCAATTGCAATCTTGCTATTTTTATCATCAAAGGGACTCATATAACCTACAACATGAATAAATTGTTGCAAGCCCTTCAATTGATGAATACTTTTAGCTAATTCACTAATATGTTTGGCGCCATTTAAAAATACGGAAGCTGCCTCTTTACTTGTCACTTGAATATCCATGGGGCCTCCTGCGTGAATAATCACATCCGTTTTCAATACCCTCTCCTTATCTTCAGCACTTAGACCTAAATCTATTTTCGTCAAATCACCTTCAATAAAGTGCATAACTGCCTTTTTTAAGATGCCTCTTTCTTGAAAAAGGCGTGTTGCTTTACTTTTCGACCTCACTAAAAGAAGAATTTTAACATCCTCTTTGGCTAATTCTTTCACTAATTGCTTTCCAATAAAGCCTGTTCCACCAATTAAAAATACTGTTCTCATATAAAATCTCCTTTTTAGTACTATTTAGTACTAATTTGATGTAAAAAAAAGCTTCTTTTATCGAAGCAATTTTAAAAAATGATCTGCTGTTTTCGTGATTACAGTTGCATCCTTCAATGTTTCTGAAATAAATAACGCTCCTTCAAGATTTGTAATAAAAAGTGATGCAACCTCATCAATATTAATCGTATTTCTGAATTCTCCATTCTCTACCCCTTGTTTAAGTAATAGAGAAACTTTCTTTTGTAATTCTGTAAAAAAAAGGCCTATTTTTTCTTTTATTTGCGTGGCCTGTTTAGGACTTTGAATATAAAGAGTAATAAATGGACAGCTCCCCTTATACTCTCTCGACTGAACTCCTTGTGATAATTGCTTTAAAAACAGTTGGATACGATCTTCAACTAAAAATTGGTTCTGAGAAAGTACGTCATCAATTGCAGATTGATACATTTCAATCCAATAATCAACGACCCCTTCTAATAATACTTCCTTATTAGAAAAGTGATAATACACATTAGACTTTGAAACTTTGCTTACACGTACTAATTCATCCATACTTGTATAAGCAAACCCTTTTTCTAAAAATAATGTTGCAGCTACTTCAATCACACGTTTTTGATTCATTAATTTTACCTTTGTCATAACTAGAACTATATAGTACTAATTTAAATATTGCAAGTATTTATGTTAATTTAGAAAAAAAGTTTAACTAAAAAAGTTCCACTAACATTGATTTTAATGCAAAAAAATCTTATTTTGAATAAAGTTGAACTGAACCCTGAAATTGTTAATTCACTATCGTCGGTTCTGGTGCAAAAATCATTTGATAGAGGCATAGAAACCTGCATAGACTGTTCCATGGTAGATTATGATGCAATTCCAAATAATTTATGTATGAATCTAACTTCATTTTGGGCAGACTTCACCTGTAAGTGAAGTTGTCCTTTTTTCATCATATGCATGGCTTCAACACCACTCAATATAGAGATTGCTGTTTTAAATGACTTTAATCCTAACATAGAACGAACTCGTTTTTTAATAAATCGGTGGTCTTGTTCCACTATATTATTGAGATATTTAACTTGCCTTAGTTGTATGCCTTCAGGCATATGTTTCTCTTCTTTCAACTCTTGAATCGCTACAGGATAGGCAAGGTTCTTATCTACAGTTATCACGCGAGGTTTAGAAACATACGAAAAAGCCAAGGCTTTCTTGAAAAAGCGCTTGGCTGCTTGCTTATCTCTTGATTTACTTAGATAAAAATCAATTGTATTCCCCTCTGAATCAACTGCACGATATAAGTACATCCATTGACCTTTTACTTTAATATAAGTTTCATCGACTCTCCACGAATCATTTGTTAATTTAAGATGATGTCGTACTTTCTCTTCTAATTGAGGTCCATATTGATGAACCCAACGCATAATGGTGGTGTGAGCCATTGATAATCCTCTTTCCTCCATCATTTCTACCAGGTTACGGAAGCTCAAATTGTACCGTAGGTACCACCTTACCGTTAATAAGATTAGTTCAGGCTGATAATGTTTCCATTTAAACAAATTTTCCTTTTCCATACTGATCACACCTTTTTTAGATTCATACTATCAGTATGTCCAAGTTTAGGAGATTACTTGCAAGAGCCTTGAATTTTTTGCACCAGAACCCTTTCCCGTATGTTAAATGTGCAGGATCCAGAAACTAGTGAAAAATTGGATGATGAAAATATTCGTTTCCAAATTATCACTTTTTTAATAGCTGGGCACGAGACAACAAGTGGATTGTTATCTTTTGCAATTTACTTTTTATTAAAGAATCCGGATAAGTTGAAAAAAGCCTATGAAGAAGTAGATCGGGTATTGACAGATCCTACTCCAACATACCAACAAGTGATGAAACTTAAGTATATACGGATGATTTTAAATGAATCGCTACGTCTATGGCCTACTGCTCCAGCATTCAGTCTCTATGCAAAAGAAGATACAGTGATTGGTGGGAAATACCCAATTAAGAAAGGAGAAGATCGTATTTCTGTTCTTATTCCACAACTACATAGGGATAAAGACGCATGGGGAGACAATGTAGAAGAATTCCAACCTGAACGATTTGAAGATCCAGATAAAGTTCCTCATCATGCTTATAAGCCATTTGGAAATGGCCAGCGAGCATGTATCGGTATGCAGTTTGCACTTCATGAAGCCACTCTCGTAATGGGAATGCTTCTTCAACATTTTGAATTAATTGATTATCAAGACTATCAGCTGGACGTAAAACAAACATTAACGCTAAAGCCCGGTGATTTTAAGATTCAGATTCTACCCCGAAATCAAACTATCAGCCATCCTACTGTTCTTGCACCTATAGAGGAGAAGCTGAAAAACCATGAAATTGAACAGCACGTTCAGAAGACTCCTTCTATTATTGGAGCCGATAATCTTTCGCTTCTTGTTCTGTATGGATCGGATACAGGGGTAGCAGAAGGAATTGCAAGAGAACTAGCAGATACAGCTAGTTTAGAAGGTGTTCAAACGGAAGTGATGGCTCTTAACGATCGAATTGGAAGTTTGCCAAAAGAAGGAGCAGTTCTTATCGTAACTTCTTCTTATAATGGAAAGCCGCCAAGTAATGCAGAGCAGTTTGTACAGTGGTTGGAGGAATTAAAACCGGATGAGCTAAAAGGTGTTCAATACGCAGTTTTTGGTTGTGGAGATCATAATTGGGCTAGTACCTATCAGCGGATTCCAAGATACATTGATGAGCAGATGGCTCAAAAAGGAGCAACAAGATTTTCTACACGTGGAGAAGCGGATGCAAGTGGTGATTTCGAGGAACAGCTCGAGCAATGGAAACAAAGCATGTGGTCTGATGCGATGAGGGCATTTGGATTGGAACTCAACAAAAATATGGAAAAAGAACGCAGTACTTTGAGTCTGCAATTTGTCAGTCGTCTTGGAGGATCTCCTCTTGCGCGAACATATGAAGCTGTTTATGCATCTGTATTGGAAAATCGTGAACTCCAATCATCCAGCAGTGATAGAAGCACTCGACATATCGAGATATCCTTACCAGAAGGCGCTACGTATCAAGAAGGAGATCACCTTGGGGTGCTGCCAATTAATAGCCAGAAAAATGTCAACCGAATTTTAAAACGCTTTGGATTAAACGGGAAGGATCAAGTCATATTGAGCGCAAGTGGGCGTAGTGTAAATCACATACCTTTAGACAGTCCTGTTAGTTTATTTGACCTTCTTAGTTATAGTGTCGAAGTTCAAGAAGCAGCCACTCGAGCACAAATACGAGAAATGGTGGCATTCACAGCATGCCCTCCTCATAAAAGGGAATTGGAATCATTATTGGAAGAAGGAGTTTATCATGAACAAATATTAAAGAAACGTATTTCAATGTTGGCTCTTCTTGAAAAGTATGAGGCTTGTGAAATCCGATTTGAACGCTTTTTAGAACTTCTTCCTGCGCTCAAACCGCGTTACTATTCAATTTCAAGCTCTCCACTCGTTGCACAGGATCGTCTGAGTATTACGGTCGGTGTTGTTAATGCGCCTGCATGGAGCGGGCAAGGGACATATGAAGGAGTCGCTTCTAATTATTTAGCTCAGCGTCATAATAAAGATGAGATTATCTGTTTCATTCGAACGCCACAATCAAACTTTCAATTACCTGAAAATCCAGAAACACCAATTATCATGGTTGGGCCAGGTACTGGAATTGCACCATTCCGTGGATTCTTACAAGCGCGTCGTGTTCAAAAGCAAAAAGGTATTAACTTAGGACAAGCGCATCTATATTTTGGTTGTCGTCATCCTGAAAAGGATTATCTCTATCGTACAGAACTAGAAAATGATGAAAGAGATGGATTAATCTCTTTACACACAGCTTTTTCTCGATTAGAAGGATATCCCAAAACATATGTACAGCATTTAATAAAACAAGATAGAATCAATTTAATTTCGTTATTAGATAATGGAGCTCATCTTTATATATGTGGTGATGGAAGTAAAATGGCTCCGGATGTAGAAGATACCCTTTGTCAAGCATATCAAGAAATTCATGAAGTCAGTGAACAAGAGGCAAGGAATTGGTTGGATCATTTGCAACATGAAGGGCGATACGGAAAAGATGTTTGGGCTGGAATCTAAATGCTTCTTAATTAGATAAGTAATATTTAACTCATGAACTTCTTTCGACTAAGTGTTACTTTAAACAAAATAAACTGATTTATAAAAACCCCGTATTTTTTATTGAATACGGGGTTTTCCTGTTTTTAAATAAATCGGACTGATCTTGTAGAAAAAGAAAAAAAGGTTCTGGTGCAAAAAATTCAAGGCTCTTGCAAGTAATCTCCTAAACTTGGACATACTGATAGTATGAATCTAAAAAAGGTGTGATCAGTATGGAAAAGGAAAATTTGTTTAAATGGAAACATTATCAGCCTGAACTAATCTTATTAACGGTAAGGTGGTACCTACGGTACAATTTGAGCTTCCGTAACCTGGTAGAAATGATGGAGGAAAGAGGATTATCAATGGCTCACACCACCATTATGCGTTGGGTTCATCAATATGGACCTCAATTAGAAGAGAAAGTACGACATCATCTTAAATTAACAAATGATTCGTGGAGAGTCGATGAAACTTATATTAAAGTAAAAGGTCAATGGATGTACTTATATCGTGCAGTTGATTCAGAGGGGAATACAATTGATTTTTATCTAAGTAAATCAAGAGATAAGCAAGCAGCCAAGCGCTTTTTCAAGAAAGCCTTGGCTTTTTCGTATGTTTCTAAACCTCGCGTGATAACTGTAGATAAGAACCTTGCCTATCCTGTAGCGATTCAAGAGTTGAAAGAAGAGAAACATATGCCTGAAGGCATACAACTAAGGCAAGTTAAATATCTCAATAATATAGTGGAACAAGACCACCGATTTATTAAAAAACGAGTTCGTTCTATGTTAGGATTAAAGTCATTTAAAACAGCAATCTCTATATTGAGTGGTGTTGAAGCCATGCATATGATGAAAAAAGGACAACTTCACTTACAGGTGAAGTCTGCCCAAAATGAAGTTAGATTCATACATAAATTATTTGGAATTGCATCATAATCTACCATGGAACAGTCTATGCAGGTTTCTATGCCTCTATCAAATGATTTTTGCACCAGAACCCTTATCGGAATATTAAACGAAATACCGGCAGTAAAACGGCTGGATATGATGGATTAACGATTGAAGATATAAAGCGATTATCCGTATCAGAGGTCATATCGACGATACAACGAATGTTTGAAAACTACACACCCCAAGCCGTTCGGAGAGTCTTCATTCCTAAGACAAATGGAAAAGCGCGTCCCTTAGGGATTCCGACTATTTGGGATAGATTATTCCAACAGTGTATCTTGCAAGTGCTTGAGCCGATTTGTGAAGCAAAGTTCTATAAACATAGCTATGGTTTTAGACCAAACCGCAGTACACATCATGCGAAAGCTAGGTTTGAAACGCTCATCAATCGTGCATGCTTATACCATTGTGTAGATGTTGACATCAAAGGATTCTTCGACACTGTGGATCATGCCAAACTATTAAAACAAATGTGGTCACTTGGCATTCGTGATAAGGCATTGCTTTCCATTATTTCACGTCTTTTAAAAGCCGAAATAATTGGGGAAGGCTTCCCAACGAAAGGTACACCCCAGGGGGGGATTTTATCACCCCTTTTATCTAACATTGTATTAAATGAACTAGATTGGTGGGTTAGTAATCAATGGGAAAGTTTTGAAACTCAAAAGCTATATAAATCACAGATTGGCAGATATAATGCATTGAAACAATCGAATTTAAAACATTGCTATATCGTGAGATATGCAGACGATTTTAAAATCCTTTGCCGCACCTGTTCACAAGCGATTAAAATGCATTATGCAGTAAAGGATTTCCTTCAAACAAGGCTTAAGCTTGAAATTAGTAAGGAAAAATCGAAAGTAGTTAACCTAAAGAAAAACTCTTCAGAGTTTTTAGGTTTTCGCATTAAAGCACATCGGAAAAAGACAAATAAAAGAACACTTTATGTGGCCCGTTCACATATGACAAAAAAGGCACTTGAAAACGCGCAGACAAAGATAAAACAAGCTATAAAGGCAATACAGAAACACCAAACAGTTGAAAACGTTTGGCGATTTAATCTGGTCATAATGGGTATACAGAATTATTATTCTGCAGCGTCGCACATCACAATAGACTTATGTGAGCTGAGCTATCGTCTTCATAAAACATTATACAATCGTTTAAAAGAATTGAAAAAAGAAGCTACGTTTCAGGACTTTACAAAATCCTTACAGAAACGGTATAAGGGATACGAATGTAAGCTTTATAAAATAAAAGAAATGGTTCTTGTCCCAATCCATGCCCAGCGCTATAAGGTGAATCTTAACTTCTCTCAAACTATTTGTAACTATACTACCGAAGGTAGAAATAAGATCCATCAAAACTTGCGAGCGATTAATAAACAAACGCTTGCTCATGTGATGAAACAATTCATACCAAGCCGTTCCATCGAATACAACGATAACCGGATTAGCCGATTTATCGCACAATACGGGAGATGTGGTGTTACAGGAATTGAATTAGGACTGAATGATTGGCATTGTCATCATAAGACACCGTACTATCTCACAAAAGATGATTCATACAGAAACTTAATGATATTGCACAAATCTGTTCATCTTCTCATACATTTGAGAGATCAAGAGAAAATACAAGTGCTTTTAAACTCACTCAAGTTAAATGAAAAGCAACTTATAGAAGTTAATAAATTGCGCAAGCAATGTCTGAACGAAGCTATCTGATTCTACATTTCATCTTTGCATATACATAAAAATACTGAATGAGTTGGATTAGTTGGAACGCCGTATGCTGGGAAACTCGCCTGTACGGTGTGAAGTGGGGGAAAAGCTGGCGATAACTTCAAAAGCTTACCTATCACTATAATAAAACTTAGATTTTTAAACGACTTTATTGTTATATTTTTTAGTGTAGTGAAGTATCTTACATCAAAAATTAAACAACTATATTTTTAACCCCGTCCTAAATTTAGAACGGGGTTATGCTTGTTTGAGCTTTTAAAATGAAATAGCTTTATTGTCATTTTACAGAAACTAGGGTTGTCTTTATGCCTTAAGTCGACATAATGAATGAAAACATAAGTTAAATATTTAAAAGGTTAGCAATATTCCCACCTAGTACTCGTTGTACGACTTCTTCACTTGAAGCATGACGTTCAACTGCCAACTTATTTAAGAATGGATCACCATAAGGAAAATCAGAGCTAAATAAAGTTTTCTCTGGGAGTTCTTTTATAGCCAAAGATAATGCATAGGTTGTATAAAATGCAGAGATATCTAGGTAGGCGTTCTTTGTCTCTTTTGTTAATGCAATAACTTGCAGCCAATGAATTCCTCCCAAATGGCCATAGATTACAGGTACATTGGGATATTTACGAGTTAAAACGAACAATTCCTGAATATCATTTAAATTGAGTGGATGGAATGTATGCACCCAAATCGGAAAGGAATTATAATCACTAGCTGCCTGGAATACAGGTTCAAGCATTTTAATTTGGCCTGAACCAAGGGTAAATTCTCCAAGTCCCTTCATTTTATAATCTTTTACAATCTTCTCAATCCAATCATGCAGTTCTCCAGAGGAACTTAAAAGGGGAACTGATCCAAATCCAGTAAAACGGTCAGGATATTTTGCGATAGCATCCCTTAATTCTTCTAGAGCTTTTAATCGTGCTTCTAGGGGATTTATCTCGTTATTTAAAATTTGATTCAGTACATCCATTTCCTGAATAAATTCATCGTAGCTTTCACTTTTTTCTGGATGAACAAGCGTAGAGAATAAAATAGTTTTATCTATCCCACTTGAATCCATCATTTCAATTTGTTTTTCTATAGGTAGAACTACGTGGGCATGACTATCAATAATCATTTTTCACTCTCCCTCCATTAATTGGCTGACAGCTGATTTCGTCTTTTAGAAAATACTTCGGTAGCTATTGTTAAAATGGTATTTAATGCGACAGGAAAGCCTGCATAAATTAACATTTGCATCATAGCTTCCACAATTTCTTCTTCGGTCCATCCAACATTTAAAGCTCCGTTAATATAAAACTTTAATTGTTCCGTATTTCCTAAAGCAGTTAGACCAGCAACTGTTGCAAGAAGGCGAGATTTTAAATCTAATCCTGGTCTAGAAAAAATTTGACCATAATTAAATTCCACAGCCAAAGTTCCTAAGTCAGGTGCTACTGAATTTTTAAAATTATTCACGATATTTTGATAGTTTTCCGGATCTATTTTTGATAATACTTCCAATCCTCTTTTATAGTTTTCTGTATTTGCAGACATTAGACATGACTTCCTTTCTCGAATTCTCTATTTTTTACTGTTCTTTTTTGTTTAGGCAAGCTAAATAAGGAACTAAAAGCAATACCTATCATGAGTATCCCAACTGTACATACTCCATACCAATGCCATTTGCTCCAAGCAAGTACACCTAAATATGATCCTAAAGATCCACCTAAGAATGTAGATACCATGTATAATCCATTTAATCTGCTTCTCTTTTCAGGAGATAGTTGAAAGATAGTAGCTTGACAAGCAACTTGATTTGCTTGCGTACCAACTGTTACTAATAGTGCACCAAGAATTAATCCTGGTAACCAATATCCTAAGAATATTAAGATTAGAAAAGCGATTAAAGAAATAAACATACATAAAGTATTAGCAAATTTTGGTCCTTTTTTATCAATCACCCGGCCAATAATAGGAGTTGCAAAGGCTCCAGCTATTCCCACTAAACCTATTAACCCTGCCACGGTACTCCCATAAGAATACGGAGAAGTATTTAATAAAAAAACAAGTGTTGTCCAGAAGGCACTAAAGGAACCAAACATCATTCCTTGACTAAGGCAAGCTTTTTGCAACACTTTTTCCTTTTTAAATAACAGGCCTAAAGATGCAAGTAATTTTTTATACTGTATTGCATGATTTCCTTTGCTTTTTGGAAGATACATTGCAATTAAAATGATCATTATAATTGTGCCAGCAAAAGAAGCCCAATACATAGATCTCCATCCAAAATGTGAATCTACAAAACCACTGATAAATCGAGCACCTAAAATCCCACACACTAAGCCAATGGCAACATTCCCTAACACTTTTCCTCTGTTATCTTCTGAAGCTAAATTAGCAGCAAGAGGAACAATAATTTGAGGGACTATGGTAACAAATCCAAGAATTAAGTTTGCTGCAATCAGCCACGTTACATTCATTGATAAAGCAGTTGCAGCTAAAATAATACATACAATAGATAATAAACTTAGGATCAATTTTCTTCGTTCAAAAATGTCACCTAATGGTACCAATAAAAGATTTCCCAAAGCATATCCCACTTGAGTTAAAGTTGCTACAATTCCTATATTGGTTTCAGAAACGTGAAAAGTATTTGCCATACTGACTAAGAGCGTTTGATTTAAATAGACATTAGCTACTGTAAAACCACATGCTGCAGCCATTAGGAGAACTAATCCTTTCGTAAGTATAGGAAAAGCCTCAGCCCTATTTTTGAAAATCATTAAACTCACCTCCTTCATTTATTAGAATAGATGAAGGTTTATAATGGGAATAGGAGTGTGTTTATACTATTATTAAAACTACTACTTATAAAGGGGAGAGGTTAAATGTTAAGTGATAAAGAAAGAAGGAAAGAACTAGGGGATTTCTTAAAAACACGACGAGCACGGTTATCTCCTCAAGATTTTGGTTTACCTATTGGGCCACGTAGAAAAACAGAAGGACTGCGCCGAGAAGAAGTAGCTCAGCTGGCAGGGATAGGAATAACTTGGTATACATGGTTAGAGCAAGGGCGTGATATACAAGTATCTTCAGACGTATTGGAGGCTATTTCGCGTGTATTCAGGTGGTTCTGGTGCAAAAAATTCAAGGCTCTTGCAAGTAATCTCCTAAACTTGGACATACTGATAGTATGAATCTAAAAAAGGTGTGATCAGTATGGAAAAGGAAAATTTGTTTAAATGGAAACATTATCAGCCTGAACTAATCTTATTAACGGTAAGGTGGTACCTACGGTACAATTTGAGCTTCCGTAACCTGGTAGAAATGATGGAGGAAAGAGGATTATCAATGGCTCACACCACCATTATGCGTTGGGTTCATCAATATGGACCTCAATTAGAAGAGAAAGTACGACATCATCTTAAATTAACAAATGATTCGTGGAGAGTCGATGAAACTTATATTAAAGTAAAAGGTCAATGGATGTACTTATATCGTGCAGTTGATTCAGAGGGGAATACAATTGATTTTTATCTAAGTAAATCAAGAGATAAGCAAGCAGCCAAGCGCTTTTTCAAGAAAGCCTTGGCTTTTTCGTATGTTTCTAAACCTCGCGTGATAACTGTAGATAAGAACCTTGCCTATCCTGTAGCGATTCAAGAGTTGAAAGAAGAGAAACATATGCCTGAAGGCATACAACTAAGGCAAGTTAAATATCTCAATAATATAGTGGAACAAGACCACCGATTTATTAAAAAACGAGTTCGTTCTATGTTAGGATTAAAGTCATTTAAAACAGCAATCTCTATATTGAGTGGTGTTGAAGCCATGCATATGATGAAAAAAGGACAACTTCACTTACAGGTGAAGTCTGCCCAAAATGAAGTTAGATTCATACATAAATTATTTGGAATTGCATCATAATCTACCATGGAACAGTCTATGCAGGTTTCTATGCCTCTATCAAATGATTTTTGCACCAGAACCCGGGAAAGTAAATCATTTTCTTCCTGATTTCCATTACTTTTACGTTCAGCAATAATATTATCTACTAAAGAAAACATGGTTTGGATATCATACTGAAATTGACGTTTCGTTCTCCACATAAGTTTATCTTCTATATCCAGTCGCTGTAATTGATGCATCGCCTCATCCAGAGCACGGCTCATGCTAGTAATAAAAGGATGAGGAGTCTCACGATAAAAGCTATTAAATCGATAATTAAAACCGCATAGACCAATTGTATCTAATGTAAGGCGGGTCATATCCTCTGGAACATCCACATTTTCATTCGGATTAAGTCTTGCCCATTTTTGAACGAGTTGTACGGCAATATCAACCATCATGGTGTGGTAATCTTTCATTGCTCGTTGACTGAAGGTAGGCATCAAAATATTATGAGCTTTTTTCCAGTTAGGCTCGTGAGTCTCGCTTGTAAATAATCCATCTCCAGCAAAGGCACGAACCTTTGCTAAAGCACCCTCTATACTTTTATCGAACCGTGTTTCGTCACAGACTTCTGCTACCAGTTCGTGTCCAGAAACGACAATGATGGCATCACTTAGAGTTTGAAGTCGAAAAATGGGACCATACTCTTCCGCTAGCTTGATAAACGATAGGGTCGGTTTATCTTTATTGATTAACGGGAGATTCCCCAGCGGTCCATATGTTTTCGGTTGAGGAATAGCAGATACTTTTTTTCCCATTAAAAACACCCTTTCAAAAAAGCATGAAATAAAATATCCCATTCAATAAAAAGATGATAGCAATTAATCACTTGGGATAAAGATATGTAATTGATTACCTTATTTTATCTTTTCCCTAACTATTCATGTTTATGATATCGGGTATAAGATAGATAATCTAAGCTTTCTATTGGCAATTAGATTTATAACTTACAAAAAAATACTTATATGAGGATGACGGTACAATTAATCGTCATTATTATGGAATGGCCGTCTAAAAAAACTAAAAGTATATGTACGGGCTGATGATGTTTCAATGGTGGGAAGTAGACAATAAAGATATTTTGAGAAATATCTGTTTTCAAAGAATACATGGAATCAAACAAAAGGAAATACAAGATTATCAGTTGGTTTATCATTCGAAGACGAACCAGCAGCCTTAATAAAAGATTAAAATGGTTACCTGCCAATTCCAACAAGTTTATCTTGAAAAGTAAAACTATTAATTTCACGCATAGAAAAAGAGGTTCTGTTGCAAAGTGTTTAAAACTAAGCTAAACTTTTGCAAAACAGAGTGAGGGGAATCATAAATGAGATATTTTAAAGGAAAACAATTCAAAAAAGATATTATTTTGGTAGCCGTTGGCTACTATTGTCGTTTTTCTTTAAGTTATCGTGATGTCTCTGAAATTTTGAAAGAACGTGGTGTTTCAGTTCATCCAACAACTATTATGCGCTGGGTTCATGAATATGGGCACCTGATTTATCAAATTTGGAAGAAGAAAAATAAAAGAGTGCAACTATCTTGGAAATTGGATGAGACGTATATAAAAGTCAAAGGAGAATGGTGTTACCTGTATCGTGCAATTGATAAAAAAGGGTACACATTGGATATTCAACTTCGTAAAAAACGAGATCATCAGGCTGCATATGCCTTTATGAAAAGATTAGTGAAAACGTTTGGAGAACCAACGGTTCTAACAACAGATAAAGCACCGGCATTACTTTGTACACTCAAAAAATTAAAGGAACAAGGCTTCTATAAACATACAACTCATTGTAGAATCAAGCATTTGAATAATCTCATAGAACAGGACCATAGACACGTAAAACGCCGCTTTGCCAAATCTGCAGGATTTCAAAGTCTTCGCCATGCTTCGCGCACTTTGAAAGGAATCGAAACGATTCATGCTATATATAAACGAAAACGAAGTTTGCAGCTAAACTTCGTTTTTTCAACGTACAATGAATTACAGCAATTACTCACAATTATATAGAATTCAGCTATACACCATCCTAACTTTCTATCTGTAAAAAAACTTTGCAACAGAACCTTGCGAAGTAATCGCTGCATCCTAAAAATCATTAAAAAGAGGTTGATGTAATATCAACCTCTTTTTATATCTGCAACAATATGGCCCAATTGTCGAATAGAATAACTGTAGCTTTTAACTTTATTACTTTTTATAAAGTAGAATTTTTTATGCTATCACTGTAACAAAAACGACCGTTTATGGTACTTGGTTGATTTTTAAAAAAAGCGTTAAAAACTCATCCATATTGAGTACCAAAACCCATATCCAAAAACAAACAAGTCTCCCTACTTTTCTCATAAAATCCTGCATACTTTTTGTCATGTAAAGTAATTGAAATCAAGGCTTGATAACTTTTTTCACTAAATTTTCAAAAAACATCATATTTGGTTTATATATGATATTATAAGTTAACAAAAAAACAATAGTTTTTCTCAGCTAACCCCCTAATGGGGTCCGGCCAACATTACACGGATTTACAACGTTAAGGGTTCTAAAAAGAAAAAATTCCTTATTTCAGTCACGCTAAGAACCTGTTTCTATATGTCATAAAGTGTTTTGCAGGAGCCACAAATAAAAAACACCTTATATTATTGTTGTTTTTTGAAAACGTTAGTCATATTATTCCATTTAAGAGCCGGATTATGGTACAACTATTTGACAAGAAAAGCTATTAAACTTATTGCAATCTATGGCCTTTGTTGGATATATATATAGAATGCTTATTTAGGGTGAGGATTGCCCTTCCGTTTCCTTCTATAAACATAGATTACAGGTGGTGCATTGTGAGAGAATTAATATTCGTCCAAAATAAAAAAAGACTTCTTATGAAATTTCTATTTTTAAAAAAGGATATAGTGCTTACCATTTCTCTGATACTAGCAGTGGTAAGCTGTTTTATATATTCGCCAAGGCTTGAATATATTAACTTTGAAGTGCTGGTTAGCTTATTTAATCTAATGGTAGCTATAAAGGCCTTTGAAGAGCTAAAATTATTAGACAAACTTGCCGTTGCTATATTGAATAAATGCAATAACAGCAGGTCAATATCAGTTATTCTGATTTTATTATGCTTCATTTGCTCCATGTTTGTAACGAATGATGTCGCTTTGCTCACTTTTGTACCAATAACACTTGTCATTAGTAAAAAGACACAAATGAATATGATGGATACAATCATCCTGCAGACAATTGCGGCAAATATCGGAAGCAGCTTGATGCCTATGGGGAATCCACAAAATTTGTATATCTATTCTTACTATGGAATTAAGCTCATCCCATTTTTGGGTTCAATCTTGTTATTAGCTGTGCTTGGCATCAGTTTGTTGTTTATATTTACTCAAAAACTTCATAAAACAGAATTAAAAATAGAACTTCCTGTTATTACTATAGAGGATCGAAAAAAAGCTACAGTCTGGATCCTGATACTTGTCATTATTATTGCATCTATTTTTGGAGTCATTAATTATTACATTGCGCTAATAATTACATTGGTGACAGTATTTATTTTAAATAGAAAATTATTATTTAAGATTGATTATTCTCTTTTGATAACCTTTGTCTGTTTTTTTGTTTTTATTGGAAATATTTCTAACTCAAATGCAATGGAGACATTTGCCCGCACTAATTTAAGAGGAGACACATCAGTCTTTTTTAGTTCCATATTTTTGAGTCAATTGATTAGCAATTTTCCTGCTTCAATTCTCCTGTCAAACTTTACTTCTGATTGGAAACCCTTATTATTAGGAGTAAATATCGGAGGGCTTGGAACAATTATCGCATCTTTAGCCAGTGTAATCTCCTATAAACTATTCATTCAGGCCAACCGTAAAGAGAGTAAAAAGTATTTAATCAAATTCAGTATTTACAACTTTTCATTTTTAGTCATACTTGCATGCATACAATACTTCATCTTTAAATTTCTAAAAATCTTTTAAAAAATAATTACCGATGGGAGTATAAAAACCTATAGTGTTCTTATTCCTTTTCTGAAGTAATGAAAAAAGCCCAATTTCTCAGCATTAAATTGAGAAATTGGGCTTTTTAATATCGGTACGCTTAAGGGGGATGACAGCCATTTCTTCTTTTTGAAGCCACTCACAAAAGTGGTCTTTTTTTATGCAATTTTACCATACCGAACTGGATTTCAGTGTAGTTTTTGTTTATAATCCATTATTTTTTCTTTATCGTTTTCCGACAGAAGACTCCTTCCTCAAAAATGTGAAGGTGTGAAAACACCAATTTTAGGTGGGAGATGAATGTCGGTAGGCGTAAGCCTACTTTTTTTAGTATACTGTAGGTATCCTACGAAAAAAGTGAGGTGCAACCCATGTTAGTAAATAAGGCATATAAATTTCGTATCTATCCAAATAAGGTACAAGAAATATTAATTGCTAAAACTATCGGTTGCAGTCGCTTTGTATATAATCATTTTCTTGCTCTCTGGAATGACACCTATAAAGAGACAGGAAAAGGATTAACCTATCCTTCTTGCTCTGCCGAGCTTACTCAATTAAAAAAGCAACAGGATACACTTTGGTTAAAAGAAGTAGATAGTATTGCTCTTCAATCCACATTAAAAAACCTCGCAGATGCTTTTTCACGTTTTTTCAAGAAACAAAATGATATTCTACGATTCAAATCTAAAAACAATAAGGTTCAATCCTACACAACCAAGCAAACGAACGGTAATATTGCGATTATAGATAACAAGCTGATTACTTACATAAACTCTCTACTGAAATCATCAAAAACCACGATGTCATCGGTATAGAAGACTTACAAGTCAGTAACCTGCTCAAAAATGGAAAGCTTGCAAAAGCAATTAGTGAAGTATCTTGGTCACAATTTCGAACGATGTTGGAATATAAAGCAAAATGGTATGGCAAACAAGTTGTTGTGGTATCTAAAACATTTGCTTCCAGTCAGTTATGTTCAAATTGTGGATACAAAAACAAAGATGTTAAAAATCTAATAATTCGTGAGTGGGATTGCCCTTCTTGTGGCACACATCACGATAGAGATAGGAATGCAGCGATCAACCTGAGAAACGAGGCAATTCGTCTCTTAACCGTAGGAACTACGGGGATAGCCTAATCCATTAGAGTTCGATAGAACTCCGTACTTAGGAATCTCCCACTTCAAACAGTCCGTAAGGACGTTAAGTGGTGAGTAGTTCAACGAACACACTAAAATAATACCTATTTTCATTCATTGTTTGCTCTATTAATAAAAAACGTTATTCTTTCTTAGAAAGCAGTAAAGAAAGAATAATGTTTTTTTGTTTTTTGAAATTGTTTGATTTCTTACTGCAAAAGAGTCTGATTAGTTAATAACATATTGAATTACATGTTATTTTGCATTTTTTCAATACCTAATGATACGTCTTTCTTGGTATGCGCAATCCAAGCTATATGACCATCCGGTCGAATCCAAACTGTACCTATATTTTCTAACTCAGAATGTTGTATTTGTCCTACAATCACTCTTGCATGTGAATCAATGTTTATTTTATCTACCATATCTACATAAGAAGGATGTATCAATAAAATGAACTTCCCATCATGCATCACTTCATAGAGTGTGTGAGTGTTCTGATCTTGTGCATAAATAGAAAAATTCGGACATCTTTTTCCTAGCCATGGATGTTTTTCCATATTATGCATAGGTGGATACATAATTCCTAGACCACTTACTTTTTCAGCTAAATCTTGATTCACTTCTGGATATGTGAGTAAGTGAGAAAATAGCTCTCTTAGTTCCATCCCAGCATTTGAAAAGTTCATCATTAATTGTTCTTGCGCTTGTGTCTCTTTTAAAAATTGTTTTCCTACAGCATGTCGTTCAATATGGTAACTTTCTAATAGGTTTTCATATTTTTTCTGTTTTATAGCTAATCCCAATTTCCATCCTAAATTAAAAGCATCTTGTAAACCTACATTTAAACCTTGTCCACCTGCAGGTAAATGAATATGTGCCGCATCTCCTGCTAAGAATACACGCAAATGCCGATAAGTATCTGCTAATTTGGTTGCATTTCCAAAACGAGAGAGCCAAATCGTTTCCTTAATTTGAATACGTTCACCTGTAATACGATAAACACTATCCATAAGCCCCTCTTCTGTGACAGCAATTTGTACAGGTATATGCTGATATACAGGATCTACAATTGCAAAACGAAATAAACCAGGCGTAATCGGTACCATCATTACTATCCCATGTATATTAGATATAGAGAAAAATGGATTATCTGGAATATCTTTTAAAATCACATCTCCCAATATAGCAGTGGCTGTAGTATCCGTTCCACTAAATGGTATATGCGATAATTCGCGTACGATGCTTCTTGCACCGTCAGCGCCTACTACATATGGAACTTCTAGTTTATATATATTTTCTCTTTGCTCTATTTCTAGCTTTACAAATGTTTCATACTGTTTTAAGTTCTTCACAGTATGCCCTCGTTTGATGTCTACACCTAATTCTAATGCGCGTTCTTCTAATATTTCTTCTGTAATAGATTGAGGGATAAAAAGTGTGTAGGGAAAATCTGTATCTAAATTTTTGAAGTTTAATCTTGTTTCTAAGACAGCAAAATGACTTGTATCTAATTTTTTTCCACGAGATAAAAATCTGTTTTCAATACCTCTCATAGCCATCAATTCTAAGGAGCGAGGATGTAATGTCATTGCTCTAGAATTTCGTATACGATCTACTCTTCGTTCCAACACAACAACTTTTATACCTTGAATAGCTAATTCACATGCGGTCATTAATCCTACTGGACCACCACCAACAACTGCTACATCATAATGATTTCCCATGTCATACCCTCCATTTATTTGATTGATTAGGACTAATCGTATAAAAACATGTACACATAATAGATTCCCAGTTAATAAATATTATGTGTTATGTATGCAAGTATAGCGCATTTTTGTTTCCTAGGAAACAAAAATGCGCTTAGAATATGAAAAATGAGATCATAAATTCGTTGTTCCCCAATGTATTGAATTCTCATAAACAATTATGGAAAGATAAAAATTTCGTTTTGGGGAACATCTAATTTCTTAGGTTGATGGATGTGTGACGGTACCCCTAGAAGTAGAATATCCATAAAGAGCGCTATCCTTTTTAATAATTATACGAAAAGAATAGTATTTTTCTTATATTAAGGAAATGTGATTAACTGCGAAAGGTAAAACTTCGATGCTATCTCTACCTTTTCTTCCGTTCCAACTTTATACACCGTTTGTTAAAACCTAGGGAATTTTAAGGTGACAAGCGGCAGGCTCCCTAATTGTAAAATGTTTTAGTATTCTGCGCTTGTACCGAAAATAGCTTTTTATTTAACTTTGGAATATACATTACTAAAAATACAGAACGCCCTATACTAAATACGATAAAGGCGAACCATAAGCCGTGATTTTGAAAGCTAGGCACTGCGATAAATTGAGCAACGAGATAAGCAATTAATGCTAAAATCATAGAATTTCGAATGGGTGCTGCTTCTGTTGCCCCTGTAAAAACACCATATATAATAATTCCAAAACTTGCCGAAAGAGGGAATAGCGTAATCCATATTCCATAGGTGTTTGCCAACTCAATAACACTTGGTACACTCGTAAATAGTGTAATTATATTATGACCAAGCAAGTTGTAAATACCTGCGATAAAACAGGACGAAAAGATTGCCCACTGACACGATAGTGAAAGTGTCTTTTTGTACAATTGTTTATCTTTTGCTCCAATTGCTTTTCCTACAAAAATACTAGAAGCATTCGCAAATCCGTCAAAGCAGTACGCCATGATGTAATGAATTTGGATAAGAACAGCATTTGCTGCCAAAACCTCTGTTCCAAAGGAAGCACCTTTCGCCGTAAACATATTAAACATGGTTAACAAACAAAATGTTCTGATGAATAAATCGCGGTTAACGCTCATCATTTTTTTGAACGAAGCAAGATTAAAAATTTCTTTTAAAGGAAGCTGCTTATATGTAAAAGGAACAGCCTTCCATATAATGATGATACCTATCATAAAGGCCATTATTTCCGATATTAAAGTTGCTGCAGCTACGCCAGACACTGTCCAAGAGAATACGTTGACAAATAATAGGGCTAGAATAATATTCATAAGATTCATAGAAACTTGTATCATTAAAGAGATTTTAATCTTAGACATCCCCATTAACCATCCGAGGATAACGTAATTCATTAAAGTAAACGGAACACCCCATATGCGAATACTAAAATAATCAGATGTCAACGTTCGAACGTCAGACTCCGGATTTATTAAGGTTAAAAATAAATATTCGACAGGGTGCCGCAGAAGAATAAAAATAATCCCTACTACAATTGCTGCTACAAATGGCCTTGTTAGGGCTAAAAACCCTTGTATATCATCGTTTGCTCCATACGCTTGAGCAGCAAATCCCGATGTACTCACTCGCAAAAAACCAAATAACCAATACATCGTATTAAAAATGATGGTTCCTACAGCCACTGCCCCAATATAAGCAGGATCAGGCAGCTGCCCGACAACTGCTGTATCTACAGCCCCTAATAAAGGGGTTGTTATAGTTGAAATGATCAAGGGAATGGCTAACGTAAGATAGGATCGATGATTCATAGTTTTCCTCCTTCATCTCTCATGCCTGAGGATGGGAGTAATGCCTCCTCCAGAAAGAGAACGGTAACGAGGATGCTCGGAAAGAATGGACGAGAGCAAAGTTTGCGCAACGGGGTGCCGCGAGATGAAAAACTGGTCTTTATTTTCGCATAGCTCAACTACTTCTCCTCTCTCCATCACAGCCAAAGTATCAGATATAAAATAGGCAGCTTTTATATCATGTGTAATAAAAAGGTATGAGAGACCAAAAGCTGACTTCAACTCACTCAACAAGTTTAAAATGTTTGTTTGGTTGACCATATCCAAACCACTTACCGCCTCGTCTAATACAATTAGCTTCGGTTTTAAGGAAATCGCTCTCGCAATATTAATTCTTTGCAGCTGTCCCCCGCTAAACTGATGAGGGTACTTTCGCATATCCTCACGATTCAAACCAACTCTTTCTAGTAACTCTCCAACGGTCCGCCTCTGTTCATCCCGGGACATTCTTTCATAGTTTTGTAACGGTTCCCTAATAATTTGTTCCGCAGTCATTCGTGGATTTACCGAAGAGTAGCAATCTTGAAACACTACTTGAAGATCACGGCGAAGCCGTTTACGGGTGGTACGGTCTATGTTATAAAAATCATGTCCCTGAAACAGAACTTGTCCCTTTTGCGGTTTCTCCAATCCAAGGATTACTTTTCCCAGCGTACTTTTCCCAGCTCCGCTTGTTCCGAGAAGACCGAGACACATTCCTGGCTCTATGGAAATAGAAACGTTGGAAAGTACTTCTTTTCGTTGATCCGTTCTGCCAAACAAGTTATAGGAACCATACATATGTGTTACGTTCTTAACCTGCAGTAAACTCATGGGCTCACTCCCTGTTTTTAGGATAATAATGCTACTTCAATAATGTTAGAAAATCCTGAGATCTTTCGTTAAATTGCAGCGTCGGTCGAGCATGAAGCAACTTTTTCGTATACTCATGCTGTGGATAATCAAATAGCTGATAAACGTCTGCTTTTTCTACAATTCTTCCATACTGCATCACAATGACATCGTCAGCTAGTTCCGAAATAACTCCTAAATCATGAGAAATTAATAGGATAGATGTACCATATTCCGAACGAATAAAATCCAACTGCTGCAGCACCTGCAGTTGGTTTGTCACATCTAGCGCTGTTGTTGGCTCATCAGCAATAATTACAGATGGCCGCAGGCATAGGGAAATAGCAATCATTACCCGCTGTAGCATTCCTCCACTTAGCTGAAATGGGTATCTACGCATAACATCTAAAGGATTTGGCAAATTTACATCATGTAAAGAGTTCTCAGCCAGTTCAAATGCTTCTTTCTTTGTTAAAGCAGTATGAGTGCGAATCGTTTCAATGAATTGGTTTCCAATCGTATATATAGGGGTAAAAGCATTCATTGGATTTTGCATAATAAGGGCAATCTCTTTCCCTCGAATCCGTCGCATCTCCTTCGCACTCAGCTCATTTAGTTCTCTATCGTGCAATCGTATACTACCTTCTATACTTGTTGTTTTACGATCTAGCAGTTGCAGAAGTGACAAGGAAGTAACGGTTTTGCCGCTGCCACTTTCTCCAACAAGCCCGAGCACACGCCCAGGCTTTAGTTCAAAATGGATATCCTGCACTAAGGGGATTGTTCCAGTGGGGGTCTTTATCTTTACATGCAGGTCACTTACCTCCAAAACATTACGCTGTTTTTCTATCAATTGTCTCACTCCTTTTTAAAAACGTCGTTTTGCCCCAAACCGATCTGATAAAGCTTCTCCCAATATATTAAAAGTGATGACAACGAGCATAATCATTACACCTGGATATATCATTAACTCTGGATTACTTCGTATATACGATTTCCCTTCATGAATCATAGCACCCCACTCAGGTGTAGGTGGCTGAATACCTAGTCCTAAAAACGACAGAGCGGAAATATCCATAATAGCCCACCCCATTTCAAGTGTCCCCATCACGACAATAGGAGGAAGTACATTCGGGATAATATGTCGTCTAATAATTTTCCATTGTGAAGATCCGTTTATTCTCGCAGCTGTAATAAAATTCTGCTCCTTTAAACTGAGTACTAAGCCTCGGAACATCCTCGCGTAATACACCCACTGCACAAGCACCATTGCCAAAATTACCTGTTTCATTCCTGGACCAAATATTCCTACAAGTCCAAGTATGAGTACAAGATTCGGGAAGGCCATCACTCCCTCACAAAATCTCATTAATATAAGATCAATTCTGCCGCCCTTGTAACCAGCAAAAGTTCCGATAAGCAAACCAATCCCTAAGGAAGAAATAAAAATTAAAGATGCAATCCCTAAAGAAATACGACCACCATGTAAAAGACGAGACAGATTACACCGTCCTAAATAATCAGTACCCAACGGATATTCTATGGAAGGCTGCTTTAGTTTTAATGCTAAATTCACTTGAATGGGATCATGCGGAGAAATCCACGGAGCCAAAATCGTAAGGATAAACAGAACGATTAAAGTGAATGAGCAGACTACAATGATGATTTGATGCTTGAAAACACCTCTTATACTTGCAATCATTAGTCCGTTCCTCCTTTCCAAGAAACCCGCGGGTCCATATACATTTGCACAATATCCACAATCAGATTACATAAAATAAATAGACAGGCCGCAAGAAACACATAGCATTGGATGACTGGTATATCCCGGTTAAAAATTGCCTCAATAAAATAACGTCCAAACCCAGGCCACGAAAAAACGGACTCAACAATAATCGTTCCAGTCAGTAGCTTCCCAAAATTCATCCCAATTCCTGTAATCATTGGTAAAATTGCAATTCTCAATACATGCTTTATTAGAATGACACGCTCATGAATCCCCCTTGTCCTCGCATATAAGACATACGAATCTTGCAAATTCTCTAGTACACTTATGCGTAGCAAACGAGTATAAATCGCAATGAGCGGCAAAGCCAGTGTTACGGATGGAAGAATCAAGTGCCTCCATGTTCCTGCCCCCTCCACAGGAAACAGATTAAACTTCACTGCAAACAAATAAATTAATAAATAACCGAGCCAAAACTGCGGAATTGAAGCACCGAAAAAAGCCAGAACTCGACTAAACTGGTCCACGACCCCATTTTTCTTCACTGCAGCTAAAAATCCGATCGGCACACTAACGAGTACAGCTACGAAAATACTACTAAAGGCGAGCTGGATCGTCGTAGGCATCCGGTATACAACCTCCTGCCAAACTAGCTTGTTAGAAAGATAAGATATGCCAAAATCAAGTTGGCATATCTTAATAAGAGATTGAATATATTGCACAAACAGTGGCTGATCTAAACCAAACTCCTGTCTTTTTTGTTCTAACATCTCAGCTGTCGGCTGAATATGGGCAGCTGCGAAATATGCTTCAGCAGGGTCGACCGGCGACAGATGAATCAATAAAAAAGTAAGAAGTGTTGCAAAGAGAAAAATAGGAATGATGGCAAGAAATCGTTTGATAATATAGCTACCCATTATTTCTCATCCTTCCGTTTCCTAGTTATTAATGCTAATTCCAGTGAATGGATGATCATCACGATTTGCCGGGAATTCAAAGCTAGTTACATCCTTTTGGTACACAGCTGTTTTCTTAATATAAGAAATTGGCACGATTGCTGCTTGGTCCTGCAATGTCTGTAGGATAGTGTTGTATAACTCTTTTCGCTTTTTCTCATCCGTCGAGGCAAATACTTCTTTTATTTGTTGATCAAGCTGTTGCTTCACTGGCAAGTTTGACAAAGCATCTGAGAATCCAAAGCCGTCCATTGAAACAATGTTAAGGAAGGTATGTGGATCATATGGAGCTCCATAGTTACTGTAGAAGTTCAAATCAAAATCATTTTCGCCAAACCGTTTTACTTGAACAGGCAGCTCAACACCAGTAATATTCAGCTTAACACCTATCATCGCCCACTCAGCTTGAAGGGCTTCTGCCATCGCCTTTTGGATTTGGTTTGATTTATCATACATCAACTCCAGCTCCAATGCTTTACCATCTTTCTCTCGAACACTTTTTCCGGATGGCAGCTTCCATCCTGCTTCTTCTAAATACTTCTTCGCTTTTTCTACGTCATACTTAATAGGTGTTGTTTTAATATTGGTATATAGGAGGTTTGGAGCCAAAATATTGTCTGCCTTCTCTTCCAGTCCAGAAGTCACTCCTTCTACCATCGCTTGCTTGTTAAAACCATATTGAAGCGCTAAACGTACTTTGATATCAGAAAGCTGCTCTTTTGTCGTGTTCATAACCAACTGTCTTGTTGCAACAGGTTCAGAAATACTTGTTTTATATTTTCCTGACTCTTTTAATTGTTTAAAAGCATCTAAACTAATAGCGCCTTCTCCATAAATTAAATCGAGTTCACCTTTTTCGAAAGCAAGCACTCTCGTCTCTGCATCAGGAATTGTTTTAATTACAATTTTTTCAATCTTCGGACTTTTACCCCAATAATTCGGGTTGCGAGTAAATACCGCATATTCATCCTTCTTATATTCCTCTAGCATCCATGGGCCTGTTCCAATAGGTTTCTTCACTCTTTGTGAAGTATCACCATCATCCGGGAAGCCTGCTTCACCTAAAAAGCGTACTGGACGGACTACCGCTAACTCCTGCAATGTTGGATAATAAGCCTGCTTTAATGTAATTTTAAAGGTAGAATCATTTACTGCCTCAGTCTTATTAATCATGTTGATTAATCCTAGCCAGCTATGTATTTTCACATTTTTCATAATCGCATCAAAATTCTTTTTCATGATATTCGCATTAAAAGCGGTTCCGTCAGAGAATTTTACATTTTGACGAAGTTCAAAAGTATATTCCTTGCCGTCCTCAGATATTGTCCATGATTCAGCAAGCGCTGGTTCTAGCTTACCGCCTTCTTTATAGCTAACCAATGGCTCGTAAATCATCGCTTGTGCAATCAATTGCGAAGGATTGTAAACATGCGGATTCATCTCTCCTATATCCCTTGGCCAAGACAAAGTGAGAGTTTTTTCTGTATTACTCGTTTCTTTTTTAGCTTCCTGCTCATTATTTTGTGGTGTACAACCCACAAAGACAATAGACAGCAGTAGAATCATTGCTGATAGTAATATACCGATTTTCCTTTTCTCTCTAAACATTAGTAAATGCTTCCCCCTTAAAATTAATAAAAAACAATGAAATTGAAAATCATTATCACCAACTAATGATAGTTACTAAGATAATTCCTGTCAATGAAAATTACGAATAATTGGGGGTGCTACCCATCGCTATCGAGCTAATAAAACAAAATAAGCCCTTCATTTCAGTTTAAGAATTAACAAGAGTCCGTCATTGCAATTCCCAGGGTATCCATTTCACTTCAAAATAAAGAACCTGAATAAATTTTTTCGTATCGATATGAATAGGTAATGTTTGCTCATTATTCAACTCTGTCATCTTTCTTCTTACGTTTGTAAAATCAAAAAAACTAGAAGCACAATTTTCAAACTTCAGGTTTGAAAGATCAGTAAGTCCAAGGGATGCTAAATGGTTTAATGATTGATAAATCGCCCTTCTAATCCGTTGTTTGGAGGTATCAATCGACCTTTTTGATTTGATCTCTTCGGCTGATTATCCAATTCTTTTTTGAGCTAAATGTATAAAAAATCTCTTTTAAAGAAGGAAAACCTTGTTCAAACGTTTTAGCTTGTTCGTATTAATATAAATAATCCAGCATGTCCATTAAATCTTTACTTCCGCTTTCACTTCTCTGCGTACTTTGATAACTATCCAATTTAAGCACCATATTGTGCGATTCTTGGATGTTATTTATCGGTTTTTCCAATCGGATTCGTTCGATGACTTTCTGAACAACTGTTAATACTTCAATCCGGTTAATAGGCTTAATAATATAGTATTCAACACCAAGCGAATATGCTTCAGCAATTAATTCTTTTGTTTCTACTTGAGAAACCATGATGATTTTCCCTTTAAACGATGGTTTTATTTGACGAATTGTTTTTATTCCATCTTGAATCGGCATTAACAAATCGATAAATAAAATGTCTATATTTTTGAGGATTAGCATTTTTTGATCGAACAATGAGCCATCCTCAGCTTCTCCTACAACCTCTCCAAGGTCCTCATCCTCGATAATTTGAGCCAACATTGAGCGAACCGCTTTCTCATCATCTACTATATAGAAATACATAGAATCATCCTTTCGCGATTATGGGGTTAATCCCTAGTCTAATTTATATAAATGGCCTGTAAGGAAAAGAATATAGGCTAAGTATAAAATTCAAAGTTCACCCTTTGAGGCGCTTTCGAATCTAAACTAATAGAAACGTATCTTTAATTTATAATCAAAAGTACAGAATCTTACCAAAAAGTACATTTTTTATAAAACAATTTTTAAAGTATTTAAAATTCATTTTGGCGTAAAAACTTCGAGATAATCACTGTGAGTTTCTAAAGGTTCTGGTACAAATATACAAAGAGGAACGAGGATATTACAATAATCCCACTGGTATTCTCCGTTAAAGAACTGCAGAACTCAATGGGATGAAATCTTTCGGTATTGATGTAGATCAAGAGCGTATAACGATAGTTTCTGGCACACAAAACGTTTTTGCAATATAATTAATTAGAATTATACATTCGCGAAATGGAATAAGGCGTCTCACTTTTTGAAGTTGGACGCCCCATAATCTTGTATGGTTACATTCACATGATATTTAATCGGTACCCTACTAAATGTTTGATCCCAATCTTTTTTGACTTTCTCCCATACTTTTGGTTCTTCAATTCTTAATAGGTTTCCAAAGCCAGCAACGTCAACTTGATATTTTTTCTGCATTTTTTCTGTTACATGATGCACCAAGTGCTTTACTTCTTGTTCAGCAACTTTTTCTGCCCTTTTTAAAAATTCATTTTCAAAACCTTTTCCTGAGTGCATCCAATTTTCAGACACACGCCCTTCTGATTCAATGTTTACATCAAAAGAAATCTTATTCCCCTTAACATGTGGGGTGATTTTGCTTTTTATGGACTTTATCTCGTAGATGATGGGTTGCCCTGTCTTTTTATCAAAACCTTTTACCACACCACCTTTCCTTTTTCCGTTAATCCATATTAGTCCCTCTAATTCCTCTTCATTTAAAAAACCACGTAACTTATTTGTATTTCCTTTGATTATGGCAGCTCCTGCAAATTTTACTTCACCGTTTGTCGAAATTACATTTTGTAAAAGAAAACTAGATCCTGCTTCCATCTTACCTCCTAATTTAGCGAGCGATACAGGAGGTAAAATTCTTGTTATTCTATATTGATTATCTCCAATCCCAATCAAATGAAACGCTGGAATTTCTCCTATTTCCTTTGATTCCAGCGTCTCACTAGCTCGCCCCTTGCTGATTAACACAAGACAGCTAAGTCTACTCTCACTTTCACGGAGATACTGATCAAGTAATTGGTCTAAACTATATTTGCGTACAAGATTCTCACTAATCACAATCACTTTTAAATGTGAAGCGAACAAAGGACGATCTCTTCTTAATGAAAATTCACGAATCATTTGATGAATAGAATCTCCAGTCTCAGAAACATTAACATAACGTTTTTGTTGTGCCCCGTCTCCTTTACTCCCCGTTTGTTGGCTTGCAATTTGATAAGTAGATGTTATAAGGTTTCTTTTAGGATACCCTCCTCCTCGGTCCTTAATCTCTTTCTCAATTGTTGACTCCTTACCTTTATCCAATGCTACAGCTAAAACTAAACTCAACTCTTCAATTTCTTTGCTACTCCAGCACCCTGTCAGAAACAGGAGCACAAGTATCGAAAACAAAGTCAAAAGAACCCGTACATAGTGAAAGTTATTCTTCACGATGCCCCCCCTTTTCTCTTTAATCGCGTGACGATAAGAAGGAGCAATGGTAGTAACCCAAATAAAAATATAGCAGTATTGCCGACCATATCCCCGAATTTAAGTAGATCATTTATATTTTTCGAAGTCATA
>NZ_JBWYHD010000014.1:0-87673 GCF_056711665.1 Bacillus sp. Medicinal_06 | reverse complement strand
TGAAAAAATTGTAATCCGTCAGGGTTTATTTGATATGCCTACTTTTAGGATGTCTATAAAAAATAATGAAAAATTACATGGAAAGATCCGCCTTTGTATAAACATATACCTTAAGTTGATGGATGTGGGGTCCCGCCACATCGCCATCAACTTAAGAAATTGGTTGTCCCCCAAAACGAAAAAATGAGTCGAATTCTCATAAATAACTGTAAAAAGGTAAATTTCTCGTAATGGGGATGTCTCAAAATGTTAGCTTGATGGGCATGGGGTAGCATCAACAAAATGCGAATTTCGTACGCTAAGCAATTTTTCACATAGAAAAAGCCGATTTCCTAAACGCTAAGGGATAATCAGCTTTTTAAGGAATTTAGGTGAAATACATATAAAAAATGGATTGTAGCATAGATTGTATTCTCCTTAGATTATCTTTCTATTTCGAATACAATCTCATCGCCATTAAGTCAAAAGCCCGTTGTTTCTCAAAATAAAAAATGAGCTAAATTTTTAGCATAAACAAATAACGCAGCACGTGTTGCTTACTATAAGTAACATGTTTATTATCCCTTTCTAGTTTACTAGCCATAATACTTCCTTCTAGGGTTGCAATAATAAAGGAAGCTACCGCCTTTGTATCGATATCCGGTTTTAACTCCTCGTTCTGAATACCTTCTACTATAATCCCTTCAATCATATTGAGAAATGTATAGAAAACTTCAAGTGCCTTTTCTCTTAACAGTAGATTCGTATCATCACTGTCTACAGCAGTATTCAGCAAAGGACATCCCCCTTTTATTGGTGGATCATTTATTACATCTTCATATACATTAAAAAAAGCACCAACCTTTTCTAATGTTGTATTAGCATTGCGTATCGCCTCAGAAAAATGTTGAGAGACAGTATCAATGGCGTATTCAAATGCCTCTAAAGCAATCTCATCTTTACTTTTAAAATTACGATAAATCCCCCCTTTTTGTAGCCCTGTAGCCTCCATAATGTCATTCATCGAACAGCCAGCATAGCCTTTTTGATTAAACAATTCTGCCGATTTTAAAACAATGTTTCTCCGTGTTTGTTCACCTTTTTGCATAATATCCTCCATTATTATTGTTAAAAAATTGTAACATGTTTTAGTTGTACATTAACATATAATAAGTTACCTTAAAAGAGACCGTTCGGTCTTTTTTGAGATGAAAGTAGAATTTCTAAAAGAAGAGGGTGAGAGAGTTAGTATTTGATTAGCACGTAACATTCTTATCATGCTATTGATATCCGACATGAATTTATTGAAAAACAATTAAAACTAAGGAGGAAATTATGCATAACATTATTATTCCAGATAGTAAAGTAGCAAAAGAAGCTACCCAATTGGTTTACGAGATTTCTCCAGAATTTCTTTATAATCATTGTTTACGGACATATGCTTTTGGTGATGCATTGGGAAAAAAATATGGATTTAAATATGATCAGGAGTTATTTTATCTTGCTTCTATCTTACATGATGTTGGTCTTACAGAGCATGTATGTTGTAAACATTCATTTGAATATGAAGGTGCTGATCATGCAGAAAAATTCCTTCATTCCCATGGTTTTTCACAAGATAAAATTGATGTGGTACGTGAAGCTATTATTCTACACACCTTGGAAATTGCTAAAGAAAAACAACCAGAGATTGCTTTAGTTCATTTCGGGGCGGGAATGGATATAGTTGGTTTATGTATAGAAGATATTCCGGAGGAAACATTTAATTTTATAATTGAGGTTTATCCTCGATTAGGTTTCAAAAAATCTATGATTGAACTTATTAAATATGATTCCAATCTAAAAAATACACAGCAACAGCCAAATAATTTAAGTTCTTCTATGCTTCGTATGGGGTTTTCAGATTGGGTGATGAATGCTCCTTTTAAAGATTAGAGAATAAAGAATTAGAATGTCATGGAGCTTAGGAAGGGGTACAGACCGCAAAACGGAAAAAAACCACGCTAAGCAAAAAATACAATAAGCTGTCCATATGGACAGCTCATTGACATAATTCTCGTTATTGGAAGTCACTTTGTGGCTGTAAAAGGCGTTTCGATTCAAATAACAGACACCTTTAGGGTCAAAACATCTATTAGTTCATCTATACTGCCTGTAACATGCTCTACTTGTGGTAGATGATAAAACGTACTCGTTGTTTCAAAGTTGTTAAATTCCTCATCGGGCGAATAGAGATATATTTTCTTGTCTGTACCTAAAGCAATTCCAAATTCAATGTGGCTTCCTTTTCCTGCAGGCAGTAGCACCACAATAAAATCTGATTCTATTACAGCATTCTTCTCAGCTTGACCTATGTTTATTAAGTCAGTAAACGTTGAGGCTCTTTCATTTTGAGTCCAATCATATGTATGAGTGAATCCTTTGCTTTTTAGTTTTTCGCTAACGTATCTAACGTTGTCTATGTTTTGAAAACTTGATGCCACATAGAATTTCATTGGTTTCCTCCATATCTAAAGTTTTTTATAGCAAACCGTTCTCCATTTGGAGAGAGGCACGATCCGTTCTCAATATTTTTTCTTTTTAAGTCGGTAAAGTCCTGTCAGACTGGCTCCTGCTGCAATGACAATCATAACAATAGAAACACTTAGGGAAACAACCTGATTTGGAATTAAATTAGCAAGGTTTGCCCAGAGTAATGCAATGCTTGCCAGCGATGTTAAACCGACGATATAAGACCACCCTGTTTTCTTGGCCATAATTTGTTCACCTCTCTTTTCCTAATTGTACCATTTGAAAACATTTACTTGTTCAGATTTTTTGATGTATATCCTATACATGTAAAGTTGACATAACGCATCATTAGCGGAAGTTACATTTTATTCAAAGTACAACCAGAATTTTTAGTAATGGTGTACATAAAGATCAAATAAAGTTCTTGTTGTAAAAATTATCATTATTATGTACAATTTACCTATAAATCAATTGTGTGTTACTGGCGTGAACATGGAGAACCATGAGGGAGCACACAAACATCTGCCGTACGCCTGGGCAAAGTATTTGAACTTACGTTCAAATACTTTTTTTATTTTCAGAAAGGAGTTTAAGTAGATGAATAATATTGATTTACGGTATGGAATGAATCCACATCAAAAGAAAGCAAAAGTATATTCTACAAAAAAAATGCCCATTAAGATTTTAAATGGTGAGGCAAGTTACATTAATTTTTTAGACGCATTAAATGCGTTTCAACTTGTGCGAGAACTTAGACAAAGTGTCGGTCAACCGGCAGCAGCATCGTTTAAGCACGTAAGTCCAGCTGGTGCAGCTGTTTATTGTCCACTAAGTGAACGGCTTGCAAAATCTTATTTTGTTGAAGGGCTGGAATTGTCTCCATTAGCTATTGCCTACGCAAGAGCAAGAGGAGCTGACAGAATGTCTTCATTTGGTGACTGTGCGGCTTTTAGTGACCCAGTAGATATAACTGTAGCAAACCTTCTGAAAAAAGAAGTTTCTGATATGATTGTTGCACCAGGATATGATGAAGATGCGTTAGCAATTTTAAAAAAGAAAAAACAAGGAAAGTACCTTATCTTAGAGATTGCCCCCGACTATGTACCTGAGCCAATTGAAAAAAGGGCAGTATTTGGAATCACAATGGAACAAGAAAGAAATGATATACTCATCTCAGAAGGAATTTTTGATAACATTGCTACGATACAGCGTATAATTTCTGATAATGTTAAAAGGGATCTTCTTGTTTCTATGATCACACTAAAATACACCCAATCAAATTCGGTTTGTTTTGCACTAGATGGTCAAACAATTGGAATTGGTGCAGGACAACAATCACGAATCCATTGTACCCGATTAGCAGCTGAAAAAGCGGATAATTGGTGGTTAAGACAACATCCACTTGCACTCCAAATGAATTTCCGACAAGGAATATCCCATGTTGAGATAAACAATGCGATTGATGGTTGGATAAATGATGATATTACTCCTGCAGAAGAACAACAATGGAAACAATATTTTCAAGTAGTACCTGAGCGATTGACTAAAGATGAGAAAAAACAATGGTTAACAGGCTTAAAAGAAGTTTCCTACGCTTCCGATGCTTTTCTGCCATTCCGTGATAACATTGACCGAGCCGCTCAAAGTGGTGTTAAGTATGTGGTCCAAACCGGTGGTTCGTTGCGTGATGATCAAGTTATACAAGCAGCAAACGAATATGAGATGGTAATGGCTTATTCGGGTATTCGTTTATTTCATCATTAAATCAAAAAAGGGATAATCAATCTATTGAATTGATTGTTGCTATAAAATCAGTGAATAGTAGAAAAGAGGCTGTACAGCCTCTTTTTGATTTGATGTATATCGTATACATAATCAGTTAACATAACGTCCTATTATCAGAAGTTCTCCTCACCAACAATCCCGACTTATCGATATTCTGTGAAACATCCTCTTCAGCTGCGTATGCAGTTTCTTATTCCTCCTATGGTTCTGTTGCAAAGTTTTTAAAACTAAGCTAAACTTTTGCAAAACAGAGTGAGGAGAATCATAAATGGGATATTTTAAAGGAAAACAATTCAGGAAAGATATTATTTTAGTAGCCGTCGGCTACTACTGTCGTTTTTCTTTAAGTTATCGAGATATATCTGAAATTTTGAAAGAACGTGGTGTATCGGTCCATCCCACAACCATCATGCGATGGGTTCATGAATATGGAAATCTCATTTATCAGATTTGGAAGAAGAAAAACAAAAACACATTGTTATCTTGGCGTTTGGATGAAACCTATATCAAGGTGAAAGGGCAATGGTGTTATTTATATCGAGCAATTGATAAAGAGGGACAAACACTTGATATTCAACTTCGTCAAAAACGGGACACACAAGCAGCATATGCTTTTATGAAAAGACTTGTTCGAACTTTTGGAGAACCAACGATTCTGACGACAGATAAGGCCCCTTCTTTAGCTTCCGCATTCAAAAAATTAAAGGAGATAGGTCTTTACAAAAATACCTTTCATCGTACAATCAAGCACCTCAATAATATCATTGAGCAAGATCATCGACATGTGAAACGTCGATTCTCCCGTTCTTTAGGGTTTCAAAGTCTTCGCCATGCCTCACGTACTATTAAAGGTATAGAAACTGTTCATGCCATATACAAACAAAAACGAAGTCTTCAACCAAACTTCGTTTTTTCGACGTATAACGCATTACATGAATTATTAATAGTTTCATAAAACTGGTCCACAATATTCTCCATCTCTTTATGTCTTCGGAAACTTTGCAACAGAACCACTTCAATCATATGGTATTATCTGAACATAGATTTATGGACAGAGTTTTCGGACGTATTTATAGGGAAAAATCTACGAAACTAAGAATGAAATTGATGTGTCCAGAAAATAACGAGTTTTGTAACAAATACTAAATGTGTACATTTTAAACTTTGTTCAGCAATCGGGCCATTTAATTGAGTAAGTCTTATTAAACGAACGGTGGCAGGATAATGAATTTCATGGAGTAAAATAAGAAATTAGAGTAGATAATTATTTAGAAAAGAACAAGGGATATGCCTTAGTTAAAATAACAGATTTATTTTTAGTAAAGAAAAATTAAGCTTGAAATAAAGATAGGTTTAAAAAAACGGTATGGACATAGGCAGCCATTTTTTGGGGGATTTATAAAACTTTTCAATGGAGTGCGTCGTCTAATAAATTGAAAGGAGGAACTGATGTGGATGAATTAACAGCAGAGGCGTTTGAAATAGAAGATAAGGAGGACCTTATAGATGAGATAATGAACAAGTATGGACAGGAAATCTTACAGCTTGTTTATTCATATGTGAATAATAAGGAGGTCGCTGAGGACTTAACGCAAGATATATTTGTTAAATGTTATAAATCTCTTCATACATACAAAGGGAAATCAAATGTAAAAACATGGTTGTGGAGAATCGCCATTAATCATTGTAAGGACTATATAAAAAGTTGGTATAACAAAAAGGTAATCGTTACAGAGGATGAATCTACGTATATTGGGATTCAAAAAGAAAGTGTTGAACAAACTGTTATTCAAAATGCAGAGGACCGTAGGCTGGCTTCTGCAGTAATGAATTTACCGATAAAATATCGAGAAGTGATTTATCTCTTTTATTATGAAGAATTGCCAATCAAAGATATTGCTATGGTAATAGAAGTGAAGGAAAACACGATAAAAACAAGACTGAAAAGAGCCAAGGAACTCTTGAAGAAAGGATTGGAGGAATAATCAAATGGAAGATCGATTAAAAGGCCTACGAAAATCAATGGAGAATACAACTTTTAAACATTTGAGTTTTTCTGATCTGCATCGAAAGCAGGTACACGAAAAAATTAATCAATCATACGAAAATGAAGAAGATATCCTTTTAGCAGTTTTGCAACTTCTCATAAATGAAAAAACAGGGTACGAATTGGCACAGCTATTACGTGGGAGAGGGATTCAAAAATTCGAAGGAAATGAAGGTTTTTTATACACCTTATTACATCGTCTGGAACAGAATCGTTTTATCCAATCAAGTTGGGATCATTCAGGAGCTAAATATTATCAATTAAATGATAAGGGAAGAAAGATGCTACGAAAGGCAGAAAAAAAATCTACAAAGGCACGATTTATATTAAAAGAATTAGTACAGGGGTGAGACAAATTTGAATAAAAAAGGGGAGCGTTTTTTAAAAGAAGTTACCAATCATATTAAATCAAAAGAAGCGAAGAACCTTGTGGCAACTGAACTGGATTTTCACTTGAAACAGGCAAAGAATATGTGGATAGAGAAAGGGTTAAGTGAGGAAGTTGCTGAAGACAAGGCTGTTGAACAAATGGGAAGCCCAGTTAAACTTGGTCAAGAACTTAACAAACTTCATAAACCAAAGGTCGATTGGTTTATTATTATTTTATTAGTGACTGCTATGGGGCTAGGCTTTTTGCCAGTTGTAGCTTTTGGGCATACGAATGATTTACTAATAAATAAGGTGATATTTGTTATTCTCGGTGTTGTAACAGCTTTTGGGATGATGCTTATTGATTATCGGAAATTAGAGAGACTGGGATGGCTGTTTTACACAATTGGAGTACTTATCCTTTTAGTTCTATACTGTTTTCCAAACGCTTCAATGATTGGAGAACTGTTAATAGAAGTTGGTCCCATCGCAATTGGATATTTAATGGCAGTGCCGTTCTTTCTTCTAGCTTGGGCTTCTTTTTTCAATAACAGTAGGTTAAAGGTTATGCATCTTGTGATTTTATATTTATTTTCTTTGTCTTTATTCTTAATTGTATCAACTCTTTCAACAATTTTTATCTATACCATGATGGTATTCATTATGCTTTGGTGGAGTAATCTAGGTAAGAAAAAGACATTGATCATTACGGTTGTACCAATTTGTTTATTTATTATGAGTGGTTTATTTTTCTTGTCCCCATTAAAAGGACCCCACTTGAATAGATTTTTAGGGTATTTAAATCCGGAACAAGATGCGGGTGGCGCAGGGTTTATGTATATACGTTTAAAAGAGGTGATGTCGTCAGCAGGTTGGTTTGGTACATCTGGAAATGTAAAGTCTATTCCTGCTGCATATACTGATTTTGTGTTTGCAAGTTTGACTTACTATTATGGATATTTGCTTGCGTTGATTCTTGTCTTAATTCTTTCTCTTTTTGTAGCAAGGATAATGGTCATATCTTATAAAATAAATGATCGTTACAGTAAATTGCTTCTTGTTGGTGGAATGACTCTTTTTGTAGTCCAGTTTATTTATAACGTTGGAATGATCCTAGGCTTATTACCGATTACTTCTATATCCTTGCCTTTTATTAGCTATGGATTGATGCCAACTCTGTTTAATGCGTTTTTAATGGGTATCGTGTTAAGTGTGTATCGACGTAAAAATTTGATATCAAGTAGTTTCATTTAGAATTGAATCTAAAATTTCTTTAAATTAATTTAACAAAGAAACTTTACATTGACATGGTTATTTAACTTATTCCAGAATAGGGAGCTTTTCCGAAGTAACGATAAAAGCCCAATTTCTCAGCATTAAAACTGAGAAATTGGGCTTTTTTATATTTACATATAGTGCAAAATAGCGCTTAAAATAGGTGCAAAATAACTTCTAAAGTGACACATTGAAATATCAAGTTTATAAAGGTGTGTGTAATATATTTATAAACGTTTATTTTTAATGAATACCTTTATAAACGAAAGTGGTATAATGGTGGTAACAAATGTAAGGAGAATATCAAAAGTGGCTAATATTTATGGATATATACGTGTAAGCACAAAAGATCAAAATGAACAGCGTCAATTACATAAGATGATGGAACGAGGAGTGGAAGCTCGACGTATTTTTGTCGATAAAGCAAGTGGACGACATTTTGATCGTCCTCAGTATCAATTATTACGAAAAATATTGAGTACAGGTGATATTGTTTACATAGATGCCTTAGATCGTATGGGGCGTAATTATGATGAGGTAATTACAGAGTGGAAATATATAACGAGAGAATTACAAGCAGATATTGTTGTTTTAGAAAATGAAACACTGTTTGATAGCCGTAAATTCCGTGAGATGGGTGACATGGGACGATTAATGGAAGATCAATTTTTATCTTTGTTGTCTTATGTTGCAGATCAAGAGCGTAAAAAAATTCATCAGCGACAAGCGGAAGGAATTGCTGTAGCAAAATCTCAAGGGAAACATTTAGGGCGCCCGCGAATAAATTGGTCCAATTTAACTTCAAAGCAACAATATACAATAGAAGAAACTTATTCAAAATGGAAAAATGGGAAGATAACAGGAGTTATGTTTATGGAAATGTTAAACCTCAAGAAAAACACATTTTATAAAATAATCAAGGAATATGAAAAACAAAATAGCAATTAACCTATAAAAAATTCAAATCCTTACAGTATAGGTATATCAATTCTCCAAGAATCATGGGTTGTCTTAAGATGACAACTCATTTGCTCATCTAATACAGAGCTATATTGATGAACCAAGTGTATGCTCATTGTGTGAGCAATTGATAATCCTCTTTCATCATTTTAACTATGTCACGAAAGCTGAGGTTGTACCGTAGATACCATCTGACTGTTAACAAAATAATACCTGGTTGGTAATGCTTCCACTTAAATAAATTTTGATTTTCCATACTGATCACGCTCTTTTTTAAAGTGCTAATATCAGCATGTCCAAGTTTATGAGATTACTTGCAAGAGTCTTCGACCTCTTTGCACTAGAATCCAAAGAACTTTAAATACCCGAAACTGTAAATAATTTCGAAAAAATGTCGGAAAATTTTTCTGAAAAATCATAACTTTATATTGGTATTTTTGTTAATTATTGTATAATTATATCGAATACTAAATATACAAAAAGGGGATGGATTATGAAAAAGTTATTAAGTACCGTTATTGCTGCAACTATATTAACATTGCCGTATGGGGTAAGTCATGCAGAAGAATCAAGTAAAGTTGGACTTAATTATGAACAGGCATTACAAAAATTTGACACAATAAAAAAAAGTATAAGTAATAATAATGAGCTAGATATAAAAGAAAAAGAAAAAATTAGAAAAGAAAACTATGAATTATTGAACTCAGTTTTAGATGCAAATAAAGGTATGGAAACTCAAAAAGTTGAAAAAATCATTTCTGCTGTAGAAGATATTGATGCACTTATGTATGATCTTGAAGCAGAAAAAGGTAATACTAACTTTGGAAGTAGATCAATAGATTATGAACCTGGTAATGAAAAAACATCTAACAAAATGCAGGCAGCTGCTGCAACTTGGAGTGGAAAAGGTGATATATTAGTTAGCATGAAAGCTAAAACATATGGCTTACCACATGGACATGCAGCCATATTAAGTACAACACCACATTATGTTATTGAAGCATTACCTAGTCCAGGTGTTGTTCATCAGTCAGCCTCAAAATATTGGTCTACAGTAGATGATGAAGGGCAATATTATGTTAAAGGTGCATCAAATTCAGCATATATAAATGCAGTTTCTTATGCAAAAAACCAAATTGGCGAACCATACAAGTTGAAAACTAGTTTAAATAATACTTCTGAATGGTATTGCTCAAAACTAGTTTATAAAGCTTGGCTTAGTGCAGGGTATCATGTAGGTACACTTGATGCTTATCTAGGTGTTGTTCTTCCGGGAAGTATCAAATCAGATATGGATACCGTTAAATATAAGAGTAATCCATACTAAGCATAATAGAAGATGGTTTAATCGTATGAAATATAAGAAAAGCGTGCCAAATTAAATTGGACACGCTTTTCTTTAAAATGTACATAAAAGAATTTATCTAATGGAATTCATTATATTATTTCGGAAAAACTCTAATACTACTTTTAATTAATAAGGAGAAAAAATGAAAAAAATTATAATGATTGGATTTGTTAGTCTTTTATTTTTAATTGGTTGTAGTCAATCCAAAACATCTGAAAGTGTAAAAGAATTTTCAGATGTAACACAATTTTCACCTAAAGGAAGTGGAAATTATCTTTTATTTCATCTAATTGATCCTTTTGGGAAAAAGGGTTATATAAATGAAGTTGATAGTTCAGCTAAAATAATTAAGAAGCATACTATTACAGATAATCACTTTTCTCCCTCCGATGTGTTTCATTTTCAAGATCAGTTCTATTTTGCAAGTGGAGCATATTCTAATGAAACTCAAGTAATGAAATATAATCCGTCAAATAAAAAGATATCATTGATTGAAACAGGTCAAAATAAATTTATAGAGAAATATTATAAAGATGATGTATCTGAATATGTTATAACAGTTGCAAATAAAGATGATAGTAATGATGTATGTGATATTAAGAAAAAGAAATGTGTTAATTTATCACAAGGATATATTGCACAGGATATTACAAGTATTAATAATAATATAATTGTCGTTGGAGTAGATAATAAATCAATGGAAAGTAAAGAAAAAGTTACGGTTATAAAAAAGTATGATAGAAATTTAAATTTAATAAAAGAGATCACTTTAGATATACTCCCAAATTATTTTACTTATACTCATCAGGCTCAAAAATTATATTTATTTATGATCAATGGAGATATAATAGAAGTTGATAGTGAGTTAAATATAAAGACTTATCCTATAGATTTATCTAAGTTTTCTCAAAAAATATCAAGAGTTAATTATAATAAAAATGTAGTAATTGATAAAGATACAATACTGTTAAATTTAGAGATTCGCGAATTAGAACAAAAATTGAGTTCTCTTGTGAAAATTTCTTTTAAAAATCATACTCCTCATTTAGAAGAGATTGATAATAGTAAAGGGGAAAGTGTATTAAATATAGATCAAAAATCTAACGAGATTTTTACAAGATCTTATGAAAATAAACGTACGATTATTAAAATAAGAGATCTTAAAACACTTAAGGTTACAAATACACTAAAGTTAGAAAACAATGATCCTATATATTTTGTAGATAATATTAAATAATATTAGGAGCAAAGTTGACCAAATTTATACATAAAGGAGATTATTAAAAGGATTACAGAAATGGTTGTAAATAAAGGCTGTTCTTGTCATGTAAGAACGGCCTTTATTTACATTTACTCCGGAATAGAGTTTTTAATATTACAAATACAAGGAGTGAAAAGAATGCATTGGGAGACTCTTCCTAATTGGTTTTGGATAATATATTATTTATTTTTATTAATTACATTAGGAGCTTCAATATTTAGTGTAATCCGAAAGAAAATGAAAAGTTTGTCTATTTTAGCAATCATTTTCGTTATAACAGTTCCAATAATAAGTCTTATAAATAGTATTGAAAGACCAGCAGGAACAAATGAATTTGAATATTTAATTAATAACTTGCAACAAGGTTTTATTTGGTCCATATTTATAATTATAGGTTATTTGTTTTTATTAGTATGGTGGTTGTTGTTTTTACTCAATAGTAAGACTAAAAGTTAAGTTTATTGCATTGAAAGTATGATTTTAATTTCTTTTTTGATTATAGATGAAAAATTTTATATCCCCTATATGTACTTATACTGAGCAAATAAATAAGTGAGCTGTGATCAGAATCCAGCTCTTTTGTTATTTACAGGAATTCATTTGAAAAAATCACGTTTTTATTACAAACGACTTCTCAGATTCGTTTGTATGACGTTTTGGATAAGTAGGTAATACGATAGGTATTGGGAGTTGCATAATTCGAAAAAGGAACAAGAAGTAACTTAAAGAGTATTTAGAAGTTTTTATTCAAAATGAAAAAGGTGGTTGTTATTTGCGACTTAACCCTTTCTCAACGAGTTGGCGAATTGTGTTATTTCGATTCTTCAGTTGGTTCTGTTGCGAAGTTTTGTTAAGGTTAAGTGGTGCCAACAAAAAGTTGTACATTTTATGCGATTGGTAGTAGCTCCTGTAATTCATTGTATGTCGAAAAACCGAAGTCTGAGCCAAGACTTCGGTTTCGTTTATATAAAGCATGAATGGTCTCGATGCCTTTCAAGGTACGGGAAGCGTGACGAAGATTTTGAAATCCTGCGGATTTGGAAAAACGTCGCTTCACATGCCTATGGTCCTGTTCAATGAGATTGTTCAAATGCTTGATTGTACAATGAGTTGTATGTATATAAAAGCCTTGTTCTCTTAATTTGTTAAATGCACAAAGTAATGCTGGTGCTTTGTCTGTAGTGAGAACCGCTGGTTCTCCAAACGTTTTGACCAATCTTTTCATAAAAGCATAGGCAGACTGATGATCTCGTTTTTTACGAAGTTGAATATCCAATGTTTGCCCGTCTTTATCAATTGCACGATATAAATAACACCATTTTCCTTTGACTTTTATATAGGTTTCATCTAGTTTCCAAGATAATGGAACGTTTTTATTTTTCTTCTTCCAAATTTGATAGATAAGGTTTCCATATTCATGAACCCAGCGCATGATGGTTGTTGGGTGAACCGAAACACCACGCTCTTTCAAGATTTCAGATACATCACGATAGCTTAAAGAAAAACGACAATAGTAGCCAACGGCTACCAAAATAATATCCTTTTTAAACTGTTTTCCTTTAAAATACCCCATATATCATTCTCCTGCCACACTTTTTCTACAGGTTATCTCAGTTTAGAAATCTTTGCAACACAACCTATAAAGGTGTTATAGGTAAAAAAACTTCCAGTTATAAAGACGTTACGAAGTCTAGCAGTCGTTTTCAAAACAGACAGACCAATCTAACTCGCTCGCAATTTGAAAAAAATCTCAGCAAGAGTGGTTGGAAATCAAATAGATCTAAAGATGGTAACGTAACTATAATGACTAAAAATGGTGCAAAATATGTAATAAGAAATAACGCAAAGTCAACAGGAAAACCATCAGCAGATTATACTCCAAGAGGAAAGAAAAAAATGACATTAAAAATTAGATTAGGAGGGTAGACATTGAATTTAGAAGCGTTATTTTTAAGAGACAAGGAAGAATTTGAAGGCTGGAATGAAAAACTAAATGAGATGTTTCATTTAGGATTTAACTTGCCATATCAAGTGTTTAAAAAAGGATATGGTAATTATATGTTTGAAGAATTTGATTTCTTAATGGAAGATGGTGGATGGGACGAAGTGAAGAAAATAGCTCAAATGACAAATGATTCATTTGTTGTCATGGGAGTATTGAATCCTCATCCTGTTAAATACTATTATAAAGAGTTCGGATATTACAATTGGTTGAAATTACCATTTCATTTGAGTGGTAATCAGTATATTGATGTATTAGATATGTATCCCGTAGATAGTCCGGCAGATTCTATTATGGATAATTCGTCAATGATTGTTTGGTTTTCACCTTCTATGGAATGGATTATTATTGGTGACAGAGAGTATGGAATTGGTATACTCACAATAAAAGATGGTAGTAAGTTAAAACATAATTTCACCTCTTCTGATGCATGGAAAGAGTTCGATGATGATGTTTTATCATGGATATCCTTAAACTTTGAGGATGAAAATATATATAAAGAGTTTATCCGAACTTTTTCTAAGAATTATAGTAACAATTCTCGCAAATGAGGTAAACGAGATAAAAGGTTCTACTGCAAAGTTCTTTTACATGTAGAATGTTTAAGAGGACATATCCGATTCTGTTGCAAAGCCTTTCAAATGATAAACAAAAGCCTGCATGTATGAGGAAATATTATGCGGCTACTAATAATTTCTCTAATTCATAATACACTGAAAAGGCGGGGTCTGTTTGAAGACTTCGCCTTTGTTTATAGGGGATGAGTGGTTTCAATTTCTTTCAAGGTACGTGAAGCATAATGAAGACTTTGAAATCCTGCAGATTTGGTAAAACGTCGTTTTACATGTAGGGGTACAGACCGCAAAACGGAAAAAAACCACGCTAAGCAAAAAATATAATAAGCTGCCTATATGGACAGCTCATTTACATAATTTTCGGTATAGGAAGTAAAAATTATTGTTTATTTAGTTTTAAACCTAAATTTTTGAAAAGCCATTTGATCCTATCTTCAGAAGCAGTATCACATGCTGTAAAGAGATGATCTGTCTCGTACCAGATAATTTCTTTAGGTAGATTTGCATTTGTATAAAAACTATTCGCTTGATCTCTTGATACAAATTCGTCATTATAAGCAAATTGAAAGAATAAAGATGCTGGTACCGCTTTGTCTATGTAGTGAATAGCATCTAAAGGTTCGAGTGCTGAAATAAATGAATGGAATTTTTCTTCTGATAACATATTTCGAATTAATACTGCTAGAGGGTGGTCACTTGTTTTATGCCACATAGATACACTTGAGAAACCTGCCATCAAAATATATGCTTTAATACGTTTTTCAACTCCCGCAAGGACACCTCCCCAAGTAGCACCTAAGCTATGCCCAATATACGCAATTTGTTTTGAATCAACATTATTAAAAGTAGATAGCAAATCTATTCCTCTTCTAATGTCGAGTATTGTTTGAATATATTTTTGAATATCAGTCATTGCTTCTACCATGTAATGCAATTCTTGCTCTGTGGAAGGGGTTTTTGGAGCTGTACCACGCACAAAAGGTGCATCAATTAAAAGAGAAAAGACACCATTTAAAGCTAATTTCTCAGCTTCTGGTAAAAAGGTTTTTCTATTACCTTGTCCTGGATGCATAAAGATAACTGCTGGTGAAGGAGTACTTGTTTTTGGAACCACTAAATAACCAGGAACTGTCCCGCCACATGGACTTAAATAATTTATGTCTTTAACTGTATGGCTGTTATAAACAACAGATGAAACTTCTTGAAAGTCTAAAGCGAGGTTACGGTCATATTCGAGCATTAATGACAACTCCTTTTTGTAGAAAATTTTACCATACATAAAGACTAGATATATAAATTGCAGTTTCTTTTTGCATATCCTATTCATGTGAGGTTAACATAACGTAACATTATCAGTAGCGAAGACAAGGCGGTTCCCTACTCTCATAAGGAATCTGACTTTTTCCCTTTCTATCAAATGATTTTTGCACCAGAACCTGTTTTTTTGAGCTAAATTCTCATAAATAACTGTATAAAAGTAAAGTTCTTGTTTTGGGCATTTAATTTCGTTAGGCTGATGGCTATGGGGCGCGACCCTTACTTAATATTTTTTTGTAAAATCATGTACTTTTTGATTAGATTTTATAGTATTCATTATAAATTAAAGATACGTTTCTATTAGAAACTCTCCTTATAAAGACTGTACTCCCATGGAGGAGTCTCAACCTTTTTCAGAGCACTCACTCTAATGTGAGTGCATTTTTTTGGCAGACAAGGACTGGAACGCTTCTATCAACATCCAGCAAGGAGAGCGATTAGGGGGTCTGTTGCAAAGTTTTAAACGCCCCCAAAATATAGAATGAAAATACAATTGTTCCGAATAAACATTATAAAATATACAAGAACATGTATCGTATACTCATTATTTTGGGTTATTTTTCAACTTTGCAACAGAACCAGAAAAATGGCCCCTTGTATTCATTCGGGCACATAGAAAATGCCCTCAATAATATGTTTGACTGGCGTGATGATTTTGATTTATTCCCTGACCTTTTATCTGAACTGGGATTCACTTGGGAAGATTTACGTGAGTGGATTTTAACTTTAGAAACTGGTTATAGCAAATATGGAAGAAAATTATGCATAACTGATAATTAAAGAGAGTGTGTACTTCATGGACAATTACCTAAAAAAGAAGCAACAAAGGGGAAAATTGGAAAAATTTCAATCGTACAATTAAGGGTCAAAGTTATTTTCAGTGTTCTTCCTTTCAGTGGAAAAATATCGTATTCAAAAATTATAACAAAGTTAAACGAAAAGAAATGAATATAGAACAACTTATTACTCTGATGCAAAGGGAAGGCATACAATTTACTCAACATCCTTCGTTGGTAGCATATCCAATAATTGAGTTTATAAAGTATATCGCAAAAATTTGTAATGAGACAATTGAAATAGAACCCTGTTGATATTAACAGGACTCTTCACTATTTACTTTCTTTACGTCTTATTTAAAAAAGACTACCGCTAGGATAAAATTAAAGTTATACAATTCAGAAAAAAAGAAAGGGAGAGAAGATTGAACACAAATTCCAACACAGCAATTAGAATCGAAGACATTTACCAAGAAATATTAGATGGTAAACGTAGAAATTTCCCTCAATACACTTGGAGTGAAGATGTAGATAGGGAATTAGCAAAACGTATTACTAGATATTTACTTGAAGTAGTTTTAGATTGGAACACTGAACAGATTATTAATGGCTGGACTACAGATTTAATTGTTAAATATAAATTGAGTGGCATGTTTAGTATTGTCTATAATGGAAACTTAAATCGCATCTTGCATGATGCATATCCAGATCGTTTTAAAGAATGGCAACTTAGAGTGGCGCCTAATGGATACTGGACAGCAGAAAATTCCTTAGAAGCGCTAAAATGGACTATTGAGGTAAAAGAGCAATTATCAGATGAGGAGTTAATTACAATATATGATAAAAGTTGGTTACGACATCATAAACTCGGAACTCCTTTAAAAGTTTTTTGGAATGAAAGCCCCTTTCATATGTTGGATGCCTTATATCCTGGTAAGTTTAAAGCATGGCAAATGAGAAAAACGCCTAGAGGTTTTTGGACAAAAGAAACTGCTTTAGACCTATTAAAATGGACTATCGAAGTAAAGGAACAGTTAACTGATGAACACCTAAAACAAGTCTATGAAATAAAGTGGTTAAAAAAACACAATTTAGCTACACCATTAAAAGAATTCTGGCATACACAACCTTTTACAATGCTAAATGATTTGTATCCAGAAAAGTTTAAACCATGGGAATTTAGTAAAACTCCTAATGGATATTGGACACAAGAAAACGCCCTGGAAGCATTGCGTTGGACAATAGAAGAAAAAGAAAAATTATCAGATCAAGAGTTGAAAGAAGTTTACAATTATGATTGGTTAAAACAAATGGGTTTAAGAACACCTTTAGTGAAATTTTGGAATAACAATGCTTATAAAATGCTAAATACATTATATCCAAATCGGTATTCAAAAGAGATGTTGGTTTTCTTACAACCGATGAAATAAGTTTAATGTAGAATTCTTCCATCCTATATAGTGCATGAATTGGAGCTTTTTTGCTCTTCTATATGATTTTGGTTTTGAATATTTAATATTATACTTTCATTAAAGTACGTGAAATTATTAATTCTGTCATATTTCTACAAGCCAACAAGCTATCAACTCTTAATTTATTAAACTTCATTTCATTGCTTACTAAATCAAATAAAGCCTAAATCCTTTGTATATCAATGGATTTAGGCTTTTTATTTTAAAGGAATACCCTTTGCAACAAGTTGCCATTAGGCTAGTGTATCAGCAACTTGTAGCTATTACTATGAATGCTAGATTCCTCAAAATTATTACATGTTTTTTCATTTTTACTTCTTAATTTATTTTATGATGAACACTACTCCAAAATTACAATTTGTTGAAGGTTTTAAAAATTATAGATTTGGACAAGCTAGATTTATAAATAATGATTTCCTGAGGTGAGAATATGAGTTGGTTTGGTATAGGAAAACCTAGGAGTAAATTCGGTAAATTTATAGATAAGCATAATTTAACTCAACAGGAAGTAGCAGAAAGGAGCGGTGTAAGTCAAGGTACAATTAGTCGCTTATGCAAAGGAAATGCATTTCTTCCATCCTTAAAAACGGGTTTTAAAATTATTGTTGCTTTAAAAAAGCTAACAAATAAAAATGTAGATTACAATGATTTTTGGCTTTAATTAAAAAATATCATTCATCACAAATGTTCTCATAAACACATTTTGTTTTATAGCATATTGCTCTAATTTTGATTGTCGATAGTCTGATAATGTAAAAAAAATGATCACTGGAACAATAGCATTCTGTCTTTTATAGATCTCTGTTATATGGCCATATAACTGTATTTTGTGTTCGTTTGCTTTCATATGTTGCATACGATCTATTTCAACGAAATGGGGAACATTATCTTCAAAATACGTTGCGTCAGGAATAATCTGATACCTTTGACCATTGATTGAAAACTCGATAGGTCTTTCTGTTTTCCATTCTGGAAATCCAAGCCACATCCAGCTTTCGTTTCGCATTAATATGTGCTGTAATTGACTACTTTTCTTTACTTCTCTTGTAACTCCTAATAAATCACGTCCTTTTTTATTTAAATAATATACATGCTCACGAGCTATTTTTGTAATATGACAATACGGAGTCAGATCCTTTAGTACACGATTTGCATTTCGAATACTCCCTAGACAGTGAATGGCTTGCAATTGCCTCCTAGTTGCAAAATCTAACTTACTCAAAGTAGATAAAATCTCGATTTGTCTTGCTTTCTGTTTGAGTGTTTGATGCCTCATTTTGTTTCACCACCTTGTATTGCTTCAGTAAATCCCACATGTCTTTATCCTTTAAATAAGGTACCTGAATTTCTTCTGTGCGATCAGTCTTAAATAATGCTCTTCCTGGAAGAGAAGGCAGATCCTCAAGACCTGGTTCGTCTAAAGCAACTTGTGAAGCAATTGCTGTTGGTAATCGAAATCCTAATTTAGCATCAGCATTTTGTTTAATCTGTCTTGGCAGCGTATCAGAAGTAGGATACTGGGTACAAAAGATAAGTCGGAATCCTAAACCTCCCCCAATCCTTGCAATTTCAGATAACATCTCCTGACACATAAATAATAAGTCACGTTGTTTTTTAGGTAAGCCTTGTGTCGGACAAAGGTTTGCTCCTTCATCAATAATAATGAAGTGCCGCTCTTTGATGGATGTATTTATGATATTCGTAAAATAAGATGTCTTCATCATTTCAATTCGTTTTACCATCATCTCACGCACTCTGACTAACATTTCTAATGCTTGTTTTGGGTTTTTGGAAACTTCTTCTACTTGGGACAGATCCTTATAAGGACTGAATTCAAGTCCTTCTTTCAAGTCGATAATAAAAAACTTTACATATTCAGGCTGTTGTAAAATTAAACTCGTCACTACATTTTTTAGAAATACTGTTTTCCCAAAACGAGTCATTCCACTTACACACATATGCGGTGTTTTCTCGAAATCATGATATACGTGTTTATCTAATGCTTTCCCCATCATAACTCTCCATGTGTGCTCTTTTAACAGATCCTTAGACCAATTCCACATTTCAGGTATTCGTTGCTTAAATACTCGAATATGAAGCTCTCTTTGATGAAACGATATTTTAACAGGTTTATATAATCCTTCTTCTAACACTTCAGCTAACTTTTTGATAAGTTGACTAGGTACGCCGAGCGGTAACTTGTAAACATAATTCATACTTATATCATCTTCTATTTCTTTTATAAAAATAGGGTATTGTAATTCACCTTTATGTTGAACACATATCTTTGCAATTTCAAAAAACGTAGTAATTTTTTTCTTATCACTCATCTCTTTACCTCTATAAAAATATGCTACAGTTAAAAAGGTTGCTGGAATTAATAAAAGTGACAACATTTCCTCCATACCTCCTTAAGGTAGTTGAGCTTGTATGGAAGGGAAAAAATACATCTAATAGGTGCACTGTTATCTTATTTTTCAACTACCACATGTGATACTAGCGTAGAAACACATCTAGCATATCCATTAGAACGTACCAAACACTTCCGATAAGCAAGCATTTGAAACCTGCACGTAGCAACCAATCTGGAAGGTAAAATCCTTTCTTTTTCAAAAATTTAATCCCTAAAACTGAGATACCAGTAACACCATAAACAACCCCTAATTCTCCAATGATTGTCATATTAACTCCGTCCTTTCAGTTTAATAGACAGGTTCCCTTGATTATCTTTGTACAACTGATAATCATCGAGTAATTCATTCCAACTTAATGGATACTCGTCATCATTTAGGTATTCCTCAATTTTACGACTTAGATGATAGTAGCCACGGTACTGTGAATCTAGATATACATTGTGTCTTTGCATATGCTCTTGTATAGCGCATATGCTTTCTTCATTTTTGGTGTTTTTATACATTTCGTTCAGGGTTCGAGAGGAATAAAGATACGGTGTACTATACAGCATTTGATATTGATTCATATGTCTCACCATCCATATAAAATTCTAGGTACACTAATACATATGAGTGCTATCCATATTATTGAATTTGTACAAAAAATAAAATATCTACTCACAAAGGACAGTTATGTATATATGAAGAATTTATGTTGCAAAAGCAAAAATATGGAAGGGGTGACATTATTTGTTAAAATTAAAAAAATTCATCATTCCGTTATTAATATTTACCTTATTAGCTATATTCGTTATTGAAAAAAGAAGAGTTATTTTTCAGGAGGAAAATCCTATACCGTTAGCCATAGCATTGTCAAAAATGATTTTTCTTAATAAGGAAATAATTGAGGTAGAACCAAACGAAGATCGGTATTCAGATGTTTCTCTTTATTTAGTAAAACGGGGGAAAATGGAGCCTTTCATAGAAATGCTGGAGAAAGATGGTTGGACATTCGTTGAGCAATTAGAATATCAAAATGCTTTAATTTTTGAAAAGGGGAATCAGACCCAAAGTATTTCTTATAGATACTATACAAGATATTATACGATACTCGACTCTTATTAAGATGAGATGAACAGTCTTCAAACCGAAACTACTATGCTATAATATGAAAAGATAATTGTGAAGTTAGGGTGGAGGCTATCACTCCTTCTTTCTATTTTGGAAAGAAAGGGGGTGAAAAGCCATGAAAGTACTTTTTGAATTTCTAAAAGAAATTATAAAGGGGATCGTTCGTGAAACGATTGCACACCTCTTTAAGAAAAACATTTTAGAACAAAAGAAATCCACCCTATCATCTCGCCGTCGGAAGCGTAAAAAGGGTGGATTTCGTAAGAAAAAATAAGTTATGGTAGCCACCACCTTGACGGTAGCAGTTGTCCAAAGAGGAGCACATGTTGGTAGCATGTTGCTCTCTTTTTTATTGTATGGCTTTATTGACTGAAGTATACCTTAGTTTGTATCTATATTATAGCATGTACAATGAGATTTGCAATTACAGAGCTATGTCTAAAAAATGTACAAGGAGAAAAAACGTGCGTCTAGAGATTTTTTAGGTAAACGAACGAACCGTCCCCGTGGATTCCCAAACTGAAAAACCGTTCTAAATGCGAACGGTGTTGAAGGGTTATCTTTCATAAAAGTTCGGAAGGCAGGTCACCGCATGGACTTGACCGTCGTCGAGCACCAGCTGGACAATGATATCGCCTGAGGACATGACGACGAGGTGCGAAAACTGATCGGATGCTTGCAGGTCGACAGACCAGATCGAGAATTTCGTGAGTGTCGGATTGTTGTACTTTCCTGTTCCCGGAGTCCCCGCAGTTCCAGTGAAGACGTCGACGTTAACGTCCGAGTCCGAAACATTGGCGATGAGCAGTATACCTTTGGTGATTGAACCGATTGTGAGCGGGAAAACTGTTCCCTGCGCCACCCGTATTCCACTGGAGTTCACCGCCGGAGGTACGGCAAACACGAGTCGGTTTTGAGGCCCACTCTGTTGCAGCACGGCGCTGGCGGTCTGTGCGACCAATGGCGTCCGTGCCCTTACTAGTGCGGGCTGCCCCTTGCTCAGCCGGAACAGGTCATTATTCGGGTCGGCAGACGAAGATACGTAACCGTTCGCGTTTTTGAGTTCGCTGAACGAAGCGAGTTCAGCGCCCTTTTGACTGTACACGTTGAAGGTAACGTCTACTGCGCTTGCCGCCTGTGAGTCCAGGCCTACCTCGAGGTGAGCATTGGCATATGGTGAATTCCCGAAGTTGGTGATCATCGTAAAAAAATCGGACATGTCGTCGCTCCCTTTCCTAATAACAATTTATTACCGTTCCCTCTGAAACTACATACTTCGCTACTTGTACGGGACTCCGTCAATTCCTTTGATTTTCAACCCTTGCGACCGTATTGGAAAATTCTCATCCTCTTCTATGGTTGAAAAAACAGCACATTGACTCCGACACGCATTACACATGGGTCGTCCCCGTTGTTATCAGTGAGCTGCATTGTGCAGACAATATCGTCCCCCTCTGCCCGGACATCGACTTGCATTTGTCCTAGCGGCCGTTCACGCAAACCCATCTGTGGATTACCCAAATTCCCGTTAATGTAGCCGCAGTTGATTCTGTTTATCCCGACAAAAGTCCAATTTGCCCCCGCCGGTCGATTTACACGCGCCCTCAGTGTTTCGGGGCGACCGGGCTTCAGATTATTGGTCCCGCCGAAGTGATCAAAGGAGAAGTTGACGATGGTGCCACCCAGAATTCGCCCCTCTGTTGGTATCTCTTGTCTAGGATCTAAGGCCTCAGTTGATCCCGTAGCTTGCATAGGAGAAGGGATTGATTTCACTTCACTTGCAAACGTACTATCTTGAAGCCCTTGACCTGAAACTGTTTGATATTGAGAGTCATTAAATATCTCTGTCATAATACACGCTCCTCAGAGTTGAATAGATATCTTGCAATAATAGGATGTCTCTTTAGTCACTTCTCTATACACATAATTTGGTTTACCCTAATAAAAAAACATCCGATTATTCGGATATATCCTGCATTTTTTCTTTTCACGAATCGTTTGATCATGTAAGTGTTTCTGTGTTTGCTTCTCCGTACATCTATAAACCACAATGCGAGTAGATTGTTTGTCTTTACTCCCTACATATACATTATGTAATTCATACACTTGACCAGGTTGTAATTGTTTCATAATGTCTTCCAAATGAATTTGTATATATACCGGTTTCAATTGAGCGGGTTTTGTTTTAAATACCACTGTTTCAAATTCTTTTCTATACATTTTAGTTGGTAACTTAAGACGTGACAAATAATATTCTTGCTTATCTTGGATAGACTTAAAGTCTTGTAAACGAAAATATCCTAAGTCATGAATATATAGTTCATTCTTTTGTGCCATACCTGTTCGAGTCGCACCATACACCTGATCACTCCGTTTTCCTAGTTCAATTTTCACAACAGAAAATTCTCCAATTTTAGCTTGTAGAAGTATAGTAAATACGTTCGAAAGAAGGCTACAGAAGCCGAGTTAAATCGTCGGTTAAGTCATCAAGACTTAATAAAATTCCTGTTGAAGTTTCTAATTGACTACAAAGTTGAGTAAAAGAGGTAGTAGCAATTTGTTGATTTAACCATACACACAAATTTAAAAAATGGTGCCCATGGCACTTACGTTTCATTTCGCCAGCTTCTATAGCTAATTGATTAAGTGTAGCAGGGGACATATATCAATATAACTCTTCGGCAAATAAAGAAAACTCTTGTATTTGATACATATTCATAAAAAACACGTTACTATTCTCATTAATATAAGAGAATAGTAACGCGCTTTTAACTTCAAAAATATCCTAAATCCTTAAGTTGATGGATGTGGGGTGGTACCCCTTTTAAAGTTCAGTTATCATTTCTCTTGAAAAATTATATATTTAATCCTAATAATCAAATAAACAATAATTGCGATTAATAAAAATTACAATTCTATCGCTGAACTGATTGATTGCACCTTTCATCAAATAATGAATTTTTTTCGTCTAAAAAGATAAAAGTATTCATGTACAAAATATATTAGAGGAGCTTCTTTATGCATGAAAAGATTTCAATCTCCGGGCAGGTCCATGACTATGATATGCAACCAATTTATAATATCAAAGTGTCTGTATATGACAACCTACAGTATATTGACCACAAATACACAGATATGGATGGTAAATACCACTTATCTATACCATCTGGTAGGCCAATTACAGTGTGTTTCGATACGCATTGGTCTCTACAGAATGCAAAAAAATGGCATCCCTCTGTAATTGCAAATATAGACACCAAACAAGATATCGTACTCAATCGATTTCTCATGCAAACTAACGACAGTACTGGTCGTGCAGCAGATATTGATGCACTCAGCGCTTACCAATTCATTGTAATGTGGACAGAAACAGTCAAACTTGACAAAATCTATGCTGAGTACGCCGCTTATCGTGTGTCGACATTGATGATAGTTCGGCCTGAGCTACATGAATTTCAGAAAAAGCTGGAAGATTTCTTCTTAAAGGAGTCCAAATCACCATAATTGTCTTTAAATTTGAGTCACCCTAAACTTGAACTTTTAGTTCAAAACAATTGAATATTCAATAGTAGAAATTTTAAAACGACCGTGAAAAAAGAAAGGAAAGACAGGCTTATTAGCTTGATGACGTATATTGTCGAGTGGCTAAATACAAGGTTCTGTAGGCATTTACCCCTCCCTCTGCTTATAAACTGAATAAATAAAATTACTCGATGGTGGGGAACTTAGAATCAGGGTGACATTATGGCAGTAAGAATTAAACGATTAAGGAAGGAAGAATTCGCCTTTACTAATTGCTTCTTCGTTCTTGCTATATTGTTTATCTTGTACATTATTATTTATCAGACGATTTCAGAATCGACTATGATTACAGGAGGAAAGCAAATGTCTTTTCGAATAAACGATTTAATGATTACTGTGTTGCCAAAGGAAGGTCAAATCTCTGAATGCCGCCCAGGCTTTTCATCCTGCCCGGGGGGATGTAGCAATCCTGACACTAAATTCCCTGAAGAGAAGGTTGACTTCAGTGAACTAACTGAAATTAGAGAAATTCTCCGATATGCTATTTCTCGTGTGGAAGCACCAGATCTTGAACATAAGATTCTTCCTGACACATGCGAGGGCATCGAAGTACTTGAGGAAAAGTTACAGGGAGCTCTTAATGAGTTACGATCGTACAAGGCTACAAAAGAAAAATCAAGTGACATATAGAAATGGCTAAAATAGAGTCGTTATCAGGAAATTCTCTCCGTTTACGAGATCTTTCTGATGCTATATTTCGTTCTAATCCAGATTACAAGTTAATTCTCTTTGATCACCTTCCTCAAGAAGCAAAGAAGGCTCTTGCGGATTTATTAAAAGATCCTAATTTTTATGGCGTGCTTCAATCACCTAACCGGGATTTGGGGATAAAGTCTGTGTGTCGTGAAACAGCTTTACTTTTTTTTACCTTTCAGAAAGCCGGGAAGCTACCAAGATATGTACAAATAATGTATGGATCCCGATTTAATGAAGTAGTAGCTATGCTAGTTCTAGATCGTATTCTAGAGATTGAATCGAATGAAAAATTTCTCTCCGGTTCTGAAGCGTACCAGGTAATCTATGAAGATCAACCAATGATTAAACCAGATGGAGCTATAAGTCGGCTTTCCATTGAAGCGTTAAAATATGGACAATCTCTTGAATTTGATGACTGTTTGAAAATATCATCACGTCTTTATTCCTACAATCATCTACCGGTTACAACTCATTGGAAGCAGCTCTATTCTTCGGAAGAGGCAATCATACAATACTTTGGTATAGATTTTGGAGGTAAAAATCGAGCGATTTTGGACCATCACTGGGCAAGCATTAATACTTCATCAAATAAAAAGTGGCTTTCTTGGTCCTTCAGAGGTGCAGTGCCTATTCGCAGCTCTTACAAACTCTATATAAGCCCTCGTTGTGAACATTTATTAGATGTTTTTAGTGATACTTTGGAAATCCTCACAGAGGTACGGGCACCTAGCTTTAAAATAGGTAACGACGTGTATGGACTCCTTCGTCCTGATAAAATGGTAGCTTATTTCACAACTTATGATGAAATGAGTGAGGCCGCTTTACGGTTGGCAAAACGGTTGAAAGGAATATCCGCACATGGTGTTCCCTTTACAGCAACTATTGATCCAAGCGGTTTGCTCTCTTGGGGAATGGATCCTCCTCGACAGGAACATTTCCTTCCATGGCAGGGACCGAGCTGGAGAAGATGGATAACCGACCGACTAGCAGTAGCACTAATCTTGGCTAAGAAATCTTCGCATAAAATCGAACCGTGGCAGTTTGCCCTAGAGCGCTTAGCTCTAGAAGGAGTTGATATTAAATCTTGGGTACCAAAACCTACAATTTGGAACGAACTTGAAAGGAGGGGGTAAAAATAGGAGCAACCGATGTTTTTATTCTGCCAAAAGATGTCCTAATCCTGCCTGTAAGAGAATTCGGTTCCGATTTTTGTTCCCGTGCTGATTGTAGTGAGAATGATTTTGCTATCAGTCGTCCACGTTCACGTGCATCTGTAAAGATTATAGATTCAGATGCTGCCGACCTTTTAGAAGAATTCCGCAATCCAAATAGCATCTTGGAAGCTGTAGTAAATTACAGCTTGAAGCGTCGTTTGGACCCAGAAGAGACCTTAAACAATACTTTTCCGCTTCTTCGAAACCTACGAGCGTCAAGGATCTTAGTTCCTGCTCATTCGGAGGAAGCTAGCCGCATTGTGCCAACTCTTACCACAGGTACAAGGGTAGCTAAGTGGGAAGTATTACAGTGTGTACAGGTTCTTGAAGATACCGAAGTCTATCAAGTAAAGGAAGAAAACGGAACACTTTGTGCTTTAAAGATAGCTCGAAAGAAGAGTGATGAACAGGCAAACAAAGCCTTAATTCGTGAAGCAGCCATCATTGAGAGATTGGATGGAATCTATAATCCAAAGCTCAGACATACGGGCCGGTATCAGGGAAAAAGATATCTAGTAATGGAATGGTGCACAGGAAAGATTGCAACAATTGTTGCTGAGGAATTACGCAAATCTTCAACTGGTAAAAAAAATGTTAAGTTACATGATATTTGCTGCAGGATATTAGAAGCCTATGCATCCCTACATGCCCAAGGTGTAATTCATGCGGATGTCCATCCTCGAAACTTACTAATTGACGAAGTTGGTCGAATTAAAATTATTGATTTTGGTTTAGCTTGGATGGACAAACAGCCACAACATTTCGACGATCCTCAACGTGCTGGCATTGGATTTTATTTTGAACCAGAGTATGCAGAGACTTACCTACTTGGCAAGGATCCAGAAACCGTTACCATCATGAGTGAACAGTATGCTCTAGGAGCACTACTTTATTTACTTATTACAGGACGGCACTACCTAGATTTTTCCTTTGAAAAAATGGAGATGTTTCGACAGATTTCTGAAGAGAATCCTTTGCCCTTTACCTATCGTGGAATGGAACCATGGCCCGAGGTTGAAGAATCCCTTGCTAGGGCTCTTAGTAAGAATCCCGAAGAACGCTTTCCCTCGGTAGCGGTATTTGCTCAACAGTTAAGAGTAGCACTTGATTCAATGGAAGTGAATTCAACCAATCATAATTCAAAAAACCCTTCTAATCCTACTATTTTAGGAGAAGAAAGATTGCAGGCAATACTTCAAAAGTATGGTACACTTGGCACTCTTATCTCTAAGGGATTACCTTACGCTCCAACTTCTTCTGTTAATTTTGGCTCAGCAGGAATTGCCTATATGTTTTACCGCATTGCATGTCTTCGAAACGATCCAGCACTCCTAGCTGTTGCCGATTTATGGTCCAATCGGGCTAAGAGAGAGTGTGATCGGAAGTCGGCGTTCCACAGCGAAGAATTAGATTTTACAGAAAAGACTATCGGTCCGATATCAATATACCACACAGTTAATGGTGTACACTGTGTACAAGGACTGATAAATAACGCAATGGGCGATTTTTCTTCATTATCAGAGGAAATTCAACATTTTGTTGCCACATCCCAGCATACTTGTGAAAACATTGACTTAACTTTAGGGAGGTCAAGCACATTAATTGGGTGTACCAACCTAATTAACTCAATTCCTTCTGATGGATCGGTTGATAGATCATTACTTTTGGAATTAGGTCAGAATATAGTAGAAGAAATCTGGTCCCAAATCAAGTTATATGCTCCAATACAAGAATGCAAGGAGCTGTCTTGGCTGGGCATTGCACACGGATGGGCTGGTATTCTTTACGCTACTTTACAATGGTGTCATGTATTAGAGATTTCGCCTACATATGAAGTTGAGAAACGTTTGTGGCAACTCGCCGATTTAGCAGAGACAAAAGGACAAGGTGTATGTTGGAAACGTTCTCCGTGTGATAACACGGTTTGGGCTGGCTGGTGTCACGGAACAGCAGGATATACACATTTGTGGTCTTTAGCTTACGAGGTATATGACGACTTTAGGCTTTTTGAATTGGCTGAAAGATCTGCATGGCACACATGGACTGAGGCGGATGGAAATAGTAGTAACCTTTGTTGTGGACTTGCCGGACAATCTTACGCTTTACTCAACATTTATAAGTATACCAGGGATAAGAAATGGCTTGATCGAGCACGTAAAATAGGTGAGATGGCTATATCTAATATGTCATCACCTTGGTTGAGGAGCCATAGTCTTTACTGGGGAGATGTAGGCATTGCTCTTCTTATTGCAGATCTGTCTAATCCAGAGTATGCTTGCATGCCTCTCTTCGAATTAGAGTGCCGTCCGCTAAGAGAGGATTCTTAAACAAATAGGTTTTCTTGAAGAGTTGGCATAACACAGAAATATCTGGCCATTTTGCAAATTTTTTTGTTTCTCATGCCTTCCTCAGCCTGAGCAAGGGATAAAATCTCTTGCTTTTTCTCTCACAGCCATATTCCGTTCTTTCGACTCTTACGTCTTTTTAAAGTTCAGCGATAGCAGTAAATATAAATATGGTAACACAAGATTCCAAACTGAAGTAGAAAAATCATCACTTCATCACAGAGAATGAAAATATACTGAGCTATTCATACTAATTCTTAATCCAGTATTTCTACATACCCTTTATTGCGGAATATGATTAGTGCTATATACACCCTCTGATAACCGTCCAATGGGTATTACAAATTACATAACTAAAGAAGGTGAAAGTTTATGCAAATTCGCTGTGGAACATTTAACTTATACCAATTTGTTGAACCTCCTTTCAAATGGTATGAACCTCATAACATCTATTCAGATGCTGAATGGTTGATGAAGAAAGAATGGATTAAAGAACAAATATTAAAGATGGAATGCGATGTTATTGGTTTTCAAGAAGTATTTAGCTCAGCTATTTTGAAAAGCTTAGTTGAGGAGTTAGGGTTTATTCATTTTGAAACAGTAGAAACCCCTGTTACAGATATAGATAATCCATTAATATTTATAAAACCTGTAGTTGCGATAGCTTCAAAATATCCAATAATATCAGTAAATCCTGTTAAAGTACCAGATTCCATTATGGAGGAAATACCTGTTAATGAAGATTTCAAATTCAGTCGTATTCCAATAAAGGCTACGATACATATTGATGGTTCTGGTGATATTGTTTTTTATGTTTCGCATTTGAAATCCAAAAACCCAGCAGTTAGAGATGTACATTTTAATCCTGGTGATGCATTGGATAAAAAGATATTAGCAACTTTACGAGCAAGATCGAGAGGACATGTAATATCATTACTACAACGGGGGGCAGAAGCAGCAGCCTTGTATCATGATATATCTGAAACTTTACACACTCATAAAGAGGTTCCAGTTATCTTGCTTGGTGATTTAAACGATGATGAACACTCTATTCCCATAGAAGCATTAACTAATAGAGAAAGGCTTCTAAAAATAAAGAATGATCCAATTTTGGATGACGATCAACAGATTGTCTATAACCATAAACTTTATGATGCTTTTGACTTAGCTCCAAATCAAAGTGGACAAAAAAGATTGCCCACACATTATTATGGAAAATTAGGAAACGTACTAGACTATATTTTTGTATCTAATGCACTTAATGAAAAAAACAGACAACACGTTGGTCGAGTAAGCTCATATAAGGTACTTGACCGACATTTAAAATGTGATGATATTGAAAATAAAACACAATCTGATCATGCCCAAGTTGTTGCAACCATAAAATTTAAAGAAATTTAGCCTTGAAATTAACCAGGGGAGATTTTTAAAGGAAAAATAAATTATGATAGCTACTATTTTGACAATAATAGTTATCTGAAGAGTGCACATGTTAATAACACGTGACTCTTTTTATTAATTAATAAAATCTTATATAAATATATATCTTATATATATTTAAAATATAAAGACAAAACTTATATAGGGAGAGTAAATATGATTTTATTCCTACTATAACAAGGAATTTAAGCATACTATAGCGTAAAAAATCATAAACAGCAAAATCTAACAACACAAAATTAGCCATTAGTAAGGTATAAAACCTACAAATAATCATAAATGAAATCATATATTTCTACATAAAAAATGAAATAAATTGATGCATTGTTAAATATATTTATTCAAGTGCTAAATTTTCATTTCATCCACTGTATGTCCACAATTTTAAAATATTTACTCACAAAACATTCACAATATAGGCTAACTAATCAACATAATTAGAATTTCTCACATTACTCACATATATATTGACGATTTTTGATAGGTGAAGTGCCAAAATCCCTTTATTTCAATAATCATTACATAATATTATTCACATCGGGTTTTATTTATCTACATACCCACGAAATTTAATGTTTTTCTTATGATTTTTTGTAGGTATTTGTATGCATTTTAGATAAATATAACGTGTTTATTTAAATATAGGTGTGGAAAATTAGTTAATTGCAGTACAATTTTGTATAGGAATGTATAAAAAAAGACTCTATTATGAATAGAATCGAGTAAGGGTGTCTATGAGGAGAAGTTAGTGAAGGGTTTTTAAATAATGTAATCAACACGAATAGCCCTCTATTTGTATTTTTTTCAAAAATAGAGAGCGGAGTATCGTTAATTTATTTCTATTACCTCAAGTACTTGTTCGGCAGTTGTTACATGAATACCAGCGCGTACCAATTGTTCAAATGCACGCATAAATGTAATCAAATTGAATTCATCTGGTACTTCAATAACGCGAAGCTTTTCTTTAGGTAGTCGATCTATCTTTTCAATGAACAATTCGCGAACATCACTCGGAATAAAGCGTTCTTTATGTCCTCTTGCTTTAAGGAGTTCACGTATTTCTATTTCTAAAGCCATATAAGCATTTAGATTTGTACCTTGTTCATAGGCGTACTTTCTAAACAAGGTTTCTTCTTGATACTTTAAATAGTTGCGGTGATACGATTCCTCTGTAACAGGTACAGCAAATTTGGATTTTAGTAACTCATATGTTTTACGGAACAACTTTTTGATGTTTCGTAGAGAGTACATAGAGAAATGCAATCCAAAATCAAATACAGCTTGCTCCTTTTGTTCTTTTGGAACATGTTGTGTAATAAGAGGGTAAATGCCTTCTTTTGCTGCTGTATCAAGAATTTGATATTGTGATGTTTGATTTAATAATTTTTTCAGTGTATACACTAACTTACTCGGATATTCTTCATTACGATCTATCATGTCACGTAAGCTACGAATGACACTTCGAATTTGTCGATGACAAGTATACTTAAGTACATGGATAAATTTATTCATGTCTTGTGCAAATTCACCGATATTCAGTTCTTGTAGCACAGATTCAATAAAACGAGCTTTCCGAGCATACGTAACCTTAGGGGTGAATGGATCGCGATACTGTACTTCTCCAGCTTCTTTTGTACATAAGAAATCTGTATGCAAGGATAGATATAACGTCGTATATCTTTTTGTATTTTTAACCCCTTTTTGTAACTTGCAAATTTTGAATAGGGGAGTCCCTGTACATGGTAATGCAGTTGTTAATTCCTTCATAACCGCACGGATTTGATGTGGGTATTTCTTATGTAAAAAGCGGTACATTCCGCCAAAATGAGTTAAATTCCCTCTTTCATCCTGTTTGTCTAAGGAACGTTTAAGAGTCGTTTCGCTGTGCTGTTGCATAGCAATGTCCAAGAATAGTTTCTTAGCCGCAACTGAAAGCTTAAAGAAAGCTTTGGTAAATACGACTGGGCTAATATACACATAGGAATTTGCCTTTTCAGTTTCTTCGTTCATAAAATGAGTGAGCTTAATGGTATAGCGGCCATCTAATTCATTTTCAATTGTAATAATGTTATGTAAACTTAATTTCTTTAGTGCAATATAGAATTGAGAATGCTGTATATAAGCAAATTCCTCTTTATATTGCTTGTAATCTTCCCACATCATATGTACTGTTACATTTGGAATAACCCCATTTGTGTAACATTTCTTGTGTAGATATAAGAAGACTTCTAAATCTGCATTTGTAATGCCATATAATTTATGTTTTCGTCCAATTGTTTCTGAAATAGCAGATAGCGTACGACGTGAAAAAGATGGTTTCGCCTGAGCCACAAAGCCGTCTACATCAGCAATGCGTTCTTCATATGTCATATGATCCAGAATATCTTCAAGGTAGGTATCTTTATAGCTATAGTATTTTTCTTCAAAAGCTTCAACAAGTTTCTGCCAAGATTTTAATGTTACTAGAACTGCATTTGTATCTTGTCCATTTAGACTACGTTGATTACGAATAATAAATGATTGTCCCATCTTTTTCACCTCCTACACATAAATTAAGAAATATATGCCAAAACAATATAAAATATACCAATTATGATTATAGCAAATCGAAATTTGATGAAATGTGCCCCTTTAAGAGGAAAAGTGAAAAGATGAAATATGCGCAAATCCCTTGTGTATCAAGGGATTTGGAGATTTATCGATTTTTTTTTATGGACATCATACCGCTATAGATTTTCATCTTTCTAGAAAATCGATAAATTATTAGAAAGAACCTCATAAACATTGTTATATCAATGTTTATGAGGTTCTTTCATAAATACGAAAGGGACATCATATAGCTATAAGTTTTCATGTTTTTAGATATGAAATTATTCATAGAATAGCCTTTAAACGTTGGTATTAAAGTGTTTGAACTCAAAATTTCAAATTTTAGAAGGGACATCATATAGCTAACGGATTTTCATCTTTTTATAAAAAAAGGGACATCATACCGCTACAGGTTTTCATGTTATATAAATAGTTGAAAATACAAGAAAAGGGTAGTGAATGTATGATATGAAAGGATTTATAGAGGTTTTTCATTATTTGAAAGGGACATCATATAGCTATAAGTTTTCATGTTTTTAACTACGAAATCATTCGTAAAACGGCTTTAAACGTTGATATTAAAGGGATGAAACCTAAAATTTTTAATTTTAAAAAGGACATCATATAGCTAAAGTCTTTTCATCTTTTCATAAAAAAGGGACATCACATAGCTAAAGTCTTTTTCATCTTTTCATAAAAAAGGACATCACATAGCTAAAGTCTTTTCATCTTTTCATAAAAAAGGACATCACATAGCTAAAGTCTTTTTCATCTTTTCATAAAAAAGGGACATCATGTAGCTATAAATTTTCATGCTTTTAACTATGAAATTATTCGTAAAACGGCCTTTAAGGGTTGATACTAAAGGGATGAAACTTAAAAATTCTAGTTTTAAAAAGGACATCATATATCCATAAATTTTTGTATTCCAAATTATAATTACAAGAGGAATTCTGTTATATCAAGCTTTAATCTTCTTTTTCAAAAGATTTTGTGCAGGTGAATGGGTAATGATATAGCTACAGATTTTCATGTTTATAAAAAATAAGACCAATAGAAAAAGCTATGAAAAAAATTAAGATATTACATAAACCCTTGAATTAAGTCGTATTTTGATTTTACAAATTGAGTTGGTCTAGTATAATCATTAAAAGGGATGACCACAGGTGTGAATACTAGAGTCCTGTAAAGGTATAACGTAGAAAATTTCAAATAGAATATTCTGATCATCTTTCTTGTTATTTAGAAAGGGACATCATATAGCTAAATATTTTCACGTTTAGATAATATTTATTAAATGTATGTTAGGAGCAAAATATATATGGAAGACGTTCTACAATTGTTTAGAGATGCATTGTCAATAACAGAACCACTTTATAAACAGAACGAGCAATTGTGGCATAAATGGAATTCTTACTATGTAGACGTTGAAGCAGATAATAGTAAAATTGTAACTTCAGAATACCTTTCTCCATCATTTTCAATGCTTGTAAAGTGGGTACAGCAGCAACAAAGAAAAGGGATTTCATCTTTAGATATATTTAAGAATATTGATACTTACAAATTAGAGATTCATGAGACAATAGAAGTCTTTATAGCACAAGAGTTTCGCAATGATGAAACATATAATACTAAAACATATACACCAGTAGTCGAGCCTGATGCGAATATAGTGGATAAAAATTATTTGGAAGTAAATAATTCGGCTGTTTATTATAAGTTAAGAGATGGAATAGCGAAGAATCAATTTGAGGAAGATGAAAATACAAAATTAAAATCATATCCTATTGAAACGAAAGATAGTAATGGGGTAGCACAGCTTTCATCTCATAAAGATGAAGATCTAAGGTTAACGAATATAGAAGAAGCCGCAAGATGGAACACATTAGTAGATGGTGTAATGAGTAATATGGATGATTTAACAGCAGACGTATTAGACACTATCACAATTCAATGGCTAAATGAAGCAAGCTCACCTGATGAATTTATCGATTTTTCATATGAGCAAGTTTTAGAAATGTGCAGTATTTCAAAAGCAAAAGCAAATGGTGTTGAATATTATAGAGTAGAAGATAAGATTAAAGTAGCTAAGCGTATAGCAGCTCTAGCAAGTATTTTTATATACTTAAATGATGAGAATGAAGTAGTCGTACTAAATGATCGCGCTGAAACAGGTAAACATTATGAAGTAAAGCGCGAGGTAATTAAAAGGTTATTTGTATTAGATTCTGTAGTGCTTTGGAGAGATAAAAATACTAATGAATACATGGGTATAGAATCGTGCCGAATTAAACCGGGCAGTTTCTTATCCAGTTATCTATATGGATCTAATAGCACTACGGCACTATTATCAAAAAAGGCCCTTGAATATAATAGCTATAGACACAAATATCATAAAAGATTAATTCGTTATTTGACATGGCAGTGGAGAATTCGTCAAATGTTTTCTAACTTAAAAAGGCCATACTCTATAGGGGGAGATAAAGGGTTATTAGCAGTAATGGGCATTAACCAAAAGCAAAAGCCCAATCGTATTCGTGATCAATTAGAAAATGTTTTAATTGATTTAGAAAAAGAAGGTGTAATTTCCCATTGGGAATATGATAAAAGTTTAGATGAGGAACAATTGACGAAGAAGAATTGGTTTAAAAAATATTATTCACAGTTAGGAATAGTAATACTACCACCTAATGAATTAATTCGTTCAATGGAAAACTTAGCAAAGAAGAAGGCTACTGATGTAATTCATTCAACGGAAAGCTTAGCGAAGAAGCAGACTATTGACGTAATTCATAGGGATAATCAGCCAGTAAAAACTGAAGAAAAGCCCTTAGATATGAATAGAAATGAACAGTTAATTCGGGATAGAATAGAATTTATGCATCGGAGAAAGAACATAACTATGCGAGAGCTCTCAGCAGAGATAGGCATATCACAGCCCACTCTTTCAAGATTCTATAATAAAAAAACAAAGCGTCTCTCTGGAACTGCGAGGGACAAATTAAACCAATGGTATAAAAGACAAATGATCATTGATAAAATGTAAGCTAAAGCTAAAAATTAACATAAAAAAGAGTCCTAGAAATAGGATTCTTTTTTATGTAGTTATTGAATTTGCCTGTTTTAAAATACACTACAGAAATATAGAAATATCCCTATTAAGAAATAGGGATATTTCTATATTTCTGAATCTCAGTTAATAATTTAAATTTCCTTTTCTGTTTAGGAGTTAATTGATTTTCTACATAATGATGTATAAGTAAATCAATTATTTCATGAGCATATTTCCCATTAGTGAGTTTCATTGGTGCCCCGGGTTCTTTCATAAATTGACTAGAAATTTCGATACTGCCCTGTTGATTTTTAAAATTCTTTTTCTCCTGTCAATTCACTTGTTTTTGCTCATTTTTAGGTGAAGAAGCAGGAGTAATTTCTTTATTTGTGACAACAAAAGCAAGAATATATAGAAATATCCACTTATGGAAATAGGGATATTTCTATATTGTGAAGAAGAATATAGTAGTGATATGTGGTACATACAATAGAATCAGTAATTTATATTATTCCGGTAAATTTTCAAAAGTTCCTCCTATACCTTCATTTCTGATAACAAAAGCAAGGATATAGGGAAATATCTACTTATAGAAATAGGGATATTTCTATATCTTTTGAAAAAGAGCACAGCGATGATATGCGAGACGTTTTGTATGTGTTCTTTGTCCCTATCGTTTTTCTATCGGAAGAATGAAAATTCTAAATCAAAAACTAAAAAAACATAAAAAATAAGCCTCCCTAAATGGAAGCTTCTAACTATAATTTATAGATGTTTATTATTCTCCAACGTACTGAAGATCTCTTGATTTATGTAATGCGGCTGTTACTTCATCACCGAAATTATTTAAAGAGAATGTTTGCTCTTCTATCGGATCCATTTCTGTAGCTTCACCTATCTTGCCGTCTTGAAGTTCCCAGAAATAGTTATGTTCTTCTACAATTTTACTAAAATCTCTATTCACCCATCTTTCAGTGATTGCTAATAGTTCTTCTTTGTTCTTGAACTACTCACCACTTAACGTCCTTACGGGCCGTTTGAAGTGGGAGATTCAAGAAATAAAATGAGCGATAAAGGAATAACATGAGGAAATTACGGCGACGAGAGGGAAGAGAAAGTCGTGGAAGAAGTTCTGTTGATGTTATTTCTTTAAACTACAAAAAATATAGAAATATCCCTATTTCTAAGTAGGGATATTTCTATATTACTAAATCTCTGTTAATAATTTAAATTTCTTTTTCTGTTCGGGAGTTAATTGATTTTCTACATAATGATTAATAAGTAAATCTATTATTTCGTGAGCATATTTCTTATTAGTAAGTTTCATTAGTGCTCCAAGCTCTTCCTTAGATTGACTAGAAATTTTAATACTGCCTTGTTGGTTTTTAAATTTCTTTTTCTCTTGCTGAGTCGCTTGTTTTTCTTCATTTATAGGTGGAAAAGTAGGAGTATTCTCGTCACTTTTTGTTACAACTGAATCCTCGTTTGGGATATAAGGATCTGTTGGGTCAAAATTGCTCTTTTTTCTGCCTAATAATCCAGGAGTTCTTGCCATGTTATACACCAACCTTCAGACTTTCAAAAATATTGATACGAGATAATAATTCATCACTAATTTTTTCGTATAGTTCTATTACATTTAAATCATGTCTATCATTTTCAGTAATACCGTTAACATCAAACCTTTTAATACGTTCCATCTGTGGAACGATATTTTTAAATAGGTTTTCTTCACCAAAAATTTCACGAGCATTTTCCATAATGTATTCATCCACTTTACCATTATTTTTTAATAGCACTGGAAGAATTCCTACAACTTCAATATCAAGATTATATTGCTCTTTTAATTTTATTAGTTGGTTAATGTAGTTTTCTGCACCTGTAAGAGAACGTTCTTGTGTTTGTAGAGTTATCAGAACATAATCAGAAGCTACAACTGCATTTTTTGTGACTTCAATTGACATAGGTGGAACATCGATAAATATGTAATCGTATTTATGCTTTATTTTCTCAAGTAATCCCTTAAAGTAGAAATCTTCTTCTGTTTCCGAAGAACACGATTTATATAGAAATTTTGCGAAATCTTGAAAATCAACATAAGAAGGAATTAAATATAAATTTTCCATTATTTCAACTTCTAATCCATCTAAATTCCCCTCTTGAATTCCTTTCATTAATGTTTTATTTAAAGTTACTTTTTCATCAGGATTAAGGATAGATTTTGTTAACATTAGAGATTTTGTTGCATTACTCTGTGGATCAAGGTCAACGAGTAATGTTCGTTTCCCTTTTTTTGCGAATTCATAAGAGTTTAATACAGCATTAGTGGTTTTACCAACGCCCCCTTTGTAATTCCCAACAGTAATTGTAATAGCCATTTATACCACTCCATTTATTTTTTGAAAAACTCCCCTAGATGCCCATTTCTGTATTTTAGTGAAAAAATTAGAGGTGTAGGGAAATATCTACTTATAGAAATAGGGATATTTCCCTATGTTATATAGTAGATTATAGCAGTGATATGTGGTACATGCAATAGAATCTGTCATTTATATCACTCCATTTATTTTTTGAAAAACCTCCCTTATATCTCATGCCTACATCATCATCAAGCTAAGAAAAGCAAATATCCTAGAACGAGAAAATTGGCATCTTCAGGTGAAAATGCACAAGTTGTTTTAGGAGCGTTATAAAAAAACTTTTCTATAATTAACGTTGCATGATCTTAACCTAGTGGCGGTGACCTATTTCAATATTTTTGATAGTAAAAGTAGGTATATAGGGAAATATCCGAATATGGAAATAGGGATATTGTTATATTATAAAGAAAATTATGTAGTGATATGTGGTACATACGATAGGATCAGTAATTTTTCAAAAGCGCTCCCTGTACTTCCATTTTTGATAACAAAAGTAGGACTATAGGGAAATATCTACTTATAGAAATAGGGATATTTCTATATTATAAAGGAAGTTATAGCGGTGATATGTGGTACATGCAATAGAATTAGTAATTTATATTACTCCAGTAATGTGCAGTGATAATAAAGTTGTTTAATTTACAATAAAGTCATTTAAAAAATAATATAATTGTTTAAAAATCCTTCTTCCACTAACGGAGTAGATTAGCTCAATAAGGAATCAAAATAAGAACTTGTAGCTTCTGAAGAAATGGAAAAAAAGAAAGATTATAAATACAAAGTAGACTCTGTTATATAGAGATAGAGAGGTATTATAATTAATTTGTGATAAATTAGGAATAGTTTGATTTGTTTAAAACTGAGTAGAGGATTATAAAGTGTGTGCGGTTTTTTGCCAAGTCCTATATGTCTTATTCTATGGAGGAAATATGCTTAAAGATAATTTTAAAATTAGTAATATTCCCACGGTTTTATGGGGAGATAAGAGTGAAAAAATTTTTATTGCAGTACATGGAATATGTCAAATAAGGAAGATGCAGTTATTCAAATATTAGCTGAAGAAGCCAATCAAAAAGGTTATCAAGTATTAAGCTTTGATTTACCTGAGCATGGAGAAAGAAAAAATGATAATACTCCTTGCAAAGTACAGTTTTGTGTTAGTGAATTATCTATAATTATGAATTACGCAAAAGAACATTGGAAAGAAGTAAGCGTGTTTGCATGTAGTATGGGAGCTTATTTTAGCCTTTTAGCCTATCAAAATGATGTGTTAGAAAAGGCATTATTTTTATCACCAGTAGTTAATATGGAACGAATTATCGAAAATATGATGAAATGGTTTAATGTAACACCAGAGCTTTTGCAAAAAGAAATGACTATAGAGACACCTATTGGTCAAAAGTTATATTGGGATTATTTATGCTATGTAAAAGAACATCCTATTAATACATGGAATACAGATACATATATTATGTATGGAGCCAAGGATGAACTGTGCGAACTTGAAACTATTAACTATTTTACAAAAAAACATCGTTGTGAATTAGAAGTCATGGAAACAGGTGAACATTACTTTCATACTGAAGAACAGTTAAAGATATTTGAACAGTGGTTACACAAACATATCGATTAACAAATTACAATTTATCTTGAACCTGTTAGAGAAGAATGCTGAATATTTGAACTACTCACCACTTAACGTCCTTACGGACTGTTTGAAGTGGGAGATTCCTAAGTACAGAGTTCTATCGAACTCTAATGGATTAGGCTATCCCCGTAGTTCCTACGGTTAAGAGACGAATTGCTTCGTTTCTCAGGTTGATCGCTGCATTCCTATCTCTATCGTGATGTGTGCCACAAGAAGGGCAATTCCACTCACGAATTATTAGATTTTTAACGTTTTTATTCTTGTATCCACAATTGGAACATAACTGACTAGAAGCAAATGTTTTAGATACCACAACAACTTGTTTGCCATACCATTTTGCTTTATATTCCAACATCGTTCGAAATTGTGACCAAGATACTTCACTAATTGCTTTTGCAAGCTTTCCATTTTTGAGCAGGTTACTGACTTGTAAGTCTTCTATACCGATGACATCGTGGTTTTTGATGATTTCAGTAGAGAGTTTATGTAAGTAATCAGCTCTCGCATTGGCAATATGTTCATGGATTCTTGCAACTTTCACACGCTGCTTGTTCCAGTTCGAAGAACCTTTCGTTCTTCTGGAAAGGATATGCTGTGCTTTTGCTAACTTTTCTTCTAATATACGGAAGAATTTAGGGTTCTTATATGTTGTTCCATCAGAAAGAATAGCAAAATCTTTTAACCCAACGTCCATTCCACAAGTGGATTCCGTTTTAAGCATTTCTTGTATCTCTGTTTCGACAAGGATAGATACAAAGTATGTACCACTTGGGTTACGTCGAATCGTTGCATGTAGAATACGACCTTCTACTTCACGACTTTTGGCAAAGCGAATAAGGCCAAGTTTCGGTAATTTCATTTTGTTACCTACAATCGCAATATTGCCGTTCGTTTGCTTTGTTGTGTAGGATTGAACCTTATTGTTTTTAGATTTGAATCGTGGAATATCATTTTGTTTCTTAAAAAAACGCGAAAAAGCATCTGCGAGGTTTTTTAATGTGGATTGAAGAGCAATACTATCTACTTCTTTTAACCAAAGTGTATCCTGTTGCTTTTTTAATTGAGTAAGCTCGGCAGAGCAAGAAGGATAGGTTAATCCTTTTCCTGTCTCTTTATAGGTGTCATTCCAGAGAGCAAGAAAATGGTTAAATACAAAGCGACTACACCCAATGGTTTTAGCAATTAATATTTCTTGTACCTTATTTGGATAGATACGAAATTTATATGCCGTATTTACTAACATGGGTTGCACCTCACTTTTTTCGTAGGATACCTACAGTATACTAAAAAAAGTAGGCTTACGCCTACCGACATTCATCCCCCACCTAAAATTGGTGTTTTCACACCTTCACATTTTTGAGGAAGGAGTCTTCTGTCGGAAAATGATAAATGTGAATGTATTCACTTAAACAAACAGGTGCTTTAGTTCAATAAGAATTAAACAACTATATTATCGATTTACAAGTAATTTTTCAAAAGCGCTCTCTGTATTTCCATTTTTGATAACAAAAGTAGGATTATAGGGAAATATCCACTTATAGAAATAGGGATATTTCCCTATAATGTAAAGGAAGTTATAGCGGTAATATTTAGTATATGCAATAGAATTAGTAATTTATATTACTCAAGTAATTTTTCAAAAGCGCTCCCTGTACTTCCATTTTTGATAACAAAAGTAGGACTATAGGGAAATATCCACTTATAGAAATAGGGATATTTCCTTATATTATAAAGGAAGTTATAGCGGTGATATGTGGTACATGCAATAGAATTAGTAATTTATATTACTCCAGTAATTTTTCAAAAGCGCCCCTTGTACTTCCATTTTTGATAACAAAAGTAGGACTGTAGGGAAATATCCACTTATAGAAATAGGGATATTTCTATATTATAAAGGAAGTTATAGTAATGACATCAGGACTATTTCATTGTAAATGAGACGATCTTTAAGATCTTTTGCATTAGCAAAGTTCATTTCAGTATCCATGTTATCCAATTTTAGGGTGCTATTTTTTGAATAAAATCTAGATTGTCAAACGAATTTATTATCATTTGACAGATGTTCCGAATGAGAAAGCTCACTACGGTGCGACAGGCCCTTCTTTAGGGATGGGAGTGTCAAATATATCACTCTAGTTATTTTCTAAAAGAATCCCTATATCGGTTCTGGTGCAAAAATGTTAGTTAGAAGCATAGAATAGCAATTTTCTCTACATTTCTATCCTATGAAGCTAAGCAAAACAATTTATGAATAAGTTCCTTCTGTTTTTGGACGGACTTGTCCGGTAAAACCACTTGTCCTTTCTTCATCATATGCATGGCTTCAACACCACACAATATAGAGATTGCTGTTTTAAATGATTTTAATCCTAACATAGAACGAACTCGCCTTTTAATAAACCGGTGGTCTTGTTCCACTATTATTGAGATATTTAACTTGCCTTAGTTGCATGCCTTCAGGCATAGGTTTTTCTTCTTTCAACTCTTGAATCGCTACAGGATAGGCTGGGTTCTTATCTACTGTTATCACGCGAGGTTTAGAAACATACGAAAAAGCTAAGGCTTTCTTGAAAAAGCGCTTGGCTGCTTGTTTATCTCTTGATTTACTTAGATAAAAATCAATGGTATTCCCCTCTGAATCGACTGCACGATATAAGTACACCCATTGCCCTTTTACTTTAATATAAGTTTCATCGACTCTCCACGAGTCATTTGTTGATTTAAGATGATGGCGTACTTTCTCTTCTAATTGAGATCCATATTGATGAACCCAACGCATAATGCTTGTATAAACCAGGGATAATCCCCGTTTCTCCATCATTTCCACCAAATCACGAAAACTTAAGTTGTACCGCAGGTACCATCTTACTGTTAATAAGATTAGTTTAGGCTGATAATGCTTCCATTTGAACAAATTTTCTTTTTCTATACCAATCACCCACCCTGTCTAGAGTAATAGTATCAGTATATCCAAGTTTTATAGATTTATTGTAATTATCTTGAAGTTTTTGCCCCAGAACCCCTATATCAATATTTAAGTTCACGAAATTAATAATATAGGGAAATATCCACCTATAGAAATAGGGAAATTTCTATATTACAAAGGGATTTATAGCGGTGATATTTAGTACATACAATAGAATCAGCAACTTATATCACGCCAATAATTTTTCAAAAAATGCTCCTATACCTCTGTTTCTGATAACAAGATCAGGATATAGGGAAATATCGACTTATAGAAATAGGGAAATTTCTATATTGTAAAGAAATTTATAGCGGTGGTATGTGGTACATGCAATAGAATCAGTAGCTTATATCACGCTAGTAATTTTTCAAAAAATGCTCCTATACCTCTGTTTCTGATAACAAGATCAGATATAGGGAAATATCTATATTATAAAGAAATTTATAGCGGTGATATGTGGTACATGCAATAGAATCAGCTGTGGATTTGAAATAAAGTCGCATCGAATAGAAAAAAAGATGTACCGTTTTGAAAAAAGATTAACTATTTATAAAAATTGCACCGTTGTATCCTTTTGTTTTACACATACCAGGAATAACAAGCATTAATCTCAATGGCTGCTTAGTCTTTTTAATACTGTCTACTTGACAGGGATAAGACCACCTAAAGGTCTTTTTTGTTAAGTGACAATAAAGTTGTTACATTTACAATAAAGTCGTTTAAAAACAAATAAAGTTTCTTTAAAAGACGGGATTGAATTGGGACTTTATTCCGTATTTTATTTTTTGATGTATAATAAAATTACAATATTACGATGTTTTATTAGTACAATGAAGGGCAGAAAGGGAGTGTGAATTTACTAATGGAGTTAAAACAAAATGTTGAAAAATGTGTGATTTTACTTCACGAAATTTACGGAATCAATCAACATATTCGATATTATGCAGATTATTTTTTTCAAAATGGTTATGATGTATACATACCAAATCTATTAGGGAAAGATGTACCATATTCTTATGAAAATGAAGAAGTAGCCTATCATAATTTTAATCAAAATATTGGATTTGATGCTGTACTTCAACAAATAAAGAAACTCATACGTGATGTTGAACAGTCTTATAATAAAATTCAGATTGTTGGTTTTAGTATAGGGGCAACTGTTGGTTGGCTATGTAGTGATGAGCCATCAATTCAAAAGGTAATTGGTTTTTATGGTTCTCGTATTAGACAATATATAGAAATTGAACCAAAAGCTGAAGTTGTTTTATTGTATGGCGATAAAGAAAAGTCCTTTGAACCAAAAGAATTGAAAAAAATGTTAGAACAAAAAAGTAATGTGTTTATTGAAATTGTAGAAGCAGAGCATGGTTTTGCAGACCCTTTTTCTAGTAAGTATCAAGAAGAAATAACAAAACAAATTATTGAACGTTATTTATTATAAATGGGGGCTATGTTAAACGATGCGCTTTCCGAAATGAAACAACTTTATTATTCATTTAAATGAACGACAGCAACAAATAAAACGTATTTTTTATCAACTTTAAAACCACCTACTAAATTAACTTGTAGGTGGTTTTTGCATCTCTAAGTATATAATTAAACAACTTTAATATCTTTTCACATTTTTATTAGTTAGAAATCAATCTCTTCGTTATCTTCTTCAGAAATACCACCAAGTACCACCTTAGCGTCAATAATTTTACCTTCTTGGAGTACAGGCTCTTCCATCTTTAAATCTTCCTGTTTCTGTGCGGGAACAAATCCATTAGTAAGTAGAAGATCCAATTTATTTTCAACTGTATCTAAGAGATTTAATCTCTGTTCTACAGTATCTAATTTCTGCAGTAGTTGCTCATAACGTTTTTTATTTTGTACCAGTTCAACAACAAATGTTGTTAATTGTCTACTATTAGCTTTTTCATTAAGAATCCTATATACATCTTCAGGCATATTATCAGCATGTAATGCCATTTTTCTACTTTTAGCCATTATCAGCACGTCCCTTTATTCTATGCTAATTGTCCCTTCATTTCATCAATTACTTTTAATTCTAATGCAGCTAGATTAATTGTACGTGAAGTTGGAGCAAATACCTCTTTTTCGCTATTTTGAATAATATCGTTCAAGAAGAAGTGATTGTTTTTAGCAGCCATTTCAGACATATGATTCAATAAAGCGAGACGGATGTATGGTTCTAAAACAGGTGCTTCGCCTCCGATATAAATGAATTTCAATACTGTATTCGTACTAGTTGGGATGAATATATCAAGAATTTTAGCAACTAAAATCCTTGCATATTCTTTCAATGCCTCTACAATTTCATTTGTAAAATCATATTGTTCACCAGTATTTTCATTCGATAGTACGTACTTTTGTACTTTATAATTATTGACTATAAATTTCTCTAATGTTCTTAGATCCTTAAAGTATTGAATCAATTTTTCTTTTCTAAAGCGTTCTAGGTATCCTAAGAATGGCTCAATATCGATAACTTGGAAAGAATCTCTGTGCTTAGGTGTAGTAAGTCCTTTACCTAATCGCACAGCATCTGTAGAACCGCCGCCAATGTCAGTTAAAACTACTTCATAATCATCAAACCTCTCAGATTCATATCGCTTTTCAATACTGATTACATTTGTATTCTGATCTTTTGAAACCATTTTATATTTTAAAGAATGTCTAGCAACTTCTGATTCATTTCTACATTTGGCTGAATTGACTTTAATAGTTAGTTCTTTCTCCATTCCTGGCGTTAACACTTTAACTTTATGTTCACCGATAAATCTTTCTTCCATTTTTTTATGGGCAATGCTAAATTTCTCTTCGCGTTTTAAAAGCCAAATTGGAAGCATCATACTCATGTGTTCAATTTCAACTTCATTATCTTCTTGCTCAGCGTTAAGGGCATGATAATATGCAATTGCTCCTAAAAAGCTTACGTATGGGATAGGACTATTAATTTTATCGTGCATCTTATTTACATGCGAGTTTGCCAACTGATTATCTTCAGCTAATTGCCCAACTAAATAGAAAGACTCTTCACCTTCGATTTCAGTGGAAATTAGTAATCTATCTAGTAAATCCTCTGGTCTAGAAATACGATCAACAAGTAAATCCTCAGATTGTTTCTTTGAAATTTTAACTACATTCGTTGCAAGTTCAATATAATAACCATCAACCATGAAATTATTAAAACTATTTCCGAAATCCGCTACTTTTCTTCCAATTTTCATTTATAATTCCTCCTTTATACATTAGGTACGACTTAAGTGCTACTTTTGATCATGCTTTAGCACATTTCATCAAAAATAAAAACATTTTAAATAATAAGTACGACTTGAATCGTACTTATTATTTAATGAACCCATATACTTAAAAAATTCAAAATAAACAAGGAAATACCTTCTTTCAAACGAATAAGACACATAACAGTTAGACGCCGACATGTCGGACATAAATGATGATGAATAACAGTAAAGCAACAACATGACCGACATAAATGATGATCAATAACAATGTAATGACAACATGACCGACATACATGATAATCAATAACAATGCAATGACAACATGTCGGACATCGATAATAACAAATAACGATGAGGGAGGACGATGGAATGGATAGGGAAGAACCGTATAAGAAGACATATTCCCTTGCAGATATAGCAAGAATGCTTGGGAAGCCACGGACAACTCTTCAGGCCTGGCGGGATCAATTTAAACCATATTTACCAACTGTCGCTGGGACGAAGGGGCGAACACTGAGATATGAACAGGAAGCATTAGAGTTGTTTAAATTAATTGCTAATATGAAGGATGCACAAGAGCCACCGGAAATAATAGAACAGATGTTAAAACAAAATGTTGATTATATTGTAGTAGAAGAGAGTGATGAAGACGACGAAATAACGAAGCCAATTATTCAGACGATGTATGAAAGTATGAAAGAGGTTTCTCTATATTTTCAAGAACAAAAAGCTATGAATATGGAACTTTTAAAGCGTATAGACCATTTAGAACAAACTAATCAAATGTTACTGAATAAGGTTGATGAACAACAAAAGAATATTGATGGGAAAATAAATAACAGAGATCAACAGCTATTAGAAGTAATTCGTGAAATACAAGAAACTAAGAAGTTAGTTGCATCTACTCAACAAGAAAAATCATGGTTTGCTAAATTATTTAAAAAATAACTTGAATAATACGTAAAAAGGTAGGGAAGCTTGTATGTTTTTGCAAGCTTCCCTACTTTTTTTATAAATTTGATATGTTTCCCCTTTAGGATAGAATACTATATTTATTAAATCTTGTTTAAAAAATAAAACCATTATAAACATTAGAATCTATTTTAGAGGTGTTAGGCTAACTGTATCAAGTGATTTAAGATTTTACCTTAGTAAATTACAAGGTTAATTTATGAGTAAATGATGAAATTTTCAGTTTTATATAAGTGGAAATTTCACACCTAAATATTTTAGAAAAAGAGAAATAATTATAAGATCTGAGAGATGTTTTGAATTTCTTTTTGGGGAAAAATAGTACGTTGCTTGGGGATTATAAGAATACATGACAAATAGCCTTGCTAATTAACTTTTTTTTGAGCAAGGCTAAGTTCTAGATGTTTTTTAGGACTTTAGAACGCCCATTTTTTGTAAGACCGAATCCATTTTCTTGCTATTAAGCCAGTCTATAATTGGAAGTTTGCTTTTAGATTTTTGTGCATGTTCCATATTGGTTAAGGCTTCTTTTGCTTCAAAATTTTTACGCTCTTTTCTTTGTTTAGATTTTTCAGCGAACATTTTAGCTCCAGCAGATGTTGCGAACGGACAAAAATTAAAAGCAGTGTTAACTGATATTTTAAATATATTTATTGCTACCATCATGGTATTCCTTTCTCTGAAACTATACATGATTGGAACTGTATTTATTAATGACAAGTTAGATGGCGTGGCATATGTTCTTGCATTAGTTTCATTTAGTATGGCTGTCATAGATGGACCAAATGTGGTAGAACGGTTATTTGGAATAGATATTGGATTAAAGAGTAGTTGGGGCGTATTAGCTGGTGGTTTCGCATTTGGCAAAGGACTTGGCAGTATCGCAAATTCTAAGCCAATGAAAGGTCTTGCAAATATGCTTGGCAAGGGGGCTACAAGTGCAGCAAAAGGCACCGCACAAGGAGCAGTGAAAACAGCGAATGCAGCAGCTATGACAGTAGGAGGTATGGCTGGTATTATTAGCGGTTTAAAAAAAGATAACAATGATGGGAAGAATGAGTCCTTACAAAATGAAATGAAGAAAGCGGAACAAAAGAAAGGGCAAGGGAATCCTTCAGAGAATAAACAACAAAATCAATTGAAGAAGGAAGAAGAGAAAAAGAATGGTGCAAATGCATCTACTCAAGAAGGCGTGAATCAAGAAGGAAATGCAAAACCTGAAGTAGCAAGTACTCAAGAACCTGGAATGACAAGCCTTCAAGATGAAATAAAGGAGGCTGGTATAAAACCTGAAGGAAACCAGGGAACAGCAGGAACAGAAAAACCTGGTGCAACTGAGGGAAGTCCAACATCAAAAGGAAAGCCGGAAATGAATCATGGTAGCCAGTTATCGACAAGTACAGAAAAACAAGGAACAGATCAAGGTAACTTAGTAACGGCAGGAACAATTAAGGGAGGAAGTAGCCAGGCAGGAATGGAATCGCCAAGTTCTACAACAAATAATGAAGGTAGATCTTCAGTAGAAAGTTATAGACCAATAGCAAGTGAAAGTAGTTCGACAGTAGCAGAACTTTCAAGATTAGCAACAAGTGAGGGAAGTGCATCTTCGGTAGAAAGTTATAGTTCGGTGATGGGAGGATATAGCGAGGTATCGGTGGCATCGGCTAGAACAGTGAGTAGTGAAGGACGTACATCATCAGAAGAAAACTACAGACCAGTAGCAAGTGGAGGAAGCGAGGCATCTATGGAATCGCCAAGAACCGTAACGGCAGGAGATGGTACACCTTCAGAAGAAAATTATAGAACCATAACAACGGGAGGGAGTCCGGCACCTATCGAATCATCAAGATCAGCGGTGAGCGTGGGAAGTACATCATCAGAAGAGAGTTACAGACCAGTAGCAAGTGGAAGAAGCGAGACATCTATAGAATCGCCAAGAACTGTGACAACAGGAGGAAGTTCAGTACCTACAGAATCGTCAAGATCAATGGTAAGCGTGGGAAGCACATCTTCGGAAGAAAGTGCCAGACCAATAGCAAGTGAAAGTAATCCAGCACCTATCCAGCATGAGACACGTACATTAGGACAATATACGACAGAGAAGGTGAAACAAGGTGTTTCGTCTACTACATCGTCCGTCAAACAATCAGCAATCGGAATGAAAGAAAAGATTAGTAATTCTCAAACGGTCATTAACACAAAACGTTTTTATGAAATGGGTCAAAATACAGGAAAGGGTTGGAGAGAGATTGTAAGCAAAAATAGGAATAAGAAAGGTGAAAAATAAGCGTAAAAACATACGCTTATTTTTTATGTTCAAAAGGGAGGAAATACAAATGAGAAGTTATCGTATCCCAAAAGAAATTAGCACGGAACTAAGGATTAATAAGGTGTTGTACCTATTAGATTTCTTTTTATTGATTGGATTATTAGTTGTGACAATGATTCTAAGGAATTTTGTACATGATTCTTTACAGCTCCCCTTTTGGCTGTTCATGGGGAGTATCGCAATTCTCATGATTTGGAGACCAGGTACAAACCCTGGGAAGCGAATGTATGAAGTACTACTTATCACATTACTAAGAAGAAAAGGTGTATATTGCGCTATTGATAAGGATCAATAAGGGAGGGGTTATATATGGCACTTTTCAATGAAAAAGAGTTAGAACAACAAGAAATCACAAAGAAAGAGGAACCAAGAATCAAAAAGAAAACATTTCGTTTTAATGAGAGAGAATTAGAGCAGTCATCTCTCTCTAAGCCAAAAGAAATTGTTAAAGTGATTCGGGAAGAAGAAAAAAAGGAAAAGAAGTCAAAAGCAAAACAAAAACAAAAGAAAAAAACAGTATCAGAAAAGCAACCCATACAAAAGAAAAACGCTAAGTTCGTAAGCTTTTTCTCTAGAAAAAAGAAAGAGGCACCACCAAAAGTGAAAAAAAGTATTGCGGAAATTATGCAAGTTGTAGACATGACAGAGGATGGCATTTTTGAACTAAGAAATGAAGAATTCTTAGAGATTTTACAGGTTGAAGGAGAGGATATGTACTCTAAAAATAACGAAGAACAAGCATTTGTTATTTTTTCTCATGCTTATTTCTATCAAGCATATAAACATGCGATTAAACTTGTCTTTTTAAACTTTCCATGCCAAACAACGGAACAACAAAAATATATCAATAAGAAAATTAGAGAATGTGACAATCCCTTATATGAAAGAATCCTAGTTCAAAAGTTAAAAGAACTGAAATTTTTAGAATGGGGAAGAACCAATCGTGAAGCCTTACTTTTCATTTATGGAGACAGTGAATTAATTGTAAAAGAGCGTGTAGATGCAGCAAAACGCTATATAAAACGTTCTACGGAACTATTAGATATTGACGAAGACAAAAAGCTAGAAGTTCTGTTCAAGTTGTTTAATCAAAATGCAAAATTGGGTACCAAAAACATTTAAAAGTGAGGGGGAAGTCATTATGTTTGGACTCAAAAAGAAACCAGCAAAATCAAAAGAGGAAAAGCAAAAAGAATTAAAAATGAAAAAAGGGTATAACCCTTATTTATTAGCGAGAATCCAGCCCCAAGGGGGCGTGGATTTTAAAGATAGTTTTGTCCGAACAGGTGATGGATATGGAACATGTATACATGTATATGACTATCCAACAGAAGTAAATGACTTTTGGTTAGAACAAATTATGAATATGCCAAACGTTATTACAACACTAGATGTAATGAGTGATAACCGAAATGAAGTTGTTCAATCTATAAATAAATCCATGAGTGAACAGAGTGTAAGGCATAGTACAGCAAAAGATAATATAGATCGGATTGATGCACAAAATGAATTTTTAGAGCTGGAAGCTCTCTATAAGGATTTAAAGCAAGGGGAAGTTATGAAACGGATTCACTTACGTATCTATGTATCTTCTAGAACGATAGATGAATTAGAAAAACAAGTGAAAGAAATCATGGAAACATTAGAATCCTACAACTTTAGAGGGGCTGTTTTCTTAAATGAACAAGAATATGAATGGGATGCATTAGTCACGAGCTTTGATGTACAAAAAAACTATGTAAATCGAAGAAAAGGAAAAGAAATTCCGGCTGTCAGTTTAGCTGGTGGGTGTCCATTTCACTTTTCGTATTTGCATGATCCATATGGTACGTATTATGGAACAACTAAAACAAAAGGGAACGTCATCTTCGATATTTTTCATAAAGACAAACAAAGGAAAAGTTACAACGGGGTAATGATCGGAAAGCCTGGTGCTGGAAAATCAACATTACTAAAAAAGAAAGCAGTAGATAATGCAAGTAAAGGACATTTTATTCGCATTTTTGATGTGGTAGAAGAATTTACAGATACAGTAAATGAATTAGGTGGAAAAACGATTGCATTAGATGGTTCGCAAGGACAAATTAACCCACTTCAAGTATATAAGACGGCTGAAAGTGAAGAGGTTAGTTTCATTCAGCATTTATCTAAATTGACAACTTTTTATCGTTTTATTGCACCTGAAGCGAAAGATGATGAGATTAAAGAGTATGAAAACTTACTTAGAAAATTATATATCCGTATGGGTTTGTGGGATGAGAAAAAGGGAAATAAAAATGAAATTACAACAAAAAAACCAAAGGAGTATCCAATATTTACAGACTATTTAAAGTACGTTCGTGATGAATTGTATGAAGACTTTTCATCGAAAAAACATCATGAAAACTTAGGTGAGAGTAGAAAACATCGCTTGGAATTAATTGAATTAAATATCGTAAATTTAGTGGAAGCATATGCACAATTATTTAATGGTCATTCTTCCATTGAGGACTTTAAAAAGGAACAAGTTGTATCCTTTTCCTTACGGAATATTTCAAGCTTTAAACCAGAAGTGTTCCAGGCGCAAATATTTAATGTATTAAATCTACTTTGGGATGAAATGATTTCAAATGGCGCACCTCAATTAAAAGCGTTTAATAAAAAACAAATTGACTTTGAAGATGTTGTTCGCTATTTCATTATTATTGACGAAGCACATCATATCATAGTGCGCCCGTAAGGGACTTATACGATTGCCTGAATAAGGCTAGAGAAGACGACTCTCTATTGTCAACCACCTTATCCTAAGGGGAAACCCAAGGGGGAGTGTAGCATGGTGTGTAAAGGCACAAGTCAGGTAAACCATACATCCTGCGACTGAGTGTCGAGACGAAAAGATTGAGAAAGAATAAAGCTGGATTGCCTGAACCCCAGTGCAAGGAGAGTAATGGTGTTCCATTACCTATTATGGTTAAGAGGTAATGTTGATAGGGTTAGCGTATTTAATGATTGCGTCTAACAAAAGTGCAGAGTATTTGGTTATTGCTCTGCATGTCGTCCAATATATCAATCCACGCTCAATATAGAGTGAACGCACGAACGGGGGTTCCTAACTCAATCGCAAGTATCGGTAAGTTGCTAAACGGGGATTACCTAAGTCGGAAAGCCTGAATAAGGCTATGGTACAACTGGTATCTGAATATCCGATATGGTAACGGAGTTCTCGTAGTAGTCTGAGCTAGGGAAAGTCTAGTACATGGCGAAGGGGAACAGTTTATCCTATCTAAAAAATAAAGGAAGGTTATGGTGGATGCCATGAGAAGACCTGAATTGATTTTAGACGTCCTAAGTAAAAAAGCCAGAAACAAGGATTATGTATTTGAAGGCTTATACAAGAATCTCTATAATCCTGACTTCTTCCTAAAAGCATATGGAAATATCTATGCAAAAGAAGGGAACATGACAGAGGGTACTGACGGCAAGACTATAGACGGCTTTAATCTCGAACTTGTTGAAAAGTTAATCGAATCGCTCAAAAAGGAATCTTACAAACCTAAACCTGCAAGAAGAAAATATATTCCTAAGAAAGATGGTAAGCAAAGACCGTTAGGGATACCATCTTTTAATGATAAATTAGTCCAAGAAGTTGTGAGACAAATCTTAGGAAGTATCTATGAAGTACGCTTCTTAGACTCGTCACATGGTTTCAGACCTAAGAGAAGCTGCCATACTGCTTTGATGGCAGTAAAGGGAAAATGCTCAGGTGTGAAATGGTGGATAGAAGGAGATATTAAAGGCTTCTTCGACAATATCAATCATCAAACATTGATAAATTTACTAAGAAGGACAATAAAGGATGAAAAATTTATCAATCTAATATGGAAATTCTTAAAAGCAGGGTACATGGAGGATTGGGTATTCAATAAAACTTATAGTGGAACACCTCAAGGAGGGATTGTAAGCCCAATACTAGCCAACATATATCTCCACGAATTAGACTCTTTCATGGAGATATTGAAATTCAGCTTCAACAAAGGCAAAAGAAGGCGAAACAATCCCGAATACAGCAGCCTAAATAATAAGGTTTGGAACCGTAACAAAAAAATACGGGAACAAAAATTGAGCGAAGAAGAAATAAAACAAGTTGAAAAAGAAATTAAAGAACTGTCAATGGCAAGAGAAAAAATATCGTCAGAGGATCCAATGGATGAAAACTTTAAACGATTGCAATATATACGATACGCAGATGATTTCGTTGTTGCAGTTATAGGAACAAAAGAAGAAGCTAAGGAAATTAGAGATAAAATCGCCAGATTTTTAGATAATACTTTGCAATTGGAACTTTCAATGGAAAAGACTCTTATAACCCATGCGAAATCAAAGCGAATGTCTTTTCTAGGATATGAAGTTAGTGTAGGAGGGAACAAAAAAGTCACTTCTTCAAGTGGAATTACACGAAGAAGTCTTAGTGGCATTCCTATGCTACATCTACCGCATGAAAAGATGAGAGACTTTTTATTTAATAAAAAGTACATGGTAGAAAAAAACGGAAACTGGAAAGCTACCCATCGCAAGGATTTGATAGGGAATGATAATTTAGAAATTATAGCGACCTGCAATGCGGAAATAAGAGGATTCTACGAGTACTATAAATTGGCGGTAGATGTGAGAAAGCTAGATGGTGCATATCACATTATGAAAACGAGTTGTGCCATGACACTAGCCAACAAATACAAAACTTCTTGTCACAAGATTTATAGAAAGTTTAGCCAAAAGGGAATCTTTGGAGTCTCTTACGAGACAAAAAAAGGAACAAAATTTCGTCCCTTCTACAATGAGGGTTTTAAAACAATTAAAACTCCTACATTAAAAAGCATAAGATTATTTGACTACGAAATAGATTCTAAGCCCAACGAAATGGAATATAAAGGACGCACTTCTCTAGAAGAAAGGTTACTTGCAGACAAATGCGAGTACTGCGGAAAAGAGGAACCATGCGAAGTTCATCATGTGAGGAAATTAAAAGACCTCAAAGGTAAGAAAAAATGGGAAGAATTTATGATAGCTAGGAGACGAAAAACATTAGTTCTTTGTAAAGATTGCCATGTTAAACTTCACGCTGGCAAAATGGATTAGGGCGAATCTAGGATAAATGGCGAGCCGTATACTCTGAGAGGAGTACGTACGGTTCCGAGAGGAGTTCTTGAAAACCTACTTCTGCGAAGAAGGAAAGGCGTCGGGTTCTTACTCTACAATACAAAAAAAGAAAGTGCTCATGCACTACGATTTTTAATTAAGTTTAGCCGGGAAGACCGAAAATATTTCGCAGGTCTTTTATATGCGAGTCATAGTATTCGAGATTTTGTACCGGATGGATCGTCACAAGAAATGGTAGATGAAATTAAAGTATTATTCGAGCTTACACAATACAAATTTATTATGCAGCAAGATAACAACAGCTTAGATATGTTACGAAGAGTATTTGCAGGACAGCTAAGTGAAAGTGAAATTGCAGCCATTCCACATTTACCAACTGGTGATGTCATTCTCAGTATCGGGGCTGTAAAAAATATTCACTTCCACGTAGAAGTAACGGACGAAGAATTGATGTTATTTGGTGGAGGTGCTTAATACCATGCATATTGTTTTAAAGTTAATACCGAAAAAATGGCTTATCACTTTAGGGTTACTTGTGGTGGGTCTTTTTGCACTTCTTTTAATGGGAGTCATGAGTATTTTTATAACCGCAATGGGGAGTGATAGTGGTACGGAAAGCGGTGAGATTACGTACACAGGTGAAGGGCAAGTGATGAATGTTTCACCTGAAGTTTTGAAATGGGAACCAACAATAAGAAAGTACGCAAAAGAGTTTGGAGTGGAGGCTTTTGTTCCCTTAATGTTAGCTCAAATGATGCAAGAGAGTGGTGGGCGTGGCAATGATCCTATGCAATCATCTGGTGCGACACGTTTCTCTATAAGTACGCAAGTACGAAATGAGAGTGTTGCTTAATTAAAAAGCAATAACAACTAATATATCGAGAATTGGAATGAAAGCCTTCATGTTGAGCTGAAACAATTCCATTAATACTCCTACATGCATGAGGAATTAGTAGATGAGTCATGTATGAAGCTAGGTGAAGTCGCCTGAACCGGCCTAAGTGACTATTTCCAGTCATATGGCTTGGGATAGGGCGGATGGCTGAAAAGATAACTATGGTGAGAATGTCCAAATAGATGGACTGACGAATTTGCGAATGTACGGGTCTAAAATTGCACTATATTGAAAGATATAGCATACGACAGTATGGTGAAATACCGAAAAGTAAATATCTGATGGGTTGAAATTCGGAGTAGAAAACAATGATTCTACAATTTCACAGGCTCATAGTAAACACCTAAGGTTATCATGGATAGCTAGATATATTGGAACGTGGTAAACAAGAAACAGCCAAATCAAACAGCTACTACTGGGCAGGTGGATATAAGGTGAATCCGAAATTCCTTTATTCTTGTGAAAGTAGGGGCACAGTACCGATGAAGCGGTGATAACAAGTCGTGGAGGGATAGCCCCAAGTCTAATTTTTACATGTTTTGATTTGTAGAAAAATGAAGTTCAACGGTCTGGTATGAATGTGGGCAAAACACCAAGGAGGTGTCCACAGTTGAACGCAACAATGAGATATTGGGAATATTACAACATGCAAGAAACGTTTGATAAGTTATATGAAGACAGCCAAGCTGGAAAATCATTTCACGGATTATATGAAAAGATAATTTCAGAAGCTAATATTCTACTAGCTTATCGAGCCATTAAATCGAATAAAGGTTCAAAAACAGCAGGCACAGATTCATTTACAATTGATAATTACAAGCCAATGGATAAAACAACCTTTTTAAATATGGTTCGTAATCATCTGAATCAATACAAGCCTAAAGCTGTAAAAAGAGTATTCATTCCCAAACCAAATGGTGACAAAAGACCTTTAGGAATTCCAACCATGTTTGACCGACTCATTCAACAAATGATTCGGCAAATATTAGAACCGATTTGTGAAGCAAAGTTCTATGAACATAGCTATGGATTTCGACCTTTAAGAGGTACACGACATGCTATTTCAAGAGTGATGTATCTAATTAGCCGAAACACCTTTCATTACGCTGTCGACATTGATATCAAAGGGTTCTTTGACAATGTGAATCATACGTTGTTATTAAAACAACTATGGAATATGGGAATTAAAGATAAAAGAGTGCTTAAGCTGATTTATTTGATTCTAAAAGCGCCGATAAAAGGCGAAGGAATTCCGCAAAAAGGCACACCACAAGGAGGAATACTCTCGCCGCTACTATCAAACGTGGTTTTGAATGACTTAGACCAATGGATAGCACGACAATGGCATCATTTTCAATCTGACTATGAATACACAGAGCCTGCCAATCGAAGTCGTGCGCTGAAAAGAACAAAGTTAAAGCAAGGATACATTGTGCGTTATGCTGATGATTTTAAAATCATGGCAAAAGATTTCCGAACAGCGCAAAAATGGTTTATCGCTACAAAATTGTACCTAAGAGACCGATTAAAACTTGATATTTCAAAAGAAAAATCAAGAATCATCAACCTTAGAAAAAATAAATCTGAATTTCTTGGGTATTCATTATATGTCGTCCCTAAAAGGAACAAATGGGTCTGTAATTCCAGAATTTCAGAGAAAAAGAAGAAACAAATAAAATCTGAAATAAGAAGGCGAATTAAAGCCATTCAGCGATCAACAACTCGGAAAAATGTACAATTGTATAATTCTTATGTTCTAGGTCTGCGTAACTACTTTAGATATGCAACACATATAAACATTGATATGAAAAAACTCGCATTCAATGTATCCTTAAATATTTTCAATCGTTTAAAAAATATCGGGAAGTATGGATTACCTATTAATGCACCACCAATATACAAGAAATTCTTCAAAAATAATTATCGAACATTCAATGTTTGTGGAATCTACCTATACCCATTATCAGATATCCAAACGGCAACTATTTGGAATTACACCCAAAGCCAAACTCCTTATTCTAAAGAAGGTAGGCGTATTGCCAATCATAAAGAACTAGATAGAGGTGTATTGAGTGAGATAACTAAATTGCTTACTGTAGATATCATGGATAGAAGCCTAGAATATTTTGATAATCGTATATCAAGATACTCTATGGTAATGGGGAAATGTGAGATATTAAAAGAATTTTTAATGGCAAGTGAAGTGCAATGCCATCATTATGTTCCATTAGAATTAGGAGGAACAGATGAATATAAAAACCTGAGAATTATCCGAAATGATATTCATAGGTTAATCCATGCGATTGAAAGAAAAACGATTGAGAAATATTTAAAAGGACTACTTTTGACTGATGAACAGCTCAAAAGAATAAACCAATATCGAAGAGCTTGTAATTTAGGAGAAATCAAACATGTAATAAATTAGATGGAACGCCGTATGAGGTGAAAGTCTCACGTACGGTGTGGTGCGGGGGAAAAGTTGGAGATAACTTCAAAGACTTACCTATCGCAATAGGGTGCTTACAATACGAAATATTGTAAAAAACCGAACTGTATTACCGATCCAGATTATTCGATTTGGGCTGGTGTACAGGAATTTAAACACGCTATTGAACGAGCTGGGGTAACGGGATCAGGTGATATGGATCGCATTAAAACCGCACTTCAAGCTTACAATTTTGGGACAGGATTTTTTGATTTTATTGCCGCAAATGGAGGTAAGTTTACCAAGGAACTAGCGATTAAATTTTCGCAACAACAATATCAAAAAGTGAAGCATACCGGGATGTACCGATGTGTAAGACCAGAGATGGTACCATTCCAGGCATGTTATGGCGACGCGCTCTACACAGATGCAGTACTAAAGTACTATCAGCCGGGTTCTGTAGTGGCTGGTGCCTCAGGAAGTGGAGGTTCAAGTGGCTCAAAAGTTGCGGATGTTGGTCGCCAATGGATTGGAAGAAGCACGTATGTTTTTGGTGGAGGACGAACACAATCTGAGATTGATAGAGGGATATTTGATTGTAGTAGTTTTGTGCATTGGGCGTTTAAACAAGTCGGGATGGATCTAGGTACTTTAGGTTACGTAAGTACCGAAACGTTAAATAAAATTGGTACAAAAGTTTCTCCCAATGATATGAAGCCGGGTGATGTCATTTTCTTTGATACGTACAAACATGATGGTCATGTCGGGATTGTAGTTGATAAAGATCACTTTATTGGTTCCCAAACGAATAAAGGAGTTTCCATTGAAGATTTAACTGATGTGTATTGGCAACGAGTATTTTCTGGTCATGTAAGACGATTCTAAAAATCGGAAGAATAGGAGACTTTTAGTATGAAAGATAAAAGAAAAGTGTTGTTTATTGTTCTTGCCATTATCGTTGTTGGCGTGACAGTTTTTAATATCTACTTGAGTAAAAAATCAATGAGTGATGGGAAAGAAAAACAGCTCAAACTTTCCAATGAATTGTTAACAAAACAGAATGAAGATTTAAAAAAACGATTAGATAAGGTGCTTCCTTCGGCACAAGAACAACAAAGAAGGGAGTATTTATCGACAGCGGAATCGTTTATTCAATTATCCTTTCACCGAGAAAAGGAAGGCTATAGTGAGCGAAAAGAAAAAGCAAAATCCATCATGAGTGAAGAGCTTTTACAACAATTTTATCCTACAGACAAATACGAATTAGGAGATACGTATAAAACAAAACCCACTGAAATGAAGTTCTACTTACAAGCAAATGAACCAGATCAAAAAGAGGTGCATGTGTTGGCGGAATTTATAAATGTGACAACAGATTCCTCACAAAATCGTGAAGAAAAAGTAAATAATGTGTTGCGAATTATTATGAAAAAAGAAAAAGAAACGTGGCAAGTGACCAATGTAGAAGAACTCAATATGAAAGTTTTATAACGAAAAAATAACGAAAAATGGTGAGGTGAAAATATGTTAGGTGCAATTCATAAGAGGAGTGAAAGAATCAATTTAAGAAGGAATAAGTCATGGGTGTATATGGCAATTATCAGCTTTTTATTTCTCGGTTTTTTTGCCTTTTTAACATCTAAATTCTATATGCCGAATGATGAAAAGTTATTTCATACAGCAACAGATAAAGTTATTAAACTACCGGGTATGGGGAAGTTAGTAGTGGAAAAACGGGAGTACAATCCACATAAAAATTTCATGGAAATTCGGTTTCGATTAGAAAATTATGAAGAAACCGGCTATACATTTCAAGCGCAAGAGAAATCAAATCCAGGTGCAAAATTACCTGTCAAAGTGTTGTATGAAGAGAATGGACACTATGTAGTTGAAGTACAAAAATTATCTCCAAATTGGGGAGCTGTAGCGTTAGATATTTACAATAAAAACGGTGAAAAAGAAAAAATGGACATACGGAAATTTACAAAAGATCCTTCAGAATATGAAGAGGAACAGACAGATAAAGATACGCCTAGCAAACTAGCATACACCATTTTTACTGACTAAAGAAAAACAAAAGCAAATGATGAATTATTGGCAAAAGATAAGCGAGAATATGAGAAAGATTTTATAGAAAGAGATAAAAAAGATTGGAAAGAAAAGATCGCAAATTACGGAAAAGCAATCAAGTTAGAAGAAGAAAATGTGAAACAAGTAGATCAAAAAGTGAAAGAACTAAAAGAGGAAATGAAGTATCAAACGGAAGCGGAAAAGATGGAAACACAATCTAAGATTTCAGCTTTAGAATCGAAAATAAAAGAGTCTGAAAAGAATATAGAGCTTTTTAAAACGGAACAAAAAAATGCACAAGATAAGATCAAAAAATTGGAGCAAAAGGTACAAGAAATTCATAAAAACTGAAAAAAGTCTTAGGGACATGATGGAGACATGGGAGAAAAATAAGGGGACACGGTAGGGACATTTCGAAAAAATAACGGGACGTGATGGAGACATTAACAAGAAACAAGGGGACATTAACGGGACATTCAACGACTTTCCTTGTTCCCATCGTTTTGCTAGGCTCCGCCTAGCTTCACACCCTCGGTGGGAACAAAAACCCCTTATGCTCTTCTCACTATTTTTTGTTCTCTATCCGAATTTGCAGAAAGGAGAGGGAAAAGTGGAAATAAGAATTAGAGAAGTAGATCCAAGTGCCGTAAAGAAAATAGATGAAATGGCAAAGAGAAAAGGATTATCAAGGCAGAAGTTTTTAAAAGGGCAAATTGAAATGATTGCATTTTTTCAGCAACAAAATAAAAGAGAAATGGAGTTAGAAAATCTTATTCAAAAAAACATTCATGTGATGAATGATTGTTATAACGAGATGCAAAGAATGAATGCGTTTATACAAATGATGATGCGGGATGATGAAAATGACTAATGCGGCTCCTGTTTCATCTTCAGTAACGCCTGGTGTTGTGTTAAAAACAAAATTTGTTTTACCAAATTCCGATGCCTTTCAAAACTATATTGAATACGTTGATCGGGAAGAAGCAAAAAGCGAAGTGAAGCTCAATCAAAAAATGTTTGAACTGTATCAAGAATACATGGGGAATCCAGAAAAGACTTCATCTCTTTTTACGGAATACTCAAGCCGATTAACAGAAAGTGAAAAAAAATCCTTAAAGGAAATGTTCAAAACCGCTCATGAAAATGGAAGCATTATGTGGCAAGATGTGATCTCTTTTCATAATCCTTGGCTCGAAGAACAAGGCATATATGATGCGAAAACCAAAACCTTGGATGAAAAAAAGTTAATGGATGTCACACGGCTTGCGATGAAGGAAATGCAAAAACGGGAGGGGATAGAAAAAAGCTCTATCTGGTCGGCAGCCATACATTTCAACACGGATAATATCCATATTCATGTCGCAACAGTTGAACCTTTTCCAACAAGAGAAAGGGGCAAAAGAAAACCAAAAACATTGGATGCGATGAAAGGAAAAGTCGTAAATAACCTATTAGATCGGAAACGAGAACAGAAGCAAATCAATGACTTAATTCGAAACAATATGGTAGCTGGTAAAAAAGAAGATTCTACTTTTAATTGGCGAAATGGTCATTTAAAACCACTGTTTCTTCAAATCTATAAACAGTTACCACAGGATAAAAGACAGTGGCAATATGGATACAATACGATTCAGCCATTAAAGCCTCAAATAGATGAATTAAGTAGAAGATATATTCAGCAACATCATAAAAAGGATTATGAACAGTTCCTTCAAAAATTAGATAAGGAAGTGCAAGTTTTTAAGAAAGCATATGGAGAAGGAAAGCAAGATAAGAAGTTATATGAAAACTATAAAACAAATAAAATCAATGACCTTTACAAAAGAATGGGGAACGCTTTTTTACAAGAAATGAAGGCATATGATAAAGAACAAAAACGAATTCAACATATGAAAAAATCAAAGCCGTATCAGAAATTTAAACAAAGTGTTTCCATTCAATACTCTATGAAGAAAATGGAACGTGCTTTTAAAAGTGAATATGAAAGTTGGAAGAACCAAAAGTATTATGAACGAATGCAAAGAGAAAATGCATATGAAAATGAGAGGTGCTAAATTATGGCGAATGAAAAAATAAGAATGAAATTATCATTAAGTGAAAATGTTCATCATTATATTCAAGAGTATATGGAAGAACATAATATTACACATCCAGGCGATGCTATATCAAAAATTTGCATGGAACACCAAGCAGCAAAAAGTACAGAATGGTCGTTAAATTATGTGACTGAAGTTGTTTCTAAACATCTTCATGACATATTAAAAAGTGAGTTAACCAAAATTCGTCTCGGAGCAAATAGTGCGGATAGGAATACACAAATATTAATTGAATTAATGAATGGATTGTTTTTTCATCAAGGCATACAAAATATCATTTCTACAGAAGTAGATGAGATGGATGGTGTAAAAACAGCAAAAGAAGTAGTAGAGAAACGAATCAATCATTTAAGACAAAAACGTTTAGATCATGAAGCGAAAAAGAACAATGTAACTTAAACTACATTGTTCTTTTTTATAAAAAAATAGGAGGCTGGTTAGATGTTATTATTTCGTGAAGATATCGCATTAGGTGTTATTAAGGCAATTGGAGAAGGAGAATTAATCTTACTTGTAAAGGATGAAGAGTTAACCATTCCGATTACAAGGGAGCAAGAAAAAGAACTTGCGGTGCATGTCATGAATCAAGAAAATATGTTGGTTCCGGTCAATGTAAAAACACATGAACTGTTCTTCGATACAAACGAAAGATGGAATGAAGAAGATATGGAGGAGTTACAAGGAGCAAGTGAAGGAGTAGAAGAAGATCATGAGTAAAAGTTATAAGAAAAAGTATCAAACGAAATCACCAGAAGAAAAGAAAGCAGCAGTGCAAGCTTTAACAAAAAAGATGGAAAAAAGCATAGAAGGGTATTTTCGTTCACCAGAAGATTTAAAAGAATATTTGTCGTTTATGGGGAAGTTTTATCACTATTCACCATCTAATATTTCACTAATACAGAGTCAGTTTGAAGGAGCCAGAGCCGTTGGTTCCTTTTCTTTTTGGAAAGAAAAAGGCTTCTCTGTTCAAAAGGGTGAGAAAGGGATTCAGATCCTCGTTCCGAACCGGACAACAGCAAAATTCAAAGATAAGGAAGGCACCTGGAAAGCTGTTACTAAGGCAAGTGAAGAAGAGAAGAAACAAATTGAATCTAAAAGTTTAGAAGTGAAACCGGGTCGTTTATATTTTTCAATCGGGCATGTATTTGATGTCTCCCAGACGAACGCAAAAGCGGAAGATCTACCTCGCATTTTTCCGAATCGATGGTTAGAAGGAAGCGTAGAAGATTATAAGAGTTTGTACAGAGGAATGCAAGCTATTGCGGATAAAAACGGTGTGAAAATTATTGAGCCAAAAGAAGAATTTGGGGTTGCAAAAGGGGTGAGTTACACCTTAACAAAAGAGGTTGCCTTGAATCCAAGAAACAGTGAATTACAGAATGTCAAAACACTTCTCCATGAATTAGCGCATGCAAAACTTCACACAGCAGAAACACATATGAACTACACGGCACCAGAAAAAGAGTTTCAAGCAGAGATGACGGCTTATACGGTTTCTTCCTATTTCGGAATTGAAACAAGCGAATATTCCCTCGGTTACCTGGCTAATTGGACACAAGGAAAAGAGATGAAAGATAAAACCCAGTTGCTAAAAGAGGTGCATGAAACCTCCATTGAGTTTATTGAAACAATAGAAAATACGTTGGAGAAAGAAAAGGAACAAATACAAGAAAAAGAGGTGGAAAGTATGGTAAATGAAAAAGAAAATAACTCTTTGGACAGAAACGTAGAAACAAAAAACCCCCTCATTACTTTAGAGGCTTTGGGGAATTTAAATTATCTCGAAGTTGCCAGATTACATGTAATGGATAATGAAACAAAAGATATTTATTCATTGCCCATTGTAAATCAAGACAAACGAAATCATGATGATCTTCGCTTTAATCTAACAAATTGTGAAGGTAGAGAAGAAAGATACCATGTACATGAATTATTGAAGCAGGGATTCTATGAACAAGTACAACAATCTATATTTCAAAACAAGGGAAATACATCTTTTGTCATTCATGAAGCAAATGCCGGGTTGGATTTAAATGAACTTGTAAAGGATGTCCGATATGGTGCATGGCTGGAAAAAGACGAAAAACAAAACAGCCCATCGTATAGTGAAAAAGAGATGGTATTGTATAAAGAAATGAAGAAGGAAGGATATACACCTATCGCTTCTCTAGATAAGCAAGTGCAGTCTTCAGAAGAGAAGGAACCATCTACATTAGATAAAGATTTAAGTCGGAAATATGAAGCGTACAGACGGTCACAATATGAAGAAACACCAGATGATATTGATAGCATTGTCACTCGTGTAAAGGCTGAAGAACGGTATTATACAACGAAATATGTCTCTATCGATAATGAGCTGGTAAGCCAAGAACATGTAACCAAATTAGAAAGCCAAGTAGATGAGAAATTAGGGAAAGAAGGAATTACATTCAATCAATCCACTACTTCAAGTGAAATGGATTTGGATAAGAAATATCAGCCGTTGAACGAAAAGCAAAACCTTAAAGAAAAGGAGAAGGAGCCAGAACCTGTATCGGTAGGTTATGTGGTGCAGCAAAAGCCTACAAAGAAGCCAAGTAAGAAAAAAGAAGCAATGGAAATGGAACGATAAACAATTATATAGGATCACAAGCAATCATTTTTTGTTACTCAATTGAGGAAGCGAAAAGTGTTTTTTTATGAGCAAAATTGCGAAAGAGGGCAATGTATGATGCCCTCTTTCCTGTTTATAGAGAGAAAGGGGCGAAAGAAGATGGGGAATATTGTAGAAATCGTGGACATTGATTATAAAGGCGTATGGGCTGAAAAGGATGGGGCAAAGGAGCTTATTTTTATTCCTTTAGCGAAAAATGAAATTCAAGCTATACGTGACATGTTGTCAGAACAAAAACAATTGTATGTGTTCCTACAAAGAGATTTAGAATGGAAGGTCATGTCATGAATGTATGGCTATTTGCAGGCTGTATGTTCCTGGTGTCGGTCTTTTTAAATCTTTTGGTGTTATTCGGTATTCGAATTGTTAAAAAGCTAAGAATCAAGAGATGGAAGCGTAAAAATGAATTTGCAGATTAATAGGGGGTTTCAATTATGGGAAAAACATTATTTATTGCGGAAAAACCGAAGGTAGCGGTTGAATTATTAAAGTCATCTAGATTTAGAAATTCGAAAAAACACCCTGGAAGCAAGCCGTATTATGGCTACTATGAAAATGAAAATTACATTATTAGCTGGTGTCGTGGTCACTTATTGGAGTTGAAGCATCCTGAAGAGATGGATGAAAGGTACAAGGAGTTTCAATTTGAGCACTTGCCTATTATTTTGGAGCCGGAATACAAAGTGAAATCAGATAGCGTTGAACAAATTCAAACTCTAGTGAAGTTATTAAACCGTTCCGATGTAGATCATGTGGTGAACGCCTGTGATGCGGATCGTGAGGGTGAATTAATTTATAGAGAAATATATGAATATGCAGGCGTGAAGAAACGAGAATCACGCCTTTTTATTTCTTCTTATGAAGCCACAGAATTAGAGGGAGCGTTGAATCGATTAGAACCAGGAATAGATTATGAGGGATTGGCACAAGCAGCCAAAGCAAGGCAGTACTTAGACTATATTCTCGGTATTAATATTACCAGAGGATGTACTTCAAAATTTGCAAGAAATCAATTCTTGTTGGCTTCTGGTCGAGTTCAAATGTGTATTTTAAATGAGATCCTTCAAAGGGAACTTGCCATTCAAAATTATAAAGAACAAACCTACTATAATCTGAAATTGTTAACGGAAAATGGTTTATCACCAGTGATGAAAACGGAAGATCAATTGATAGATCCATCTCCTTTACAGAAGCTTGGAGAGGGTTTGAAAGATACAAGTCTTGTTGTAACGGAATTTAAAGAGAGCACAAGAAAGAAGAAACCAAAATTGTTATATAACCTAACAGATATCTACAAGGATGCTCATGCCAAGCTAAAAGTGAATGCAGAAACAGCGAAAAAGCATATTCAAACGCTGTATGAAGAAGGCTTTATTACGTATCCTCGTTCATCTTCTCGGCATTTACCTACAGAACAGGTAGAACGAGTAAAAGAAGTCATGGGTGCGTTAGAAAATAGCTCCTACGTATGTTTGATGCAACAAATAGATTCCCCTTCTATAACGCAAAGGCATACGACTTTTAATGATGAGCTTGTAAGTAGTCATTTTGCCATTATCCCAACAACAAAATGCTATGTCGGGACCGACCGAAATCCATTGGAAAATCAACTATATGACATGATTGTAAAAAGATTTATCGGGAATTTTATGAAGCCAGCAATCTACCTAGTACGAGAGGCACATTTTACAGACCAAGAGGGGAATATTTACAGCACAAAAGAGAAGATCCTACAAGAGAAAGGGTTTCTAAGTGTTTTCCAAGAGGATATAGAAGAGGGATCAGTTGAGGCGTTTCAGATCCCAGTTTTACAAGAAGGAGATTCTTTCAGAATCGTTCATTATGATTTGGTTGAGTCCAGGACAAAAAAGCCAGCATTTCATACGGAAAGTTCCATTTTAACCTTTATGGAAACAGCTGGACGGAAACTAGACGATGAACATTTGAAAGAACTCATGAAAGGGAAACGGATTGGAACGGTTGCAACAGAAGAAACCTTTATTCCAAAGCTTTTAGAGCGAAGCTATATCTCTATTACAAACAGTCAAATTCGAACAACTAATATTGGTCGTGCGTTTATAGATGCTTTTCCGGTGGAGGAAATTAAAAATCCAGCTTATACGGCTGAAATGGAAGGGATGATCTACATGATTGAAAAGAAAGAGATGAATTATGATGAGTTTGTAGAGAAAACAAATACGTTTGTAAAAGGTGCAGTTGAGCAATTAGGAGCAATGGATGAGAAAGTATCAGATGACATTATAAGTACTTGGAATCAACAAATTGAGGTATGTAAGTGTTCTTGTAGAAAAGGGATGATTCTTCATAAAGGTAATTTTTACGGGTGCAGTAATTATCCAGAATGTGAGGTCTCTTTACCGAAGACGATTAAGGGAAAAGTGATTCCAGAAGCACAAGTAAAGAAGCTGTTTGAAACTAAGAAAACGGATCTCATAAAGGGCTTTAAATCAAATGAGAAAGAGTTTACCGCCTACCTGGTACTTCATGAAGGCCAAATTAAATTCCAGTTCCCAACACAAGAGGAACTGTCATTTGGAAAATGTCCAAAGTGTAAGAAAGGTGAAATGCTTCATCGTAATACATTCTATGGATGCACAGAGCATAAAAATGGCTGTGATTTCATGTTACCAGCAAAAATAAAAGGAAAAGCCATTCCTGGTACGCAAATGAAGAAGCTGCTTCAATATAAAACAACAGACTTTATAAATGGATTTCAAGGAGAAAAAGGAGAATTTACGGTAGCTATTATCATGGATGAGAATTTTGCTCTTAAATTTCGATTCCCAACAACAGAAGATCGCACGATAGGCAAATGCCCACTATGTAAGGGAAGGGTGCTTATAGGCAAGAGTAACTATCTTTGTGAGCATTACAAAAAGGGATGTGATTTTATTATTTTTGGTACATTTTCCGGTAAAAATTTAAGCAGTAACCATGTGAAAAAACTGTTAGAAAAGAATGTGACAGATCAGATCAAAGGGTTTGTATCAAACAAAAGCGGTAAAAAATTTGATGCTCGTTTATCGTACAGTGTACAAGAAAAGCGACTTAAATTCTTATTTGGTAAATAACCATGAACGGAATACTTGTGTGAAAAGAGGACTATAAACGGAATAGTCCTCTTTTTTATTTCATTTTATAGAATAAAGGGGGGATTCCGTAATGGCACATGTCAGTACGGAGGATTCAATGAAGGCAAGAAATGTAGACTTGATTTCGTATCTGGAAGCCAAGGGAGAAAAGTTTAAGAAAGAAGGGAACTATTATCGTCATACAGAACATGACAGTCTTATTATTAAAGGGAATCAGTATGCCTGGAATAGCCGAGGTGAAAAGGGGTATGGAGCAATTAGCTTTGCGATGATGTACTATGAAATGACATTTCCACAAGCTGTAATGGATATCAATAAGGGCGATTATAAAGAGTTTGATCGTTCAAAAGCGGAAGAAGAACGTAAAAAAGGACAGCAGCCTTTTATTTATCCCAAGAACCTAGAAGTAAAGAAGCAAACAGAAATCAAAGAGTACTTAATTGGCGAAAGGAAAATAGATCCTCGTCTGGTAAATTGGCTGATTAAAAAGGATCTCATTGCCCAGGATAAACGAAATAATGTCGTGTTCAAATGGAGAGAAGAAGGTGGTAAGGGAAAGATAATCGGAATGAATCGCCAAGGTACTGTCAAAATGGAGAATAAACGAGGGAGTTTTAAACAAATTGTCCCGAATTACGAAAGGATTCATACAGGTTTTACAGTTGATGTAGGAAAACCGGATAAGATCTATTTTTATGAGGATCCCATTGATATGTTATCGCATTGGAGTATCAAGCAAAATCAAATACAAAATGCTCGCCTCGTATCTATGCATGGATTAAAACCAAAAACCGTCACTCAATCTTTAATTGATGCAAAAAAGGAAGGACATGATATCAAAGAGGTCATCATGGCGGTTGATAATGATAAAGGTGGGAAAGAGTTTATTCAAACGATGAAGTGTTTAGTAGATCTAAAAGAAGAAATCCCGACACATGAGAAAGATTGGAACGATGTCCGAAAAAAACAGGTTTCCCAACAAAATCTGCAATCAAAAGAATCAGTTCAACCAAAACAGCCAAAGAAATTGAATCCAGTCAGAGAGGTGGAACGAAGTGTCTAATTTACCAGCTATGCCCGACATACTACACATTTTGATTTGTGGTTTTATCCTTTATGTTCTATTTCATATTTGTAAATTTGTGTATCGGAAGATCCAGGAGCGAAGAGTACTGAAGCGAATGGCAAAGTCAGGTATTCACTATATAGATAGAATGGATGGTCACCAGTTTGAAGTGTATTTAAAAGCTCTCTTTCGAGAACTTGGATATCGTCCAGAAGTCACAAAACAATCCAATGATTTTGGAGCGGATCTTGTATTGAAAGGAAAAAATCGCATTGTCATCCAAGCCAAACGATATGGCATGAAAAATCGAGTTGGCATTCGTGCTGTACAGGAGATTTATGCAGCACAAGCTTATTACAAGGCTCAGGAAGCGTGGGTTGTTACGAACAGCGTATATACAAAACAAGCGAAAGAATTAGCGGAAATGTGTCATGTAAAATTAATAGATCGTGTGGGACTTCAAAAATTGATAAATAAAGTCAATCCAGAACATTCGGCTGAAGATGTATATCAAGATGTAAATCCGGCAGAACGAAAATGTCCGGTCTGTAAACATCAATTAGTTGCTCGAAATTCAAATCATACGGGAAATAAGTTTTTTGGATGTTCCCAATATCCGAAATGTACACATACAGAACCCATTCATAATTAAGCTGTGATGAAAATCCAGCTCAATTTCTAATTTTAGGAATTTATTATCAAAAATAGATCCTCTTTATAAAAAACGACCTTTCAGATTTGATTGTATAGTGTTTTTGTTAGTTTGATAAAGTAATATGTCTTGAATGGAATGAAATGCATTATAGTGCCTATTAAAGGCTTTAAAAGTGATTTGATGATTTTAGGAGGAAATAGAAAAGGCTAGTCGTTATTTGTTAGGTGGATAAATTTTAAAAAGAAAGGGGCATGTGAATGGAAGATAGGTTTATTTCCTTTAAGCAAAAATGTAAAAACATCTTGTTTCTGGTCGTAAGTTTTTGGATCATAATGTTTTTCATGTACGGAGAAATCCTGTTACAATAAAAAAATGGCATAGGGTATGAGAAATATAGAGCTATAGAATATATTAGGGAGAGATTTCATGAAATCAACAGGAGTAACTCGAAAATTAGATAATTTAGGACGTATCGTTATACCAATGGAGTTAAGACGCACGCTGGAAATTGAAGATAAGGCACCATTAGAGATTTATGTAGAAGATGAAAAGATTATCTTGAAAAAATATGAAGCTAATGGTGCTTGTGCAATAACAGGTGAAGTATCTGATAAAAATATTGCTTTAGCAGACGGAAAGATTACGCTAAGCCCGACAGGTGCAGAGCTTATAATAGAGGAATTACAGAAGAATCTTGTAAAATAATTGGCTCCTTTCAGAGGAGCTTTTTCAAGATGCATACAAATAATTTCACGTACCATAATTATTAACAAACAAAATAAAAATTTTCACCAAGGGATTCTTGCCCTCTTCTGAAGTCAATGGACTAATATATGTCTATATTCTCGTTTTGACAGTAATAGGAGTTTGGAAAAATACACCTAAATGTTGACGTACAATAAAGTTGTTTAATTTACAATAAAATCGTTTAAAACATAATAAAGTTGTTAAAAAAGTCAGTCATGTTATTCCATTGAAATCCTATTTCATCGAAAATCAAGAAGAATCTCAAGTGGAAAGTCGAATTGTCAGATTGATTTATTTTTGGTTTATAATAGGTTTTATTGGAGCGGGTTTTTTAGAAATAAATGTCGGTTGGAAAAGAGGCTTTGCTATGTATACCATCGGAAGATTTTCAAATCTGTGCGATGTACCTGTGAAAACAATTCGTTACTATAGTGACATTGGTTTACTCGAACCTTCTTATGTGGATCCTGAGACGAGCTATCGTTACTATGACTACGATAAGATGAAAGAGCTAAAGACTATCCTCGTGCTTAAAGACTGCCAGTTTTCGTTAAACGAAATTGAACAGGTTTTAAAGAGTAAAGATATGAAAGATCTGGATGTAAGATTAAAGAAAAAAACAGAAGAGTTAAAGTATGAACAAGAACAAATTATCAAGCAAATTAACAACATCCAGCTAATAAAGAAGTTCATAAAGAATGATAAAGCATTCATTCCTGAGCCAATTCTGTCAAGTTGTTACATAGAGGAGCGAAAAGATATACAGGTTGTGTCTATTCGCAAAACAATAAACATGGTTGAAATGGACACACTCGTTAAAATGTTGTTTGAAAGGATATATGCATATCAGTTTAGTATGGATGGGGAGCTACTAGCTATTTTTCATCAAAAAGACTGGAGACAAAAGAAAGCAGATGTTGAATTACTTTTACCCGTAAAAGTCGATAAAAACGAGGAGTACCTTACGATATTGACTGGTGGATTGTATGCATGTGTCGATGTAAAAGGACCTTATTCAGAACTTCACCATGGTTACAATCGTTTAAAGGCATGGGTGGCAGAACAATCACTTCATGTTGAAGGAATGTATATGGAACAGTACATAAAGGGACTCATCCCATCCAAAGTGGTGAATCCAATAAATATTAAACCGAACAATGAGATACATCCAAATGATTTTTTGACAAAAGTGTTTGTAAAGGTAACAACGCAGAATAATTGAATAAAGAATTGAGGTTAACTCTCCAGTTACTGGAGAGTTTATTCTGTTTATAGCAAGGTATATAGGTCCTGCTATTAAATGCAGAATGGGGAGCTTGAAATGAATACACATACAGGGAAATTTACTTATCTTAAAGGAAGTTCGTATGCAATTGGAAAACAACAAGCATTAGAATACTATGAGAGTGCACACGCTAAGGAAATTTTTTTTAGGGAACAATCTGATTCTGACAAAGCATATCTAGAAATGAGATCTCAAATCGAGGAGTTTTGCCCAGGATTAAATGAGGAATTGGAGGGTTTTGCGGAAGGATTTGGTTATAAACCAAACCAATTAAAGTTTTATAACGATGCCTGGTTAATACCTGGAGGGTGTAGTCTAGGTGCAATTTTGCCAAAGAAAACGGCCGATGGTAAAACATATTTAATACGAAACTACGACCTCTCCCCTGATATTTCGGACATGCGCCTTTGTACAACTAAAGTAGATGGAAGATACACACATACGGGCTTTTCTGTTTCTACATTTGGTCGAAGTGAAGGATTAAATGAAAAAGGTCTATGTGTAGCGTTTGCTTCGTGTGGCATGCCAATAGGTAAATATCCAGGTATGAGAGAACCCGTAGTCACTGGGTTGCAGTTTATGGTGGTTGTTAGAACTATACTAGAGACGTGTAAAAATATTGAAGAAGCCGTCTATGCTGTGAAAAACATGCCTGTAGGAACAAATATGAATTTACTTTTAGCGGATGCAAATGGTCAGGCGGCTTTAGTTGGAACATATGAAGGAGTTAAAGTAGTTAAAAAAGCAGAACTACACTATTTAATTGCCACAAATCATGGGCTATTTCCTGAAATTGAAAATCTTGAACCAGGCAAGCTAGAACAATCTCAACTACGATATAATATTTTAGAGAATAAATTTAGTGACAAAGGTAAAAGAACTGCTTATGAAATGAAAGAACTTCTTTCAACTGAGTTTCCAAAAGGGGTATCCATTCATAATTACAAAGAAAACTTTGGAACGGTTCATTCAATTTTATTTAATCTTACTGATTGCCAACTTGAATTTTCTTTTGGTTCTCCTTTACAGAATAAATTATATAAAATAAACGTTGGTCATAATTTTTCAAAAACACGAGTTCCTGTTGAATTTAGGAATAAGAACTATGGACCAGATTTTTGGAGAATATTAAGATAATAAATATAAAATTATAGATAGTGTTTAAAGTGAAGTGCTGTATCTTGTTGCTAAAGGCAGTTTTAGTTCGATATGCCCTAAGTTAAGTACTAGCTAATACAAGTATGTACTTATTCAAGAAAAGGGCGCAATTGCGGAAGAACACTTACTTCTTAAATGACTTTATTGTTGTTTGTTTTGAGAAAAATAATATTCAATGAAAAAAATTAAATAATTATTTTAAAACACCGTTCTATTTCCGAACGGTGTTTTATGTATTTAGATTATTAAGATTAAACAACTTTATTGCCATTTAACACTAAAAAGTTCAAAAAAATTTTATGCCCCCATGAAAAAAATAATTGGTCTGAAGGTGTCGTTTACAATTGTACCATGTCTGATAATCAAGCGGCTTAAATCAAAAAAATGAAACCCATTAGGGTTTATTTCGTATGCAAATCTTTAAATTCCCTACACGTAGCCTTTAGAAAAAAGAAATAACCTCTACCATAATTGACGTTGTATGAGCTTAGCTTGATAGCGATGTGGCGAGACCCTATGCCTATCAAGTTAATAGAACTGAGTTTTCTTAAAATAAAAACCACCGAATTATAGAAGTGGTTTTGAACGTAAGGAATTTGTAAGGAAGGAGTAAGAAAAAAGAGATTTTCATTGTGTATGATCAAAATGTAGAGAAGAACGAGAGGAGGAATAGATACTATATATTTATATAAAAACAAATTCATTAACAAAACTCTATGGAAGAAAAGAAGAAATTACAGAGGTTAACATTCATCTGAAAAAGAGGGATTAATCATTTATTAGGTCAGAAAGTTGTTTGTAGAAATAATTGGTACACAGATGATTGCAAATTCAAAGTTATCCTTTTGTCTTTGGCTAAGAGGTAAGCTGTATGGTTAGTATGAGACAGCAAATAACCATCTATACAATAATGTGAATAGAGGAGTAGAATACCATTATGAAAAAGCAATTTCAAATTACATTTAGAGGTTTAGTCCTTTTAATAACAGGAGGTTCCTTGTTATACACAACACCAACCTCAATTGTAAAAGCGGAGTCCATTCAAAATGTATCTAGTTCGTTACAAACAAGCACTCAAAGAGAACGTAATTCCGTCAAAGAGGCAATGCGGGATACATTGCAACTTGGATATCCTGGGATACTTGCTAAAACTTCTCGGGGTGGAAAAACATGGAGTTATGCCGCTGGGTTAGCGGACCTGAGCACCAAGAAACCAATGAAAACAGATTTTCGCTTTCGCATTGGTAGTGTAACGAAGACGTTCATTGCAACAGTTCTACTTCAATTATCTGGAGAGAACCGTTTGAATCTAGACGACTCCATTGAAAAATGGTTGCCTGGTGTCATTCAAGGAAACGGATATGATGGTAACCAGATTACTATCCGGCAGATATTGAATCATACAAGTGGTATCGCTGAATACACAAGGTCAAAAGACTTTGATATGATGGATACAAAAAAATCGTATACGGCTGAAGAATTCGTAAAGATGGGGGTTTCTCTTCCCCCAGACTTTGCCCCAGGAAAGGGCTGGTCTTATTCAAACACAGGATACGTAGTACTGGGGATCCTTATTGAAAAAGTAACTGGAAACAGCTATGCGGAAGAGGTTGAAAATCGGATTATTGAACCGCTTGATTTGTCAAATACATTCCTACCTGGCAATTCAAGTGTGATTCCAGGCACCAAGCATGCCCGTGGCTATTTCCAACTAGACGGAGCAAGTGAGCTAAAAGACGTTACTTATATTAACCCAGGTAGCTCGGATGGAGATATGATTTCTAATGCTGACGATTTAAACAAATTCTTCTCTTACTTACTCAGTGGCAAATTACTGAAGGAACAGCAACTAAAACAAATGCTTACTACAGTTCCTACAGATAGAGAAGGAACCGGATATGGTCTTGGGATCTATGAAACTAAGCTTCCAAACGGTGTCTCGATATGGGGACACCAGGGTAAAGTTCTAGGGTTTACCACTTTTGCTGGTGGCACACTTGGAGGCAAGCATACATTGGCCGTCAATTTGAACAGTCTTAAAGCTGATAGTCCTGATCCATTTAAAAATATTTTACTTGCTGAATTTAGCAAGTAGGTAAAAAGGAAAACCGGATAAATTTTGTCATAGTTTTTATAGTTAAAAATATGCCTTTCTGGTTCAAAAACAACTTACTCTAAAAATTTTTTTTAGAATAAAGCAAGTTCTTAAGTTGATAGGCATGAGGTCCCGCCACGTCGCCATCAGACTAGGGTTTTGGAGTATCCCCTAAACGAAATTTTGTTTCTCTACAGGTAGTCACTTGGGGATGTCAGTTCATTTTTTTCTTTTTTTTCTTTAATTGATGAGTGTGGGGGAGCACCCATCGCTATCAACTTAAGAGATTTTAATACTCGTAATCAAGTACCAAAAAACGTTATCCTTTCTAATCTAGTTTAACCGTTTGAAAAATGACTAACTTGAGCATTAAGCTTACGGAATGAATAACCAAATAACCTGCTCCCTTTATTTTTGGATTGAAGGTTATTTGGTTTTATATTGGTATGAATGAATTAAGAATTTCTTAAGAACCTATTAAGAAATAAGTTATTTTTAGGAACTAGAATAAATGTATCTTAACAGTAATAAGAGAATTAATAGTTTAAATTGGGGTCCTTAGAGCATGTCAAAAAACTAACAAGTAAGTATTTCAGGAGGGTTTTATGAAAAAGAAAATGATTATTGCACTTGGTGTTTCTGCTATAATACTGACTAATTTTGTAGGAAGTACTTATGCAGACTCGAAAACAGGAGTTTCTGTTACAGCTCCCTACAATACAAATCAAATAGCGGAATGGTTAGAAATGCATGCAAAGCCTTTAAAAACAACTAATCCAACTGCATCTTTTAATGATTTAAAACCACTTAAGAATATGGTAGGTTCAGCTTCAATTGTAGGTTTAGGTGAAGCTACGCATGGGGCTCATGAAGTTTTTACAATGAAACAACGCATTGTTAATTATTTAGTATCTGAAAAGGGATTTATCAACTTAGTTTTAGAAGAGGGATGGGACAGAGCTTTGGAGCTTGATCGATATGTTCTTACTGGTAAGGGAAACCCAAGCCAACATCTATCACCTGTATTTAACACAAAAGAAATGTTAGATCTACTTAGTTGGATTCAACAATATAACGCTAATCCAAAACATAAATCTAAAGTGCGTATCATTGGGATGGACATTCAATCAGTAAACGAGAATGTATATAATAATATAATAGAATATATAAAAAGAAACAATTCAGATCTTGTACCTAGAGTAGAAGAGAAGATAAAAGGTCTTATTCCTGTAACAAAGGATATGGATACTTTTGAAAGCCTTACGAAAGAAGAAAAAGAAAAGTATATTTCAGATGCTAAACAAATTAGTGCTTTATTAGAGGAAAATAAAAGTTATTTAAATGGGAAATCTAAAGAGTTCGCATGGATAAAACAAAATGCTCGTATTATTGAACAGTTTACTACAATGTTAGCGTCACCTCCTGATAAACCATCGGATTTTTATTTGAAACATGATATTGCAATGTATGAAAATGCGAAGTGGACTGAAGAACATTTAGGAAAAACCATTGTATGGGGACATAATGGACACGTTTCGAAAACAAATATGCTTCCTTTTATATACCCTAAAGTAGCTGGGCAGCATTTAGCAGAATATTATGGAAAACGGTACGTATCTATTGGAACGTCAGTTTATGAAGGACAATATAATGTCAAGAATAGCGATGGTGAATTTGGCCCATATGGAATATTAAAATCGGATGATCCAAACAGTTATAACTACATCTTTGGACAAGTCAAAAAAGATCAATTTTTTATTGATTTACGTAAGGCAAACGGCGTGACAAAAACTTGGTTAAACGAACAACATCCAATTTTCGCTGGAATAACTATCGAAGGGCCTGATATCCCAAAAACTGTTGATATATCATTAGGTAAAGCGTTTGATATACTTGTTCAAATTCAAAAAGTGAGTCCATCTCAACTACATCAATAAATTTAGAATAATGTGCCTTAATGAAGTGTAGTGTTAAGTGTCAATAGAGTTATTTGAAAATGTCAGTTAGGTTATTTTCATTAAAGGATTATTAAATGAAATAAATGTTTTCAAATTAGGGACGATGTGGGATAGAAGCACAGGTTCTGTTGCAAAGTTTTCTACATGAAGATACACTCTAGAAAACAAGATCTAGGAGAATCAGACATGAGGTATTTTAAAGGAAAACAATTCAAGAAAGATATTATTTTAGTAGCTGTCGGCTACTACTGCCGTTTTTCTTTAAGTTATCGCGATGTATCTGAAATCCTGAAAGAACGTGGTATTTCAGTTCACCCAACAACCATCATGCGATGGGTTCATGAATATGGCAATCTCATCTATCAAATTTGGAAAGTGAAAAATAAATCTGCACGCTTATCTTGGCATTTGGATGAGACTTATATCAAAGTTAAGGGAGAATGGCGTTATCTCTATCGTGCAATTGATAAAGATGGACACACATTGGATATTCAACTTCGTAAAAAATGGGATCATCAGGCTGCCTATGCCTTCATGAAAAGATTAGTAAAATATTTTGGAGAACCAACGGTTCTCACTACAGACAAAGCGCCGGCATTACTTTGCGCATTTAACAAATTAAGAAAACAAGGATTTTATCAAACTACAATCCATCGTACAATCAAACATTTAAACAATCTTATTGAACAGGATCATAGGCATGTAAAGAGACGTTTTGTCAAATCCGCAGGATTTCAAAATCTTCGTCATGCTTCACGTACGATAAAAGGTATCGAGACCATTCATGCCCTATATAAACAAAGGCGAAGTCTTCAAAGAGACTCCGCCTTTTCAACGTACAATGAACTTCAACAATTACTAGCTATTTCCTAAACATTGTTCCTCATTTACCAACCTGTTTATGCTTTTTTCAAACTTTGCAACAGAACCGTTCATCTTCAAAAAATGTTTGACCTTTCGAATTTATAGTTTTATAATTTTCTGAGAAATACATTTATTTACAAATTTAAAAATAAAGTGAGTGATTGGATTGACTACAATTATGAAAACGTTAGACCTATTAGAGTTTACTCCATCAACTTTGGAAGAAAGCGAGGGATCTTCACCTTGGCTTTCAATTCATGAAATGAACCGTCCTGCTTTGCTACTATCACCACCATTTGGCCTCTCAGCAGAGATTCCGAATAATGCTTGGATGGAGAGAATGAGCCCAGAAGGCGATTAGTAAACCTTCCGCGTGCTGTAGAAGAGTTTCATGGTTTTGTTCATAAATTAAGTGAAGACGCATTAGTCTTTCAGCTTCCACCTTACCCTGGTTTACAAGATCTTGTTTATGTTGCAAATTTAGGTCTAGTCCCAGCCCATGTCCCAAACACTGTAGTTTTATCAAACTTTAAATCTACACCACGTCGTGGTGAAGATATTGTAGGAGCTAATTTCCTTTCACAACTTGGCTACCGAGTAGTTAGAGCACCTTATTTCTTTGAGGGAGAAGCAGACTTTAAGCATATACGCGACAATGTTTACGTAGGTGCTCATGGTATGAGAACATCCCGTAAATTCTTACAATGGTTTGAGGAAACCTTTGACGCACATGTCATTCCTTTTGAGATGAATGATCCGTTGTGCTACCACCTAGATGGATGTGTACTCCCATTAACAGAAGAAAAGGTGGCTGTATGTGTGGATCTTGTAGACAATAAAACAATCAAAGAAATTGAAAAATTTGCTGAGATTATACCTGTAGCACAAGTTGATGCAAAAACTGGAGCGTTAAATAGCGTTGTGTTAGGTAATAAACTATATAATGACTCAATTATTGATTCTCTTTCTAAAGATAACCAAAGATATGAGCGAGAGTTATCTAAAGTTAAAGCTGTTGAAAGAATAGCTCACTCGCAAATCTTAATCCGACTTTGGTTCATATGTCTGAATTTGAAAAGTCTGGGGCATGCCTCTCTTGTTTAGTAATGCATTTAAACTGGAAAAAATAATCTCATATTAGAATGTCATAAAATTAAATATCGATAGGAGAATTATATGGGTGAACAACGTTCCATTCTGTTACTAGGTTACCGTCAGGAGTTAGTGGAAGTTTGTCAAAGATTAGGTATAGAGGTAACAACTTTGATTGATCCTTGGGAGCCAATAGAAAACCTCCCTCCTTTAAAAGAGAATGAAGATAGGATTTTTGTGGAGAATCTTTCAAAAGACGAAACTATACTGTGCTCCTTAGCTAGAGCTAGGAAGCTTAAATTTGATGCTGTATGTACATATGATGAGTATTTTGTGGTTAATGCTGCTCTTCTGAGTCAGGCACTTTCCACTCCATATATGGATTCAAAAATTGCTGTAGCATTTAGAGATAAGTATTATCAAAAGAGCTTGCTACGAGGTATTGTTCCCGTGACGGATTCTTGGATAATTGATGATGTAAAAGATTATAAAATTTCAGAAGATCATCCATACCCAGTAGTAGTTAAGCCAGTAACTGGAGCAGGAACTGCTGATACACAAGTGGCTCACAATGCAAAAGAGTTACAGGAGTTCATAGACCATTTAGGTAACCGACATAAGAATCATAATGACCCTGAATCACCACGTAGTTTAGTAATCGAACGATTTGTAAGCGGAGAAGAGTGGCACGTTGATGGCTGGATCTCAGACGGTGAAATTCAGTTATTTACAGTTTCAAAATATGCTTTTCCGTTAATTGGTATAAAGGATGGAGGAATTGTACAAAGTATTACATTACATCCTAATACAAATAAAGAACTTTACAAGAAAATAAGTTTATTCATCACCAAATCTTTACATGCACTAGGACTAAGTAATGGTGTATTCCATTTAGAGATGTTCTATTGTTCTAAAAATGATGAGTTTATATTTAGTGAATGTGGAGCCCGTGTTGGCGGTGGTCTTATTTACTCTGCGTTTAAATCTATGTTTAACATAGATTTGTATGAGGTATTGATAAAATTATCATTAGGTGAAAAAGTTACAGTACCTCGTTTAGAGGCTAATCATTGCACTGGTTGGGTATATTTACCTTCTGTATCTCCGGATTTAAAGTCATTACCTGATCGTTCTGTACTAATGAACTTACCTGGTGTAGATCATGTTGAATACAGTTGGAATCCAGGGCAAGCAGTTCCTGATACAAAGGTAGATACCACACAGCGAACAGGTATGGTACTAGTTTTAGGTGAAAGTTATCAAGAGGTTGATACGCGTATAAAGAATGTCTTAAAAGTATTTAAATCTTATACAAACGTTAATGTTTAATAAGTTATTCTTTAAAGCTACTAAACGAAAAGTATATGTTTACTGAATAAATAGTACTAGTTGACATACATTTGGTATTTATGGTTTGATATTTATTTCATGCTAAATATATGGAAAACGTCGCAAGGACTGGTAACTTTGAAATATTCTAATCATACAACTACAGATGTAGATGTAGTTGTAATCGGTGCTGGTGCTTCTGGATTAGCAGCAACTCGGACTCTTCTAAATTGCGGTAAAACAGTTCTTACTCTAGAAGCGAGGGACAGAATAGGAGGACGAGCTTGGACAGATACATCAATATTTGGGATTCCATTTGACCTTGGATGTCGTTATCTACATGACGGACCAGTAAATCCATGGGTTGAATATGCTAAAGATAATAAATTTGAATTATATCCAGAGTCTGAGCATCTTCATTTTTTAAAAGCTGGAGGTACTCCTTTATCCGCAGAGGAGATTGGTGATTTTGAACATAGATTTAATAATGGAATTCGTTTAATTTTAGATAAAGGAAAGGTAGGAAAGGACATATCTGTTAGTTCCATATTAAGTACAGAAGACAAATGGGAAAAATATGTTGCTAATATGTTAGGTCTATGGACATTCGGTATAGAGACTAACATGTTGTCTACCCTTGATTTTTATCAGGCAACAGGTCATGGACAAGATTGGTTTTGTCGCCAAGGATATGGTAACGTTATTAGTCATTATGGTCAAAATATTCCTGTTAGATTAAATACTCCTGTAAAACGTATCCAATGGGGGGACCATGGAGTTACTCTAAAAACAGATTCAGGTACAATTAAAGCAAAGACAATTATTATAACTGTATCTACTGGCGTTTTAGCATCTGAAAATATTATCTTTGATCCTCCTTTACCGTCTTGGAAGACTCGTGCTATAGAAGAACTTCCTATGATTAAATGTAATCATATTGCTCTAAAGTTTGAAAAAGATATCTTCGATTTAGGAAGCGATCAAGCAATTTTATTAGAAGATGATTATAGGATAGGAATTACAAGCAACATTTCAAATACTAGCATGGTTTTAGTATGGGTTGGTGGAAAGTTAGCATCTTACCTAGAGGAAGACAGAAAGGAACGATCTATTGAGTTTGCTTTAAGTAAGATAGAATCGCTTTTAGGAACAAAGGTGCTTCAAGATTACACCAAAGGAGTAACTACTAGTTGGGGGCAGGATCCGTGGAGTTTTGGTTCATATTCAATGGCGAAGCCAGGAAGTCATCATTACCGAAAAAGTTTATGTCTTCCAATTGACCAAAAATTATTCTTTACTGGTGAAGCTTGTAATAACAAATATATATCAAGTTGCCATGGTGCATTTCTATCTGGTGTAGACGCAGCAATAAGGGTCTCTAAAGTTGTATAAATATTAAAAATAATCCTCATTATAAATATATAGTATTTAATTTTATACTAAATTTATATAAAGCTCAGGCAAAATATAGTTTGCCGGGCTTTATATGTTATAAAAGGTTCTGGTGCAAAGATAATCTATAAAAAACGTAGGATATGAATTTTCTGCTAACTTACGGATTTTGATACGATACCGAACAGCTTATCAATGAATTCTTTTCGATTTTGGACAGATTTCACCCCTTGATGAACCTGCTTCTTTTTAATCATATGCATCGCTTCTATACCACTCAGTATGTAAGTGGCTGTACGAAATGATTTCAATCCTAACATAGAACGAGCTCGCTTCTTTATAAAACGATGATCCTGTTCCACGATATTGTTTAAATATTTCTTTTGGGTTCTGTTGCAAAGTTTGAAAAAAGCATAAACAGGTTGGTAAATGAGGAACAATGTTTAGGAAATAGCTAGTAATTGTTGAAGTTCACTCCCTTAACTTTGATATAAGTCTCATCCAAATGCCAAGATAAGCGTGCAGATTTATTTTTCACTTTCCAAATTTGATAGATGAGATTGCCATATTCATGAACCCATCGCATGATGGTTGTTGGGTGAACTGAAATACCACGTTCTTTCAGGATTTCAGATACATCGCGATAACTTAAAGAAAAACGGCAGTAGTAGCCGACAGCTACTAAAATAATATCTTTCTTGAATTGTTTTCCTTTAAAATACCTCATGTCTGATTCTCCTAGATCTTGTTTTCTAGAGTGTATCTTCATGTAGAAAACTTTGCAACAGAACCCCTTACGGGCTATTACGTTTTCGGTAAAGAAAAATAATAATTTTTCATTCAACAACTATACAGAAGTCATATTCGGTATAGTAAAATACTTCAAAAACTTTAAAACTGACGAGTGGCTTCAAAAAGAAGTAATCGTTGCCGTACCCGATTAAAAGATTCGCTTTTATTTGTAGCCGCTTGAATTGTGCTTCTTAATTCCTCGTCCGATAAATGTAACATTTGAAGCTACCTAAGGTTTGAAAAACAACAAAAAATTATAGAAATATACGCACTTAAGGAGAGATTTGAAAATGTCTTTTTCTCAATTAAATATTGATGCTTTTCGAGCTATCAATGATTTAGGTAAACAATATTCGTTTCTAAACTCAACCATGATATTTTTGGCAGAATATATGGAGTATTTCTTAGCTTTAATTATTGTAGTGTATTGGTTTACTCGATCTAATCAAAATAGAATGATGGTTGTTCAAGCGATGATTGCTTTTGTGACTGCTAAGATAATTGGAAAACTCGCAGGGGAATTTCATTTGAATTATCAACCATTTGCAGTATTACCTGATGTTAATAAACTTGTCGATCATGCAGTAGATAATTCATTTCCTAGTGACCATACGATTCTATTTTTTTCAATTTGCTTTTCATTTTGGCTTGTTCGTAAAAAGGTTGGATGGTTATGGCTTGTGCTTGCATTCTGTGTAGCTATCTCTCGTATCTGGGTAGGCGTTCATTATCCTTTCGATGTCGTAACGGGAGCTTTATTAGGAAGTATTTCAGCATTATTTTCGTATTGGTTAACACCTAAAATTACATTTATCAAAGAATTACTTAAACTTTATGAAAAAATGGAGCGAAATGTCTTACCATCCAAAAACAAATCGAAAGACTTTTAAGGGTTCTGTTGCGAAGTTTTGTTAAGGCTAAGTGATGCCAACAAAAAGTTGTACATTTTATGCGATTATTAGTAGCTCCTGTAATTCATTGTATGTCGAAAAACCGGAGTCTGAGCCAAGACTTTGGTTTCGTTTATATAAAGCATGAATGGTTTCGATGCCTTTCAAGGTACGGGAAGCGTGGCGAAGATTTTGAAATCCTGCGGATTTGGAAAATCTTCGCTTCACATGCCTATGGTCCTGTTCAATGAGATTGTTCAAATGCTTGATTGTACAATGAGTTGTATTTATATAAAAGCCTTGTTCTTTTAATTTGTTAAATGCGCAAAGTAATGCTGGTGCTTTGTCTGTAGTGAGAACCGTTGGTTCTCTAAACGTTTTGACCAATCTTTTCATAAAGGCATAGGCAGCCTGATGATCCCGTTTTTTACGAAGTTGAATATCCAATGTGTGCCCGTCTTTATCAATTGCACGATATAAATAACACCATTTTCCTTTGACTTTTATATAGGTTTCATCTAGTTTCCAAGATAATGGAACGTTTTTATTTTTCTTCTTCCAAATTTGATAGATAAGATTTCCATATTCATGAACCCATCGCATGATGGTTGTTGGGTGAGCCGAAACACCATGCTCTTTCAAGATTTCAGATACATCACGATAACTTAAAGAAAAACGACAATAGTAGCCGACGGCTACCAAAATAATATCCTTTTTAAACTGTTTTCCTTTAAAATACCCCATATATCATTCTCCTGCTCACACTTTTTCTACAGGTTATCTTAGTTTAGAAATCTTTGCAACAGAACCATAATAATGACATATGTCTACCCTTGAATAAAAGTATTGATAACACTTTTCATATAATTTAGCTTTTATAGGTTCAAGTGAAATGAAATTTTCCTTATAAAAATTTTTGTTATCTTCATGACCAATAAGCTCCATCAGATGTACATATGCTCCTTTAGAATGTGCAAAATCAATAATCTCATCTAATTCATCTACATTTAGTTTTGTAACTGGACAGTTCACTTGATATCTTTCTAGTCCCTCATATATACCTACAGCATCTAAAGCTTCATTTTTTAATTCAATTCCATAAATTTTTTTATGTTTCTTCGGATTAAGAGTTGTAATACTATGAGTTAACATAGAATACTCCCCGTTGATCCATCTGATCTAAATCTTTTAGAGAAAAGTATCCTAAATCTCGAATACATAAATCTCCTGGGCGTAAGGTATCCAAACACTCTGTACCAAAGGTTTTATCATTGTTTTTACCTGGTTCCATTTGAAAATTGAGGAATTTTCCACTATGTAAATCGTACTCTAGCTGAATCTTAATACCAGCTGTTTGTGCACATCCTCCTGAACCAGGGTAAATAGGGGCCAAATGATTGGGTACTTGAAAAATAGTAGCATCTAAAATACGTATACGTTGAAAATAAGCGGTGTATTGGTTTGAGATTTGAGACGAATCGTTTAGTTTGCTTTTGATTAAAAGGGAAAATACAAGCTGTAGAAATAAAGCAGCACATCGGTTAAAACGTTGATTAAGTCCTTCTGGACTCATAAGTGTAGCTGTATTTGCATAAAGCTGACTACATAATCGAGTAAGGGAACTACTTGCTACGTGTTGACTAATCCAAATACATAAAGCAGCCAAATCTCGCGCGCCATACTTACTTTTACGTTTTACAAAACCTGTCTCCTGTGCGAGTTGTTGAAGAATATGTGGAGATAGATATCGCTGTAGCTCTTCAGCAAACAAATGAAACTTATTTTGAATCGAAAGATTCATACAAAAACGCCATCCTTTCTGTATATTTCTACAAAGAGAATAACGCTTTCTATGAATTATGGGTATAAATTCATCTTAGGTTGATAGTAATTGTATAGTGCCCCCTATTATAAAAAATAAGGTAATTGATTCGACTGAGCTTATTCATTAATAGTATCTTATCCTAAGTTCAGCTTACGTTCTTCAAAAATTTGTTTTGCCACAAAGATTGCATTAAGGACTCGTGGAAAGCCCGTGTAAGGGATGCAGTGCATGATTGCTTCTACTATCTCATCTGGTGAGAGACCAACATTAAGTGCCGCGTTAATGTGGACATTAAGTTGTGGTTCACAGCCACCCTGTGTAATTAGTGATGCGATTGTAACCAATTGACGTTGTTTAAGGTCTAATCCTTCTCGAGGATAGATATCACCAAAAACAAATTCAACAACATATTTACCAAGATCAGGAGCAATATCTTTTAGTGAATCTATAACACGTTGTCCACCTTCTCCATCTACTTCCATTAGTTTTTGCCAGCCACGCTGATAACGTTCATTACTCATTGCATTTGCCTCCTAAAAATTTATCAATTTAAATTTTTAATCATTTAGTACGTCTATGTTGCATAGTATCAATTGATTAAAAAGTAACTCTTGATTAAACGTTACACCTTAGAGTGCACTCTAAAGCAACCCCTTTTCTTTGTGTTATAATGAATTTTATGGAAAAGATATTTACTATTAAACAAATTTCAAAAATAACGGGACTTACTGTGCACACTTTACGTTACTACGAAAAAATTGGGTTACTTCATGAGGTGAGCCGAGATATCAATGGTTATCGTCAATATTCAGAAGCTGATATTTCTTGGATCAATTTCTTAATCCGTTTAAGAGTAACAGGAATGTCAGTCACAGATATGAAACTTTTTTCTGATTTACGAAGTCAAGGTGAACCTACAATAAGCGCTAGACGAAAATTGTTAGAAATACATCAAAACAAAGTCCTTAAAGAAATTAAAGAGTTGAAGGATAATCTGGTGAAAATTGAAGAAAAGATTGATTACTATAAGAAGATGGAAGAACATAGGGAATAACCATTTTACATTATCATTTATGTCAAAATTTTAGGGAAGGATCTACTGAAAAAATGAGCTGACTTCTCAGAATAACTATCTGTAGAGAAAGAAAATTTTCATTTAGGGGGTATTTCAAAACCTTAGCTTGATAGCGATGTGGCGGTACCCCACATCCATCAACCTAACAAAAATAAACTACCCCAAAACGAAAAAAATGAACTAAATTCTCATAGATAACTGGAAAGTAATAAAATTTTCGTTTCAAAATACTAGCTTGATGGGTATGGGCTGAACCCCTAAAAATAGGTTTATTAGGAGTAGAAGAAGCAATCGTGCCGAGAAGTGCAAAGTAAAAACAAAAGCCCATTTTGAAAAAATTTTAATCAAAAATAGGCTCTTGTTTTCTAGATAAGACTAACATTGTTATGAAAAAGTCAGATCAAACTTGATAGTTAATTCTATAACAAAACATTACATATTCTGAACTTCAATTTTCTCCATTTCTTTCTCTCTTTTCTTTGAAACATGCACACGGCCTGATACCCAAATTCCCATTAAAATTACTGTCCCAAATACACCTAAAAAAATTAACTCCTTACCATTACCATCTTTAAATAAGTTTGTCATGTTTCCATATATCAAAAACAAAATATAAAATGTTGGTAAAATTGCTCCAAAATATACTTGTTCTCTTCTCGAAAGAAAATGTTGGGCTACTAAAATTACAATTGCTACTATAAGTTGAGTCAGATTGCTCATTAGACGTCATCTCTTTCTTTTTTATATTTATCAATTATTATTTTTGCTACATCTAAGCTTATACGTTCATCAATGACTAGATTCTTTACCATATTCACAAACTCAACATCATCCTCTTTACTATGGAGTTCAATTTTTTTGATTAAATTATCTAGCTTTGTTCGAACCGTTGGATAGGATACACCATATTCTTTAGCCATATCCTTTAAAGAACCAGAGTTCAAAATGAATTTCCTTATAAATTCTACGTTGTTTTTATCTAATGCCAAAAGCCAAGATGGAATTTCATTTCTTTCCATAACACACCTCCTTATTAATAATATTAAAATATTTATTAATATTATTCAATCTTTTTTAAATAATATTAATAAACCTGTACTTCCATATAGGGATCACCATACATAATCATCAACTCAGGAGATTTTAATACCCTCAAATACCAAAAAACGTTATCCTTTCTAAACAAGCTAAATTAGGGATAGCGTCACATCGCCATCAAGCTAAGTTTTCACACGGTTCTGTTGCAAAGTTTTCTAAATGAGGATACACTCTAGAAAAAAGAAGCCAGGAGAATCACAAATGCGATATTTTAAAGGGAAACAGTTCAAGAAAGATATTATTTTAGTAGCTGTCGGCTACTA
>NZ_JBWYHD010000013.1:0-87988 GCF_056711665.1 Bacillus sp. Medicinal_06 | reverse complement strand
CCGGGATGGACGCACCGCTGGTGTACCAGTTGTTCTGCCAAGGGCATAGCTGGGTAGCTATGTGCGGAAGGGATAAGTGCTGAAAGCATCTAAGCATGAAGCCCCCCTCAAGATGAGATTTCCCATAACGTAAGTTAGTAAGATCCCTGAAAGATGATCAGGTTGATAGGTTCGAGGTGGAAGCATGGTGACATGTGGAGCTGACGAATACTAATAGATCGAGGACTTAACCATATAATATGAATACAAATGTTATCTAGTTTTGAAGGAATATATATTTAAAATTCCTGTTGACATTCTGAAAAGAATGTGTATAATAATAAAAGTCTGGTAATGATGGCAGAGAGGTCACACCCGTTCCCATACCGAACACGGAAGTTAAGCTCTCTAGCGCCGATGGTAGTTGGGACCTTGTCCCTGTGAGAGTAGGACGTTGCCAGGCTTGCATTATTCCGCAGTAGCTCAGTGGTAGAGCTATCGGCTGTTAACCGATCGGTCGTAGGTTCGAGTCCTACCTGCGGAGCCATTATGCTTCCATAGCTCAGCTGGTAGAGCACTTCCATGGTAAGGAAGAGGTCACCGGTTCAAGCCCGGTTGGAAGCTTGCGAACGGTATTACAACTTTTTGGCCCGTTGGTCAAGTGGTTAAGACACCGCCCTTTCACGGCGGTAACACGGGTTCGAATCCCGTACGGGTCACCACTTTTGGAGGATTAGCTCAGCTGGGAGAGCACCTGCCTTACAAGCAGGGGGTCGGCGGTTCGATCCCGTCATCCTCCACCATATAACTTATCATGTCGGAGGGGTAGCGAAGTGGCTAAACGCGGCGGACTGTAAATCCGCTCCTTCGGGTTCGGCAGTTCGAATCTGCCCCCCTCCACCATTTTTAAAAATCAACCTGATAAAGGTTTATTTTTTTGAAAAGACAAGCATACTAGTAAATATTGATGGGCTATAGCCAAGCGGTAAGGCAACGGACTTTGACTCCGTCATGCGCTGGTTCGAATCCAGCTAGCCCAGCCATTTACGAGCCATTAGCTCAGTTGGTAGAGCATCTGACTTTTAATCAGAGGGTCGAAGGTTCGAGTCCTTCATGGCTCACCATTTTCGCGGAAGTAGTTCAGTGGTAGAATACAACCTTGCCAAGGTTGGGGTCGCGGGTTCGAATCCCGTCTTCCGCTTTGTTACTTCGGGGCCTTAGCTCAGCTGGGAGAGCGCCTGCCTTGCACGCAGGAGGTCAGCGGTTCGATCCCGCTAGGCTCCATTATAAATTAGAAAAAACCTTACATCGAAAGATGTAAGGTTTTTTGTTTATCCTGCTTAATAAGGACAAGTTTCCATTCATTTCGTTTACAATAGAAAGATAGAGTGAAATATAAGGTTCGAATTAAAGCGTGTTTGGATACGGAGAATGGAGGGATGAGTGTTGAAAATTGTTATTGCATCTGATTCATATAAAGAAAGCTTACGAGCGATAGAAGTATGTAAGGCTATTGAAAAGGGATTTACTAAAATCTTTCCTGAAGCTGAGTATGTAAAAGTCCCAATCGGAGACGGAGGAGAAGGTACTGTCCAGTCCCTTGTTGATGCTACGGGTGGAAAGATTATTTCACTTTATGTAACAGGCCCACTTGGAGGGCTTGTAGAGGCATTTTACGGCATTTCGAGGGATGAAAGAACGGCATTTATTGAAATGGCAGCAGCATCTGGATTACATCATGTTCCAGTTGCAAAGAGAAATCCTCTCATCACAACAACAAAAGGAACAGGAGAGCTTATATTAGATGCGCTGGACAAAGGCGTACAGCACATCATTTTAGGGCTTGGAGGAAGTGCTACGAACGATGGGGGGACTGGCATGCTCTCTGCCCTAGGTGTAAAGTTTTTAAAGAAAGATGGACAAGTAATAGAACCTGTCGGTGGAAATTTACATTCAATTGATTCTTTCGATTTAGCGAAATTGGATTCTCGTTTAGAGCATGTAAAAATAGAAGCAGCATGTGATGTGGATAATCCTTTAACAGGACAAAAAGGAGCATCTTTTGTATTTGCAAAACAAAAGGGTGCTAGTAGAGAGATGATTGTACAGTTAGATGATAATTTAAAGCATTATGCTCATTTATTAAAACAGCAGTTACATATTGATGTAGAAAAGATTTCAGGTGCAGGAGCAGCGGGGGGATTAGGTGCAGCAGTTGTTGCTGTACTACAAGGGAAATTAAGAAAAGGAATTGAAATTGTATTGGATTATACAAATTTTGATGAACATATAAAAGAAGCCGATCTTGTTCTTACAGGCGAAGGAAGAATAGATGTACAAACAGCTTATGGAAAAGCTCCAGTTGGGGTTGCTAGGCGTGCAAAGCAATTTCATATACCTGTTATAGCTATTGGAGGTTCTGTACTATCTAATCATATTTTAGTTTATAAAGAAGGAATAGATGCTGTGTTTAGTGCCACATCAAGCCCAATGACACTAGAAGAAGCTTATATAGCAGCGAAGGAAAATATTGAAATAACCGCACGAAATATCGCATCTGTATGGAAAATAGCATCAGAAAAACGTCTCTAATATAGGAGGCGTTTTTTTATTTTCAATTATGAATACATACATGCGTAATGAAATTTTCTTAGAAATGGTTCATTTTATGCATAGAATAGATTCAAAATGTAGACTTTCACATAAATATGAGTGAATAGAGTGTATATACATACAAAAAAATGTCGAGTTGAGTCAGACTATATAAAAGATTTAAAATATTTAGTGAAGGCATAAAAGGGGGAGACTATCTATGAAGAAAGAAATTTCAATCGTTGGAGTTCCAATGGACTTAGGACAAATGCGTCGCGGGGTTGATATGGGGCCAAGTGCAATTCGTTATGCGGGAATAATTGAAAGAATTCAAAATATTGAGTATGACGTAGAAGATATCGGAGACCTATGTATTGAAAGAGAACAGGAGATAGATGAAAATACAAAATTAAGAAACCTTACACAAGTTGCAAATGTTTGCGATGAATTAGCAAGTAAGGTTGATCATATTATAGAAAAAGGTCGTTTTCCACTGGTACTAGGTGGAGACCATAGTATTGCTATTGGGACACTTGCAGGAGTGGCAAAGCACTATAAAAATTTAGGGGTTATTTGGTACGATGCACATGGGGATTTAAATACGGAAGAGACATCACCGTCTGGTAACATTCATGGCATGTCACTTGCAGCAAGTTTAGGTTATGGACATTCTTCACTCGTTAATTTATATGAAGCGTATCCGAAGATTAAAAAGGAAAACGTTGTTATTATCGGTGCACGTGCATTGGATGAAGGGGAAAAAGACTTCATTCGTAATGAAGGAATTAAAGTGTTTACAATGCATGAAATTGATCGTATGGGTATGACTGCTGTTATGGAAGAAACAATTGCTTATTTATCTCATACAGATGGTGTTCATTTATCATTAGATTTAGATGGACTTGATCCACATGATGCGCCAGGAGTTGGAACACCTGTAACTGGTGGACTATCGTATCGTGAAAGCCACTTAGCGATGGAAATGTTAGCGGAGGCTGATATTATTACATCTGCTGAGTTTGTTGAAGTAAATCCAATTCTAGATGAGAAAAATAGAACGGCAACAACGGCAGTAGCTTTAATGGGTTCTTTATTCGGTGAAAAACTAAAGTAAATGTAAGAAAAGCAGCTGAAATGCTGCTTTTTTTATTTTAAAATGAGAGTATAATAGTGAGTTATATTATACCGTTATGTAAAAGAAAGTTCGACATCTTACCAATTTCCACCAAGATGGTAACATCGTTTGTAATTGTCGTTTCTTTCATGTATGGTATAATTAACTAGTTGTTGTAAATACATACAGATAGAGCAGAATAATAATATTTCAGTATATGGATAAAATTGCTCATAAGTAGGAGGAAGGGTTAGCATGCCTTTTGGAGATATGAACCTTTTGAAATATCTCAGTACGATATTAGATATCGCCGTTGTGTGGTTTGTTATATATAAGCTAATTCTTGTAATCCGAGGTACAAAAGCTGTCCAACTTTTGAAAGGGATTACAGTTATTATTATCGTTCGTATATTAAGTTATTTATTTGAATTGCATACATTACAGTGGCTTACAGACCAAGCTTTGACATGGGGATTTTTAGCCGTGATTATTATTTTCCAACCAGAGCTTAGACGAGCGCTTGAACAATTAGGAAGAGGGAGCTTGTTCTCCCGTGCGATTGGTCAGGAAGAAGAAGAATATGAAATCGTTGCGAATGCAGTGGCAAAGGCAACTGAATATATGGGTAAACGACGTATTGGTGCGCTTATTACGTTATCTAGAGAAACTGGAATGGGAGATTATGTGGAAACCGGAATTCCTTTAAATGCGAATGTCTCATCAGAACTTCTCATTAATATCTTTATCCCAAATACGCCACTTCATGATGGAGCAGTTATTATGCAAGGAAATACGATTAAAGCAGCAGCTTGTTACTTGCCATTATCGGAAAGCCCGTTCATATCAAAAGAATTAGGAACGCGCCACCGGGCTGCGATGGGAGTTAGTGAAGTTACTGATAGCATTACAGTAGTTGTATCAGAAGAAACTGGCCAAATTTCTTTAACTAAAAATGGAGAATTACATCGTGATTTAAAAGTCGAACAGCTGAAAGAAATGCTTTTAGCAGAGTTTAGTGGAAATATGAAAACAACTTCTTCATCTTTATGGAATTGGAATTGGAGGAGAAAGCGTCATGGATAAGTTAATGGAGAACCACTGGTTTTTAAAAGGAATTTCATTACTATTGGCGTTCATGCTTTACATGTCAACGAATTTGTCAGACAAAAGTACAACAGGGAATAAGAATACATCACCGTTTCCAACAGGTGATATAACTGAAACAGTGTCTAACATTGTAGTAGCAGTAAACTACGATGAAGATAAATATATTGTAAGCGGCATCCCCAAGTATGTAAAAATAAAATTGGAAGGACCCAAAAACGTGATTACTGCAGCAAGGTCACAACGCGAGTTTGGTGTATCTTTAGATTTACGTGGGTACTCCACTGGAACATATGACGTTCCTTTAAAATATACCGGGATGGAAAACAATTTAAAAGCAACAGTTCAACCAGAGAAAGTTAAAGTTACGATTCAAAATAAGGTAAAAAAATCATTTCCTGTGGAAGTGAAGTATTCAAATGAGAATCAAATGCCGGGTGGTAGTATGGGGGCTAATCCAACTATTAAACCAGGGACTGTTGAAGTTACCGGTACAGCAGAGGAACTAGCAAAAGTTGCGCTTGTGAGAGCGTATATTGATTTGAAGGGGATAACAAAAACAGTCACAAAGACAGCTGAAATTGTATTGTATGATGAGGACGGACGGAAGTTAGACTTACAAGCAACACCGTCTAAAGTAAATGTTACAATCCCAGTTTCAAATTCAACTGCGACAAATAATATTGAGAAAACAGTTCCATTAACTTATGCAAAAAAAGGAAATGCACCGGAAGGGCTAGCTGTTACAAATATCAGTATCGAGCCAAATGAGGTGACAATAGCGGGTCCCAAAGATGTTTTGGATAATATAAAGTCCTTGGAGGGCGTCGAAGTAGATCTTAGTAAAATTACGGAGTCTACAACATTCGATGCCTCTGTTTTATTACCGAAAGGTGTAACAAATGTAAGTCCCAGCCAAGTCAAGGTTTCTGTCGAAGTGCAAAAGCAAAAAAGTACAAAGCATAAGACAATCGACGGCATTTCTATACAAAAAAATGGACTATCAGATGAATTCACTTTACAACTACTTTCCCCGCAGAATGGAAAGATAAGCGTTGATATTTCAGGGGAAGCAAGTATAGTAGATAAAATAACAGCAGCACAAATAACAGCGGCAATTAATCTACAAAATATATCTTCTGGTACGCATGATATTCCAATTCAGGTTAGTGGTCCTAATGGTGTTTCAATAGAAGCAAAACAAAAAAATGCGAAGGTAACTCTTGTAAAGAAAGAAAAACCAGATCAAGAAGTACAAGGTAAGCCAGAGCAACCAGATTCACAAAAAGATAAAGAGACTGAGACAGAAAAACCAAAAGAAGAAGATCAAAACAAAGAACCTGAAAAAGAGAATGAAGAAAAACAAGAGGAAACTCAAAAACAAAAAGAGCAAGAAAAAGGAGCGAATAGCAATGGGTAAATATTTTGGTACAGATGGTGTGCGCGGTGTCGCGAATGAGGAATTGACGCCAGAATTAGCGTTTAAAATTGGGCGTTTTGGAGGATATGTATTAACAAAAGATACAGATCGTCCAAAAGTTATTATTGGTCGTGACACACGTGTATCTGGTCATATGTTAGAAGGTGCGTTAGTAGCAGGCCTATTATCAACTGGAGCAGAAGTTATGCGCCTTGGCGTTATTTCAACTCCTGGAGTTGCTTATTTAACAAAAGCACTAGATGCACAAGCAGGTGTTATGATTTCAGCATCTCATAACCCAGTACAAGATAACGGAATTAAATTCTTCGGTTCAGATGGATTTAAACTAACTGATGAGCAAGAAGCAGAAATTGAGGCTTTATTAGATAAAGCAGTAGATGAATTACCACGTCCAACAGGAACAGAACTTGGACAAGTGAACGATTACTTTGAAGGTGGACAAAAATACTTACAATACATTAAACAAACTGTAGAAGAAGATTTTTCAGGCTTACATATTGCTTTAGATTGTGCACATGGGGCAACGTCTTCTTTAGCACCATATTTATTTGCAGATTTAGAAGCTGATATTTCTACAATGGGAACTTCACCAAACGGTATGAACATTAATGATGGTGTTGGTTCTACGCATCCAGAAGGTCTAGCAGAACTAGTAAAAGAAAAAGGTGCAGATATTGGACTTGCATTCGATGGTGATGGAGACCGCTTAATTGCAGTAGATGAAAAAGGAAACATCGTTGATGGCGATCAAATTATGTATATTTGTGCGAAGTACATGAAAGAAACCGGTCAGCTAAAACATAACACAGTTGTTTCAACAGTTATGAGTAACTTAGGTTTCTATAAAGCGCTTGAAGCAAACGGTATTACAAGTGATAAAACAGCAGTTGGTGATCGCTATGTAATGGAAGAAATGAAACGCGGCGGTTATAACCTTGGTGGTGAACAATCTGGTCATATTATCTTACTTGATTACATTACAACTGGAGATGGAATGTTAAGTGCACTTCAGCTTGTAAACATTATGAAAATGACGAAAAAACCATTGTCTGAGCTTGCAAGTGAAATGACAAAGTTCCCACAATTATTAGTGAACGTTCGTGTAACAGACAAAAAATTAGCATTAGAAAATGAAAAAATTAAAGAAATCATCCGTGTAGTAGAAGAAGAAATGAACGGAGATGGTCGTATCCTTGTTCGTCCTTCTGGAACAGAACCACTTATTCGTGTAATGGCAGAAGCACCAACACAAGAGATTTGTGATGGATATGTACATCGTATTGTAGAAGTTGTGAAAGCTGAAGTTGGCGCTGAATAATTCGTTGATTCTATACAAAAAAGGAGCACAAAGCGTGCTCCTTTTTCATATGTTTTATAGACAATGAAAAATTTTCATTGACGGTTTATGTTGTTTGTTATAAGATTGTCTTGTTCTTTTTCTCAAAGAAAATATATGAATTATGAAAGCGCCAGAACTACAAGTTGTGTAGTTGACGAGGAGGAGTTTTATCGAGATTTCGGCGGATGACTCCCGGTTGTTCATCACAACCGAAAGCTTTTACTTAAATCACAGGGGTGACTCGGTGGACAAAGGTAAAGGTGTGATGAGAGAAAAGGAACGGATCAATACTAGCTGTATAAGTATATACGGACTGAAACCAATTGAGAGGAAGGTGAAAGCCGTTACAGATTTGCAGGGCTAGCAATATGTAATCCGTTTTTTATATGTAAATAATGGGATCGGACTATGTCGTTACATGTTCGCAGAGCAATGTAAGCATTTGTAACGGCGACTAAACATGTGTGGAATCGTAGGATTTATTGGAGATCAGGATGCAAAGGAAATTTTATTAAAAGGTTTAGAAAAGCTAGAGTACCGCGGATATGATTCAGCGGGTATTGCAGTACAAGCAGAGAACGGTGTTGTTGTATATAAAGAAAAGGGCCGTATTGCAAAACTTCGTGAAATCGTAGACGAGAGCGTAGCGGCAAGCGTGGGAATCGGTCACACACGCTGGGCTACACATGGTGTTCCAAGTAGAGTAAACGCACATCCGCATCAAAGTACATCAAAACGCTTTACGCTAGTTCATAATGGTGTAATTGAAAACTATGAATTAGTGAAAAAAGAATATCTTCAAGATGTAACGTTTGTAAGTGAAACTGATACAGAAGTTATCGTGCAGCTTATGGAACAGCAAGTAAGCACGGGACTAAGTGTAGAAGACGCATTCCGTAAAACGTTATCCATTTTACATGGTTCTTATGCAATTGGATTACTTGATGCTGAAAATCCAAACATGATTTATGTTGCTAAAAACAAAAGCCCGCTATTAGTAGGTGTTGGTGACAACTTTAATGTTGTTGCGAGCGACGCAATGGCGATGTTACAAGTTACAGATCAATTTATCGAGTTAATGGATAAAGAAATGGTAATCGTAACACAAGAAAGTATTACAATTAAAAACTTACAAGGTGAAACAATCGAGCGTGCACCTTTTACAGCGGAATTAGATGCAAGTGATATTGAAAAAGGAACGTATCCTCATTTCATGCTAAAAGAAATTGATGAGCAACCACTTGTAATCCGTAATATCATTCAAAAATATCAAAATGAAAATGGCGAAATTGAATTAGATGCAGACATTCGTAATGCGATTTTAGATAGCGATCGTATTTATATTATTGCATGTGGAACAAGTTATCATGCAGGACTTGTTGGAAAGCAATTCATTGAGAAGTTTGCAAAAGTACCTGTAGAAGTACACGTAGCAAGTGAATTCTCTTACAATATGCCATTATTAACAGAAAGACCATTCTTCATTTACATTTCACAAAGTGGTGAAACTGCAGATAGCCGTGCAGTACTTGTACAGACAAATGAAATGGGTCATAAAGCATTAACAATTACAAACGTACCAGGTTCTACGCTTTCTCGTGAAGCAGATTACACATTACCTTTATATGCAGGACCAGAAATTGCAGTTGCTTCTACAAAAGCTTACACAGCTCAGCTTGCAGTGCTTTCAATCTTAGCAGCTGACATTGCAAAAGCAAAAGGTGAAGTTCTTGATTTTGACTTAACACACGAATTAGGTCTTGTAGCGAATGCAATGGTAGTACTTTGTGATCAAAAAGAAGAAATGGATGCACTAGCAAAACAATTTTTAGCAACAACTCGCAACTGTTTCTTTATCGGACGTAGCGTAGACTTCTACGTAGGTTTAGAGGGTGCGTTAAAGCTAAAAGAAATCTCTTACATCCAAGCAGAGGGATTTGCTGGTGGAGAATTAAAACATGGTACAATCGCGCTAATCGAAAAAGGTACACCAGTTATCGCACTTGCTACGCAAGAGCACGTGAACCTTGGAATTCGCGGCAACGTGAAAGAAGTAGTAGCACGCGGAGCAAACCCATGTATCATCTCAATGAAAGGCTTAGAAATGGAAGGTGATAGCTTCGTACTACCAGCTGTACACGAAGCATTGGCACCGCTTGTAGCAGTTATTCCATTACAACTTATCTCATACTACGCAGCGCTTCACCGTGAGTGTGATGTTGATAAGCCACGTAACTTAGCTAAGTCTGTTACTGTTGAGTAGGAGATTGGTAGAGTAACTAGTTTATGTAGATTTGAAATAAAGTTGCACCGTTTTACCCCTTTAGATATGATTATCTAAAGGGGTATTTTTATGTCGAAAAGAAAAAGAACATCTGGAATTGAAAGATCGATTAAGGAACTGTTGAGTGACAATAAGTTATTTCGTTAAATGGTCAGACTGTTGAAAAATAGATTTAATAAATTATATAATTTATTGTAAACTGAGTTCACATAATTATTTAGACGATTTATTATAAAACATATACTTAAAGGAGGAGACTAATATGCCAGAGAATAGAAATGAGTTGCCAGTAGAAAAGCGTGAAGAATTAATCAGAGCATTGAAAGTCCGTTTTGAGAAAAACATGAACCGTCATAAAAGTCTTGAATGGACTAAAGTCCAAGCAAAGCTGGATGCTAATACTGAAAAAATGTGGTCGCTCAACGAAATGGAAGTAACTGGCGGTGAACCGGATGTTGTTGGTCATGATGAAGAGAAGGATGAATATATTTTTTATGATTGTTCAGCGGAAAGTCCTAAAGGTCGCAGAAGCCTTTGTTATGATCGTGAAGGGCTAGAATCAAGAAAAAAACATAAACCAGAAAATAATGCTATTGATATGGCAACTGCCATGGGCATTGAACTATTAACGGAAGAACAATATCGGGCGTTGCAAAAACTTGGGAATTTCGATATGAAAACTTCGAGTTGGGTACAAACGCCCTCTGATATTAGAGAACTTGGCGGTGCCCTTTTTTGCGATTGCCGCTTCGGGCACGTTTTCGTTTATCACAATGGAGCAGAATCCTATTATGCTGCCAGGGGCTTTCGTGGTTCGCTAAGGGTCTAAATTTTGCACAGGCAGCTAAATTTGAATTTGAGAACGGATCGCCTAGGGGAAAATTTTAATTTCATTCTTCAACTATCGGGCGCTTTCGTTGAAGAGCGCTGAACTGGTTAAAGTGAACCCCATTAATGGGACGGGGCTTTTTCTAAGTTCGGGATACACGATTAATCAAGCTGGCCCAATCGGAACAATGATTGCATATTTAATTGGTGGACGAAACCTGAAGATATAAAAAGAATTGTAGATTGGGCACGAGGAAAATTATAAAATATGTGGATGAAAAAGAGGATCGTAAAACCTATTCTTAAAAAGAGTGGGTTTTACGATCCTTATTGTTAATATTTTAGGTTAATGCATCTGTGTAATCCCCTGCATAATCCCACCTATACTCATTAAAGCAGTTGTAATGATAAATAACAAAATCACAAGTACCGTAACTTTCTTTCTATGTAATCCCGTTACAATATATAACCCAATACCTAAAACGATATAGTACCAAATGGCGAACATATCTACTCTTTGTGCCATAGTATGTAAGATGAGGTTGTCGGTTAGTAAGGGGGCTAAACTCGTATAGGAAATTTGATAATCTCCTAGTAAAACAGCGATAGTCCCATTTACTAATATACCGAGTTTCATAATGAATACGGAATAGAGCGTAACGCAAAGTAATTCTTTATAAGTTGTGTCGACTCCAAAAAAGATCATGATGTTTTTATAGAGGATAGGAGCGCAAAACATGGATATAATGCCGCTAACTGCAGCAAAGCCGAAAGTAGTTAAGAAAGTAATATGAGTAGGGGTTTGAAAAGTAGAATTACTATTCATTTGTTTTATTGCAGGATTATTTAGTGTGACATATGAGATAAGAGCGCTCGTAATAATTGTTAAAAGTAAAATAATGAATAATGGTAGGAGAATGGGCTTTTGTGTACGCATCCTTTGGAATTGTAGTGTAGGTGAAGTGATCATGCTGAATATAGACGGTTTTTTGGTAAGATCATCGTTTAATGCTGTATTTGTTTCCATGATTACTCCTTTCTTTTCAGGTATCCATTTCTAATCTTATCATAAAAATGTTTCGTTTTCCCATTTTCACCTCATTAAACCTTATTCGGTATGATGAAATATAAAACACAATAAAAGGAGATATTGCCTTTGATTAAATTTTTAGTTTTAGCTATTCTCACGTTGTTTTTGATTCCATGGACAAGGAGTGGTAAGGCACTTCGTACAGTGGATAAAGAAGAATCTGAGAAAGTTGTAAAGAAAAAGAAGGCACCGATTGGGAAAGCTATAAAAAAAAAGAAAGCACCGATTGAGAAAGCTATAAAGAAAAAGAAAGTACCGATTTTAGTTATTCCGCTCCTGCTTTGGATTGGTATTGCAATCTATGAATATTTCTGGTTAATCGATAACCGTGTGGACTCGATTCTTACGCATTATTCAGTTGTAATTGCAGTATTAATTGGAGTAGGCCTCGTTTCTCAAGAGAAAAAAGGAAGATTAGAAGTGAAGTTAAAAGCAATAGCGATGCTTGCTTTACTTGTATCTTACGGCTATTTTGGTTACTTGCATGATATGGTAATCTCGCAAAATAAATATGATTCTGTTGTGAAAGTAGAAAAGGATATTTCAGAGCCATTTACTGAAAATGAACAACCGTTTACTGTTCCTCCGAAAACGGCAGAAAATAAGATGAAAAAGGTATTTGGGGATATTCCAAAAGTCGCGTATTTTGAATTAGGGGAGCTTACACCGCAAATGGTGAAGGGAGAAGCATTATATGTAGCTCCAATTGAAGTTTCTGGATTATTTAAGGCGCGTAAGGCTGAAACAATTCCAGGTTATGTGACGATGTCAGGTACAAATCCTGATGCGGAAGCGAAATTACACCTCGGTTATAAAATGAAATATGTACCAAGTATGTTTTTCGGTAATAAATTGGAACGTGTTGTTCGAAAGGCAGAACCAAACCTTATCTTCAAAGGGAAACCGAAATTTGAAGTGGATGATAAAGGAAAACCGTACTATACGATGACATATGGTGAATTTATTTCAGTTCGATCTGGATTTGAAGTAAAAGGCGTTGTAGTTGTGGATGCACAAACAGGTGATTTGAAAAGATATGATAAAGAGCAAGCACCTAAGTTTATTGATGGCGTTCTAAATCATGAAACAGCATCAACGTTAAATACGTATTTCGGTAAGTTCATACATGGTTTTTGGAACACGAAATTTTCTCAAAGTGATGTAAAGATTCCAACTGAATGGGGAACGAAGGAAGGGGTTACACCGATATTTGGGAAGGACGGCAAATTGTATTACTTTACAGATTTTACTTCTCCAAAAGAAGGTATCGATTCCGCTTTAGGTTACTCCTTAGTGGATGCACGTACTGGAAAGCTTTATTACTATAATGGAAAAGAAGTAAAAGGGATTATGGATGGTTCAGCTGCTACAGAAGTGGTGGATAATTCCTTTAAGAGAGAGAAATGGCATGGAACAATGCCTGTCATTTATAATGTATACGGCAAACCGTCTTGGATTGTGCCTGTGATTGATGACGGAGGGTTAGTACGTGCTCATACCGTAATCTATGCTTCGAATGCCAAGGTATTTGCGACAGGTTCAACGCAAAAAGAAGCGCTTGAGAAATATAAAAGTGTGTTAACAGGAAATGGCGATCCCTTCCGTCCAACTTCTAGTGGAAAAGAAGCAGAAAAAGAAGGCGTTGTACAACGCGTCTATAAAGAAAAATTAGGTGAAAACACAATTGTATTTGTACTGCTAGAAAATGAGCAAAAAGTATTTATGATTTCAGCAAAAGACTTTCCGTATGCTATGTTTACAGAAGTGGGAGATCCAATTCAGATCACATATTTAGACACAGGGGAAACGATGTCTTCTGTATCTAAATTTACAAATGGCAACTTGAGAAAGTAAAGCGATAGAGATTCTATCGCTTTTTTCTTTTCGTTACTTAGGAAAATACGATATACTTGACGTATATTTAATGTTGTAACTATAATTGTTACAATTCGGAGTTTATATTAGAAAGGATGAATGATGGAAGTGAATGAAGTTAATCACGATGTATATAAACCTGTAAAAGTAAACAGGTTATGGATGATTCTTGTATTAGGGACACTTACAGCAATTGGACCATTGTCCATTGATATGTATTTACCTTCGTTACCAAAATTAACGGATGATTTACAAACGAATGCTTCTCTCGCTCAACTTACTTTAACAGCTTGTTTACTAGGACTTTCAGTTGGACAATTATTTGTTGGGTCAATTAGTGATATTTATGGACGGCGCAAACCTTTAATTATTGCTCTTATTATTTATGTTGCCTCTTCTTTGCTTTGCGCTGTTGCACCATCTATTTGGAGTTTAGTTCTTTTACGTTTCTTACAAGGAGCTTCAGGTTCAGCTGGGATTGTTATATCGCGTGCGATGGTACGTGATATGTACTCAGGGTCTGAGATGACGAAGTTTTTCTCACTGCTTATGTTAGTAAACGGAGCAGCACCGATTTTAGCGCCGATTATTGGAGGGCAGTTATTGCAGTTTACATCATGGCGCGGAGTCTTTATCGTTCTTGGAGCAATAAGTGTCTTTATGTTAGTATCCGCTACTTTTGTATTGCGTGAGACATTACCTCTTGAAGAGAGGGAAACAGGCGGCCTGACAGGAACATTATCAACATATGGAAAGTTATTAAAAGATCGTTTATTTATGGGATATGCTTTGTCCCAAGGTTTAGTGTCAGCGGCGATGTTTGCTTATATTTCGGGATCACCGTTTGTGCTGCAGAATATATACGGAGCAACACCACAAGCATTTAGTTTATTCTTTGCTATCAATGGTATTGGTATTATTATTGCCAGCCAAATTACCGGGCGTTTAGCAGGGAAGCTGAGTGAGAAAACATTATTTGTAACAGGGATTGGAATTGCTGCTGTTGGTGGGCTTTCCTTATTTCTCACGATTGTACTAGGAATCGGATTAATTGGTGTTTTATGCTCATTATTCCTTGTCGTATCAAGTGTTGGAGTTGTATCGACAACAGGGTTTTCACTCGCGATGAGAAATCAAAAACAAGCTGCGGGAACAGCTTCAGCTTTACTTGGATTGTTACAATTTATTTCTGGAGCACTTGTTGCACCTTTAGTAGGGATTGGCGGTAGTAACACTGCACTTCCTATGGGTATTGTGATTGCTCTTTGCGAAGTGGGCGCAGTTTTATGTTATATCTTTATGGTAAAGCGTAGTGAAAAGCAGCTAGTACTTCAAGAAAAGCAAAATATAAATGCATAAAGAATGCTGAAAAAGGGCTGATTCAAAATTTGTTTTGGATCAGCTTTTTATGTGTGCTTACATTTGTATAAGATGTGGGGAAGGAGTTATGGAGATCCTGGTCGTATAAAGTGACGATACTGTGACAAAAATGGTGATATGTGTATAAAAGTAGGATCATAAGTGCAAAGTTTGAATGGTTCTCGTTATAATAGCAAGTGGAGATAAGTAGTAAACGTAGATAAAAGGAGAGTAAGAGATGAAGAAAGTATGGGGTATTGCCTTGCTTGGAAGTATGCTCCTTCTAGCAGGATGTAATGGAAACAAGGATGTAAAAGAATCAAAAGAAAAAGTAGAGCAGTCAACTGCTCAGTCAGAAGATATGAAAGCATATCGTGATGTACATAAGAAATATGATGAGAAAATGAATAAAGAGTTAAATGAATCTCTGAAGTTATGGGAAGAAGCAAAAGAAAAAGGCGGGAAAGCATTAGTTCACCCAAAGTTTAAAGAAGATGTACAAAAAGTAACAACAAGTATGCTAGAAGATATTGATCATGTTCGCAAAGAAATTCGTGTTCCGGAATCAAAAGAACAAGAACATAAGCTATATATTGGCTTCTTAGATGAAACAGAACAAGCAATAAAAAAGTTAGAGAAATTAGCGAAAGAGGAAGACTCATCATTAATTCGTGATATCGAAGTCCACTTTTCAACAGCTTCAACGTACTATAAACGTTTTCAAAAAGAATTTCAAAAATAACCTTGCGTAAGCAAGGTTATTTTTTTAGAATGTTGGAAAATAAGAACCGGAAGACTCTTGTTTTTTGTCATTCTTTGTCGGTTGATCGATATCCCTTGTCGAATCGCCGATATATTTGAATTTGCGCCGATATATTGTGAGAAATGGTCGATATATTTGAAAAACCGCTGATAAAATTTCATTGGCCATTTTACACCCAAAGATTAACGGTATTTCACTATGTTTCTTCTGTTATTTTTTCTTCTTCCCATCCCCGTCTTCGTCTTCAGCTACTAAAACCTTCTGTTCCTCATGAAATTCTGAAATTGTTTGACCGGTAATATTGTCGAATGGGGTATAGAAAGAGGTTATATTTTTCTTTTTCACAAATAATTTATAGAAGCCGATAATGACTAATATGAAAATTGTTAACGGTAATCCTATAACAGCCATAAGTAAAGGATCCATCGTAAATCTCCTTTTGATATCTGGTTTAGAGTACATGATTGTTTCTGAACCAAGTTTACGACATGCGAAAAAAATAAGCAAAATAAAGAAGTAGGCAACCGCCTACTTCTTTATTTTACTTCCTTCTTATACTCTTTCTTCGTTCCATCTGAGAAAACAACTTCTAAATCAAATTTTTGGTAGTCTTTATCAAGTTGGAATACGTCTACCACTTGATCAATTACTTCTTGATCTGGAGTATCCTTATCAAATTTTAATTTTTGAAGAAGAGGGCCTAGTTTTGTGACAGCTTCATCACCTGTTAACTTTGCATCTGTTTTGTGATCTTCAATTTTAGCTTCCATCTGTTTTTCATTTGCTTTATTTTTGTAGTCTGCTTCATAATCTTTTTTCGTATCTTGATAGTCAGTATCTAAACTGAATTCATTAAAATTAAGCTTTAAATCTTGCGTTGCTTCCTGCTTTGTTTCTTCAGTTGTTTTCTTGTTATCAGTTGCTGTATTGTCCTGATTATTTGCGTTACACGCTGTCATTACGGGCACAAGCATAAGAGTTAAAAGAATTGAAAGTAGAATTCTCATTATATATTCCTCCTTATTGTGTCTTTCCTTCTACATAAGTTTTTCCCATTTTTATGTAATTATGTATGTGTTTGAAATAAATTATTTTCTTTGTGCTATGGAGGATACTTCGCAATTTAAATCAAAAAAATTTTGGTTTTATATGGTAAATTGGAAGTGTAAGGAGGTACCATAGTGTATGAAAAATATAGAGATGCGATAAAAAAAGCAATTATTTATATTGAAGAACATTTAGAGGAAGAGTTAACGACAGAAAGAGTAGCTTCTTATTGTGCAGTATCCATGTACCATTTCCATCGTATATTTCAACGTCACCTTGGAATCAGCATTATGGAATATGTTCGAAAAAGAAGGTTAACACATGCGGCACAAACATTAGTAATGACAGAAAGGCCAGTTCTTGATATTGCAATCCAATATGGTTTCTCTTCACAAGAAGCATTTACAAGGGCATTTAAACGTATGTTTCATTTGCCACCCAAAAGATATCGTACATATTTTCAATCGTTTTATATAGAAAGGGAGGGAACTTCAATGCAAAAAGGATTACCAAATGGATGGGTATTAAGCGGAAGTCACCCTACAGAATACGAAATGGGATTAGATTATGAGACTGTTCATCAAGGAAGAGCATCAGCTTATATACAAGCGAAAGAAGGTGTTACACATGGCGGGTTTACAATGTTGATGCAAATGTTTAAAGCGGACAAATATAGAGGGAAGCGTTTGCGTCTAACGGCTTTTATTAAAAGTGAGAATGTAAAAGATTGGGCAGGGCTGTGGATGCGTGTAGATGGAAAAGATACAGAACCATTAGCAATGGATAATATGCAAAATCGCCCCATTAAAAATACAACAAATTGGCAACCATATTCAGTTGTTTTAGATATAAAAGAAGAAGCGCTTGGTATTGCATTTGGCGTTTTATTATCAGGAGAAGGATGTATATGGGCTGATAGTTTTCGATTAGATGAAGTTGATGAAAAGGTGCCTTCGACAGATCTAGCAGAAAATTTTTATGAGACTCTTTCTGAAGAACCTACGAATTTACAGTTTGAAGATATAGAAGAATAAGAAAAGGTGAGAAAGAACACATGTGGAAAATGGTATTCTATTCAATATCGGAATTATTGAAATTAGAAACACCTCTTTATTTCTTTATATGGTTTTGTGCGTTATTTGTAGTGGGTGTACTGAGTGAAATGATAGAAGTAATAGGGAAAAGAAAACCAATTTTATCTTCTCTATTAAAGGCTAGTATAGAATGCTTTCTCGCATTAATAATCTGTATCGGCATTGGGATTCTATTATTTCGTATCATACATTTTATATTTCCAAGTCAAATTGAACCTTATGATATTACTTATGGAAGATGGCTAGCATTTCTTGCATTAACTTTATTTTCAATTATCGGTTTTTTAGTGAAAATCACAAAACATAAGACAAGGATATGGTTGAAACCAACAGGAGTCATTGTTCAATTTGTCTATTTTAGTATAAGTGTTTGGGGAGCAATTACTATTTTTTATCCATCTTTACACATGAGTATGCTAGTTGTGCTTTTATTTAGTGTTATATTAACTGTATTTCAGTTTTTGGGCTGTTTATACGAGTATCGTTCGTAGTAATTTACAAAAATTAGATTGACAATAATTAGAAACTTATATAATCTAAATGTAAGTGATCACTTGCATTAGAAAGAGAGGATTGTATGGCGCGCTCAAAGACGGCAGACAAAATTATTCAAGCAGCAATTGAATTAGTGAAAGAAAAAGGATATAAGGCAGCAACAACAAAAGAAATTGCAATGCGTGCTGGTGTTAATGAAGTAACGATCTTTCGTAATTTTAAAAACAAAAAGGGCGTCATTGAAGCAGCCGTTTATGAATTTTCATATTTGCCGCATTTACAACGGTTTTTACAAACAGAAATTGTGTGGGAATTAGAAACAGATTTAAAGAATTTAGCAAGACATTATCATAACTTCTTGAATGAAGCAAAAGACATCATTTCTATTGGTATACGTGAAACAGGCGTGTTTCCTGAATTAGATGATGAAATTGCCAAAATACCAAAAGGCTTAAAAGAAGAATTAATGATGTATTTTGCACAAATGCAGCAAAAAGGAAAAATTATTGATACAAATATTGAAGCTCAAGTAATGAATTTTATATGGATTAATTTTGGTTACTTTCTATCCAAATTGCGTTTTGAAAATCGACTTATGGAAATGAATGATGAGAACTTTATTGAGAATAATATAACTTTATATGCTAGGGCATTAAGACCCTAGTATTTATTTAAAATAAAATGCAAGTATGTACTTGCTTGCTGAAGGCGGAAGAATGAATACATTGAAACAATTTTTAAAGACACCAGGTACGTATGTGGGAATTGTGGTAGCATTAGCGTTTCAGCTTATTTTCTTTTGTGTTTGGCTTACAGCTTATGATGGAGTAAATGAAAGAGCCGATCAAATGCAAATTGCTATTGTGAACCAAGATATGAATATGGGAAGCAAAATAGGAGAAGGATTACAGAAAAATTTACCTTTTCAAGTAACGAAAGAGAAGTCTATGGAAAAAGCAAAAGAAGAAATGGATAAGCGTGCATACAATATGATTATTGAAATACCAGCTTCTTTTTCAAAGGATATAAGTGAAAAAGGAAAAACAAATTTAAATTTTCATATTAACCAAGCAAACTCTATGATGGCAAAACAAATGATGGAAGGAGTCGCGAAACAAGTTCGTGATAATGTAAATAAAGAGGTCTCAAATTATAAGCAGCAAGTAGTTGCCGGGAAACTACTTGCTATGGGGCCGGGCAGTGTAGAAGTGATAAAAGGATTAGCTGAAGATTCGGTTGGATTTACGATTCACAAGGTAAATGATGCAAAAGGATTTTCTGTAAATATGGTACCGCTTATGATCGTGTTAGCTTCATTTGTAGGAGCGATGATTATGAGTATGGAACTATCTAAAGTGGCAAAACAGGTAGGGGGAAACTGGGATAGTTACCTATCACGACAAGTGATTAATGGCACAGTATCAATCCTACTTGCATGCATTACAATTGGTTTAATGAAAGCATTTCAACTTGAAGTGCAAGAAACGGTATGGAATGTATGGATATTCCAAGCAATTGTCTTCTTTTCCTTCCTATCATTAACACAAATGTTTATTACCTTATTTGGAAATGCAGGCATGCTCTTTAATATTATTTCGCTTTCTTTACAACTTGTAAGTTCTGGTGTGATGGTACCGTATGCTATGTTATCAAAAACATATCAAACAATCGGTGAATTATTTCCCGCAACATATGCCGCAAAGGGTTATTTCGCAATAGTATTTGGTGGCGGAAACTTAAAAGAGAATGTTATCTTTCTATTATTTATAATTATTATTACTCAAATGGTATCGCTAGTTGCTGTAGGGATATCAGTAATAGTAAAAAGAAAGAGACATGTAATAAAAGAAGCATAAAGAAAAAGGAGTCCTGTTGAAGGATTCCTTTTTCTTTTTATGAAAATGACATTTTACACGGGCTGTTTACTTCTCAACTTTCGCCCATTTGAAGTTAAGTGGCCCTGCAAAATCAACTTCAACTACGCCTTTGACATAAGAACGCTCTAAGTATGTTGTTCCATTTTGATAAAGAGGAGAGATAACGGCATCTTTAAATAAGATTTTTTCTGCTTGTTTTAAAGCTTCCCAACGTGCTTTTTCATCACCAGCTAAGTCGGTTTTAACTTTTTGGATTAGATTATCAAATTCTTTGTTAGAATAGTGATCTAAGTTGTATGAGTTATCAGTTGTAAATAACTCTAAGAATGTAATTGGATCGGCAAAATCCGGGCTCCATCCGTCAATAGCAATCTCATAATTTCCTTGTAGTAATAATGTGACTTGTTGTTTACGTGGTTGAGGCTTAACATTTACTGTTAATCCTTCTAAATTTTTCTCTAGTTGTTCTTTTAAATATTCACCTGTTTTTCTAGGTAGAGAGCCATCACTTGTTAATAATTCAATTGAAATTTTGTCAGATCCTAATTCTTGTTTTGCTTGTTTCCAAAACTGTTGCGCTTCTTTTGTGTTTTCTTTTGTTAAATTACCATTCTCTTCACGGAAGTCTTTTCCATTTGGCCCTTTGGCGAAATTTTTTGGCACTAGAGAATAGGAGGGTAGAGAGCCATCATTTAAAAGCACATTTACAAATGCTTTCTTATCTATCGATTTATCGATTGCTTGACGAACATTTATATTTTGTAACGTTTTATTTTTCTGGTTCATACGTACAAATTGTACCCCGACATCTGGTCGTTCTTTAAAGTTACTATCTTTGCGATATTTATCAACAAGATCAGATGTTAAAGTAAGTCGATCAATTTGTTTTGATTCATATAAATTAACAGCTGTTGAATGATCCTTGACGACATTAAAATTAATTTCTTCAAGTTTCACATTATCCTTATCCCAATAGTTGGTATTCTTCTTGAACTTAAAGCTTTGTTCATGTTTCCAATCACTTAATGTAAAGGCACCATTATAAAGAATCGTGTTATCTTCTAAAGCATATTTATCACCTTGTGATTTGAAGAATGCTTCATTAATTGGTAAGAATGTTGGAAATGCCGTTAAACTAATAAAGTAGGGAACAGGGCGCTCTAATTCAACTTCAAAGGTGTGGTCATCGATTGCTTTTACACCGAGCTGGTCAGCCGGAAGTTCTTTATTATTAATCTTTTTCGCATTTTTTATATCAAAGAATAGAAATGCGTATTCAGAAGCAGTCGCTGGATCAACGGCACGTTGCCAAGCAAAGACAAAATCTTTTGCTGTCACAGGAGTACCGTTTGACCATTTTGAATCTCGTAAATGGAACGTATATTTTGTTTTATCAGGATTAACCGCATGAGACTTTGCTACACCAGGAACAGGCTTGTTTCCTTCACCTAGGTTATATAAACCTTCAAATACGTTTCTCATTACTTGGCCAGAGTCAGTATCTGTGGCGCGAGCAGTATCCATTGTACGGATTTCTGTACCAGTGGCCAAGTTCAATACTTGTTTATCAGGGGCTTTATCCTTTGCTTTTGCTTCACTTGCTTCGTCTTTATAGCTACCGCAACCTGTTAATAAAAGACTTGCTCCTAAAACAGATGCGACAGCAGGTACAAATTTCTTTTTCATGTAAAATTCCTCCTTAAATTGTTTGTTTATTAGTTGATGAACAATTTGTGAGGGAAAGAAAAACTCCCTCTTTTCATATAGAGAAAGAGGGAGTTTTGTTTACAAGGCATGCACCATGTATATAAACGAAGTCCCTCATTCTATCTTTCAAGCATAATGCTTGCAGGAAGTGGCACAGTATTCAAAGTGAACCTGCTGCCGAGGTTTCAAAGGGCCAGTCCCTCCACCTCTCTTGATACAATGAGTAAACATAATGATTTGTATTAATTTTTTTGTTTCTTTGATTATTCAAAATCTTACACCCGGACAAATGAACTGTCAATAAAATGGAATATAGTTTAAATTTTCAGTTTTTTATAAGTGCAATATAAAAATAAGAGTCACTGTGCAATTACACAGTGACTTTTCTCTTAAAAATCAAAATTATCAGGGTCTGGGCCAACACGGTGATTTTCATTTAATGACTGAATTGCTTTCATATCTTCAGCGCTCAATTCAAAATCAAAGATGCTTGCATTTTCGACAATGCGATGCTCTTTAACTGATTTAGGAATGGTAACCACACCATTTTGCAGATCCCAGCGTAAAATGATTTGTGCTGTTGATTTGTTATATTTTGTAGCAATTTCTTGCAATACTGGATGGTCGAGTAATTGGCCTTGCATTAATGGTGACCAAGCTTCTAGTTGAATAGTATGCTCTTTACAGAAAGAGTGAAGTTCTTCTTGCGTTAAGCGTGGGTGATATTCAACTTGATTAATCATCGGTTTCATTTCAGCGATTTCTAGAACATCTTGTAAGTGATGGATTTGGAAATTGCTAACGCCGATAGCACGAACACGGCCTTCTTTATAAAGTTTCTCTAATGCTTTCCATGTTTCTGTGTATTTTCCTTTTACAGGCCAGTGTACTAAGTATAGATCTAAGTATTCTAAACCTAATTTTTGTAATGTTGTTTCGAAGGCTTGTAATGTTGATTCATAGCCTTGATCACTGTTCCATACTTTTGATGTGATAAATAATTCTTCACGAGGAATTCCGCATTCGCGAATTGCTTGGCCAACGCCTTCTTCATTTTTATATACTGCAGCTGTATCGATACTGCGGTATCCATTTTTAATAGCAACTTTTACAGAATCGATTACCTGTGTACCATCTTCAACTTTAAAAACGCCTAAACCAAACCAAGGCATTTTTACACCATTATGTAATGTTGTGCAATCTTGTAAGCTTGTTACTGTCATATTAATTCCCCCTAGCTTTTTTATTTGTTGCTTCAATTGCTTGGTGAATCATCTTTGAAAAATTATATTCATATAAAACTTTTAAACCTTCTGCAGTTGAGCCACCTGGTGTAGTCACTTGTTCACGAAGCATAGTTGGATCTTGTTCTTGTTCTAGCATAGCGGCAGAACCAGTAATCATTTGAATGACAAGGTGTTTTGCGGTTGCTTCATCGATTCCATAGCTTTTCGTTGCTTCAATTAATCCTTCAGTAAAGTGGTAAAGGAATGCTGGGGCACTTCCAGTTACAGCGGTAAGCTGATGTACCTCTTCTTCTGTGCATAGCTGTGCTGTACCAATCCCTTTTAAAAGTAGTTGCAGTGTTTCTTGATGTTCTTTATTTACGAAATGTCCCATTGTATATAGAGAAATAGACTTCCCAATTGTTGCAGCTGTATTGGGCATAATCCAGGCAACAGGTGTACCTTGAGGGAGTTTTTCTTCTAAATAAGATGGACCAATTCCGGCAGCAACTGTTACAACAAACTGATTGGTTAGAAGAGGCGATAACTCCGCTAATAATTGCTCATGTGCAGCTGGTGGCATGGCTAAAACAATGGTGTCTGCATTTTTAATGTGCTCTTTCCAATCATTTGTAATTGAAATGTCATATTTTTCCCCTAGTTGCTTAAGTTTTTCTATGTTACTTCGATTGGATACAACAATTTCTTCGATGTGCTCTTTACTTGTTTTGAGAAGTCCGGCAAAGATTGCTTCTGCCATACGACCGGCACCAATAAATAAAATTCTATGTTTCTTTGGCATATCCTTTATTCCTCCATACCTAGAATATGTTATAAAAAACGATAACATCTTTGAGAGATTTTTGTAAAAAGAAATGACTTATATAAATTAGCAATGAGGGAATACATGTAATGTAACTGTATAATAAGAAAAAAGATAATTAGAAAAATATGGATATAAATAGGCGCTTTCTTTATAATGTGTGTAGAGAAATCATAAAATATTTGGGGAGAGAGGCTTATGGTTAGACATCCAGTTTTTTTAATTATCTCTAGTATTATTTGTATGCTAGTAGGTATGTATATTCAGTCGAGCTATATTGAAATTTTTGCATCTGTTATGGGGATTATAAATGTTTGGTTACTAGCTCGAGAAAAGGTATGGAATTTTTTATTTGGGATGATTACAGTTGCATCTTTTCTATACATTTTTATTACACAGGAGTTATATGCAATGGCCATATTAGCAGCGTTCCAATTCATATTTAATGTATATGGTTGGTATTATTGGATTGCACGTAGTGGAGAGGGAGACGTGAAACCAACCGTTCGCTTAGATTTGAAAGGGTGGATTGGTTATATCATTTTGATTCTAGTTGCTTGGATTGGATGGGGGTATTATCAAATTCGTTATTTAGAGTCGACAAACCCGTATTTAGATGCTTTAAATGCAGTGTTAGGACTTGTGGCTCAGTTTATGCTTAGTAGAAAGATTTTAGAGAACTGGCATTTATGGATCTTATATAATGTTGTAAGTATTGCCATATACATTTCGACAGGTTTATATGTGATGTTAATTCTTGCTCTAATTAATTTATTTTTATGTATAGATGGACTATTAGAATGGAAAGCGAACTATGAAAAAAGAGATTACGTGAATCATTCGCTTAGAAATCTATTTTAATAGTTAATAGAAAACCCTCGAAGCAGATATGCTTCGAGGGTTTGATTTATAGCTTGTGCAATTATGCTTTTGTCATACCAAGTAAAACAGCACCGCCGATAATTAGAACACTACCTAGTGCAATAAATACCATTTGACGCTTTGTTTTCTTTTCGCCTAAGAAGACAATTGCACCGAATGTAGAGATAACGATACCAGTTTGAGATAATGGGAAACTTGTTGCTACTCCAACTCTTGGTAAAGAAAGAAGTAAGAATAAGTTACCTGTTCCCCAAAGTAGGCCAGATAAAGCATTACGAATTGCATATTTGTTAAATGGTTTATGTTTAGATGTCAATACAACTGCTCCAACAAACATACCGACTGCTTGCGGTAAAATAGCAGACCAACCATCGATATTGTACCAACGAATAATAATTACATATACAAGGTAGCCGAATGTAGAAACAATTAAAGTTAAAAGTCCTTTTTTCAATTGTCCTGGTGGCTGTGCATTTTCTTTATCATCTAATGAAGTGAAGACAACACCGACTACAATTAAAAGGATTGCAATCGTTCCCAGAATAATCGTAGTAGTAGTAGTCCACTCACGAAAAGCGATAACGCCAAAGATAGAAGTTGCAACAAGTTGCATACCAGTAGAAATCGTTACAGTTGTTGAAACACCTAGTTTTTCAACTGTTTTTAATTGGTTTACTTGTCCTAAAGCCCAGAATAAACCTGAAATAAATCCAACAATTAAGATTGTCATTGTTAAAGCAGGTTGAGTAAATACATACATAATTGTTGCGAAGAATAGAGCACCGATTGTCATACCTACCGTTTGGCTATATGCACCACCGCCCATTTTTACGCTTACTAATAAGATATTTCCCCATGCAATTGCAGGAAGAAGCGCTAATAAAATGTCCATTACAAGACTCCCTTCGTTTTTCTATATCAATATAATTAAATTTCGTTCTAACGATCGGTAATTCCCCACTGAGAAAGTAGAAGATTACCGATCGCTAAAACAGGATGAAGAATTTACGATATAAATGCGTTTTCATTTCTTCATTTTTTCAAACACCTCCATATAATAACAGGAAAGTACCTGTTTTAGAAAGTAAATTCAAATAGAATGTATATTTTTATATATTCTAAGATTCTGTCACTTCTTCAAAATAAAAAAGACCTCAATTTGAGGCCTTTTTATAAAGGGGGTTGGGGAAATAAAGTTAATTAGCTCTTTTTAACGAATGGGAAGAGGGGGGACAACCTCATTTCCATCAGCTTTACTTTATGACTTAATTATATGAAATATGCTCAATAGTAACTATCGAATTATCTTACAGTAAGATTACATTTTTGTAAGATAAATCTTTCATTATTCTACAAAACAATTTATTTTTCGGGAAATAAAAAGCAGCTTTTGTCGAAAGCTGCTTTAAGAAGTAGTAATTTTTTTATTGATCAGCTGAATGCACAATAAAAATATGAGTGACATACTGACTGTTATGATAACGAGTGTCCAAGCAAGGTTCATATTACTTGCATCAATTGCCATATAAATAGCCGTTGGAATCGTTTGGGTTTTGCCCGGAATGTTACCAGCAAACATAAGTGTTGCTCCAAACTCACCAAGTGCGCGTACAAAGCTTAAAATCATTCCGCTAAATAGCGCAGGAAATGCAAGTGGTAGTGTGACGTGTAAAAAGACTTGATATTCACTTGCTCCAAGATCGCGGGCACCATCTTCAATTTGCTTGTTTGCAATAGAAAATCCTGTCTTTGCCGATTGATACATCAGTGGGAATGAAACGACTGTTGAAGCGATGACAGCAGCCCACGATGTAAACATAATCGATTGTTGAAATAATGATTCAATCCACTTTCCAACAGGGCTGTTATTCCCAAAAATAATAATGAGAAAGAACCCAATAACAGTTGGCGGAAGTACCATCGGTAACAGAAAAATAGTTTCTAATAACACTTTATAACGCCATGAGGAGCGAGCTAATACTCGTCCGATAACTGTGCCGAAAATCATAACAATAATGGTGGCAAGTGCAGCTACTCGTAAGGAAAGAAAAACAGGCGACCAAAGTGTATCAAATGTCATAATAGTTACGATAGGATTGTAAATCCATATTTTTTAAAGATAGATTGTGCATCTTTTGACTGTAAATATTCATAAAATGAAGTCGCCTCTTTCTTATGCTTTGATTCTTTTATAATGCCTACTGGATAATGAATCGGTTCATGAGAATTAGCAGGTGCTGCATTTGCAATTTTTACTTTGTCTGAAATAAGAGCATCTGTTTTGTATACAATGCCAGCATCTACATTACCTGTTTCTACATATGTTAACACTTGGCGGACGTCTTTTGTTAATACGATTTTGTTTTGAAGGTCGTTCCATAAGTTTTCATGTGTAAGAGAAGCTTTTGCATATTTTCCAGCTGGGACAGATTCAGGTGTACCAATTGCTAGTTTCTTCACTTTTTCTTCCTTCAATTCTTGAAATGTTTTAATGGAGCTTTCTTTTGGAACGACTAAAACGAGTTCATTTCCAAGAAGGTTTTTCCCCTCCTTTTCATTAATAAATCCTTTTTTGACAAGCGTTTGAAATTTATCTTCTGCTGCAGAGAAGAATAAATCAGCAGGAGCACCTTGTTCAATTTGTTGCTGAAGTGCACCAGAACCGCCAAAGTTAAAGGAAAGTTTTATATTTGGTTCTTTTTGTTTATATTGTTTTTCAATTTCTTTGAAAGCATCTTGTAAACTGGCAGCTGCAGATATTGTAAGTTCAACTGTCTTTTCTTCTTTTGCGTTTGTTTGGTCTTTCTTCGTTTCGTTCGTACATGCCACGCTAAAAACAAGAAGGAAACAGAGCATAAGTACCCCAATGTACCGTAATGTGAATTTGTTCATGCGTATAATCCCCTTTCTTTATATCCTATTTAATTATAACTAATTATATTTAATTATAAATAGATATAATTAAATATAATGTGAAATAAATCACTTTTTGAAAAAATAGGAGAAATTTTCTTTCTTTGTTACAATGAAAAGAGAAAGTGAGGAATCGTCTATGGATCATCATTCCTACACAACGGAAGAGGTAGCAAATCGACTAAAAGTCTCAAAGTTAACAGTGTATGATTTAATTAAAAAAGGTGAACTACCTTCTTACAGGGTTGGTAGACAAATGCGCATTGATGCGGTGGACTTAGAACAATATATTAAGCAAATGAAAACGGGAAAAGTGCAGACTGCTTCAAGGAAACTAGAGGAGAAGAATAGAGAATCTTCCTGTGTAATTAGTGGACAAGAGCTAACATTAGATATGCTGGCGAAGCATCTTGAAAGACTTTTACCAGGTTCTAGTATGCTGCGGGCTTATCAGGGGAGTTTAATGAGTTTAATTAAAATGTCTCAAGGAGAAGGAAGTATCGTTAGTTTACATTTGTTTGATGGCGATACAAGAGAATATAACATTCCATATGTAAAACGGATTTTAGTTGGACAACCATGTATTGTGATGAACTTATTAGCGAGAAATGTTGGGTTTTATGTACAAAAAGGAAATCCAAAAGGAATACAAACGTGGGCTGACCTGAATCATTCATCGATTCAATTTGTGAATCGTGAAAAAGGATCAGGAATTCGTGTACTAGTAGATGAACAGGTGAGAATTCAAAATGTAGCGAAAGAAAATATTCGAGGCTATGATGCGGAAGAGTCTAATCATCTTGGTGTTGCCTCTCAGATTGCTAACGGAAAAGCTGATGTTGGCGTAGGGGCAGAAAAGATAGCACAAATTGTGAATGTAGATTTTATTCCGCTTATGAAAGAACAATATGACTTGGTAATTTTAAAAAATAAACAAAACGAACAACTTATTGAAGCAGTAAAAGAAATATTGCAATCGACAGAATTTCAAAATGAACTGCGAGCAATTGGTGGGTACGATATAAGTAAAACAGGTCAAATTATATATGAAACAAATTGAAAAACCTGCTTGTCCATAAGACAAGCAGGTTTTTCTCTATATAAAGGGGTTTGGGGAAACAATTTTATAAGACAAGACCTTGGGCAAGTGCGTAAATAAATGCTGTAAGAAGAGCAGAGCCGCTTGCAAGTCCGATAAAGTCAAATTTGTTAAAAGTAATGTTGTTCATAGTTATCTCTCCTTATTTGTTTAAAGTTGTAGCAACCGCTTTTGCATCGATTAGGGCAGATAGCACCATGCCCATTGTATTTACAAATTTGTTTGTTTTCATTTTGTTCATCATGCGTATCCGCTCCTTTTCGAATTGTTGTTGCCCTTGTTTCTGCCTTAATTATATGAAATGTGGGCAGGAGTAACTATCGAATTAGCTTACGGGAGGATTACACTTTTGTAAGAAAAAAAGACATTCGTGTAAGAATATCTCTTAAAGCATATTGATATGATGGTGCTCTTCAATTGTCTTTAAAAAGCTCCGCATTGAGTTGGTCAGATAGGTATCTTTACGACGTATAAAGACTGTTGAAATGCTCCCGTATTTTTCAGGAATCGGATGGCAGTGAACTTTTCCTGTAGTAGAAAGATGCCTAACAGCGGATTGTGGCACGAGTGTAATTCCAAGACCAAGTGCAACGCTATTTAAAATCGTTTCTAGTATGTTGAATTCCATAATTCTTTTTGGAAGCAAGCCTTCATCTTTGAGCCAGCGTTCTAGTTTGGAACGATATCCGCATCCTTGATTAAAGACAAGAAGTGGCGTTGTAATAAATTCCTCTATATGAAAAGCTTTATTTTTTGTGACAAGGACAAGTTGTTCTGTACAAACATCGTATTGTTCTAATAGTGGATGTTTGATAGGTCCTGATATAAAAGCGCCATCTAATTGGTGGTCGATTACTTCCTTAATGAGTTCCTCTGTTAAACCTGCTTGTAGTGATAAATCAACATTTGGGTACTTTTTGTAGTAAGAAGATAGGATGGTAGGTAATGTGCTTACTGTTTCGACTGTGCCGATTTTTAAAATACCAGAGGGTACACTACTATCTAAAAATACCTGCTTCAGTTCATCGACATCCTGCAAAATTTTATTGACGTAAGTGAGCATCTTTCTTCCTTCGGCAGTTAATGTCATGCCTCGTTTATGTCGATAAAAGAGCGGTGTTTTCAATTCATTTTCTAGTTGTTTAATACGAGCTGTCACGTTAGACTGCACATAATTTAATTCCTTTGCGGCATTGCTAACACTTCCGTGATCGGCAACACTTTGGAAAATTAGTAAATCTCGTAGTTCCACTCCGCATTCCCCCTTGTTGTCAAATATCATTATAAGTGATAGATAGCATCATTTTGAATCATTTTACGTGATATATTTTTTCTTTTACAATTCTCATTGTGCAATGCATCGAGAATTACATAGAAGCGAGGGATTACGGTGAGAAAAGGTCAAATGATAATAGGTGCACTGGCATGTTTAATTGCAAGCATGTCATGGGGAGCAATGTTTCCAGTTGCAGATCATGCGCTAGAATATATAGATCCATTTTATTTTTCGTTCATTCGTTATGGAGCGGTAGCAATTGTATTAATTGCATTATTGTTAATGAAAGAAGGAAAGAAAGCATTTCGTTTAGAAGGAAAAGGAAAGTTACTCGTTTTCTTTGGAACAATGGCGTTTACTGTATATAATGTACTTGTTTTTTTAGGACAAATGTTGATGGGGAAACCTGGCGTTATGGTAGCTTCTATTATGGAGGCGCTTATGCCGATGATTTCAATTGGTATTCTATGGGGATATAAGCAGATAAAGCCGAAGAAGTACATGATGACAAGTATGGTTATTGCTTTTATTGGAGCTGTTTTTGTGATTACAAAAGGTGATATGAGTTTCTTCCTTACATTGAAAGATAATCTATTTTCGTTAGTATTTATTTTTATTGGTGTTGTGGGATGGGTAATCTACACAATGGGTGGCCAATCATTTAGTGGCTGGTCGACACTTCGTTATTCTACATTGACATGTGTATTTGGTACCGCTGTAACAGGTGTTATAACGATGATCATTACACTGTTAGGATATGTGCCGGTACCGAGCGTGGAAACGATTTCTATCGTCAAGTATGATTTATTATTTATGATGACATTACCAGGTATTGTAGCGCTACTTGCTTGGAACTACGGTGTGAAAATTTTATCATCTATTAATGGGATTTTATTTATTAACTTTGTACCCATTACTACATTGGTCATTGTGATGATGCAAGGGTATGAAATAACAACTTTTGATATAGTAGGAACATTACTTGTTATTACAGCTCTTATTCGAAATAACGTATGTCAGCGTAAAGAAGAAACCAAGAATAAGAACATTTTACAAGAGGAGCCGTTGCGCCGAGCTGTCTAATAGATAATGTAGTTGGAGGATTTTTTATATGTTAGAGAGTCTATTGTTTTTCTTTGCGATAGGAATTGCCTGTGAGCTGGCAGCGATTAATCGAAATGGTCGTAAGAAGATAAAACAACAAGCTGAAATGATACAGCTTTTAAAAGAATTACATGAAAGAAAAGCATCATAAGAAAGACGACCGGGCATAGACGGTCGTCTTTCTATTACTATCTATATAAAGGGGAAAGGGGACACAAAGTTAAATAAGCGTAGCAGCATAAATGAAAGCTGTAAGAAGAGCAGAGCCACTAGCTAGTCCGATAAAATCTAATTTGTTAAAAGTAATGTTGTTCATCATAATCTCTCCTTACTTGTTTAATGAAGTAGCAACAGCTTTAGCATCGACAAGAACGGTTAATACCATGCCCATTGTATTTACAAATTTATTTGTTTTCATTTTGTTTAACATGTGTATCCGCTCCTTTTCGAATGATTGCTTGTTACTTTCTGACTTAATTGTACGAAATATAGAGGAAAGTCACTATTGAATTAGCTTACAGTAAGATTACAATTTTGTAAGAATTAAATTTTGAAAATTAATACTTAATTTTATTACCAACTACTAGGGGTTAGTGTTATAATTGTTTTAAAGATATGATTAAACTTTGAATGTTTAGAAAGGGACGAAACGAATGTATAAATTAATTACATTTTTGTTGAAATATATATTTAAAACGCTTGGGAAAGTGGAGGTTCAAGGAAGAGAAAAATTACCTGAAGGTGGACCATATGTTGTTGCGTGCACACACACAAGCTTTATGGATGTATTAATGTTAGCAACAGGCATGTATCCAACAGAAATTCATTATATGGCGAAAAAAGAATTGTTTGAAGGTAAGTTTACAAATTGGTTTTTTAATAATGTAAATGCTTTTCCGGTAGATCGTGCAAATCCAGGGCCAAGTACGCTAAAGATTCCATCCCGTTTATTAAAAGACGGTAAAGTAGTAGGGATTTTTCCAAGTGGAACGAGATCAACTGAGGATGTTTCATTGAAAGCAGGAGCTGTTACAATCGCAATGCGCTCTAATGTTCCTTTAGTACCGGCAGCTTATGTTGGTCCATCAAGTGTAAAAGAATTAATGAAAGGAAAAAGGGCACAATTGATTTTCGGTGATCCAATTCAAGTAGAAGTGGGAGAGACAGTGGATCGAAAAACAGCGATGAAAATGATGACGGATCAATTGAACGAAACATTTGAAGAACTAACAGAAACATTAAAAAAAAATAGCAAATAGGAAAAGACGACCGGGCATAGACGGTCGTCTTTTCTATTACTATCTATATAAAGGGGAAAGGGGACACAAAGTTAAATAAGCGTAGCAGCATAAATGAAAGCTGTAAGAAGAGCAGAGCCGCTAGCTAGTCCAATAAAGTCAAATTTGTTAAAAGTAATTTTGTTCATAGTTAATCTCTCCTTACTTGTTTAATGAATGAGCAACTGCTTTTGCATCGACAAGAGTGGATAGCACCATGCTCATTGTATTTACGAATTTGTTTGATTTCATTTTGTTCATCATGTGTATCCGCTCCTTTTCGAATGTTCTGAGTTACTTTCTGACTTAATTGTACGAAATGTAGAGAGAAGTCACTATCGAATTAGCTTACAGAAAGATTACACTTTTGTAAGAGAATTGCATGGAGATGTAAGGATGAGAACATTTGACACATACTTATGAATTTGATTACGTTAAGAAAAGAGGTGAGCATATGGCTAATATTAAAGATATTGCGAAGTTAGCAGGTGTTTCGGTTACGACTGTTTCACGGGTGTTGAATGATCATCCATACGTAAGTGAGGAAAAACGGAAAGCAGTTTTAGAAGTAGTTGAAAAATTGAATTACTCACAAAATGCAAATGCGGTTCATTTATCAAAAGGAAGAACGAATATTGTTGGTGTGATCTTGCCCTACATTGACCACCCGCACTTCGATAGGATTGTTGGAGGAGTTATGGAAGGGGCATTAGCTCATAATTACCGAGTTCTTCTGTGTCAGACAAATTATAACAAGCGAGAAGAAAGAGAAAGTTTACATATGTTGAAAACAAAACAACTAGACGGTATTATAATTTGTTCACGTGCGAATGATTGGGATGTAATTAAGCACTATGCTTCATATGGGACGATTATTGCTTGTGAAGAGACTGATGTTTTGGGCATATCCAGCGTATATATAAATCATTTTGGGGCTTTTCAATTAGGGATGAATTATTTAATCAAGAAAGGCTACAAAAAAATTGGATATTGTACAGGGAGGAAGCAAGGAGCTAGTAGTAAAAAGCGATTTGAGGCCTATAAGCAAGCCTTACAACTGATAGATGAAGAAATTATCGAAAATCGAATCTTTACGGAATGCTTTACGTTAGAGGATGGTGTGAAGGTCGCCCATAAGTTAAAAGAGATGGAGAATTCTCCTGAAGCGTTGCTAGTAGCTGGGGATGAAGTTGCTATTGGAATTATGACAGAAGCTAAAAAATTAGGCATAAGTGTTCCACAGGATTTAGCGATTATTGGTTTTGATAATCAGCCAATTTCCCAAGTGTTACAAATCACCACAATTGATCAACATGTGAAAGAGATTGGTAAAAGTGCTTTTGGACTATTTTACAAACAAATAAGTAATGATGATCGGAAACAAGAAAAAGTGGAGATTCCTTATAAATTGGTAGAACGCTCTACTGTTTAGTTGAAATCCGTTATGTGTAATGACACATAACGGATTTTTTTGAGAATGTATTTGACTGGAAACGCGTTTCATACTTTATAACTAATTTACACCGGTTATGTAGTAATCCATGGATTCTTTTCAAATGTTACGACAATGAATTGAATTTGGGGGAATATTCATGAAAGAACTATTATTGAATGTAAAAAAGTATGTAGAATCTGATGAACAAATTTTATCTTTTGTGGTAGGAATATTTGAGAGAGATAACTTCACCTTTTCATATCAACAAGGTATATTTGTTGCTACTAATAAGCGAATTCTTTTTTATGGGAAACGCCTGTATTATCCTATAATTCTTGAAGAATATTCGTATTTTTGTATAGATGAAATAGAAATGTTTCCGCGTTTAGCATTTATTCATAATAGTGAAGTTGTGGTGGCTAAGTATATTCAGGCGGGAAACGTGAAGAAGTTTGTTGATGCTGTTAGGGCGAATTTGCATAACTAAACAAATGTTTATGTAAACATAATTATATAGCTGTTATAAGAAAAAAGAGTGTGGTAAAAACTATTTCTATGCCTCTGTAAGATAGTGATACAATGTCAAATGGAGGAGGTTACAACTTATGTTTAATCAACGAATGAAAGAAATTGCATTAATTACAATTGGTTCATTATTATTTGCGATTGGTATTAACTATTTTGCGATTCCAAACCGTTTATCGGAAGGTGGAATCATCGGTTTAACAGTCGTCACCTACTATTTATTTGGATGGTCACCAGGGATTATGAACTTTGTATTCAATGCGGTTCTATTAGCTATTGGTTATAAATTTTTTGATAAAAAAACGATGGTTTACACAATCCTTGGTATTGTAGAAACCTCTTTGTTTTTATATGCTACAGAACACATTGGACACAGGGTAAATAGCGATACGTTATTAGCAGCTTTATTTGCTGGGGTGTTTGTTGGTATTGGATTAGGCTGTATGTTCCGAGCGGGAGGTACGTCTGGAGGATCAGCAATTTTAGCGCAATTAGCAAATCAATATTTAGGATGGAGCGTTGGGAAAGGTGTTCTTATTATTGATATTGTTGTAATTGTAGGATCGGTATTTATCATTGGACAAGAAAAAGCAATGTATACGCTCGTTGCAGTATTTGTCGGAGCAAAAGTAATCGACTTCATTGTGGAAGGAATTAATACGAAAACAGCAGTTACAATTATATCAAGTCAACCAGATTTAATTCGTGAAACGATTACGAAACATATGACACGCGGTGTGACTGTCTTAGAAGGACGCGGTGGCTATACTGGGAAAAATAAAGAAGTACTATATGTCGTAATTAATAAGCAAGAGCTTGTGAAATTAAAACAAGTAATCAGTAACGTGGATGAAGATGCGTTTGTTGTTATTCATGACGTACGAGATGTACTTGGCGGTGGTTTTAAAGCAAGCTAAAAAGATGAACGAGGGATTTCGTTCATCTTTTTTATTTTATAATTTGAGGAAGAATCTGCATTAGTTTTTCTTTTATTCGTTTTGCAAAGGATGGGCTTTTACCCGAAGTGGATATGCTTATAACATATTCATCACTGCGAATAACTGCGGGGGTATGAAAGGATGATTTTTTTCCATCACTTACAACATTCACCCATTGGAAATCGTGTGCAGCTTGTTTGACCATCATATTTGTATCGTGATGATTTGTTGCCGCATAGATGAGGTGTGCACCTTTAATATCTTCTTCTGAAAATGTTTTTTGTTTCCACATAATGTAGGAAAGAGACTCCATTTCTTCACAAATATTTGGGCTCACCACAGTGACAAAAGCTCCTGTATTTTTTAATCCAGCTGCCTTTCGGTATGCAATTTTTCCACCACCTATAATTACAACCGTTTTGCCCTCAAGATTACACATAATAGGATAGATGTTATGCATGTACATGTTCCTCCATTCGCTCTAATAAAGCGGACTTCATATAGGAATCAAATTGAAGACAGTTACAAGTTGTAGCGTTTGCGTATTTTTCTGCATACCGATTTATTTTTTGAAGTAATAACCCGGTGAAGAGCAGGTAAGGCATGACATATACATGCCTTGCGTGTGCTGCTTTTTCATTGAGTTCATCAGGAAAAGAAGGTGTTCCTTTTGTTAAGAAGGAGCAGGAAACTGGCAAGGAAAGCCTTTGCTCGACAGCTGCTCCAATTTGTTTTAATTCATGTATAGGTTGAGAATCGCTGCTACCACGACCGACAAGTAAGATTTCACTATTTTGCATTGGCATAGCTTCACGTATTCGTTTTACGACAAGTTCAATCATAAGCGGATGCGTACTAAAGGGTGGTACAACTGAAAATGTAATGTGTGGATAGAGCTTTTTTATTTTTTCAATTTCAAAAGGGACATCACGTTTATAATGGGCTGCTGCAAATAATAAAACAGGGACAAGTAAAACCTCAGTCGCACCGTCTTGGATGGCTGCTACAATTGCATCTTGTACAGTCGGTGTGGTTAGTTCAAGAAATCCAATTTTTTGGATGCTTTCGCTTCGTTCTTTTATAACGGACTTAACAAAGTGAATGAACTGTTCGTTGCCTTCGTGTAATCGGCTACCATGTCCCATATAAACGATACCTTTCACTCTGCCACCACTTCTTTCTCATCGATGATAGCTTGCAGCTGAGTATCGGTATTATGGAAGCCGACTTTATTTGCATATTGCAGAGTTGGTTCGTCGGCATATGAGAATGGTAAATGAAGAACATCCATGAACCCGAGGCGATTTACTTCTGTTATAAACGTATCAATTGCAGCGCGTCCTTCGAATACAATACTATCCCATTTGAATTCAGTTAGTGTACGTGTATGAATTTCATCAAAACGATGATCAATTTGATATTCATGCGTCATAATATGAGAACCCGCACCTATTTTTTCTTGAATGATGGCAATGCGATTAATATTTCGTCCTAAGTAAATAGTTGTTTCGGTAGAGAATCTTGCTGATTCGCTTAGTAATCCATACTGCATAAGTGCTTTTTGAGTAGTGCTATTCATATGTTGTAGTGTTGCTTGTAAGGAGCGAATATCTTTTTGATATTGCGCACATGATTGTAATAAGATTGCTACACTTTCAGGTGAACAGAAAACAAGGCGCTCGGCTTTAAATATTTCACAGAGTTGCCCGAATGTTAACTGATATTCCTGCTTTTTGAAAGTTGGTATTTGATATATTTCTGCTCCATTTGTTTGTAACTTTTGCGCTAGTATACTTATTTTGTTTGTTGCAGAGGCAAATAAAACTTTTTTTCCGTGTAGTGATTTGTGTTCTTGCCAAGCAATTTGTTTACGTAAAGATACAACCTCACCAACGATTGTCATCGAAGGGTTTAAAATATGTTCTTTCTTTACGGAATCAACGATTGTAGACAATGTACCTGTAACAACTCGTTGTTTTCCCGTTGTACCCCATTCAATGACTGCTACGGGTGTATCTTTTTTTCTTCCTGTTTGCAATAAGTTCTCGCAAATGATCGGTAAGTTTTTAACACCCATGTAAAAGGCGATTGTATCGCTGTTTAAGAGGGCACTGTAGTTGACTTGGTCGCTAATTGCTCCCTTTGTATGACCAGTTAGCAACGTTACACTATTACTATAGTTGCGATGGGTAAGAGGGATGCCGGCATACGCACTAGCGGCAATACTAGATGTAATCCCTGGAACAATTTCATATAGAATATTTTCCGTTGCTAAAGCTGCAGCTTCTTCACCAACGCGGCCAAAAATCGATGGATCTCCGCCTTTTAAGCGGACGACAATTTTACCTTCTTTGGCAGACTGAATTAAATGCGCGTTAATCATTTCTTGTCGCATAATATGATTTGTTGGCATTTTCCCGCAGTAAACGAGTTCGCATGTTGGCTTTGTATAGCGAAGTAAATTTTGATTCAATAAGCGGTCATATAAAACAACATCTGCTTTTTTTAGGCAATTTATTGCTTTTTTTGTAATAAGTTCTTCATCACCAGGCCCTGCACCAACTAAATATACGTATCCGTTCATCTCTACACCTCATCTATTTTTACTTGAAAGGAAACCCCAAAAGGGATTTCCTGTACAAGTTACATATATATATAAATATCCCCATCAATAACTTCTACTTCATATGTTTGAATACAACCATCATCAGGTTTTTGAACTTCACCTGTTATTAAGGAAATTTTCCAATCATGTAACGGACAGAAGACAAATTCTCCAGAAACAATTCCTTCAGCCAAAGGCCCATTTTTATGAGGACAACGATTTTCTACAGCATGAATGTCACCATTTGAAAGGTGAAATAAGGCGATGGACAAATCCCTTATTCGCACTTCCTTACCGATTTGCACGGGAAGATCTTCGGCACGCATTATTTTTATTTTTTCTTTCGTTTGTAACATGTAGATCTCTCCTTACTTTACAGTTTCTACTTCATACATGGCTTTTAGTGACTGAGTTTCTAGCGCTTGTCCCCAAGCTTCTTCATATGTGTTACGTGCTTTTTGGAAACGTTCATTTAGCATAGTGACCATTTGCTTATCTTGCAGTATTTCTTTTATGCAATCCAAGCCCATTCGTTCCACCCAAGGAGCTGTTCGTTCACCATAAATACCAGTTTCACGGTAATGTTGTACATAAGCTGTGGCAATGCGCAGTACATCTTCTTCCGTAGGGACAATCATGACAAAATCAGCTTCACGAACTTCTGTACCACCGTTACCACCAATATAAAGTTGGAATCCATTTTCAACACAAACGACGCCGAAGTCTTTCGTTAATGCTTCCGCACAGTTACGTGGGCAACCCGTTACACCCATTTTCATTTTGTGAGGTGTATCTACCATTTCTAGCGATTGTTCCAGTAACATACCAAGGCCTAATGAATCTTTTGTACCAAAGCGGCAGAAGCGAGAGCCGACGCATGATTTTACATTGCGAAGGGATTTCGAATAAGCATAACCTGAAGTCATATCAAGGTCAGCCCAAACTTTTGGTAAATCTTCTTTTTTAACGCCATATAAGCCGATTCGACTTGCACCTGTTATTTTTACGAGCGGTACATCGTATTTTTTCGCAACTTCGGCAATTTTCATTAAGTCATCTGCAGTAGTAACGCCGCCGTACATGCGAGGAATAACAGAAAATGTACCATCATGCTGAATATTACCGTTCATTCTTTCGTTTACGAAGCGAGATGATTTATCATCTGCATATTCTTCTGGGCGCGTCATACGTAAATAGTAGTTTAATGCAGGGCGGCATTTTGAACAGCCGTCTTCATGTGCGAAACCAAGGACATTTCGTACTTCTTTTGGCGATTTTAAACCTTTCTCGTGAATTGCTGTTATAACTTCGTCGCGCGATAAAGTTGTACATACGCACATACCAACAGATTGCGCAGATGCATCGAAGCTATCCCCGAGTGTATGAGATAAAATTTGTTCAACAAGTGGACGACATTTCCCACATGATCCAGCAGCTTTTGTGCATCCTTTTACTTCTTCAAAAGTTGTTAAATCTTGTTCTAAGATGGCATGGACAATTGCACCTTTTGTCACACCGTTACACCCGCAAATGGTATCATCAGCACTCATACTTGCAACATCAATGCCGTTTTCTTCACCATCTTTATGAAGTAGAGAGACTGGTTTGTATTCTTGTATATCTTCTTCCTTTTTTAACATGCTAAAGAGACGTGTACCTTCAGCAGTGTCTCCATATAAAACAATACCAACGACTTTATTATCACGAATGAATACTTTTTTATAGGAACGTGTACACTCATTAAAAATTGAGATTGCTTTTGTTTTATCATCTTCATAAATTTGTCCGGCAGAGAATAAATCGCATCCTGCAACTTTAAGTTGTGTGCCGACAATACTACCTGTATACCCATCTGTTTGTGAGTTCGTTATATGTTTTGCCAGTATGGCACCTTGTTCGTATAAAGGAGCGACAAGACCATAGGCAATACCGTCATGCTCGGCACATTCGCCAACTGCATAGATGGATTCATCATCTGTTTGCATATAGTCATTTGTAACGATGCCGCGGTTCACAAGTAAACCAGCATCTTTAGCTACCTGTGTATTTGGACGTATCCCAACAGCCATTACAATTAAGTCGCATTCTGCAACACTGCCATCTTCAAATTGAATACCTTCAACATGGTCAGTACCAAGAATTTTCACTGTTTTCTTTTCCATAAGAAACTTCATGCCTTGTGCTTCTAAATCTTCACGTAGTAATGAAGCAGCTTTGGCGTCGAGTTGTTGCTCCATTAAATAAGGCATTAAGTGGACAACATGTACGTCCATTCCTAAATCAATAAGCCCTCGTGCGGCCTCTAAACCAAGCAATCCTCCGCCGATGACAACAGCTTTTTTATATTGCTTAGCAGTATCTATCATAAATTGTGTATCTTCAATTGTACGAAAGCCTGTTACACCTGGAAGCTGTGAACCTTCAACAGGTAAGATAAATGCGCTAGAACCTGTTGCGATAATAAGCTTGTCGTACATAACAATACGGTTCTTTTCTGTAACAATGACTTGTTCTTCCCGATCAATATTTATTACTTTTTCATTTGTATACAGCGTAATGTCATTTTCTTCGTACCAACTGTATTCGTTCATAATGATATCTTGGATGTTTGTTTTTCCTTGTAAGACGTGAGATAACATAATGCGGTTGTAGTTTGGATGAGGTTCATCACCAAAAATAGTAATATTATAAAGCTCTGGATCTTGCTTTAAAATTTCTTCGATGCAGCGTATACCAGCCATACCATTCCCGACCATGACTAAACGTTTTTTCATATTCATTTCCCCTCTTAAATGTGAAATGTTTAACAAATTTTTATATTTGTATTATAAAACCTTTAGAAAATAGAGAGTGTGATGTTTATCACAGTTTTGGAGGGTTCACAAATTGTTAAAAATCATATAAAATTCCACTTGGATTCTTACAAAAATGTAAGGGAAATGTAATAGGAATCAATAGCAGAATGAAAGGATTCTCTTTAAAATAAGTTTATAGAAAACTACACATAATTGTGTGGAGGAGGAAGCTACCTTGAGGCGGGGAAGAATAAAAAAGAGAGTAATAGCTACTGTAATTGCGGCGGTAGTAGTAATTATACTACTATTACCAACAAAGCTTGGACCAGTAATTGATAAATATAATCCATTTTATAAAACGAAAGAATATTATACGATTGTAAATGGTATTGGTCAGCATGTTGGTAATGATTGGTATGAATATGAATTTGTCGCTTACGATGAAAAAGGAAGAAAACAAAAGATAAAGAAAACTGTAAAACATATGTTAAAGAGAGATGAACCTTTGAAGATTTTCGCAAAAGGACGTTATGGTGAATCGTTCGTAGAGATAGATGCTCAAAGTATTCCTGTGCAGGCAAGAAGTAAGCTTTTGTTGATGAGGTAAAGTTATTGTAAAGCACTGTCACATTGAGTATGTTACAGTGTTTTTTATTATATATAAATTTAAAAATAGAAATTTACGATTATAGTTAATTTGTTAAAAGTGATATTGTTCATGACAATATTGTAAGGTACATGTAAGGTAATTCGATAGTTTGCATTTACGAATTCTATTACAATACAAGTAGAAAGTTTGAACATACAACTTTCTGTCTGAAATGATGATGAATGTTTGAAAACCAACTAATGATTGAATAGGTCTCTTCTCTTTATGAGATGAGGCTATTTTTTTAAACCTTACAACATTGTAAGATTTACGTAAGTTAATTCGATGGCTTGTTTGTCATATTTTTTGCATAATAAAAAAAGATAAGAAATTAGGGAGATACTGCGAAGGGAGAAGAATGGGATGCGAAAAGAAGAAGTAGTTAAGTTTCAAGTAAAAGATTTCTGTAGCTACTTTACTGTTGCTGCCATATGTATTGGACTTTTTGATATCATTACAAATTTAATTGTTAAATAATATAGATGATGAAACAAGAAGGTGATTCCTTCTTGTTTTTTTATTGTCCTTAATTTGGAGCAGTGCATTAAAATATATAAATAAGGATTGGAAAAACGACATAAAACCATTCTTTTTAGATGGTAGAGAGGATCCGCCAGTGGATAGAAGTGGTCAGTTCCTTTTTTAGTCCCATGCCATGTGAAAACAGAAGGAGGAAATGAGTGGAAGTCTCTTTTTATTTTTCATAGCCGTAATTTATATGTTGAAAAATCAAATTGGATTTATATAGATAAGAGAGGTGACAGAAATGAAGTGGATTGATAGTCATATCCATTTGGATCAATATAAGCATAAAGAGCAAATGAAACTCATTGATGATGTGAAAAGAAGTACTGAGATTGCTGGATTGATTTCGGTGTCCATGAACTATCGTTCTTGTCAACAAACACTGTCTTTAGCGGGGCAACATACATTTGTATATCCGGCACTTGGATTTCATCCAGAGCAGGAAATTAACAAAAAAGAATGCGAAGAAATTTATAAGTTAATTGAAGCAAATGTAGAACGGCTTGTTGCGATAGGTGAGGTGGGCTTACCGTATTATTTACATCAAGAAAAGAAAGGTATTGTAATAGAGCCTTATATGGAAATATTAGAGAAATTTGTGGATTTAGCAAAAAGGTACGACTTACCAATTGTGCTACATGCAGTTTATGAAGATGCTGACATTGTATGTGATCTACTTGAGCAGTATAAGATTGCACGTGCACATTTTCATTGGTTTAAGGGAAGTAAAGAAACGATGGAGCGCATGATTCAAAACGGATACTACATTTCAATTACACCGGATGTTTTACAGAAGGAGAAAATTAGAAAAATCGTATCGTTCTATCCACTAGAATATATGATGGTAGAAACTGATGGACCTTGGGAATTTCAATCAGGTATTATGACACATCCGTATATGATTGAAGATGTGTTAAAAGAAATTAGCTTGATAAAAAATATTTCTATAGCTAAGGTTGCAGAGCAAATATATCAAAATACAGTTCAATTTTATGGGAAAAGGTAGAGGTAAAGAAAAGCCTCTACCTTTTTGTTTGAAATATATGGATATAAATTTCTTGGTTTTCTATAATTTATTATATACATCGATGTTTTAATAAAAGGAAAGGGGAAAAAGAGTGGGGAGAGTATATAAAAAAATAGCGGCTACTATTATGACGGCAGCCATGTCAATTTCTGTATTAGGATGTGGAACAGAGAAGAAAACTTCGACTACAAGTATGGGGCAAGAAACAAAAGAAGAACAAATTGATTCAGTAGTAAAAGAACAAATGAAAGAAAATGAGAAAAGGGGAAATGTAGTTGGCAATATCTCTAATGAGGGAAAAATGGCAGATAGTGATGGCTGGGTGTATTATGCGGTAAATGGTAATAAAAACACGGGGGGCATTTATCGTACGAAAGATAAGTTTCAAACATCAGAGCATATTGTAAAAGGGGTAAATGCTTCTTATATAAATATAAAAGATAAGATTTTATATTTTATCCATTGGGATCAGGACAAAAATACAAATACAAATGTAATGCCTTCTTTAATGAAGTATGATATTTCTACAAAAAAACTAGATACACTGAAAACAAATACAAATTATGTTTACGTAAAGGATCAATCGTTGTTCTATCAGAAAAAGTATTCTGAACATGGTGGATTTGATATTGTAGGAATTGTAAAAAAGGATTTGAAAACAGGACAAGCAGAAGAGTCACCGATTAAAACATCTGGTTGGGCTGAAACAATCGATGATAGTATTGTGTACTGGAATAAATTTCGTGGCACACAAGTAAGTAAAGGTGACAAAACTTGGTCAAAGGAAAGTTTTGCAGAAATATCCAGTGGTACATACAATAAAGACAAATTGTATGCAATTGTAGATTTTTCGCTAAGTTTAGATAATCAAAAAAGAGATAATGGTATATATGAGTTAGATATTCAACAAAATAAAGAGACATTAGAAATAAAAGATGCTTTAAAGATGAATATAAAAGGAGATTTCTTCTATTACTTAAAAAAAGACGGTGTCTATAAGCGGAAAATTACTGGTGGCAATGAAAAGCAAATTTATGATGGAGTTGTTGAACCATCTAAATCTTATTTATACTTTATAGACGGTGATATGTATTTGTATACAGATAATGGTCTAATTCTAAATCTTGATACAAAAAAATCAAATGAAAAGCAAGAGAAAAAGCCATCTAATAATGTACTACTACAAAAGGTAGTTAACGCTCAGCAAGAAATTATTAAAATTTCAGTTTCAGCATCACCAGAGAATACGAAACCAATAGACCGTTTTTCATATGGAGAATTAACACCTCCTGCATATAATACGAAGGCAGCATTAGAGACATCATTAGCTACTTATTTCTCAACAGATTTTATTACGAAGTATATGAAAAGTGAATATGTGAAAGAAATAGGTGGAAAAATGCATTATGTGGTTGGAGATCTAGGATCGGGAGCGGGTACGAAATATACAAAAATTATTTCTGCTAAGCTAAAAGAAGGAAAAATCTTGACAACGGCAGAAACATATAATGATTATGAAGATGCGAAAAAAGAAGTAGAAATAGAGTTTATCTATGAAAATAAGCAATGGGTAGTAGATAACATTCCTCGTTTTGATTTAGAATAAAAAAATACCAAGCACAAATTTGTGCTTGGTATTTTTTATCCCGTAAAAGTCCGATTGGTGAGGGCTAATAATCAACGGAGGATGAAGAACCCCCTACTGATTAAAGTTTCACTTTATGATTCGAGTCGCTTTGCCCGTCGTACTAATAAAAGAAATACAATCATGATGATGCCAAGTATGAGGAAAAAACCATACTTTTTCAGAGGTTCAATCGTGTCACTTAAGGAAAAAGGTTTATCAATATGGATACCATCTTTATTAGAGGTAATATGGATATCTTTCATCTTCACTTCATTTGATTCTCTTTGTAAATCGATCCATTCTATATTTGGAATCGTTTCTAGCTCATTTAATAGTTCCTTGAAAGGTTTGACACCTAAGTATGGATGATAAAAGGCACCAATGATACCATCTGATAGTTTTGTGACCGATAAGGCATGTTCCTTCATCTTAGAAGCTGCATGGGGCTGATTAGGTTCTATGAATCCGACAGTTTCAGGAAGTAGATTCATTCCATGTAAAAAGGATGGCTTACTGGGAAAGGCTGGAGCGTGCATAGCTTTCCATGTTGTATCCTCTAACTGTAATTGGCCTACATAAGTTGAAAAGTAACGCGATAAGATTTCATATCCCTTTTGTGATATCGCATAGTGCGGTGCTTCAAAAGCGAGCGGGTATAATTTAGCTAATGTGAGCTCTTCAATTCCTTTTTCGATTCGTTCTGTTATATAAGCTTCTTCGAAATTTTTAGCATTTTTCATGTATTTGTCATAAGCTTCCTTTGACTTGAAATCCCGTATTGTTTTTGGCATTTCATGATTCGGATAACGGATAGGTTGATCCGTTTTTATATCCCAAAATTCAAATCCTTCTCCGGTTTCACTATCATAAAATTGGTGTGTATAACCATGCATAATAATAGAACCACCATTATTCTGCATAAAACGTAACACATCTAATAACTCAGGTTTATCTTGGAAATGTATTGTTTTCCCTGTGTTTGGATCTTTATATACTGGGATGACAGCAATCATATAAGGTATATTCTTTTCCTTCAATAATTCAGCGATTGTTTGTAATTGTTTCGGATCAGCTGCTGGGTGTACATCTTCTAAGCGTAAATAAGCACGATGTTTACTAGTTTCTGGCTGTTGGCCAAAGTAAGAAAAAAGCATTTCGCCAACATAATGAGATGTCCAATCAAAAAGTTGGGATGTTGCTACGTAGTATGATTGATTTTGTTTGACGATAAAGGGATATGTACCGTTTGAACCAATTGCATATGCAATTGGAGGTTCTCCCGTTGTATCAAATTGTTGAATCAAACGCTCTTCATGCAAGCTGTTTTTGAAATGACGTGTAGGGTATTGCAAGTTCCGGATTTGTACTTGCTCTTCCTTAAGTGTAATAAAAGAAAAGCGGCTTGAGAACTGTTCTATATTCTGTCCAAGAAATAATAAGGGACCAGAAAAGCTTTCTAAAAATTGTTTTGCTCCATCGGGCAAGTGTTCCCTTTTCTCTCCTATGTAAATGACATGTGTATAAGAGGATTGTGCGATGTGTTCCATTGATTGATTTGCATTTTTCAGTGTCACATCACCTGTAAAGTGTCCGAGTAGCGTATTTAAAATTTGAATATTATTTGTAACTTGTCCGTTTTCTGTGCTATATAAAACTAGTACTTTTGGTACTTTTGTTATTTGAGCAGAAGTATGGATAGGAACGAGTAGTAAAATAGTGAGAAAGATTAATAACTTTCTTTTCATATGGTCAGTCTCCTATTCTGTAAATAGAATTCAATTAATTATATATAAAGGGGCAGAGGGAATCCATTTGAAATAGAGATTGGAAGAAATTACACATGAAAGAATGTTACATTCCTTATTATGTTTCACGGTTTATTTCTTAGAAAATCAGTCTCAAGAATGATGTGAAGGTAGATAATTGTCTGGTATGATTGAAGAGTAATAGAATGCAGGTGATTGTAAGGAAAGGCTGAAAGGGGAAAAATTTCAGCAGAGAAAGAGGTAGAAGTAGTGAAAAAATTCTTTGTAGGATTTTTAGTTGTTCTTGGGATGTATTTGTATTTCCAAGGAGAGTCTGAAGGAATGGAAAGATCGAAGAATCAAGTAAGTTATGTTGATTCAGAGGAAGCTAAACAAATGAAACAAATTATTATTGAAGAAGCAAAAAAAGTAAATCTTCCAGAATGGATACCTCTTACAATTGCCGAGCATGAAAGTCGTTTGAATCCACGAAGTATTGGGGACAATGGTACTTCTTTTGGATTGTTTCAGTTACATCGAGGTGGGGGGCTTGCTCCTGATCACTTAACGGACGATCAATTGAAAGATCCACGGACAAATGCTCAAATTGCCATGCCTCATTTAATGAAAGGGTATAAAAGAGGTATGGAAAAAGGTTTGACTGATTTCCAATTACTAAAATATATAGCAAATACATCTGGATGGCCAGGTAATTTAGGACCTGAGTGGACAGATAAAAATATGAAGTATAACGTTGGGCTAGAGGACGTGTACTATCGAAATAAAGGGATAATGAAAGAGTAGGGGCCTCGCACCTACTCTATTTTTTTATTAGAAAAAGTTCTATTTTCCTCACCTTTATTTATAAAGTATTGTTCGAGTTGTTGCTTTACATCTTCTAGCTTTGTAGAAACTTGAGGGATTTTATATCCGACATATAATGGTGAAACGACAAAGCGTGGAACCACCTTACAAATAATTTTTTCATCAAGGTGATAGAAGAATAAATTATAGCTGCTGCACCCTTTGTGAAAGTCTGTGAGTACATAACGCACAGTTTGCTGAATATAATGTGCCATTATGTCGATGGCTTTGATGTTTTTAATGACGATGTTAAATTCCGTAAATCCGATAATTGGTCGTGTAGAAATATTGAGTTCAATCTGTTCATCTCTTTCAACAATTACACCTTGAAAGTTTTCAGGTGCGATATTTTCCAAGTAGTCTACATATTTCATTCCGATAATTTGCATATGTGCATGATGCAAGCTCCCGCCTGAAAATGGACCGTGATTTTTATATAAAATAACAGAAGTAAATTCATTACTATTCTCTAATGCGAGCCAATGTTTAATTGAGAAATGAATTAATTTCTGCATATGCTCTTGTGTATAGGTTGCAATATGATCATCACAATTATCTGTTTCAATAAGAACGGTTTGGAATGTATCTTTCAGTGTTGGAAATTTATTTTTTAACCAAATAATAGAACCTTCTGTTTCTAAAATATCAGTAAGACTATCTCTATCGCAAAAAGGACAAGCGGTATTTTTGTTGTGAATGCTTTCTGGTTTTTGTTTGCTAATATCATTTAAAAAATAAAGTTGTTGTGTATCCATTCGTATATGCCCCTTTGAAAATGTATGTAAAATTCCCGTTTACTATATTCGTGAAAGGAGAAGAGAAATCCTGTATCGTGAGAAGAGGAGAAGGAACAACAAAAAAACAAAAGACAAGATATCCTAGTTGCATGAGGGTATCTTGTCTTTTATTTTTTCTGTAATAATGTGTATGGATAATATAGATTATTTTCATTCTGTTTCTTTTTTCTATTTTTTAGTGTGTACAGAGTGACAATTGTGCTTGCGATTGTAATAATAGCTTTCTTCATATTCCTTTACCCCTTTTTACTTTTCATTTAATTCTTGGCTAACTGCTTTTGCATCAATTAAAGCGTGGAGAAGCATTTTTACCATGTTCATCATTTTTATTCCTCCTTTTATAGTTGGTTTAGTTCTTTTACCACTGCTTGTCCGTTCACTAACGTTTCGAAGATTGCTTTTACGATTTCTTTCATCATGATTGGTTCCTCCTTTTGTTTATCTCTTGTTTACATCTTTATTGTAAAGGGAGGCACCGTTTCGTACTATCGCTTTCCATTACGTGAACATAACAGTTTTGTAAGATTGGATGTCATTTGTTGAAATGTTTAGTCTATCTTCATTATTTTCAGAAAAATGACTATTCAAACATGGAATGGGGCAGTATAATATAGAAGTAAGTATTAAATTTCGTACGAAAGGAGTGAATGAGATGAAACGTTCTTTAGCTGCGCGCGCAAAATTTTTAGATTTTATTTATTTTTGTCGTGCGATTTTTCATGATGTGGTTGCTAACGGGATACGTATGCCCTTTTTTAGCAATTGCATAGTAGCTATTGAACGATAGAAATCTCTTCACCCATTTTATAAACGTGTGAAAAGGGAGGCTATTTTGCTTCCTTTTTCTATGCCAAAAACCATGGGGAAAGTTTCTTTCCTCATGGTTTTTTTTACGTTGAAAGGAGTACGGAAAATGACAATTTGTAGTGTAAACAATATAACGAAATCTTTTGGTGGAAACATCATATTTGAAAATATATCACTTGAAATTAAGACTGGTGAACGAATTGGATTAGTTGGCCGAAATGGTAGCGGAAAGACGACGATTTTTCAATTGTTAACAGGAACTGAGAACGTAGATGCGGGTGCTATTCATATGAAGAAAGGAACCCGTATTGGTCACGTAGCACAAATTCCGAAGTTCGCTGATGAAATGACTGTATATGATGTATTAAGCGCTGCTTTTGTAAAAGAGAAAGAATTAGAAATAGAAATGCGTCGTTTAGAGAAACGTATGACGAAGGAACAAGAACCAGCTGATTTACAAAAATTGATGGAGAAATATGGAGCGGTACAGGAACAATTCGCGTTCTTGGGCGGCTATGAAATAGAAGCGAATATCATGAAGGTAGCAAATGGTTTACAAGTGAAGGAGCTATTTCCACGAATTTTTACGCAGTTAAGTGGTGGAGAACAAACAAAGGTGAGTTTGGCCTATATGTTATTGCAGAAACCAGATTTATTGCTGTTAGATGAACCAACGAATCATTTAGATTTATTTGCAGTGGAGTGGCTTGAACAATTTTTAAAAGAGTATATAGGAACAGTTGTTGTCATTTCGCATGATCGTTATTTTCTTGATGAAGTTGTTACGAAAATTTTTGATTTAGAAGACGGAGAACTTCATGTCTATCATACGAATTACTCGCAGTTTGTGAAAGAGAAGGAAGAAAGACTGCTGCAAGAGTTTCAATCTTATCAAGAACAGCAAAAGAAAATAAAGAAAATGAAGGAAGCAATTAAGCGTTTAAGAGAATGGGCGAATCAAGCGAATCCTCCGAATGAAGGGTTGCATAAGAGAGCAAGAAATATGGAACGTGCATTAGAAAGAATGGAAAAGTTAAAAAAGCCGATTTTAGAAAGAAAACAGATGGGGCTCCAATTTGAAGGACAAGAGAGAAGTGGGAAAGATGTTGTTGTAATGAAGGAAGTTAGCAAAGGTTTTGCTAATCGTACTTTATTCCAAAAAGTAAATTTACATGTTCGTTTTCAAGAGCGCGCTGCTATTGTTGGACGTAACGGTACAGGAAAAACAACATTATTAAAGCTATTGTTAGAGGAAATGAAACCGGATACTGGCGAGATTCGAATTGGTAGTGGTGTGAAAGTTGGTTATTTATCGCAGCATGCATATGGGAATGTGAAATGTAATGTGTTAGAAGAATTTAGAGAATATGTAGCTGTAAGTGAAGGAGAAGCTCGCCATATATTAGCTCGCTTTTTATTTTATGGTCCAGCCGTTTTTAAAAAGGTCAATCAGCTTAGTGGTGGTGAACGGATGAGATTGCGTTTGGCACAACTTATGTATCAAGATATAAATTTCCTTGTGTTAGACGAACCTACAAATCACCTTGATATCGAATCAAGGGAAGTGCTAGAAGAAGCAATCGAACAATATAATGGAACAATCCTTGCTGTTTCACATGACCGTTATTTTTTAAATAAGTTATTTGAGAAAACGTATTGGATTGATGAACATAGATTATTTGAATTTGCGGGGAATTATGCTTGGGCACGTCAGAAATGGGCAGAAAGAATAGAGAAAGAAGAAGTGAAACAACAAAGGACTCCAAAAATTAAAGGAATGAATGTAAGAGTAAAAGAGAAAGAATTTAGTGGTATAGCCGAACTTGAAAATAAGCTTGTGCATATAGAAGAAGAGATATATGGACTGGAGTGTATAATGGAAGAAACAAGTGAGGTTGAAGTATTGGAACAGTTATACAAAGAGAAGACAGAAAAAGAACGATTACGGGCGGAATTATATAATCGATTAGATAGTATGATGGAATAGATGAAAAAACGAGTCATCCTCTCAACATATGTGGGGGTGACTTGTTTTATTAAATTGAGGTGTAAATGGTATAATTTTCTTGTTGTTATATTATGAGAACAGTTTACCCCGCATTAACGAGCAGTAATACTCCCACCTCAAAATTCGGCGAAAGCATTGTCCAACTCTAGCAGCTAGAATCTCCGGTCGTTCCGCCCCCTCGGACGAGGCAAAAAGCGCCTCTCTGCCAGGGGCGCGGGCGTCCTACGATTCTGAGCGAGCTGCTTCCGCTTTTCTAAAGAAGGTAGGTGGGAGATAAACTATAAACTGCCCGTAACAGCCCAATTGGTGAGGGCTGATTAAAGTTTCACTTTATAAAAAAGTTAGTGTGATTGAAAATAATATTTCAAAATGTGAGGAGAATTGTATGTTAGGGTATGCGCGTATCATTACGATTGTTATTATTTGCATTGTATATATGATTTATGTTTCACGTGAAACAGTAGATTTGAAAATCTTTGTTGGTTTTTCATTATTTGTTTACATTGTAAATCATATTTTACTTATGCAACCACATCAAGGAAAGCGGCGTGATATATATATATTACTTTCAAATGGAGTAATTACAGCTCTGTTAGGGTTTTTATTTCCAGAAACATCTTTATATTTAATTATATTTGGAATTGATGCAGTAGGATTATTTATAAATGTACAGCGGAAAATAGTTGTATATTTTTTTGTGAGTTTTTCTTTGTATGTTGGTTTGCTATTTTACTATATACATATTGGGATGTTGGAGAGATAAGGGGTTGGGAAAATGCTATTAATTTTATGTTCATTGTCTTCAGTGCTTTAGCGGGAAACTTAATTAAAAAACTTACAGTAGCTCGCCAAACTGTTGATGATCAATATGAAAAATTGGCATTATCACATACAGCTCTAAAAGAAGCGCATGAACAGTTGCAGCTTTATGCAAAAGAAGTAGAGGAATTAACTACAGTTCGAGAGAGGAACGATATTGCCCGAGAAATTCATGATACAGTCGGTCATAATATGACGGCATTGCTTGTTCAGTTACAGCTAGCGGAGGCTTTATGGAAGCAAAAGTCAGATATTACGGAAGAAGTGTTACATACATGTCATGAATTAGCTAGAAAGTCCCTTCAAGAGGTAAGAGCTTCAGTCCGTGCATTGAAGGAAGAAAAAAATGTAGGAAATATAATAGAAAGTATGAAAGAAATGATCCAAGACTTTTCAAAAGTAACAAAAGTACAAGTAACTTTTCATTTACAAGGTGACCCAATTATCATTCCGTTGTCATTGCAACCTACATTGTTACGTACTATGCAAGAGTCATTAACGAACGCGAAACGCCATGGGAAAGCTAGTTTATGTGAAGTAAAGTTATCTTGTCTAGATGAAAAAGTGATATTATCGATCTCTGATAATGGCATCGGTGTAAATGAAGTGAGTCCTGGTTTTGGATTAATGAATATGAAAGAGCGCGTAGAGGAACATGGTGGAATGATTCGATTTGAGAGTGAAAGTGAAAAGGGATTTCGATTAAAGGTTGAATTCCCACTTAAGGAGAAATTGTGGGTAATAGGAGGAACGATATGATTCGTATTATGATCGTTGATGATCAGTCACTGATTCGGGATGGTTTAGCAATGTTATTAAATCTACGCCCAGAACTTGAAGTGGTAGGAACTGCGAATGATGGGGATGAAGTAGTTCAAAGAGCAGAACAATTACAACCTGAAATTATTTTAATGGATATTCGTATGCCTCGTACCAATGGAGTTGAAGGAACTCGTCTTATAAGGGAAAGGTTTCCCAATATGAAAGTTCTTATGCTGACGACATTTAATGATAGTGAACTTATTTTTGAAGCTTTGGAACAAGGAGCAAGTGGTTATTTATTAAAGGATATGGAGACAGATGTAATTGTTCAGGCAATATTAACAGTCCATGGAGGCGGAGCTGTTCTTCCACAAGATATAACTGCTCAAATTGTGAAGGAATTAAAAAGAACAAAAGTAATGGATATATCAGAGCAGAATCAGCCAAAGCAAATGGAACAATTAACAGAGCGTGAAATAGATGTATTAAGGGAGCTTGGATTTGGATTAAACAATAAAGAAATTGCAGAAAAGTTGTTTATTACAGAGGGAACTGTAAAAAATCATGTGTCTAATGTAATTAGTAAGCTTGAGCTAAGAGATCGGACACAAGCAGCTATATACGCGGTGAGATACGGTATTACAACATACACATGACTTTTAGCATAGAGAAGAACGAAAAAGTAGCAAATGATGCTGCTTTTTTTATTTTATATTTCTATCTTAAGGGTGATGGAAGAAAGAGGATATTTTTTTAAAATGAGAGTGAAGACGAATGCAAAGGGGCTGAATCGACATGTTAGTCGTAGATCATATTACAAAATCGTTTGGGAAGAAAGAAGTTGTAAAGAATGTATTTTTTGAAGTGAAGAAGGGAGAAACATTTGGCTTGCTTGGTCCAAATGGTGCAGGAAAGTCGACGACGATATCAATGATTTGTGGGCTGATTCCATATGATGGTGGTGATATTAAAGTTGGAGGGAGATCTGTAAAAGAATATCCATTAGATGCAAAAAGGAAAATCGGAATCGTTCCTCAAGATATTGCTTTATATCCTACACTTTCAGCGAAAGAAAATTTAATCTTTTGGGGGAAAATGTATGGGTTAAGCGGGGCTGTTGCAAGGAAAAGAGCCGATGAAGTATTAGTATATGTAGGGTTACAAGATCGTGCAAAAGATAAAATTGAAACATTTTCAGGGGGCATGAAACGCCGCATTAATATTGGTGCAGCATTAATGCATGAACCAGAGCTATTAATTATGGATGAGCCGACAGTTGGGATTGACCCGCAATCGCGAAATCATATTTTAGAAACGGTAAAGGGATTAAATGAAAAAGGTATGACCGTCATTTATACAAGTCATTACATGGAAGAAGTGGAGTATTTATGTGAACGGATTGCGATTGTAGATCATGGAAAAGTAATTGCATTAGGAACGAAAAGGGAATTATGCAACCGTCTAGCAGATGGTTTTATGGTGAAGGTGCAATTAAATTGCTTTACCCAGGAGCTATTGAAGAGTGTAAAGACAATTCCCACTGTAGAACGAGTTGTCGTTGATGAGAAAACAAATACTCTTGATATTGGACTGAAGAACGGGGAAGCTGTTGGTACTGTTGTTTCGGTAGTTGTAGAAAATCAGGCACAAATTTTAAAGCTTGAAGTACAAGAACCAAATTTAGAAGCTCTTTTTTTACAGTTAACAGGACGTTCACTTCGTGATTGAGGAGGTTATAAGCTTATGAAAAGTTTTATTATTGCATGGAAAGATTTAAAAATTCGTTTCATAGATCGGCGTGGATTTATGATGATGTTACTTATGCCACTTCTATTAACAGCTATTTTAGGATCAGCACTAAGTAACATATTTGATAACGGAGGGTTACCGAAAACGGTAATTGGTTACTATCAAGAAGATACAGATGATTTTGCTGATATATTTCAAAAGGATATATTACATTCAAAAGAAATAAAAGACGATGTGAAAATAGAAATTGTAGCCTCGCAAAAAGAGTTAGAGAATCTGCTAAAGAAACAGAAGGTTGATGTAGGGATTATAATTCCAAGCGGTTGGAGCGAGCATATAAAGGATGGAAGATTAAAAGAAGTGAAATTGATTACTGATCCATCAAAAGATATACAAACAAAAATTGCTGAATCATTCATTCGTTCTTTTACAGATCGTGCACAAACAATTGCTATTTCTACTAAGACTGTCGTAACAGATGTTGCAAAATTACAGCCCGGGAGTATAGAACAGGTTGCAAAAGAGATAAGTACGAATTTGCAAACAGTGGCGACGTCCAATACCGATGGAGTTGAAAAAGGAACAATCGGTAAAAAAACAGTGACTGCGATGCAATATTATGCTGCTGCGATGTTAGTCATGTTTTTATTATTTAACATAACAGTAGGAGCAAAATCGATTATAACAGAGCAACGAACAGAAACATTAGCGAGACTATTAAGCACACCGACAAGCTCTTTTGCTATTTTATTAGGTAAATTTTTTGGCACATTACTATTTGCTTGTATACAATTTGGGGTATTTGTAGTTGCTACCCATTACGCATTTCATGTGAATTGGGGTGAAGATGTTTCACAAATTGCGGTATTAGGAATTGCGTATGCGATTTGTGTTTCTGGTTTATCTATGCTTATCGCGGCATTTATTCATGAAGAAAAAACAGCGGATTTAATGGGTGGCATTGGAATTCAGTTGTTAGCCATATTAGGAGGATCAATGTTACCAATCTATGTATTTCCGGATACTCTTCAAACAATTGCTGGCATCGCTCCGAATAAATGGGCACTTACAAGTTTCTTAAACATTATGTTAGGTACATCTTGGTATGCGTTACTTCCAGTTATCTTAAGTTTATCTATTGCAGGTGTTGTTTCTGTTATTATCGGAACATTTCGTTTGCAAGCAAGATAGGAGGAGAATCAATGAAGAAAGTTTGGGCGCTTTGCTGGCTCGAATTAAAACAAATTTTAATTAAGCCACAGAGCTATATAGTAATGTTTGGAATGCCGATTATTTTTACACTTATTTTTGGTGGGCTTTTAGGTGGAAGTGGAAACGAAAAAGTAAATATTAGTTTAGTTGACCAAGATGGGTCTATATTATCTAACTCCTACTATAAAGAAATAGAGAAAAGTGATTTAGTTTCTATAGAAAAGGTAACATACGAAGAAGCAAAACAGAAAATCGAAAATAAAAAGTCCTCGGGTATTGTGATAATCCCAAAAGAATTTCAAAAGAGTATGGCAGACGGGAAGATAGAGAAGGTTAAATTCCAATCAAGCGCTGATTTTACAGGAGGAGCATCTGTAGAACAAGTGTTACAAAGCGCAATGAAAAAGATGAAAATAGAAGTAGCAGCAGCAAGGGATGTGGAGAAAAGAGGAGGAACGTCTTGGGAGAAGCTGTATGAAACGATCCATACAAAGGCAGAACCAGTTTCGCTTCAAAAGGAATCAATTGTCTCTGGGGAGATAAAGTTGAATAACGTATCAGGGCGATCTGCAGGATTTTCTATTCTGTTTGTAATGATTGTGATGCTAAGTGCAACGGGCACGATTTTAAAATCAAGACAGCTTGGCGTTTGGTATCGGTTATTAGGGGCTCCCGTTTCAAAGGCTCAAATACTTGGGGGATATATACTTTCTTTCTTTTTAATTGGGTGGATTCAGTTTGGGATTTTAATGTTGTTAACGAATGTTTTGTTCGGTGTTCAGTGGGGAAGTTTATTAGGAATTATCATACTTGTTTCAGCGTTGTTGTTAGCGGTAATTGGTTTAGCATTATTATTAGCAAGTATTGTGAAAACAACTGAGCAACAATCAGCTTTAGGTAATATCGTTGTGATTTCAACGTGCATGATTAGTGGGCTGTATTGGCCAATTGAAATAGAACCGGAATGGATGCAACAGGTAGCAAATTTTGTTCCACAAACTTGGGCAATGCGTGGATTTACAGAATTAATTGCAAGGGGAGGCACATTGCTAGATATAGCAGGGTATGTTGGTGTACTCATTTTATTTGCTGGTGTATTCTTTGTAATTGGTTTAAAAAGAATCCGTTATGATTGAAAAAAAGAAAGCAGAGTCTACAGCTTCGCCCGCTGAACCCTGCTTTCTTTTTGTGTATCGTCTTCCCCTATAGAAATAGTGATTGCAATTCCGAGCATAAAGAAAAATGCTAAAAAGAGGACGAACTTTGGGAAGAACGGGAATAGTAGCAATGCCCCAACTATCATGAGTGTCAATGCAACATAGTGCAAGACATATTGGAATAGTTTGTCCATATTTTCGCCCCCTTTTTGATAAGTTGTTATTATCCTATGCCTGTCTAGCAAATAATAGAATTCCTTTTTATTATTTCTTTATTGTAAAAAGGAATGATTGACACAATAGAAAGAAAGGAATAATCTTGAAATCAATCCATAGTATTTTTATGGGTAAAATAAAGATAGTTACAGGAAGGGGGCTAACTTCGTTGCATCGGCAAAAATTATAAAGTAAGGGTGAGGAATGTGAAAAAGGTATTTACAGGCTTGCTTGCCACTTTCTTGAGTACTTCTGTACTACTTGCAGGATGTGGTCAAGAAGAAGCGAGTACAAATGAAAAGGCAAGCGTACCAAAAGTAAAAGATGAATTTATTGAAGCAAGTGACAAATCAAAAAGTCCGGCAAAAGCAAAAGAACGAAAAGATACCTTTGTAATTGGAATGCCAAGTCCAGGAGGAATCTTCCTGCCGCACTTTATGGAAAATGGCTGGGATGGTAATATAACGCAAGCCATTTTTGCACCGCTAGTAGGATTAGGTAAGGAAGGGAAACCAATCCCGATTCTTGCGAAGAAATGGGATATTTCTACTGATCAACTTACATATACGTTTCATTTAAAAGACGATTTGAAATTTAGTGATGGTTCGCCATTAACAGCAGATGATGTGGCGTTTACATTAACGCTATTACATGACCCAACTTATAGCGGAGCAACAGATATAAGCCAGACTGCGATTAAAGGTGGTCAAGCTTATAAAGAAGGAAAAGCAAATACAATTGAAGGTATTCAAGTTGTTGATCCGAAAACGATTCAAATTACGACAGAAAAGGTAAATGCACAAACATTGTCTCTGATAGGTGGAGAAGTTATATCAAAAGCTTATTATGGTAAGGAATATAAGCAAGGGCATTTAGAGTATTTAAAAGAGTTATACGGAAAGCCAATGGGGGCAGGGGCGTACAAATTAGATAAATATATTCCGGGGCAGGAAGTTCGTTTTGTTGCAAATGAAAATTATTTTGAAGGAAAACCAAAGATTGAACATTTTATTTATAAAATTACAAAAGGTGATACGAAGCTTCAGCAATTTCAAACAGGTGAAGTAGATTATGATGGTTTTCAAACAAATGAGGAAACGGTTGAACAGTTAAAAGGATTGGGGTTCGCAAATATTAATGTGTATACGGGAAGTTCTTACGGCTATATTAAAATGAATTATAAGAAACCGTACTTTAAAGATAAGCGTGTCCGCCAAGCATTCATTTACGGATTAGAGCGCCAAAAAGTGATTGATACATACTTCCAAGGATATGCTTCACTCGTTAATGTACCGATTACTCCTGTTTCTTGGGCGTATACAGAAGAAGGTATTAATAAGTATGAGTATAATTTAAATAAGGCGAAAAAATTACTTGATGAGGCTGGGTGGAAAGAAGGCACGGATGGAATCCGTGAAAAAGATGGTCAAAAATTGAAAGTAAGTTACTTTGCTTCATCAGCAAGTAAAATCCATGATGTCATGATCCCGGTTATGGAAGAAGATTATAAAAAGCTTGGTGTAGACTTTAACCCTGAATATATGGACTTTAATACGATGATTTCAAAAGTAATTAAGGGAGATTACGACTTAGCGATGGTATCTACGCCAATGATTGATGATCCGAGTGGAACAATTGAAGAATTCGTTTCAATAAGTAAGCGAAATTATGATGGATATCATAATCCGAAAGTAGATGAATTGGCAACAGAGGCGTTGCAAACATTAGACATTGAAAAAAGAAAAGAGATTTATAAGAAACTGTATCAAGAACTTAGTGAAGATCCGCCAGTTATATTCTTAAATAATAGTAAAATTGTATCTGCACATAATGCGAGAATACAAGGATTACAGGAAGATAATTATAACGGAATATTATTAAGCTTACCTAAATTACAGATTCAACAATAATTTTGTAAAAATTCTTGAAATATTTATATAGAAAGAATTGACAAAATATAATGAACGATATAAGCTAATAACCATAAAGTCTACCGGAAAAGTCGGAATAAGATTGTTACCCCTCATAAAACATCTATTTTTTTATATTTAAAACCGACTTTTCCGATGGATTATAAAACATGTTGCTTGGAAGGCATACATTAGGCAAGCAGTTCATAAAGTGTAATTATTAAAAAAGTTAGGGTGGGGACAATGAAGAAAAAGTCAAAAAAATGGGCTGGGGTATTTTCGGTCTTACTGAGTAGTTCGCTTGTGTTATCCGCTTGTGGGGGACAGGAGGATAAGGCTTCAACTGAGCCGGCTAAACAGCAGGATGTAAAAGATTTAAAAATAGAGAAGGTTACAGCGACAGACAAGTCAAAAAATCCTGAGAAAGCGAAACAACGAAAAGATACGCTTATTGTCGGGATTTCAAAACCTGGTGGCGTGTTCTTACCATATTTCCAAGAAAATGGATGGGATGGTAACGTAACATCTGTTATATTTGCTTCTCTTGTATCAACAGATAAGCAAGGGAAACCAGTTCCAGAGCTTGCAGAGAAATGGGATGTATCTTCTGACCAATTGAAGTACAAGTTCCACTTACGTAAAGATTTAAAATTTAGCGATGGTTCACCGTTAACAGCAGATGACGTAGCATTCACATTAACATTGCTACACGATAAGGCTTATGAGGGGAGCTCAGATATTTCACAATATGCAATTAAGGGTGGAAAAGATTATAAAGAGGGAAAAGCAACATCGATTGAAGGAATTAAGGTTGTTGACCCACAAACAATTGAAATTACGACGGAGAAGGTAAATTCTCAGGCGTTAACTGCTCTAGGTGGACCAGTATTATCTAAAGCTTATTATGGGAAAGATTATAAACAAAATACAAGTTTAGATTATTTAAAAGATTTATATGGTAAGCCAATTGCGGCAGGACCTTATAAATTTGAAAAATATGTTCCAGGTCAAGAGGTACGATTTGTAGCAAATGAGCACTACTATGCTGGCAAGCCTAAAGTGAAAAACTTTATTTATAAAATTACATCACCGGACACAAGCTTCCAGTTATTCCAAACGGGAGAAACAGATTATGATGGATTTGCTGCTAACAATGACAATATTGAACAGTTAAAAAGTCTAGGCTTTGCTAACTTCAATATTGAAACAGTGAGTTCATACTCATTTGTTTACATGAATAATAAAAAGCCATATTTAAAAGATAAAAAAGTACGTCAAGCACTTATTTATGGATTAGATCGTAAAAAATATGTAGATACAAACTTCCAAGGAAATGCTTCTGTTGCAAATATACCGATTTCACCGACTTCATGGGCATATGATGATAAGGGGATAAATCAGTATGAATACAATTTAGAGAAAGCGAAAAAATTGTTAGACGAAGCTGGTTGGAAAGTTGGATCTGATGGTATTCGTGAAAAAGATGGCCAGAAATTAAAGTTAAGCTATTATGCAGCAAGTGGAAGAAAGCAAGAGGAAGTATTTATCCCAATTGCAAAAGAGAACTATAAAGCATTAGGTGTGGAGTTCAATCCGGAAATTATGGACTTTAATACTCTTGTGTCGAAGCTTGGAAAGTTTGATTATGATTTAGCTGCTGTTGCAACGCCAATTCTTTCTGATCCAAATGACGCAGTAGCTGAATTTACATCTACACATCCAGATAATTCAGCAGGTTATAGTAATCCAAAAGTAGATGAATTAATTCAAAAAGGTATCGAGACAGTTGATATTGAAAAAAGAAAACCAATTTATAAAGAGTTATATAAAGAACTAAGCGATGATCCACCAGTAATTTTATTAAATTATCGTAAAGGTATTTCAGCGCACAATGCACGTGTAAAAGGAATTGATCCAGAAAAATACGATAGCATTAGTTCAAACCTACCTGTTTTATCTATTGAACAATAAGGATAAGTAAGGAAAAATAGAAGACATTTTTTCATACAGCTATAAGAGTGTGCTGTCTTGAAAAAGTGTTCTTCTATTTTTAAGTCAATATGATTGGGGAGACAAAAAGGTGAAAACATATATCATTCGTAGGTTTCTGCAAATGATTCCTACACTTTTTGGTACATCTATTATTATCTTTTTCTTATTCGCTCTCTTGCCGGGGGATTATGTGGATTCAAATCCAAAGTTGACGCCAGAAAGAGCGCAAGAGTTAAGAGAACTGTATGGATTAAATAAGCCTATTATTGAAAGGTACTTTCATTGGTTAGGTAATGCGTTACATGGAGATTTTGGTTTCTCGTTGCAATATCAAGAGCCTGTAACATCATTGCTTAATAAATTTATTTGGAATACTTTTATTGTTGCGGTTGCCGCTTTATTTTTTACTTGGTTAATTGCTCTTATTATCGGTGTTGTTTCGGCGACAAGGCAGCATTCATGGTTCGATGGACTTGTTACAATTGGTGTCTTTGCAGCGATGTCATTTCCATCATTTTTTATTGGTTTGTTTTTAATTAAGGTATTTGCTGTTGATTTTCATTTATTACCGATTGGTGGCATGATTGATATAGGAAGTAATTCGACAGGTCTTACGTACATACTAGAAGTGCTAAGGCACATGATTTTACCGGTATTTATTTTAACACTTCTTGGTGTTGGATCATTAACTCGTTATTTTAGAACAAGCATGCTTGAGGTTGTAAGACAAGATTATATTCGAACAGCTCGTGCTAAAGGGTTGAAGGAAAGAGTTGTCATTTATAAACATGCATTGAAAAATGCAATTTTACCAGCGATTACGTTACTTGCATTTGAATTACCAGGGTTGTTCTCCGGTGCAATTATTATTGAGCAAATCTTTAATTGGCCAGGTATTGGGAGTATTCAATTAGAAGCGTTGAGTTTTCGTGATTATACAGTGTTAATGGCATTTACAATGTTTCTCTCTTGCCTAACAATTATCGCAAACTTTTTGGCAGATATCGTTTATGCGATTGTCGATCCACGTATTCGATTAAAGTAAGGAGGGAGAAAGATGGAGTCTATTGTAACAGTAAAGAAGAAAAAAAGAGAAAAACGAAATGTGACTTCACCATGGGGTCAAGCATTTACTAGAATTAAGAAAAATAAATTAGCATTGTTTGGTTTTTATATCCTAATTTTTATGTTTGTATTTTGTTTTATTGGACCATTTTTTTCACCATATGCTTCTGGAACAATTCAAGTAACACAAATTAATAAGCCACCGAGTTTTTCTCATTGGCTTGGTACAGATCAACTTGGAAGAGATATTTTAACACGATTAATGCAAGCGGGACGAATTTCATTAACAATTGGTTTAGCTTCGATGATATTATCTGTCATACTCGGTGCATTATTAGGAGCTATCTCTGGCTTTTATCGCGGTATTGTAGACCATATTATTATGCGTATTGCAGACGTGTTAATGTCTATTCCAGGATTACCATTACTTATTATTATGGGTGCTATTTTATCAGAATGGAAACTTCCATCTGAATATCGACTGTATGTTGTTATGATCATGTTAAGTTTGATTGGATGGCCGGGACTTGCACGTCTGGTACGAGGACAGATCTTGTCGCTTCGAGAACAATCATTTATGCAAGCTGCTGATGTATTAGGATTAAAGGATTACCGAAAGATCGTACATCATTTAATTCCGAATGTATTCCCTTTATTAATTGTTGTAGCAACATTAGGTGTAGCAGGAGCTATTTTAAGTGAATCAGCATTAAGTTATCTAGGCCTTGGAGTTGTACCTCCTACGCCATCATGGGGGAATATGATTAGTGCAGCGAACTCATTAATTGATTTCCAAAAGCGTCCATGGTTATGGATTCCGCCTGGTTTTGCAATTTTTATAACAGTTGTATCAATTAACTTACTTGGTGATGCACTTCGTGATGCATTAGATCCAAAGATGAAGCGGTAGGTGAGGAAGCATGAGTAAAGCGGTAGTAGAGCTAAAGGATTTACAAACACACTTTCAGACAGAAGAAGGTACGGTAAAGGCCGTCAATCATGTTAGCTTTTCCGTACGAGAAGGTGAAACAGTTTGTGTAGTAGGAGAATCAGGTTGTGGGAAAAGTGTAACAGCTTTATCTATTATGGGACTTATTGCTGAATCTGGAGGCATTGTTGGCGGTGATATTCTTTATGAAGGGCAAAGTCTTTTAGGAATGAAAGAGAAGGAACTTCGTAGTTTAAGAGGAAATGACATTGCGATGATTTTCCAAGAGCCAATGACATCCCTTAACCCAGTATTTACTGTTGGAGAACAAATTGTGGAAACGTTAAGAGAACATGAACTCCTTAGTAAAAATGAGGCATATAAAAAAGCGATTGAACTCATTCGTAAGGTGGGTATTGCGCGTGCGGATGAAATTGTACATTCCTATCCACATGAGTTAAGTGGTGGGATGTTACAACGAATTATGATTGCTGTCGCACTTAGTTGTAATCCGAAGTTGTTAATTGCTGACGAACCAACAACAGCTCTTGATGTTACGATTCAAGCACAAATATTAGATTTATTAAGACAAGTAAAAGAAGAATTTAAAACATCTATTTTATTAATTACACATGATTTAGGTGTTGTCGCAGAAATGGCAGATTATGTTGTTGTAATGTATGGCGGTAAAGTCATTGAAGAAGCACCTGTACTAGAGCTATTCCAAAATCCGAAACACCCATATACAAAAGGGTTGCTAAAGTCAAAACCGATAATGGGAAAACGAACAGATAAATTGTATTCCATTCCGGGGCAAGTTCCAAACTTAGTTGGCTTAGGAGAGTTTTGCTACTTTAGTGGTCGCTGTGAACATTGCATGGACATATGCAAGAATGAAGCACCAGAGCTTAAGGTGCATGAAGAGAATCATAAAGTAGCTTGCTGGTTATATGAGGAGCGTGCTGAGCAATGAGTGAACCGTTATTAGAAGTAAAGAATTTAAAAACACATTTTCCAATTAAAGGCGGCGTATTTGGTAGAACGATTGGACATGTAAAGGCGGTAGATGGAGTAAGTTTTACAATTAATAAAGGCGAAGTATTTGGCCTTGTCGGTGAATCCGGAAGCGGAAAAACAACAATCGGAAAAACGATTCTTCGCCTTGTTCAGAAAACAGAAGGTGAAGTGAAATTTAAAGGAAAAGATGTTCATACGTTATCGAAAGAAGAACTGCGAAAACATCGTCCGAATATGCAACTTGTATTCCAAGATCCATTTAGTTCATTGAATCCACGGATGCGAATTGGTGAAGCACTTGGTGAACCAATGTTGGCGCATGGGCTAGCGACGAAAGAAAACGTTCGTGAAAAAGTATTAGAAGTGCTAGAGTTATGTGGGTTAGCACCATATCATATTGATCGTTATCCGCATGAATTTTCTGGAGGACAACGTCAGCGCATTGTTATTGCAAGGGCGATGGTATTAAATCCAGAGTTTATTGTTGCTGATGAACCCGTTGCAGCATTAGATGTATCGATTCAAGCGCAAATTATAAACTTGTTTAGTGAATTGCAAGAGAAAAAAGGTTTATCCTATTTATTCATTTCACATGATTTAAGTGTCGTCGAACATTTATGTACCAAAATTGGAATTATGTATTTAGGGACAATCGTGGAAACTGCACCTCGTGATGAATTGTTTGCAAATCCACTTCATCCGTATACGAAGGCATTGTTATCAGCTGTACCAATTCCAGATCCCACTGTTAAGCGCGAACGAATTATTTTGCAAGGTGATATTCCGAGTCCAGCGAATCCACCCTCAGGCTGCCGCTTTCATACACGTTGCCCGTTTGCAACAGATATTTGTAAGCAGACTATACCGGAATTTCGTGATATTAGAGAAGGACATCTTGTTGCTTGCCATCATGTATAAAAGAAAAGGACTTACTATAAGGAAACTTTATAAAAATATCGTAGATGAGGATGAGCGCGCAAAATGGTAAATGAAATTTTATTGGCGATTTTTTGAATATATCGATCGTTTCTCATCATATATCGGCGAGGGTATCGACCATTCGGCAAATAGCGATACAGAAAAAGAATCTGTTGTCTTTAGTTTCCCAACGCTTTAAGAAAAGGACCCTTCCAAATACGGAAGAGTCCTTATTTTATTTACTTGATGATGGTTGCAATACATACAGCTCAATTGCATGCGCAACACCATGCTCATCATTTGTTAATGTAACAACATCACATAATTTCTTTACATCTTCCTCAGCATTTCCCATTGCAACAGATAAGCCAGCTACTTCTAACATTGGTACATCATTAAAGTTATCACCGATTGCAATTGTATCCTGAATTGGAATGTTGAAATAAGATGCCATTTCTTGCAACCCATTTCCTTTATGGCCATGCTTGTCCATAATTTCTAAATTTGTTGGAGCCGATGCTGTGACCATAATTTCTTTATCTTCTTGTAAAGAATGCAGTAGTTGTGAACGATGTTCTGCATTAAATGTTAAAATGAAGAATTTCGAGATTTCTAAATCTGGATTATTTACAACATCTTCGATTTTTTGGAAATCAGTAATTAAGTTCGATTTTTTTTGCTTCTCTGTAATTCGTTCTAGTTCTTCAATTGTAACATCAAGTGCATGCTTATTTTCTTCGAATGTATGCATTACCTTTTCATTCCAATTATAAGGAGAATAAACTCCTTTGTTTGTGTACAGTTTATATGGGAATCCTTGAGATTCTAGTAATTTAGCTAGTTTGTATACTTTATCGTTTTGTAAACAACGTGCGTTAATTACTTTTCCATCAACATAAACAATTGCCCCATTGCTTGCTCCAACTGGAAGTGATAATTGATACTCTTCCAATAGCTTTAAAGCATCTTCTTTTGCACGACCAGAACAAATCATTACAATATGACCAGCTGCTTGAGCAGTGCGGATAGCTTGTAAGTTTTCTTTGGAAATTTCGAGATTAGATGATAGTAATGTACCATCCATATCTAGTGCGATTAATTTCAAAATGACCACCTCTTTGTTTTTATTATACATAGTTATCTTTAGGAAACATATAAACTTATCTTGGACTTTATGGAAATGTTAGTGTAAGGAATAAAAAAAGACTGCGTACAGTCTACTTTAGAGAGAGGTATGTGCTTGTATGACCTTGTTCAGTAATTGCTTCTATATCATTAGATAACCCTTTTATTAAATCAAGATGAATAAAGAGCGGTTTTGGACATTTTTTAATACCTTTCTATATTTGATGAAAAATGATAATGATCCATTTATCAATAGTATTGCATCAGCATCAGAGGTAAGGGCTTTGTTAATATTTTCGCATGTGCACGCGGCGATGAGACGTTGCTTTTTGAAGAAAGATTGTGTGTTCAATGGATATCCTTCCTTTACAATAAGACGCTATAGTTTCATTGTAAGCGGATAATGTTAAGGGAGTTTTAAATTAATGTTAACAAAAAGTAGTAGAAGAGCTGTTTATGACTCTTTTTACTACTTTTTTTATTGTGTAACTGTAATGTTACATTAGTATTACAAGTCTATACGTGTTGAAAAATGCTATATAAAGGGGTTTATGGATACATTTGAATAATTTCGTAAAAAAAATGTAATAAATTTTACGTATTTATATTGCAGTGTGAAAAAACTTATGTTACATTAATGTTACAAACGTTACACAAGTTAATTCAATGTAACGTTAAGATAAAAACTATGAATTAATCATTTCTTCGGAATTACATATAAATATCTATTAATAAGGAGAGAGTAAATATGAAAATCGAACAAGTATTACAAGTAACAAAAATGGATTTCTTAGGATCAGCAGGTGGAGCAGCAGTATTAACAGCATTAATCGTACTTCTTTCTAACGTTTTAGTATAATAGAAACTTTGTACAAGCAGTAGAACGGATCGTATTACATAAAAAGAAAGTTATGAATTGAAGGGAGAATGGGAAATATGAAAAACAAAGAAGTATTACAACTAACAAAAATGGACTTATTAGGATCAGCAGGAGTAGCAACAGTATTAACAGCATTAATCGTATTTCTTTCAAGTGCATTAGTATAATAGAAGTTTTGTACAGGTAATAAAGTAGTATAAGGAGTTTAAAATAAAGTTGAAAGGAGAATGAGGAATATGGAACAAGTATTACAAGTAACAAAAATGGATCTTTTAGGGGCAGCAGGTGGAGCAGCAGTATTAACAGCATTAATCGTATTTCTTTCTAACGTTTTAGTATAATAGAAGTTTGCATAAGTGATAAAGAGTATGCAGAGTTTAAAGTAAAGTTGAAAGGAGAATGAGGAGTATGGAACAAGTATTACAAGTAACAAAGATGGATTTCTTAGGGGCAGCAGGTGGAGCAGTAGTATTAACATCACTTATTGTATTCCTTGCAAATGTATTAGTATGATGAGTATAGATAAGAGGAATTTCTCATATGCTATTCGTACCATTATTCAAAAAAAATAAAGGCTCTAACATATTATAGATTGTTAATATGTTAGAGTCTTTTTTGTATTCTACTAGTTTTTTATTTGTTCTATATCCACAGCATTCAATCATATCCTTATATGTAGGAATTCCCTATTACTTGAAAGAGAAAAAAGTCGAATTTTATATGAGAGAAAAAAAGAGGAATTTGACAGAAAAGATAGAAAATTTTAAGAGTCAGAAATTTGTTAGCTTGCTAACTAATTTTTTTAGTGATAGCTGGAAGCGCTTTCGATTGGTTTAAAGTATGTAATATTTAATTTATTTACAGGGGGATGAGGAATTTATGAAACAAAAATCTATGGATACGTTAGCTGCACAAATGGAGGATTTCTTTCCGGTACGTGATGTCGATCATTTAGAATTTTATGTAGGAAATGCAAAGCAATCGAGTTATTACCTTGCGAGAGCGTTTGGGTTTAAAATTGTTGCCTATTCTGGATTGGAAACAGGAAATCGCGAAAAGGTATCGTATGTTCTTGTGCAAAAAAACATGCGTTTTGTTGTGTCTGGAACTTTAAATAGTGAAAGTCGTATTGCGGAATTTGTAAAAACTCATGGTGATGGAGTAAAAGACGTAGCTTTACTTGTTGACGATGTTGAAAAGGCCTATTCAGAAGCTGTAAAACGAGGTGCTGTTGCGATTGCTCCGCCGGAAGAATTAACGGATGAGCATGGGACATTAAAAAAGGCGGTTATCGGTACGTATGGCGATACAATCCATACTCTTGTGGAGCGTAAAAATTATAAAGGTAAATTTATGCCTGGTTATGAAGAAGTTGAATTCAATATTCCGAGTGAAGAATCAGGATTAATCGCTGTGGATCATGTTGTTGGTAACGTTGAAAAAATGGAAGAATGGGTTAGCTATTATGAAAATGTTATGGGCTTTAAACAAATGATTCATTTTGATGATGATGATATTAGTACGGAATATTCCGCTTTAATGTCAAAAGTTATGACAAATGGAAGTCGTATTAAGTTTCCAATTAATGAACCGGCAGATGGAAAGCGTAAATCACAAATCCAAGAATACTTAGAGTTTTATAATGGTGCAGGTGTACAACATTTAGCATTATTGACAAATGATATTGTGAAAACAGTTAAAGCGCTTCGTGCCAATGGAGTTGAGTTTTTAGATACACCAGACACGTATTATGATGAGTTAACAGCGCGCGTCGGTGAAATCGATGAAGAAGTTGATAAGTTAAAAGAACTTAAGATTCTTGTGGATCGTGATGAAGAAGGTTACTTGCTACAAATCTTTACGAAGCCAATCGTGGATCGTCCAACATTATTTATTGAAATTATTCAGCGTAAAGGTTCTCGTGGATTCGGGGAAGGAAACTTTAAGGCTTTATTTGAATCCATTGAAAGAGAACAAGAGCGCCGCGGAAATCTATAAAATTGTTATCGGTCAGTGGGGGATAGAGAAAACCCTCACTGATTAAAGTTTCACTTTATATAAACGGTGAGGAGGAATAGTGATGAAATTTATTACATTTCGTCTTCCTTCAGGAGAAATGCGTGCAGGTTGGCTGGAAGGTGACAAAGTCATCGATATGAATCTAGCAAGTAATGGAACTCTTCCTTCATCTATGCTCGCTTTTTTAGAGAAAGCGGATGAATATATAGAAATCGTACGTGGTATTCGAAAACCAACAAGTGGCGTGTACGCTTTGGAAGATGTGCAGCTTTGTGCAGCCATTCCTAATCCAGGTAGTATTCGTGATTTTTATGCGTTTGAGCAACATGTCAAAACGGCTCGCGGGCGACGTGGTTTAGATGTTGTTCCTGAGTGGTATGATATTCCGGTTTTTTATTTTACAAATCACCGTGCTGTTATTGGACCAGACGTTACAGTTTCTTGCCCGAAACAATCGCAAAAGCTTGACTATGAATTAGAAATTGCTTGTGTCATTGGGAAAGAGGGAAGAAATATTTCGCGTGAACAAGCCGAAGAATATATTTTTGGTTACTGTATTATGAATGATTGGAGTGCAAGGGATTTGCAAGCTAAGGAAATGAAAGTGGGGCTTGGTCCTGCAAAAGGAAAAGACTTTGCGACTTCATTAGGAGCATATCTTGTTACGAAAGAGGAGTTAGAAGCTTATCGCATAGGTGAACAGTATAACTTAGAAATGACTACTCACGTCAACGGAGAACTTTTGTCTAAAGGGAATCTTCAGGATATTTACTATACGTTTGCAGAAATGATAGAACGTGCCTCAGCGGATGTTACGTTATATCCAGGAGATGTAATTGGTTCGGGAACGGTTGGTACTGGCTGTATTTTAGAACTTGGTACAGAAAAGTGGTTACAAGATGGTGACGTTGTAGAACTTACAATCACTGGACTTGGCACATTACGTAATACAGTGAAAAAAGAAATGAAAGCGGGTGATGGGCATGTATTATCGTCACATGGGGGAGCTTCCTCATAAACGACATGTGCAATTTCGTAAAGAAGATGGATCACTTTATCGTGAACAGGTGATGGGAACGAAAGGTTTCTCTGGTACACAATCTATTTTGTATCATCATTATATGCCAACTGAAGTAGGACACGCCGCGCTAGCGCATTCCTGTCAGTTGCAGTATGAAGAAGATGTAGCGCTTGCTCATCGTCATTTTCGTACGAAGGAAAATAGAAAAACTGGTGATGCAGTAAGTGGAAGGAACTTTATATTAGGGAATGAGGATTTATTAATCGGTGTTGTGAATCCGACAGAAAAAATGGATTATTTCTATCGCAATGGTGATGGAGATGAAATGTTATTTGTTCATTATGGAACTGGGAAAATTGAGACAATGTTTGGAACGATTCATTACCGTAAAGGTGATTATGTAACGATTCCGATCGGAACAATTTATCGTGTTATTCCAGATGAGGGAGAGTCTAAGTTTCTTGTTGTAGAAGCGAATAGCCAAATTACAACGCCACGTCGTTATCGTAATGAGTATGGTCAATTGTTAGAACATAGTCCTTTCTGTGAAAGGGATATTAGAGGACCAGAGAAGTTAGAGACATATGACGAAAAAGGCGAGTTTGTCGTCATGACAAAGTCGAGAGGTTACATGCATAAACATATTATGCAGCATCACCCGTTAGATGTTGTCGGATGGGATGGATATTTATATCCTTGGGTCTTTAATGTGGAGGATTTTGAACCAATTACAGGTCGTATTCATCAGCCACCGCCAGTCCATCAAACTTTTGAAGGGCATAACTTTGTGATTTGTTCTTTTGTGCCGCGTTTATATGATTATCATCCAGACGCAATTCCAGCGCCGTATTATCATAGTAACGTAAATAGTGATGAAGTTCTTTATTATGTAGAAGGTAACTTCATGAGTAGAAAAGGTGTAGAAGAAGGTTCAATTACCCTTCATCCAAGTGGTATCCCGCATGGGCCACATCCTGGAAAAACAGAAGCGAGCTTAGGGAAAAAAGAAACAATTGAATTAGCAGTGATGATCGATACATTCCGTCCGCTTCGCATTGTGAAACAAGCGCATGAGACGGAAGATGAGAAATATATGTATAGTTGGATTGAGGAAGGTTCATATACTACGAAATAAAAAAAGAGGAATGCTCATTTTCTGAGCATTCCTCTTTTTTAGTTGGAATCGACAATGTATAGAATATCAAAAATAATTATAAAAAGATATAGGGATATAACTATATACATTATTTGTATATTATTTATCTTTTTATGTCGAATGATAAATTTGTTTAATTTGGTGAACAAATAGGATAACGAAGGATGCTATACATTGATTATATTACATTCTTTTTGTTGGTTAGATATTTTTCTGTTTATTTCGACAAAAGTGTTGACTAAAAAACATGTTATGAGTAAAATGAAAACAAGAATTAAAAATTTTCTGAAAATTAAAAACTAGAGGTGCATGCTATGAAGCAAATTTTTCAAAAAAAGCCGATTGCGAAACTAATGCAAGAAAGTAAACAAAAAACATTAGCGAGAACATTGGGAGCACTGGATTTAACAATGCTTGGGATTGGAGCTATTGTCGGAACAGGGATTTTTGTTCTTACTGGTGTTGTGGCAGCGAAACATTCTGGACCAGCTATCATTTTATCATTTGCTATAGCTGCATTAGCATGTGCCTTTGCTGCATTTTGCTACGCAGAATTTGCATCTTCTGTCCCAGTTTCGGGAAGCGTTTACACGTATACGTACGCGACGATGGGAGAGGTGTTTGCATTTTTAATTGGATGGGATTTAATGTTGGAATATTTATTAGCGACATCTGCGGTAGCCAATGGATGGTCTGCTTATTTCCAATCCTTATTAAAAGGCTTTGGAATTCATATTCCGACCATTTTATCTTCTGCACCTGGAACAGGAAAGGGTGGCCTTATCGATTTACCAGCTGTCATTATCATTTTAATTATGACTGCTCTTTTATCTAGAGGTGTACGTGAAAGTGCCCGTGTAAACAATATTATGGTTTTTATTAAGATAGCAGTTGTATTACTCTTTATCTTTGCTGGCTTTAATTATGTAAAGCCGGAAAACTGGACACCGTTCATGCCGTTTGGTCTTGATGGTGTAATGGCTGGGGCTGCAACAGTATTCTTTGCATTCATTGGATTTGATGCTGTATCAACGGCAGCTGAGGAGGTAAAACGTCCGCAACGTGATTTACCAATTGGCATTATAGCATCATTACTTACTTGTACAATTCTTTATATCATTGTTTCACTTATTTTGACAGGGATTGTACCTTATGGTCAGCTGAATATTTCTGATCCGGTAGCTTTCGCACTTCAGTTTATTGGACAAGATGGTTTAGCGGGTGTTATCTCGGTAGGAGCAATTACAGGGATTACAACTGTAATGTTAGTTATGATGTATGGGCAAGTTCGTGTTTCATATGCAATGAGTCGTGATGGACTATTGCCGAAGCGTCTTGCAAAAGTTCATCCGAAATTTAAAACACCATTTTTAAATACATGGACAACAGGGATTATTGCAGCGCTTATTTCGGGGCTTATCGACTTAAATGTATTAGCACATCTTGTAAACATGGGAACATTATCTGCTTTTGCACTTGTAGCAGTTGCAGTTATCGTAATGAGAAAAACACATCCAGATCTACCACGTGCTTTTAAAGCACCACTTGTACCAGTTTTACCTGCGTTAACAGTTATCTTTTGTTTATATTTAATGCTTCAATTATCAGGAACTGCATGGATGAGCTTCGGCATATGGATGGTGATTGGTGTAGCTGTTTACTTCCTATATAGTCGAAAGCATAGTGTTTTAAATAATAAAAAAGATGAAGAAGATGTAGCGAATTTATAGAGAAAAGATCCGTTCTAAATAGAATAGAACGGATCTTTTGTTTTTGAAAATTTACATTTTTCTAAAATTAATATAAGATAAGGAGTGGTCGATTAAAGGAGTGTTGTAAATGAAACAGACATGGCGTGAGTTACAAGCGATGGATCGCAACGTATGGATCCGTTTTATCGGAGAAACATTGAATGGAATTGCAATGATGATGTTAATGCCATTTTTTGCGTTGTATTTAAAAGATAAAGTAGATTCCTTATTACAAGTGGGGATTATTATGGCACTTTCTCCGATTGCAGCAAGTTTTGGTTCTTTGATAGGAGGCAGGATTGCTGATATATATGGTAGAAAGCCGATTATGATTGTTTCTATGGCAAGTAATGCAGTGTTGATGCTCGGCTTTTTATTTATAGAAGGATTTATTCCTTATGCTATTTTGTCTATTCTTTTAGGATTAAGTAATTCGCTATTTCATCCAGCGGCATCGGCAATGGTAGCGGATGTGACGGTACCTGAAAAGAGGACGGAGGCGTACGGTTTATTACGAATGGGGCATAATATTGGGGCAGCAATCGGGCCCATTATGGGGGCTTCGGTAGTTGTACTTTCAAAAAATCTAGTTTTTATTATTGCTTCATCCACAATGCTACTTTATGCGCTTCTTGTGTTAATACTTATTCAAGAAACGATGCCGAAAACTGTATTGAAAGAACAAAAGGATAAGGAAAAGGAATCGGAAGCCGTCTGGAAAATTGTCCTGCGAGATAAGGTACTAATGATTTATTTGTTGGCAGGTATTATTATTTCCATGGGTTTTTCCCAAACAGAAGGTATGCTTCCCCTTCATTTTGATAATGAAATGAAAGAGATATTTGGTAAAAATAACCCTTATCCATATTTAATGGCTTTAAATGGCTTACTAGTTGTCTTATTCCAATTCCAAATTTCAAAATGGGCAACAGATAAACCTGTTGGAAGGACGATGTTATATGGGGCGTGGTTATTTGGAATTGGATTATTTTTCATCGGTTGGCTTCCAAAGTGGTTTGGTGGGTTTGGTACAAGTGCTACGATTATTTTAATAACATTATTAGTCGTTTATGCGGTATATACGCTAGGTGAAATGATTATGTCACCTGTGCAAATGACATTTGTGGCCAATTTAGCACCAGAACATTTACGTGGGACATATATGGGGGCAGCAAGTTTACAGTGGATTACAGGAAATGCATTTGGACCGCTTCTTGGCGGGTTTTTACTTGATCGATTGTTAGGGCATTTATTGTTTACGATATTAGGGGTGGGCTGTATTGTAGCGGGGCTTGTATATATTTCTTTAGATCGCCTTGTAGAACGGGGACAAAAAGGAACAGCGGTAAAACACTCTTCTTAATCAATAGGTGACATACACAAAAAGTGGTATTTCTTCATATATATTAGGTACATAACGATATAAATACAAATGGAAAATCGATATACAATCCTTTTGGTGCGAGAGAGAGTATCCGTCCATGCATAGAAGCGATCAGATTCTCTTCCTGTCCCATACCAAGTTAAAACAAAAAGAGAAAAATGAGTGAGATCACCTTTTGTTCTTCATAACCGCGACTTATATGTTGAAAAATCAAAATGGATTTATATAGAATAGGTCATAACACAGCTTTGTTATAAGGAAAATCTATGAATTTAGAATAACTGTTCATAAAAATACGATTGATGAAATCATAATGTAATTTATGGGAATTTCGTTTTGGTTCATTGCCCACAGGTAGTAAGACCAGTGGTGAGAAAAGTTTCACTTTATTTCAAATAGGAACTACCTATTTCTATAAAAAGTGCTAAAATAGAAAAATGAAAACAATTGGTTAGGGTGATTTCATTGACGAAAATTAAATTAGGTTTATTATATGGTGGGAAATCAGCGGAGCATCAAGTGTCATTACAAACAGCTCTTGCTGCTATTAAAGCATTAAATCAAGAAAAATTCGAGATTCATCCAATTTATATTACAGAGCAAGGCCAATGGATGCGCGGTGAACGCATTGAAGGTGAAGTAACGAATGTGCAAGCATTGCAAATGAATGGTGAGGAAAATGCAATCTCTCCATTAGCATTAAGTACAGAAATTATCCCGGCTGCTTCTTCTAATCAAGGAGATGCAATTGATGTTATTTTTCCACTGTTACATGGACCGAATGGTGAAGATGGAACAGTACAAGGATTACTAGAATTAATGAATATTCCATACGTTGGTAACGGTGTATTAGCATCTGCAGCTGGTATGGATAAAGTTGTTATGAAAAACATTTTTGCTGAAGCAGGATTGAAGCAAGCGAAGTATGCATCTTTCATTCGTAGTGTATGGGAGAAAAATCCTCAATTAGCTTATGAGAATGTAGAAGAAAAATTAGGATACCCATGCTTTGTAAAACCAGCAAATCTTGGTTCAAGTGTTGGGATTAATAAATGTAAAGATCGTGAAGAATTAGAAAAAGCGTTTGAGGAAGCATTCCAATTTGACCGCAAAATTATCGTAGAAGAAAACATTGTAGGTCGTGAAGTGGAAGTTGGCGTTTTAGGTAATGATGAGCCAAAATGTTCGGTTGTAGGCGAGATTGTACCGAAGAAAGAGTTCTATGATTATAAATCAAAATACATCGATGGTGATACGGCATTAATCATTCCAGCTGAAATTACAGAAGAAGAATCAGCTACGATTCAAAGAGATGCAATTCGTGCATTCCAGTCTTTAGATGGTGCGGGCTTAACAAGAGCTGATTTCTTCTTAACGAAAGATGGAGAAGTATATATTAATGAAGTAAATACAATGCCAGGATTTACACCATTTAGTATGTTCCCATTATTATGGCAACATACTGACTTGCCGTATCCAGAATTAATTGAAGAATTAATTCGTTTGGCGATTGAGCGTCACGAAGAAAAGCAAAAAATTAAATATACAATCTAACAAAAAAAGGAGGAAGCACTATTCAAGAGAATAGTGCTTCCTCTATGTAAGGAGTGTTTTTATGATAAAGCGAACGTTAAAACAAGTAGAGCAAATGACGAATGGAACGGATTTAGTAGAGGAATATGCTGAAATTACTATACAAGGTGTATCAATCGATACACGAAAAATTGAAAAAGGTAATTTATATGTTCCGATTCAAGGGGATCGTTTTGACGGTCATTCTTTTGTAGAAAAAGCAATTGAAAATGGTGCTGTAGCTACGCTTTGGAAAAAGGATGTACAAAACCCTCCTACGAATATACCGGTGATCTTTGTAGAAGATACACTTGAGGCGTTACAAACATTAGCGAAAAGCTATCGTGATCAGTTAGATGTGAAAGTTATAGGGGTAACAGGAAGTAACGGTAAAACGTCTACGAAGGATATTGTGACAAGTCTCCTTGCAACCAAATTCAAGGTTCAAAAAACAGAGGGGAACTTTAATAACCATATCGGTTTGCCGCTTACTATTTTAAATCTAGAAGAAAATACAGAAATGGCTGTATTAGAGATGGGAATGTCTAGCCGCGGTGAAATTGAATTTTTATCTAAGTTAGCTCGTCCAAATGCTGCAATCATTACGAATATCGGAGAAGCGCATTTAATGGATTTAGGATCTCGCGATGCGATTGCTGAAGCGAAACTTGAAATTGTTACAGGATTACAAGATGGTGGAGTATTTGTATACAATGGTGATGAGCCGCTTTTAACAAATCGTGTTCCGAACATGGACCTAGCTGTTGAGAAGATTACATTTGGTGATGCAATGGCGAATGATTATTATCCAACTTCTGTAACATTGCAGGCAACAGGAACGTACTTTAAGATGAATCAGGATGAGAATGCTGTATTTTATCTACCGGTTCTTGGGAAACATAATGTATATAATACACTTGCATCAATGGCGATTGCGAAATACTTTGGTGTAACATGGGAAGAAATGAAACAAGGTTTAGTAACACTTCAAATGACGGGTATGCGTATGGAAATTGTAAAAACAGATAGTGGATTAACGATTATTAATGACGCATATAATGCAAGTCCAACGGCAATGGAAGCAGCGTTCCATTTAATGAATGGTTTGAATGGATTTTCGAAAAAAGTTGTTGTTCTTGGTGATATGTTAGAACTTGGTGATCAAGAAGTACAATTTCATTATGAAGTGGGTAAGTTAATTGATCCAGCTCGAATTTCCTATGTATTTACGTACGGTAAATTAGGAGCGCAAATTGCTGAAGGGGCAAAAATTAACTTTTCTAATGAGCGTGTAAAAGCATATGACAATAAAGAAGAGCTTGTGAAAGATTTACAAGCAGTTGTTGATGTGAAAGATGTTGTATTAGTAAAAGCATCTCGCGGGATGAAGTTAGAAGAAGTTATTACGATGTTGAAATAATTGGTGGATATAAATAGGAATGACAGATGAAAAAATAGCGAAAACTTCTAATAAGCGCTTACAGTAAATAATTGAAAAATAAAAGTAAAGAAAAAGCCCTTTATTATGAAATAAGGTAACAGTTGGGTTTGCTTTTTACACATACAAAACTTATAATTGATAAAGTGTAATAACGTTTAGAAGTATTTTCGTGAAGAATATACGCCCGTTTATATACGTGAGCATTCAGGAAAAGGGCTTTTCCGCAAACACGGAAAATGCCTTTTTTTAAATGATAAGTATAGGATAGAAAAGGAGAAGTAACATTGACAACATTTCGAGAATTAGGATTAAGTGATTCTTTACTGCAATCTGTTGAAAGCATGGGCTTTGAAGAGGCTACGCCAATTCAGGCTGAAACAATTCCACATGCATTGCAAGGTAAAGACATTATTGGACAGGCACAAACAGGTACAGGGAAAACAGCGGCATTCGGATTACCACTATTAGACAAAGTGGATACACATAAAGAATCGGTTCAAGGTATTGTTATCGCGCCAACGCGTGAATTAGCAATTCAAGTTGGAGAAGAGCTTTACAAAATCGGTAAGCATAAACGTGTTCGTATTTTACCAATCTATGGTGGCCAAGATATTAACCGCCAAATTCGTGCTCTAAAAAAACACCCACACATTATTGTTGGTACGCCGGGTCGTATTTTAGATCATATTAACCGTAAAACACTTCGTCTACAAAACGTAGAAACTGTTGTTCTTGACGAAGCGGATGAAATGTTAAACATGGGCTTCATTGAAGATATTGAAGCGATTTTAACAGATGTGCCAGAAACACATCAAACATTATTATTCTCAGCAACAATGCCAGATCCAATCCGTCGTATTGCTGAGCGTTTTATGACTGAGCCTCAACACATTAAAGTAAAAGCAAAAGAAGTAACAATGCCAAACATTCAGCAGTTCTATTTAGAAGTGCAAGAAAAGAAAAAGTTTGACGTATTAACACGCTTGTTAGATATTCAATCTCCAGAGCTTGCAATCGTATTCGGTCGCACAAAGCGTCGTGTTGATGAATTATCAGAAGCATTGAACTTACGTGGTTATGCAGCAGAGGGTATTCATGGTGATTTAACTCAAGCGAAACGTATGTCTGTATTACGTAAATTTAAAGAAGGTTCTATCGAAGTTCTTGTTGCAACGGACGTTGCGGCGCGTGGTCTTGATATTTCAGGTGTAACACACGTATACAACTTCGATATTCCACAAGATCCAGAATCATATGTTCACCGTATTGGCCGTACTGGTCGTGCTGGTAAAAAAGGTATTGCAATGTTATTTGTAACACCACGTGAATCAGGACAATTAAAAAATATCGAGCGTACAACAAAACGCAAAATGGACCGCATGAATGCTCCTACACTTGATGAGGCATTAGAAGGTCAACAACGTTTAATCGCGGAAAAACTTCAAAGCACAATTGAAAATGATAACTTATCATACTACAAACGTATTGCAGAAGAAATGTTAGAAGAAAATGACTCTGTAACTGTAGTAGCAGCTGCTTTAAAAATGATGACAAAAGAGCCGGATACAACACCAATTTCTTTAACATCAGAACCACCAGTTGTTTCAAGAGGTCCTAAAAAACGTGGTGGTAACGGAAATGGATACCGTGATGGTAACCGTAACCGTAATCGTGACGGACGTAGCGGCGATGGTCGTAATCGTGATCGCAACCGTGATGGTCGCAATCGCGATGGTAACCGTAACCGTGGTCGTAAAGGTGAAGGTCAAGGTCGCCCAGGATCTTCAAATGGTCGTGGCGAAAGAAAACATCATAGCCGTAAGCCACAAGCTTAATAAAAGTGAGGATGTCCCAAAAAGGATATCCTCTTTTTTTATTTGTGTAATTGTACATACTATATAGTGGGTTGTATAGAAAAGAGGGATTTTATGCTTGTAAGACTTGGTTATGTAGCGATGAGTGTACATTTGAAAAATGCATCTCCATCTCAAACGATGACATACGCGCAGTTTCAACGTATTAAAGATCGAGAGGCAGCGATTCATAAACTAGAAAGAATTGCGAATTCTAATTTGGATAACTGTTTGCGATTATTAAAGCATAATAAGGGACATGATGTGTCTTTTTTTCGGCTGAGCTCAAAATTAATTCCTTTAGCAAACCATGAAGAATTACTGGATTGGAACTATATTCGTCCTATAAAAGAGAAGTTAAAAGAGTTAGGGGAAGTTGCACGTCAGATGAAGATGCGGCTCGATTTTCATCCGGATCATTTTGTTGTATTAAATTCGCCGCAAGAACATATTTTTAAACAGTCGATAAAGACGCTTCAAATGCATCGGAAGTTACTAAAAGGAATGGGGATAAAGCAGAGGCATCGCTGCGTGTTACATGTTGGCGGTGGATATGATGATAAAGAACTTGCGTTAGAACGTTTTATTGAAAATTGGTCAAATGTTCCTGCAAGTATTCAAGAAATGATTATGTTAGAAAATGATGATACGACTTTTTCCTTAAAAGAAACGTTATATCTAGGTGAAAAGTTGGCGGTTCCCGTCGTATTTGACTTGCATCACCATATGATGAATAACGATGAAGAAGATTGGTATGAACATTGGGATCGTGTAGTGGATACATGGAAAGCTTCTTTATTGCCAATTAAAATGCATATTTCTAGTCCGCGAGAAGGAAATGATCCTAGAGCTCATGCGGATTTTATTGATACAGGTACATTTTTATCCTTTTTACAGAAAATCAAAGGTAGTGTTCCGCAAATTGATTGTATGATAGAAGCGAAGAAAAAGGATGAGGCTTTATTTCAATTAATACGAGGTCTTGGTACAAAATCAGAGGTGGAAATAATCGATGGTGGGAGCTTTTATGTGAAATAAGCTCTACACCATCGTTTTTTTTGTTAAAAATGGAGTGCAAATCCCCCCAATTAGTAGTCCTGTTAAATGGCTGATAGGATTAGCAGAAGGATTAAAGAAGGTGAAAAGAAGTAATAGAAATATAATTGAAGAAAAGAAAATTAACTCTTTGGGTTGAAAAGAACGATAGCGACTATATAAAAGAAAAAGTTGTGTACCAAGTAAACCAAAAATTCCACCTGATGCACCGGCATGAATATACCCGACAGGCATAATCATATAAGAAAAAATATTGCCGCTAATGCCGGCGGTGAAAAATAAAATAGGGAAGCGAATGCTACCTAGCTGCTTTTCGATTGATTGACCGAGGAGAAATAGGCAAATGCTGTTGGAAAGAAAGTGCTGAAAGTCTACATGTATAAATAGAGAAGTTATAAGTCGCCACCATTCACCCACAGAAATATATTCATTGTAAGCAGCTAAATCAGAAAAGAAAAAATCCCCTAGTATCATCATGATGAGTTGCAAGCAAAGTAAAGAGAGAACGACGGGTTGTAAGGTGGTTCGCATATGTGATGTTGGCATTTTATATTTTCACTCCTTTTGCATTAGAAAGATTCTCTGTTATTCTTACAATATGAATGAAGGAAGACAAATAGAAGAAGGGGACTTTTGAAATGATTATAGGGATTGGAATTGATATTATCGAACTGGATCGAATTGAAAAAATGTTAGATGGAAAGCTTAAATTTATGGATCGCATTTTAACAGATGAGGAACGTAGTGTTGCTTCTGAATTAAAAGGGAAACGTCTTGTAGAATTTGTAGCGGGAAGGTTCGCGGCGAAAGAAGCATATTCTAAAGCTGTTGGAACTGGTATCGGAAAAGAAGTGAGCTTTTTAGATATTGAAATAAAGAATGATGATAGAGGTAAGCCAATTCTCACTGCAAATACGGAACATATCGTTCATTTATCAATTAGTCATAGTAGAGAATTTGCAGTGGCCCAGGTTGTTTTAGAAAGCTCGTCACGCTAGTCTGCATATTTTATATCTTTGTCTCATATATTTGAGTTAGCGATAAGGAAGGAATATCTTCCATTCATTTATAGGGGCAAAGGGGCTGAAAGGATGAAAAGGCGGCTATTTTTAGTGATTGTCGGTTTATTGACCGTTTTCGTGTTAGCGGGTTGTATGGAAAAGAAACAAGAAGATGTCGTGCGAGATTTAGAAGCGAAAGTTAAGGGCATGAAGAGCTATCAAGCTGAAGCGAAATTATCTATTAAAACGGGGAATGAACCACAAGAGTATAATGTAGAAGTTTGGCATAAAGAACCTTCTTATTATCGTGTGAACTTAAAAAATACAAAGAAAGATCAGAGTCAAATCATTTTAAGAAATAATGAAGGTGTATTTGTATTAACACCAGCTCTTAATAAAAGTTTTCGATTTCAAAGTGACTGGCCGCAAAATAGCAGTCAAGCTTACTTATATGAATCACTTGTAAGAGACATTTTAAAGGATAAGAAAAATCTTTCATTTGAGAAGACAGATAAATATTACGTGTTTAAGACAAAAACGAATTACCATCATCAAAATATGCTACCGAAGCAAGAAATTAAATTTAATAAAAGTGATTTAGCGCCTGTTTCAGTCAAATTGATGGATAATGATCAAAATGTTCTTGTGAAAGTAGATTTTTCAAAAGTAAAGTTTGACACAAAATTTGATAAGGGTGCATTTGATACGAAGCAAAATATGTCTAGGGCGCAAGTGGATGTACAAACAACAGTGAAAGAAGACAAACCATTTGCTGTTCTATATCCGCGTGATACTCCGCAAGGGATGGTTTTAAATGAAGAGAAAGAGCTAAAGACAGACAGTGGCAAACGCGCAATACTCACATACACTGGGAATAAGAAATCCTTTACATTAATACAAGAAAAGGCGAAGGTTGCTGAAGCCTCAGCGTCGATAAGTGTAAGTGGAGAGTTAGTTGATCTTGGTTTTACAATCGGTGCTCTGGCAAAAGACTCGTTAACATGGTCACATAACGGAGTGGAATATATGCTCGTGTCTAAAGGTTTAAAACCGGATGAATTATTAATGATAGCACGTTCTGTTGCGGCAAAACAGGTGAAATAAACTTCTTAGACGTGGTGATGTATATGCACCGCGTTTTTTCTTGTTTTGAAGAACGGATTTCCTAAAAAGACGAATATAAAAGAATAAGCTTCGCATATCGTATATAAGGAAGTGTTTTTATGGAAGAATCATCATTTTACCGTGATACGTGGGTAGAAGTGAATTTGGACGCTATTTATAACAATGTAATGCACATTAAAGAAATTATCCCGGAAAGTGTTGAGGTTTTTGCTGTAGTAAAAGGGAATGCATATGGACATGACTATGTTCCGGTGGCTCAAACTGCGTTAGAGGCTGGAGCAACAAGGTTAGCAGTTGCCTTTTTAGATGAAGCATTAGTGCTTCGCCGGGCAGGTATTACTGCACCAATTTTAGTATTAGGTCCATCATCACCGCGTGTTGTGAATGTAGCTGCTGAAAATAATGTGGCACTAACTGTTTTCCAAAAAGAGTGGGTCAAGGAAGCGGTAGAGATCTGGGATAGCTCGGTACCATTACATTTTCATATTAATTTCGATAGCGGTATGGGAAGAATCGGAATTCGAGAACGCAAAGAATTAAAAGGTTTTTTGCATAGCTTAGAAGATGCTCCGTTTTTCGAATTAGAAGGAGTGTATACGCATTTTTCAACAGCAGATGAAGTGGAAACCTCTTATTTTGATAAGCAATATAATACTTTTTTGGAACAGTTAAGTTGGCTTGAGGAATTTGGAGTAGACCCAGAGTTTATTCATGCAGCTAATAGTGCAGCTACTATGAGATTCCATGGTATTACATTTAATGCTGTTAGACTGGGGATTGTAATGTACGGGTTAACTCCTTCTGTAGAAATACGTCCCTTCTTACCGATTAAATTAGAGCCTGCTCTTTCACTTCATACGACTGTTGCTCATATTAAACAAGTTATTAAAGGTGATGGAATTAGTTATGGTGTCACTTATCGAACGAAGACAGAAGAGTGGATAGCAACGGTGCCAATTGGATATGCAGATGGTTGGCTTAGAAGATTGCAAGGATTTAAAGTACTTGTGGATGGGAAAAGAGTTCCGATTGTAGGCCGGATTACAATGGATCAATTTATGATCCATCTTCCTTGTAAGGTTCCTCTTGGAACAAAGGTAACGCTTATTGGAAGGCAGGATGACCAATATATTAGTGCCACTGAGGTTGCAGAGTATTCGGGGACCATTAACTATGAAATTATTACAACAATAAGCTTTCGAGTTCCTCGTATATTTATTCGACATGGTAAAGTTGTCGAAGTCATCAATTATTTGAATGACATATAAGAAAGAGGCTTTGCGGTAGCTATTACCTTGTTAGTTATCAATAGTGATGGAAGCTCCCACATATGGGGATTTGGCTTCATTTCTTATTAGAAAGAGATAAAAAGTAAAAGAGAGTGAATGTTTTGTTTGTGAATTGGAAAACATAAACAAGGAATAAGGAAGTCTTTGCAACAGGCCCCATACAATGGTATTATTACAATAGGTGTCATATATATATTTGGGTGTGTAGTTGACGGTGGAGGTGTATTTTTGTGTCCGAATCAAGTGTAACTACTGAAATCGTGGTTCGGTTGCCGAAGCAAGTGGTAACGGAATTGGACGGAATTGGAAAACAAGAGAATAAGAATCGCCATGAACTAATTTGCCAGGCAACACAACTGTTATTGCGTCAACATAAGACGAAGAAACGCTACCAACATGAATCTATGCGACGTGGGTATATTGAAATGGGAAAAATTAATCTTGGTATTGCATCTGAAGCTTTCTTAGCAGAGTATGAAGCAGCGCATACAGTAGAACGCTTAGTTAGCGGGGGGTAATATTTTGATTGTAAAACGCGGCGACGTGTATTTTGCAGACCTTTCCCCAGTTGTTGGTTCTGAGCAAGGAGGCGTTCGTCCGGTTCTTGTCATTCAAAATGACATCGGAAATCGTTTTAGTCCGACTGTGATTGTGGCGGCTATTACTGCACAGATTCAGAAAGCGAAATTGCCCACACATGTGGAAATTGATGCGAAAAAGTATGGGTTTGAGAGGGATTCAGTTATCTTGCTCGAGCAGATCCGAACAATCGATAAACAGCGCTTAACGGACAAAATCACTCATTTAGATGAAGTGATGATGAGTCGTGTAGACGAAGCTCTGCAAATTAGTTTAGGACTAATAGATTTTTAAATCGGCAGTTTAAGTTGCTCTTTATAGGGGCAACTTTTTTTATTAGAGGAGGTTTCGGTTGTATATGGAAATGGTAGATAATCGACAAGCGTTAATGAAAATGTTAGTGAAAGAATTAGGCTTTACAGAAAAGCAAGTTCGTCATGTTATTCAATTAACAGAAGAAGGTAACACAGTTCCATTTATTGCTCGTTACCGAAAAGAGTGGACAGGTTCTTTAGATGAAGTACAAATTCGTACAATCTTAGAAAGATGGCAATATATGATGCAACTCGAAGATCGGAAAGAAGAAGTTCTTCGTCTGATTCATGAAAAGGGAAAATTAACAGAAGATCTGCGTCACCATATTGTATCTGCAACAAAGCTACAAGAAGTAGAAGATTTGTATCGTCCTTATAAAGAAAAAAGAAGAACAAAAGCGACAATTGCAAAGGATAAGGGACTTGAACCTTTAGCAGAGTGGTTACTTCTGTTTACAAAAGAAGATCCGGAAGAAAAGGCGAAGGAATTTATTGATGCTGAGAAAGAAGTGCAATCTGCTCAAGAAGCATTGCAATTTTCGCAAGATATTATTGCAGAAATTGTATCGGATGATGCGACGTACCGCAGCTGGATTCGAAATATCACCTTTAGAAAAGGAATGGTTGTGTCCTCTGTAAAAGATGAAGAAAAAGATGAAAAAAATATATATGAAATGTATTACGGCTATGAAGAGCCTTTGCAAAAGGTTGTGCCACATCGTGTGTTGGCTATGAACCGTGGTGAAAAAGAAGAGGTTTTAAAAGTTTCTGTTGCACCACCGACAGAAGAAATTATTCGATTTTTACATAAAAAAGTGATTCTTGATGATTCTTCTAAAAGTGCATTATATGTACAGCTAGCAATTGAAGATGGATATAAGCGATTAATTCAACCGTCAATCGAAAGGGAGATTCGTAAAGAATTAACTGAAACTGCAGAAGAGCAAGCGATTCACATTTTCTCTGAGAATTTACGTAATTTATTATTACAGCCACCAATGAAGGGGAAAGTAGTATTGGCCGTAGATCCTGCGTATCGAACAGGGTGTAAGTTAGCAGTAGTAGATGATACAGGCAAAGTTCTGCATATTGATGTTATTTATCCACATCCGCCTGTTCGGAAATATGAAGATGCAAAAACGAAAGTTATTTCTATTATAGACAAATATCAAGTTCAGATGATTGCGATTGGAAATGGTACAGCTTCTAGAGAAACAGAAGAGTTTATAGTAGATGTTTTACAATTTGTACAACAAGATGTATTTTATATTATTGTCAATGAAGCCGGTGCTAGTGTATATTCCGCTTCTGATTTGGCTCGTGAAGAATTTCCAGATCTTCAAGTTGAGGAAAGAAGTGCTGTTTCGATTGGACGGCGTTTGCAAGATCCGCTTGCTGAACTTGTGAAAATTGATCCGAAATCAGTTGGGGTAGGACAATATCAACATGATGTATCACAAAAGAAATTGAATGAATCTTTAACATTTGTCGTGGAAACAGCTGTTAACCAAGTAGGAGTGAATGTGAATACAGCTTCTGTGGCACTATTGCAATACGTTTCAGGATTATCAAAAACAGTTGCGAAAAATATTGTAAACAAACGTGAAGAAGAAGGGAAATTTACAAAGCGCACAGAGTTAAAGAAAATACCACGTTTAGGTGCCAAAACGTATGAGCAGTGTATTGGTTTCTTACGCATACTAGAAGGTAAAAATCCACTTGATAGAACAAGTATTCATCCAGAGCAGTATAAAAATGTTGAATTGTTATTAAAAAGCCTAGGGTTATCGCTTGATGATGTAGGACAACCACATTTACAAAAGTGTTTAGAGGGAGTGGAACTTTCTAAATTATCTCAAGACACGAATATTGGGGAGCCAACATTAATCGATATTATAGACGCTTTAATTAGTCCAGAACGAGATATGCGTGATGAATTACCAAAACCACTTTTAAAAAAGGGAATTCTCAAATTAGAAGATTTAAAGCGTGGCATGGAGTTGGAAGGAACAGTTCGAAATGTTGTTGATTTCGGCGCGTTTGTTGATATTGGTGTGAAGCAGGATGGTTTAGTGCATATTTCTAAACTGAGCAAACAGTTTGTAAAGCATCCGTTAGATGTGGTATCTGTCGGACAGATTGTAAAGGTATGGGTAGATGATGTTGATATGAAAAAAGGGCGCGTTGCCTTATCGATGTTACCTATTGAATAATAATGGGAAGAGGGCAGGTATAGCACTGCTCTTTTTTCATGAACGGATGTTATTGAGAATTTAATCGGTGGGGGAGGATTCAACCCCCGCCGATTAAACATTCACTTTATCAGGAATTTTGATGTATTTTGCTATAATAAAACCAGCATTCATTTAGTAACTTAATTTGATACCGGTTTTTTTCGAAATATGCGCGTTGCATTTGTTTTCGGAGCCATGTAGGCATGAGAATCCCTCCTTGTTTAATCCGGCTCTAACAAATAGTCCCCTATGGACTGAGATAAAGATTTGAAGTGAGTGAAAAGCTCCGTCTTGGGAACTGCTTATAAGAGTTTGGTTAGTGAAGTTCTATGAATAAACGAGGAAGAAGGTGTTTCATAGAAGCTACACTTTTTGAATGAGGATGGGTATATGTACTATTTAATATATGTATAAGAAAGAAGAAAAGTGTAAGTTTATTTTTAGTTTTTGGGAGGAATAAAATGAATGAAGAAGAAATTCAAAAACTTGTAGAAGAAATATCGTTACAATATTTCGGGAGGGATTTTTTACATGAAGCAATGTTCAATAAACGATTACGCATAACTGGTGGAAGGTATTTGTTACGAAGTCATAATATAGAATTAAACTATCATTATTATGAAGTGTATGGAAAAGAAGAATTAATTGGCGTTATTAAGCATGAGTTGTGTCATTATCATTTGCATATTATGGGGAAGGGGTATCAACATCGTGATCGAGATTTTCGGCAGTTGTTGAAGGAAGTTGGAGCCCCTAGGTTTTGCAAGAGAATACCAGGAGTGAAAAAAGAGTCTAAAACACATGTGTATGAATGTATAGAGTGTACTCTTCAATATGTAAGAAGACGTCAAATGAATACAAAAAAATATGTTTGCGGAAAGTGTAAAGGTAGATTAAAAGAGATAAAAAAACACCTTGACAGTTAAAAAGCAATCCAGTATATTATAAACATGTCACGTTTGTACAAGATATTGTATAAACGACTTGACTTATCATATGTATTTATATAAAATTTAAATTGTCTTTCTTATTCCGCAGTAGCTCAGTGGTAGAGCTATCGGCTGTTAACCGATCGGTCGTAGGTTCGAGTCCTACCTGCGGAGCCATACAGAGAAGTACCCAAGTGGCTCAAGGGGCTCCCCTGCTAAGGGAGTAGATCGCTAACGCGGTGCGAGGGTTCGAATCCCTTCTTCTCTGCCATTCATATTGGCCCGTTGGTCAAGTGGTTAAGACACCGCCCTTTCACGGCGGTAACACGGGTTCGAATCCCGTACGGGTCACCACTTTTGGAGGATTAGCTCAGCTGGGAGAGCACCTGCCTTACAAGCAGGGGGTCGGCGGTTCGATCCCGTCATCCTCCACCATATAATATATAAGTAGTATCGTCGCGGGGTGGAGCAGTCCGGTAGCTCGTCGGGCTCATAACCCGAAGGTCGCAGGTTCAAATCCTGTCCCCGCAACCAATGGTCCCGTGGTGTAGTGGTTAACATGCCTGCCTGTCACGCAGG
>NZ_JBWYHD010000012.1:0-97217 GCF_056711665.1 Bacillus sp. Medicinal_06 | reverse complement strand
AAGATTATTTCTTACTGTTTCATCAAGCATTACAAAAAAACACCCAAGAATTATCAAAGATTCTCCTTCGTCTGTTTAACCTCCTACAGCGAAACGGACGAAAATCCCACAGATATGAGAAAAAAACGGTCTTTGATATTTTGGGTGTTGTTTATGAGTATACCACTTCCATTCATCAGGTAGCATAATTATAGTGAAAAAATTGTAACCCGTCAGGGTTTATTTGATATGCCTACTTTTAGGATGTCTATAAAAAATAATGAAAAATTACATGGAAAGATCCGCCTTTGTATAAACATATACCTTAAGTTGATGGATGTGGGGTGGGACCCCTAAAGCTATTAGAAAAATTATGCAAGAGATTTTTTCCAATTTGAATAATAATAGATGAACTGAATTAATAAAGTTATTACTGAAATGCCAGTTAGGGTTACAAAATAAGTTAATCTCAAATCTAATAAATATATCACTATTAGCGTGTTAACTACAAGAGGAATTGAAGCTAAAACATTATAAAAACGTTTTTTATAAAAAAGATGATCTTTTTCATTTATATAATTATCGACCATAAAAAATCCTCCTTTTTCTTTTCTAAACTTCATGTATATTCATATTAATACAACACCTAAATTTCACCACGTCATGAGGTATTATTAACATAATCATCGAAAGTGGAAGTGATAAATTTTAAATCTTTTATACTCATTTACCTCCTACAATACAAAGCCATTTTTTGTTTGTACTCTCATGAAATTGAACAGTATTAAAACCAGCTTTTTTAAACAATTGCTCCATTTCTTTCTTGGTTTTATAAGCTTTCATATGATAATTGATTTTATATAGCTCAGCAACAATCATAAAGTGCCCGTGATGTTTTAATACTCTGAAAATTTCTTTAACATCGTTTTCTAAATCTGGCCAGAAGTAATGTGTTTGAAATGCAGTTATAATATCGAAAGATTCCTCTGGAAATGGGATGTTTGATACGTTTGCTTGACGAATGTTCACTTTTCCAGTCTCTACATCATCTTTATTTACTCTTATAGAATCTTCTACTGCTTGTTCTGAGTAATCTATACCGTACAGTTTGCCGTTTTTATTCATACTAGACAATGTATGTATTGTTTTACCCCCGCCACACCCTATATCCAACATTACCGCATCTTCTTTTATTTTGACTTTCCCTAAGGCCCACTCGGTCATTGTAGCATGAGCAGTATTCATAATATTTAGCATAAATGAACCAACACAGCCCCTTGGATTCTTTGCTTGCTCTATCAATCTCTCTAACACATTCAAGTTTGTCTCACCTTTTTCTTATGATTTGAACAGTAACTCCCTCTCGTTGTTTGAGAGAAGGTTTACTGTTTTTTTGCATTATTTTCCTTATTTTACCATTTAGGAGGACTGATTTGTTTAGAATTTTTGATGTATATGGTATTCATGCTCGGTTAACATAACGCATTATTATCAGTAGCAAGGACAAGCTGGAATCCTTGTATGTTCTAGGTTTCTTGTTTTTATGTCCATCAATTCCATATACAGGATTTTATACAATATTGATTTGACACGATTTATTGTGCTTAAGTTTGGCTGTTTTGGTACAGAAACTTGTATAAAATGTTGCATATTTTTCAACAAAAATTTACTCTAAACGATATTATATATTTCAAATGAAGACACCCCTCTGAGAAAAGAAGTGTTTTTTAAGGATAAACGGATTTTTATGTTAAAATTTTACTATCAATAATTTCGCTGGAGAGGTCTTTTAAAGATGAATATATTAAGAAGAACGATATTTAGTAAGATGAGGATAATCATTTTAGTAGTAATAATATTGATTGCAGGATTTTCATATTGGACGAATAAAGATAGAATTTCTAATAATTTTACTGAACAACTATTTAAATATCCCCTTCCCCCACAAACCAAAGTTATTGAAAAAGAACAAGTGAATGGAAAATCCCTTGTATGGGGAAAGGTAAATGTATTGATTATTGAGAAAGGTGTGTCTAATGGCGAATAAATTGTATAACATATTCTAAAGTTTAATCTAAACTCGGGTGTTTTTGCCCATCCTCTCGAAAAGGTAGATTAAGGGATTTATCGAAAAACAAATCCCCGTTGAATAGAGAATGGGCACTTCCTTACGCAAGAAAAGCGCCCAATAATTGAATAAGCAATTTCTAAAAAAACAATAAAAACCATCGTTCTCGAAGAATAAATAATCCTTATAGTTTAGTTCCAGACGGTGGGATATTATCTTTTACTACTTTCGTTGTTTCTAACTTCTATGCCCGTCCAAATATCTGTAAAAGTTCTCTTTCCCTTTGTAAGGAGGAACACTATCCCATCTATCCATATATATATTATGTAAATAAAAATAGGTAAAAAGAGGTACTTGTAGTCCATGTCATTTGCTAAATGATAAACAATTAAGAATATAAATAGACCTGCTATTCCGTTTCTTATAAACCACCATGTAAACAATCTTAACTTATTGGTATTTTCTAATATTAAACCGTTAAATTTGTAACCCCATGTTAAGGTCAATTTGAAATTAGCTCCTAGTGATGTGACCATAAACACCAAAACACTCAACAGCAGTATGCCATTCATTATTCCAGTTAATATTGGATTCCATGTATCTCCGTCACTTGCAACAAAAGGCAAAAATAGTAAAGCTATTACTGCTGCAATAAGAAATGTTAAGATTGAAAGAAATATACAGATAGCTATTGAAAGAAAAAAATCTATTACATAACCAAGTATACGTTTTCTCATCTTCACTTTATCACCTCCTATTCATATTTTACGATAAAGCTCCGTTAAATAAAGAACATTTCTTCACAATCTTCACAATTCAACTTAAAATGTTATTCAACAATCTAGCCCGATTGCTGAACAAGATCCCCAAGAATCGGATGAATACTCTACACAAAACTAGCTAACATAAAGCTACTTATCAGTAGTCAATGTATCTAGAAATCTATAACCTCCCTTCAGCTTCCACTAATGAGGCTTTTCATTTACATAAATTGGATTATCTATAGTAAAGTTCTGGTGCAAAAATTTCAGCTAACTTGAAACTAATCTATAAATCTTGGACATACTGATACTACTAAACTAAAAAGGATGTGTATCGATATGAAAAAACCAGTAGAATTCAAATGGAAGCATTATCAGCCTGACATTATTTGAAATAGGAACGTTAATCGATATTCTACACTTTGATGTCAGGCAGTGTCCTTCTGTTTTTTGTTGTACTCCCTATTCACAGCACCAAAAAATATGCAATCATGATTGCATATTTAATAAATTTAACACAAGATTTGGTTGATCAAGCATTTGAGATTCATGATAAACAGATCATGAATCTTCAATTGAAAGGAAGAAAACAACAAGAAGAAATTCAAAAACAGAATGGAAAATCAGTTAATGAAAAAATTAATCATTACACGAACCTAGGAACAGCTTTAATTAAAGCTAGACAAGAAAACTTAGATCCATTTTTATTATTAGAAACGGTGATGCCTTGGGATACATTTGGAGCCTCTGTAGAGGAAGCAAAAGCCCTAGCAAAAACATTTTCTCTCGTTCAACAAAAATGATAAAAAACCCATCAGCCCCTTTGACAACTGATGGATTTTTTATCACTTTTACTATTTCATTATGCTTAAATATTTTTCAATTTCTTCATTCGCATTAACTTTATTTTCTTTATACTCATTCAGTGCTTGTATCACTCTGTCATAAGCCTCTAAAATATAATTTTCTAATTTCTCAAAATCCTCTAAACTTTCAATCATAATTCTCGTTATACCTATTTCACTTTTTAAAGCCGGCTCACATTTCAAACTAGGACATATCCCTAACATCTCTTGTTCTGTCTTTTCAGTTAAAACATATTTTTTTCGCCCTTTTATCTTCACCCTTACAATTGGATAAAAAGCTTTTATATCTAGATAACTTCCAACGCTTACATTGCGAATCCACTCTATATCACGATTATGCTTCACAAGCATTTCTTTTATTAGCATGTACACTTCATCTTCTTCAAGTGTTTCTTTTTTCACTTTCTTTTGTCCTTCTTCTTGGATAGCGGCACACTTTTGATATACAGCTGCACATGTAATACAGTCATCAAGTGCATTATGAGAACTTAAACGAATTCCGAGCATTCTTTTTAAAGTTTCTAACTTATTGTTTGGAGCATGCTTCATATATTTTTTTGCTAAAAACACGGTATCAATTACCATATTTTTAGGTTCTGGCAATCTAAGCATATTTGCATTACTCTTTAAAAACCGCATATCAAACGAAGCATTATGCGCAACAATTGTGTCGTTACCTAAAAATGCTAGAAACAACGGCAAAACTTCCTGAATCAGTGGTGCATCCGAAACGCGATAATTTGTAATCCCTGTTAAACTTGTAATTCGACTAGGGATAGGTCGTTCTGGATTTACGAAAGAAACAAATTGATCAGCCAACTCATGATTACGGTACCTTACCGCTGCCACTTGAATAATTCGATCATTATATGGATTAAATCCTGTCGTTTCAAAGTCAATCACAACATAGTCTGCTGGCAAAGATAAATGTCCCACAGGCATACTCTCCTCGTTTAAATTTCTTTTATCATACCATGAACAAGCTGCTTGATGAAAAAGAAAAGACAGAAACAGCCTATGGCTAACCCTGTCTTCTTCCTACTATTTTAGTTTCGCAACTCGTTTTTCCATCTCTTTTTGCGTCATCGGCCCGATAAACTTATCCTGAATCACGCCTTTTGTATCCACAAAATATGAAGTTGGGATAGTAATTACTTTATATGTCGTGGTAACAGTTATGTCTTTATCCAGTAAAACCGGAAAAGTAATTCCTTTCTCTTCCGCAAACTTTTTCACTTTTTCCTCTCCATTAGCACCTTCAGAAACCGTATAATTTACAGCAAGAATTTCTACATCGTCTTTATGTTTCTTATAAAAAGCCTCCATATCCGGCATTTCTTGCTGACAAGGACCACACCACGTTGCCCAGAAATTTAGGATGACTTTTTTACCTTTTAAATCTGAAAGCTTAACCCTTGTCCCATCCGATTTTGACAACTCAAAATCTGGTGCAACCTTACCTACTTCAATTCCGTTTTTTGCAATCACTTCTTTTTTCATCGTTTCTTCACTTTTTATTGGTTCTTCGCTTACTTGTTTATCGTTTTTTCCAAGTTGCACATATACTGCGTAACCAGCTAAACAAAATAAGATGATAATAACCGTAAATTTCCGCCACATATACATCACCCTTATAATTTGAGTCATTTATTATATTCATTCAAAAATAATATTCGTACTTACATTTTATTTTAGCTTATACGGACAACCTTGGAAATATTCTCCTGAAAAATAAATAGAATATTCTTAATAAAATCGAAAATCTTTTCTCTTTATCGTATAATATAAATAGTTATAATTTGGAAGGGGTGTAATTATTTATGCATAAAACCATGTTCCATTGGCTACGAGAGGAACTGTTTTTGTGAAGACAGAGACAGGAGAATCCCCCACCTCAAGCTCTTGTAGAGGTAGGTGGGGGTAGTTCAATGAAAGGGTGAACACTATGGGCGAACATCCAATTAGTAAAGAACTACGCTATATGCGCATCTGTTTTGTCATCTTAATTTTAGTCCTTATATTTTTTAACAAAGAAAGAGTTATTGAAGTTTCTACAAACCACGACACTACTCCAGTAGATATACAAACCAGTAATATGACTCAAATTGCAGAAAATACATTTGCTTTAAAGGAACATGATCCTGCAAGTGGCGATAGGCATACCATTAAAATTTTCAAATATGATCCGGGCACAAATAAGATTATATTAGTAAAAGAATTTAATACTGAAAACTCCTCTACATACGAATATCAGCTCAATAAACCAGAGTAAATATGAACGAACAGGGGCATTCATTTAGCCCCTGTTTTGATGAAAACTATAGCATTTCTTTCAATAATGAATTATTGCTTAATAATTCTTGAGGCGTTCCACATTCAATAATAGTCTCTTTCTTCAGCCATTATTTCAGTAGACATATCTAAAAAGCTCCATACTCTAGATGCAGAAGCAACAGAAACTTGTGTCATCATGAATAGATCACTGGCATAACGAACAGGAAAAAATAACATTTCAACAGTAGCTAATATAGCAACGAGCGATCCCACTTCCGTTTCTCCATTTATTACTTTTTGCGCTCCTACAATAAGAATTGCCATGTATGTACCCGTTTCTATCGCTGTTCCTATAATACCTATAAAGCTTTGCGTCATAATCTTTTTCACTTCTGATTTATAAGAATGTGATGTTACCTCCTTAAATTTCTTTACTGCCCATTTTCCCTCTCTTAAACTACGTAAATCTTGATACCTTTTACAAATTGTGATATTGTTTCTACAACACTTGAATGATTCATTTGAGCTATACTAGCCGTCTTTCTTACTTTTTTCGCCATAAACATTGGGATAACCGCACTCGCAATCAAAAATGGAACAATCCACCATATAAACTGTATATCAATGTGTTGAAACGCTATTAACGCTCCAATAAATTGAGCTATAGCATGAATGCACTCTATTAACACAGGGCCATATAACCTTACCCAATTTGGTATATCAGAAACAACCAATGTTTCTAACTCTCCTTGTTTTACCTTCTCACTTTCCTCAAATGGTAATAACAAAAAATGATCTAGCAATTCTATACGTTTTTTTCGTAATATACGTTGGCTACTCTTTGAACCTATATAATTAAATAATAGCGAATCCCCCCATGTAATGAACCTACTTCCTACAAATAAGACGATGTATATATACTTCCTCTATATGTTTCTGAATGAGTCGATCAACAATTAGCCCCATTAACAATGGTCTAGATAAATTCATAGCGGCCGCTATAACTCCACTACATATTGCAGCAATAAGTAACACTTTTTCCTGTAACAACGGTAATATAATTCTTTTGTATTCTTTCATCTTCATTCCCCCAATTTTTTATATAAGAAAAGGAAAGGGATGAAGCTATACGGCTTCATCCCTTTCCTCTTTACATAAAACAAGGAAGCTAACTTCAGTCAGCTTCCTTGTTTTGATTGAAAATATTATACTTTTCTTCTATACTACAACAACTTACTTAATTTGATACTTTAGACTCTTCAATTTTCTCACGAAGAACCATTTGCAAGATACCACCATGACGGTAATAGTCGATTTCAACTTCACTATCAAAACGTGCTACTACTTCAAATTGCTTTTCGTTTCCTTCTGGAGTGGTTGCAACTACTTTTACAAGATCGCGTGGTTTCACTGTTTTGTCGATTTGAATTTCAAATGATTCGTTACCAACAAGACCCAATGTTTCTGCACTTTCGCCATCTTTAAATTGTAGTGGTAATACACCCATTAATACAAGGTTACTACGGTGAATACGCTCGAAGCTTTCTGCGATAACTGCTTTAATACCTAAAAGGTTTGTACCTTTCGCAGCCCAGTCACGAGAGCTTCCCATACCGTAATCTTTACCAGCAACTACAAGAAGGCCAGTGCCGTCTTCTTTATATTTCATTGCAGCGTCATAGATAGATGTTACCTCGCCAGTTGGCCAGTAAGTTGTATATCCACCTTCTGTTCCTGGTGCGATTTGGTTTTTAATACGGATGTTTGCGAATGTACCACGCATCATAACCTCATGGTTACCACGGCGAGAACCATAAGAGTTAAAGTCAACTGGCTGTACGCCATTTTCTAATAAATAACGGCCCGCTGGCGTATGTTTACCAATTGAACCCGCTGGTGAAATATGGTCTGTTGTTACAGAGTCTCCAAATTTACCAACTACACGTAAACCTGAAAGTGTTTCTACTTCACCTGGTTCTTTTGATAAACCTTCAAAGAACGGTGGATTTTGAATATAAGTTGAGTCATTATCCCAAGTATATAACGCTTCATTTGAAGTTTGGATTTCATTCCAGCGTTCGTTACTATTAAATACTTGTGCATATTCTTTTTTGAACAGTTCAGATGTTACGACGCTTTGAACCACTTCTTCAATTTCTTTCGCTGATGGCCAAATGTCATTAAAGTAAATCGGATTACCGTTTTCATCTTTACCGATTGCATCGTTTTTCAAGTCGATATCAACAGTACCAGCAAGCGCATATGCCACAACAAGTGGTGGTGATGCTAAGTAGTTCGCTTTTACAAGCGGATGAATACGACCTTCAAAGTTACGGTTACCAGATAAAACAGATGTTACTAATAAGTCGTTTGCTGCAATTGCTTCTTCTAATTCTGGTGCTAACGGACCAGAGTTACCAATGCAAGTTGTACAGCCGTAACCAACTGTTTGGAATCCTAATTGATCTAAATATGTTGTTAAACCTGATTTATCTAAGTATTCTGTAACAACTTTAGATCCTGGAGCTAATGATGTTTTTACATAACCAGGTACTTTAAGACCTTTTTCAATTGCTTTTTTCGCAACTAAACCTGCACCAATTAATACATATGGGTTAGATGTATTTGTACAGCTTGTAATTGCAGCGATTGCAATTGCACCTGTTTTCATCGTTACTTCCTGATCTTTTAATGCAACTTTCACTTCTTTATCAAATTCTTGTTCATTGAATCCAAGTCCTTGTGTTCCAACTGGTGCTACAACGGCTTTGTGGAACTCATCTTTCATATTTGAAAGTGGGATTAAATCTTGTGGACGTTTTGGTCCTGAAAGGTTAGATTCAATTGTATTTAAATCAATTTCAACAAGGTCTGTATAAATTGGATCTTTGCTATCTGCTGTATAGAATAAACCGTTTGCTTTACAGTATTCTTCAACAACGCGAATTTGTTCTTCATCTCTTCCTGTTAAACGTAAGTAATCTAATGAAATCTCGTCAATTGGGAAGAATCCACAAGTTGCGCCGTATTCTGGTGCCATGTTTGAAATTGTTGCACGGTCAGCTAAAGGCATGCTCTTTAATCCGCTACCAAAGAACTCAACAAATTTACCAACTACACCTTTTTGACGTAACACTTGCGTTACTTTTAAAGCAACGTCTGTTGCTGTTGTACCACTTGGAAGTGTACCAGTTAACTTAACACCGATAACTTCTGGTACCGGGAAGTATGAAGGTTGTCCAAGCATCCCTGCCTCTGCCTCAATACCACCAACGCCCCATCCAAGAACGCCGATACCATTAATCATTGTAGTATGAGAGTCTGTTCCAACTAACGAATCTGGATATGCAATTAATTCACCTTCAGCATTTTTCACAGCATGAACAACTGGTGCTAAATACTCAAGGTTTACTTGGTGTACAATACCTGTTGCTGGTGGAACTGCACGATAATTATCAAATGATTTTTGTGCCCAGCTTAAAAATTTATAACGTTCTTCATTACGTTTAAACTCTAAGTCCATGTTGAATTCAAGCGCGTCTGCTGTACCCGCTCTATCAACCTGTACAGAGTGATCGATTACAAGGTCTACAGTAATTTCCGGATTAATTTTATCAGGATCCCCACCCATGTCTGCCATCGCTTTTCGAAGTGAAGCCAAATCAACGACAGCTGGAACACCTGTGAAGTCTTGTAAAATTACGCGAGATGGTTTAAATGGAACATCGATATCTTGAACATCTTTTGTTCCCCACTTTGCTAAATTTGTAACATGCTCTTCTGTAATTACACGTCCATCAACTTGACGAAGTACAGATTCAAGCAAAACTTTAATTGAATACGGTAATTGTGATACATTGCCAACCCCTGCGTTTTCAAGCGCTTTCAATTGATAATAATGATACGTTTTCCCATCTACTTCAAATGTTTCACGAGATTGAAATGGATTATGTTTGACCATTATGTTTCCCCCCTGTTAAACATGACTGAGTTGTCTGAATATAAAATGTAGACAAACTTTTCAATACCTTACGATAATATCTTATTACAACTTTCTAAATAAGTAAATAATAAGAAACTTATAGTTTATTATAAGTTTTCTTTATCTCCTGTAATTTGAATAGCCTTCGTTCTCCTTATGAATACTATTACCATAAAGTAAAGCTTCCTTTTTGAAGCTTTTCTACTCTGTTCATACATGTAATGAACAGCTCATTATTTGTTTTGTTAAGAAAATATTATAGGGGTGACTACAAATGGGAAAACGTAAAGCAAATCATATCATTCAAGGAATGAACGCTACATCAGCACAGGGACAAGGAGCTGGTTATAATGAGGAATTCGCCAATGAGCCACTAACACCAGCTCAACGTCAAAATAATAAAAAACGCAAGAAGAACCAATAATGAAAAATCCCAAAAGGTACTCCTTTTGGGATTTTTAATGTTTATAACGCAATAATTCTGAAACCTTCACAAATCGATACCCTTCTTTTTGAAGGGCCGGCAAAATTTTTTCTAATGCAGCTACAGTTTGACTTCGATCACTTCCACCATCATGCAATAACACTATATCACCACTTTTAGCATTTGTTACAACATGCTTCACAATAGATTCAGTACCTGGGTCTGCCCAATCTTTCGGATCTTGATTCCAAGACCACAATACAATTTGATAACCTGCTTCTTTTGCTGTTGCAAATACCGCATCGTTAATATATCCTCCTGGTGGACGAAAAAGTAGAGGTCCCTTTACCCATTTTTGTAAATATCGTTTCTCCTCTAAAATATCATTTTTTAATTTTTCATTAGATGCATCTCTTGCATATAAATGATTCATCGTATGATTTCCAATTTCATGCCCTTCCTTAAGTACCCTGTTAACTAAATATGGGTTCCGTTGAATTCGAAAACCAATCATAAAAAAAGTTGCTTCAGCTTTATACTGTCGCAATAAATTGAGTACTTGAGGAGTATATGTGGGATCTGGGCCATCGTCAAATGTAATTGCAATAAGTTTTTCGTTATTCGGTACTTCCCATGTTACATAACCAGTAGGTTCCAATTCTTTTCTCATTAACATTTTTGCTTCTACTCTGTCCACGTGATATATATGTACGAAACCAATCAAACAAATAATGATTATAGAAATTTTTCTTCTCAACATATTAACCCTACGATTGAACAGGTTGTTGAAATCATACAACAACCTGTTCAATCATTTAACTGATCCACATCTCGCATAATATTTTGTAAGTTACTTTCAAACTGCTCAAGTTGTGGACGTTGCGTTTCAGATGCTACTTCTAATGCATTTTGAATTTGTTCATATGCTTCTTGAACTTCTTGTCGTAAATGTTTTAAATCATGACCATAATTCGGGTCATTTTTCACAATATTGTTATATAAGTTTTCCGCTTGCACGACTCCTTGTTGTGCGGCTTGAAAAGCTTGCTGTTTATCTTTATGATACGGCATACGCTTTCCCCTTTCTTTTATAATTAGTCTCACTTATCTTTACCTTTTTTCATAAAAACATTCTCGTATAAATTTACAAAGTTCTCTCATTCTAAATACAAGAGGGAGGTGACAACATGGAAAAAAACAATAGCAAATCCATTCGTCAAAATACAAAAAAAGGACAGCCTTCTGGGCAACCTGAGCCATTAAGTGGGTCTCATAAAGTAAAAAATCGAAATCATTCAAGACAAAAAAATCACGCACATCATGATATGTAAAAGAAGGGCAATGCATACGCATTGTCCTTCTCGCTTAAACCACTTGCAATAAAGTGAAACTTTAATTAGTGGGGGTTTCTACATCTCCCACCTAACTTCTTTGCTTCCGCTGAATTTTGAGGTGGGAGTCTTACTGCCCCTCAAATAGCGAGATAAACCCGTCGACGTATTTTCTAGTTTGCTTCTCACCTCTAATTTCTTAATGCATATTATAATATGAATTGAGACTTTACGGAGGGTGTCTTACATGGGCAAGAAAAAGAAAAATTGTCTTTTTCGTGTTGATGGTTTTGAAGAATGGATGGATCAGTTTTGCTCTGATTCATATGACAACTTCAGTTTCCCTAATCACATCCACATTGATCTTTGCGAAACGGATCAAGAGTACATTTTAGAAACTGATATCCCTAATGTTTCAGAACAAAATGTACTTATAAACAAGATGGAGACAGGCCTAACAATTCATATCTTTCATAAAAATTCATCCTTACAGCGAACAATTTCTTTACCTGCTAACATTATCTATAAAAAAATGCTAGCCTGTTTAGAAAATGGCTTTCTTTCCATACACATTTCGAAAACTGAAGTTGCAAATAAGCATGAAAACAAAGTGCTTTTTTCAAATTAAAGCGTTATATAAAAACAGAGTAAGAACAGTTTATTGCTAACTTTTCTTACCCTGTTTTTTCTGTGCTTTATATGAAATTAAACTTCTAATAGAGGGATTGATTAAGAAACAATTAGCTTTACCGTCAACTGCTATTTCATTCCAATTTCCATATTGCAATTTACAGTGCGATTTCTTTTAGATAATAAGCTTCTTGTCCATAAAAAAATAGGAAAAGCAATAACTGAAAAGATAGCTAGTATCGAAAATACAGCCAAACCATTTTGATATCCGTAATAATCTAACAGTACTCCCCCAAACCAAGGGCCAATTACACCACCAACCCCTGAAAATCCCATTGCTCCAAAATACGTTCCTTTTAAGTGTGGGACTGAAATATCATCAATAAACACATCTGTCATTGAAAACATTAACACTTCTCCTATTGTAAAAATAATCGTGTAAAGAACAATGCTGATGATTGATTCTCCGGTTCCAAAGCCAATGAGCCCTCCACTAACAAATAGCGTGCCAATCATAATCGATACAAGTGGTGTATACTTCTTACAAATCTGAATAACAGGGTATTGTATAATTACTACTGTAATTGCGTTTAATGTTAGCATATATGAGAATAATGTCACGCCATCTTGAAATACATAAGAGTTCGCAAAGTATTGAGAGGCTGTTGTTGTAAAATGTGAAAAACCACTGTTACTTAAAATAATTCCAACTAAAGCAACCAAGAAAACAATATCTTTTCTTAAAATACGAATTGCATGTATCATCGTTACAGGTTCTATTGTATCCATTGTTTTTTCATTCAGTTGATACTTTTTAAATTGCATTGCCAATATCACCGCATATACAATGTATACTCCAGCCGCTATTAAAAACGGCATTGTTGATTTCGCGCTTCCAATTTGCAACCCTACAAGCGGTCCAATTGCCACACCGACATTTATCGCACCGTATCGTAAGTTATACGCAAGTAAACGATACTCCGGTTTCGTTAAATCAGATAATAACGCTCTTGATGTCGGTTCAAAGAAGGAACGGCATAGACCATTTAATGCGTTTAATAAAAAGAAAGTTAGAACGTGGTCTGCAACCGAAAATCCGATAAATACAAAAACCCAAATAACGATAGACCATATCATTATTGTTTTACGACCAAATCGATCTGATAAATTCCCACCAATAAAACTAGCAAACACTCCAACTAATGCGCTCGTTCCAATAATTGCACCTGTCATCGCAGCTGATATATCTTTTACAGTTGTCAAATAAATTGCTAGAAAAGGAATACTCATTGAAGTTGCAAACCTTGCAAATAGCGTCCCCATAATAATACTCATCCCCAGCGGATGAATATGTTGTAACTTTCCCCTCATACCTATACCTACTCCCCATATTTCATACAAAAAAGAAAGCAAAGAACCTGCTTTCCTTTTTCAATAATAAATTATATTTATACCCGAGCTGTCCTAGATAGCTCCATATCTATACCATATGTAAACTGTAACTCTTTACAAACATCCTTAATTAAGATGTTCACATCATACTTTTCATTAAATGCAAGAACTGCATTTTCTACTTCCTCATACGTATATTTGTATTCACCAGTAATGACACTTTTTAAATCAAAGCATTCATTGATACAAAGTTGAACGAGAAGCTGATCGTACATAGCGGACACATCTTCCTTTTTCCATAATAACTCTTTCACATATAACCGATCGAATGTTACACTCTCTCGATTACATTCTGTTAAAGTACGAGTCATGTCATGTAATTCTCGATATAGTTCAGAAATATTTGTATTGAGACGAATCAATTTGTCCACACCATTTTCATACAGCATTTCATCCACCCCCGTATATGCTCTTTCTCTTATTATAGCAAGAAAATTCTAAAAAAGAGATTTTTTCTTTTGAAATATTAGGAAACTTATTTAGTTTGTTTTACAATGAGACTAGTGATATAGAGAGGAGTACTACAGTGAATCAAAAAATATATTACACCGACGCCTATCAGCAATCATTTACAGCACAACTTATAAAACAGGACTATGATAATAATGGAAATTTATATGTGACTTTAACAGAAACAGCATTTTACCCAAACGGTGGCGGTCAACCACATGACACAGGAACATTAAATGATATTTCCGTCATCAATGTTGAAGAAGTTAATGACGAAATCCGTCATTTTATTTCAAGTGAATTACATACGAAAGAAGTAATAGGTAAAATCAATTGGCAGCGTCGTTTCGATCATATGCAACAGCATACCGCTCAGCATATTCTATCTGCTGCCTTTTGGGATCATTTTGATATTCCTACAATTGGTTTTCATCTTGGAAAAGAAACGGTAACAATTGATTTAGACACGCCTGAACTTTCAATAGAAACAGCTAATAGTGCACTGCAAATCGCAAATCAAGTCGTCTTTGAAAACCATCCTATCCATATTAAATGGATGAACTTAGAGGAAGCTAAACAATTACCTCTTAGAAAAGAACCAACAATTACAGAAGATATTCGCGTTGTAATCATTGAAAACTACGATTACAACGGGTGTGGTGGAACACATCCAAAATATACAGGTGAAGTAGGACCGATTCATATAATAGATTGGGAGCGAAATAAAGGTGGCATCCGTTTAACCTTTGTTGCAGGATGGCGTGTACTCAAGTTAATGGAGCACCATCAACACATTATTAAAGACGTTTCCAAACTGTTAAATAGTAATGAAAATGATATTCCAAATAAAGTAACCCAGCTTCTCACCTCTCAGAAAGAAAACGAAAAAGCACTACAAACTATGACCGAAAAGCTACTACTCGTAGAAGCAAATGAATTACTGCAACAATCCAAAGACATACATGCCGGAGAACTCATTTCTAAAGTCTTTACAAATCGGTCCATGCAGGAAATTGCGAAATTAGCGGCTATCATTACCGAACAAAATGAACACTCGATTACATACTTTATTACCGAAAATGAAGAAAAAATACAATGTGTTCTTGCATGTGGGAAAGCAGTAACAGCAAACATGAATGCAATTTTAAAAAATGCCCTCCCTACTATTGAAGGTAAAGGCGGCGGTAATCAAAAAAATGCTCGTGGTGGTGGAAAAGCGCTTGTTACAGGTGAAGAATTTTTAGCTCAGCTTGTTCATTTATCACAAGAAACAGTTTGAAATGAAATATAAAGGATAGCATCAGGCTACCCTTTATATTTTTATATACTTACAAGCCAATATTTTGTTTCAATTCTTGATAAGTTCCTGCATTAAGGAATCCTTTTTCAATAAGTTCGATAAATGTCTCAGAAAAATGATAATCACCTAATTCTGTTATTGGTACCATTTTTACATCATGAATTGGATTATAATCAAATTCATTAGATGGTAGCATAATCTCTCCTGACACCTTTTCTAACAAAAATGTAATATGTAGTAACGATGGTGTAGCATCTGGCTTATCACAAACATAGAGTAACTTTTTAATTCTAGTTTCTAAGCCCGTCTCTTCTCTCATTTCTCGAATGATTGCTTCTTCTAATGTTTCTCCGTTCTCTACTCTCCCACCTGGTAAAGACCAATTCCGATCAGAAACTTTTTGTTTTACAATTAAAAGTTTTTCTTCTTCAATCAAAACTCCAGTTGCTCGAACTTGTAATAAATGATTCATATAGTCTCCTCTTTCCATTTTATCCATTGAGCTTCCAAGCTATATAATTCTAGATTATGAGCTGAAATCCTCCCGTAAAAAGAACATACGTTTCACAATCGGAGGAAATGATGAAAGTAATGTCTATAAACCAAAAAAGTAGAAAACTAGATTACTTCTGGTTCTCTACTCTCTCAAACAATAGCGCAAGCCCAATTCCTCCACCAATACCTAACGTTGCAATTACATACTTTGCTTCTCCTCTTTGTACTTGGTAGAATAATCGAGTAACAAGCATCGCTCCAGATGCACCATAAGGGTGACCAAGAGCAATCGCTCCGCCATTCACATTTAGTTTATCATATGGGATTTGTAGTTCTTGTGCACAAGCTACAATTTTAGCAGCAAAAGCCTCATTCATTTCAATGTAATCAACATCGTCTATTGATAGGTTCTGATCTTGTAATAACTTTCGCACAGCAAATATAGGCCCACTACCTGGTAAAAGAGGATTTACACCAATGACAGCACTACTAACAAACCGAAGAATCGGCTTATAACCAAGTGCATGAGCTTTCTGTTCCTCCATTACAAGTACAGCACAAGCTCCATCATTTACACCGCATGAGTTACCTGCTGTTACCGTTCCCCCTTGTAAAAAAGCCGGTCTTGTTCTCTTTATGATTCGTTCATAATTCATTCCATATTTTATCGTTTCATCCTCCGTTACATTTAAAGAAATTGGAATCATTTCTTCTTTTAAATATCCTTTTTCAAGTGCTTCCAATGTTCTTTTATAACTGAAACAAGCATATTCATCCTGCATATCCCTTGTAATTTTATATTTCTCTGCTACATATTCAGCTGCTATTCCCATATCTGGATCTCCGATACGCTCAGGCGAAAAACGAGCTCTCTTCTGAAAGGGAGATGTGCTTGTACTTTCCACCCCTCCAGCAATATAGCAACTACCTGCCCCACCTCGAATAAGGTGACAAGCCATCCGAATCGCTTCTAACCCAGCACCACACTGGCGATCAATTGTTACACCTGGTACTGCAAACGGAAGTCCAGCTTCAAGTGCCGATAACCGTGCAACATTTCCACCTGGCCCAACAGCGTTTCCTAATATTACATCGTCTATTTTATTCTCTATTCCTTTACTCAAATGTGCTAACAAAGGAGTTGTCAGTTGCTGAACCTCGTATCCTTTCAACATTCCATTTTCCTTACCAATCGGTGTTCGCTTCGCCTCTACAATGACCGCTCTATTCATAAACTATCTCCTGATTCTCAATTACATTTCTTGCTATTTCACGGGCAATTTTTCCGCTACTTGTATGTGGAATTTCATTAACAAAATGCCACTCTTTCGGAATTTTAAATGAGGATAGTCGTTGTAAACAAAAACTTTTTAATTCTTGTCTCGTAGCTCTTCCTTTTACCATAGCAACAGGTTTTTCGCCCCAATATTCATCTTTTATTCCAACAACTACAATTTCTTCAACATGCGGATGAGCAGATAATACACTCTCTATCTCCTCTGGAAAAATATTTATACCTCCAAATAAAATCATATTTTTCTCTCTACCCACAATATATAAGAATCCTTCTTTATCCACATAACCTATATCATGTACAGTCATCCAACCACTTTCTGTAACTTGACAAGAAAGATCTCCGTTCAGTACATATCCCATAAAAAACTGATTACTTTTCACATAAACAGTTCCAATTTCACCCTGCTTTAATTCCTCACCTTTTTCGTTACATATCCGAATTTGCACGTTATGACATGGCTTTCCAACTGAAGATGCTTTTCTTTCACTTTCTACATCTGTTAGTGCTGTGACAAAACTTAATTCAGAAGCACCATAGAATTCATATTTTTTTGCATCTGGAAATACGGTTTTTACTTTCCTTTTTGCTTCAGCTTCCCATTTTGCTCCTGAAGAAATAATTTTTATTTCTTGTTCAATAACACTTTCTTCTTTATATAATGCCTCTAGCATCGTTGGAACGGTGTACATTACTGAAATCTTCTCTTGTTCCAATATAGATAGAACATGATTTGGGATAAACTTTTCTACAAGATACACTGTTTGCCCTAAATATAGCGCACTTATTGCCCCATATAAAAAAAGAGAATGAACCAATGTACCAGCAAGCAAAACCGTATCATTATTCTTCATATGGAAATCATGTAAATTGCAATCAAAGCTATGAACCCAAGAATCCTGCGCTCTAAGAAATGCCTTCGCTTTCCCAGTTGCCCCCGATGTAAACCCCATATAGAACGAGCATTTTTTTACACTTTCTGAAGAGTGGTATATATGTAACTGATCACCTATCATTTGATTATATTCATGAATCGAGAATACCTTTCCATCTATTAGTGGTATTTCACTCATCTTATATTGTTCAGTAATTACAATAGATGGATTAGCAAGCTTCAACCTTTCCTTAAGCTCATTATGTTTCCACTTTAAATCAAGCGGAACACAAACCCACCCTGCCATTGCAGCACCTGCAAAGATTTGTAAAAATTCAATGCGATTCTCTAGTAAAATCGCAACCGTTTTATTCGTTGTTTTTTCTTTATTAAGCCAATTTGCAACTTGGCAAACAGATTCATGCCATTCTTTATATGTTAGTATTCTATCCTTTTCCCTTATTGCTATTTTATCGGGATGTATCTGTATATGTTTTTTATAAGACGATGTAATTCCCATTACTATTCATCCTTTCCTTTCAGATAAAGTGAAACTTTAATCAGTGAGGGGGCTTCATCCCCTACTGATTATTAGCCCTCACCAATCGGGCCTTTACGGGCAGTTTATCTCCCACCTAACTTCTTTGCTCCTGCCGAATTTTGAGGCGGGAGTATTACTGCCCGTTAATACGGGATAACAAAAAGAAACACGCTAATACGTGTTTCTTTTTGTTATAAAGTCTCTTACGTTCTTTAACTAGCGTTTGAGATTTTATCTTTCTTTAAAGCAGGTGTAATCACATGTTTCAATGAACGATGTAATCTAGGTACAAGAATTGCTGCTATCACAGCTTTGACAAAATCACCTGGTAAAAATACGACACTTACTTTAATGGCTTGCCATACAGAAATATCCATGATAAATGCTTGAACAGCCACGCCAAATACATAAACAACTAGAATCCCGCCAATTATATTAATCAAGAATACTTTTATAACAGATACATGGCTTAAACGCTCTACAAGATACCCAATCACAAAGGCTCCAACAATATATCCGATTAAATACCCTGCACTTGGACTAACAAATACGCCTGGACCACCGCGACCACCAGCTAATAATGGTGCTCCTACTCCAACAACAAACAAGAAAACCATTTGACTTAATGCACCAAGACGAGATCCAAGTAATCCTCCCGCAAGCATAACACCAAGAGATTGCAATGTAATAGGAACAGGTGTAACAGAAAGCGCAATTGGTGGTATTAGTCCCAACACACCCATAATTGCACTAAATAAAGCAACAAAAACTAAATTCTTTGTATTCATGTATTTATTTCTCCCATTTGTAAACTACAAGTTATCATAAGATAACATATCATTGGTGTTATCTTACCTTTTCTCTTGTATTATTGTCAACACTTTTATAATTTCAGTTAACAATTAAAACCACTATAAATGAACATGATTCAATATAAAAAAGCGACTCCCATTGGCAGGAATCGCCTCTTCTAATAAATTATTTTTCGCTACCTTTATGCAAATTCTCTAGTTCTTTTCGTAATGCTTGTTTCAAAAATTTTCCGACGGATGTTTTTGGAATCGCCTCCATAAAAATAATATCGTCTGGTAACCACCACTTCGCAAACTGCGGTCGTAAAAATTCATATAATTCTTCTTTCGTTACAGAACTCTTTTGCTTTTGTACAACACATGCAACAGGCCGTTCCTGCCACTCCGGATGAGGAACCGCAACAACAGCTGCTTCAAATACAGCCTCATGTGCCATTAAAGCGTTTTCTAAATCTACAGATGAGATCCACTCACCTCCACTTTTAATCACATCTTTTGTACGGTCAACAATTTTAATGCATCCTTCTTCATCAACTGTAACAACATCACCTGTATATAACCAACCATCACGGAATCCTTCGACAGTTCGTTCATCGTTATAATAACTTGCAGCAATCCACGGTGCTCGTAAACAGAGTTCTCCCATTTCAGTTCCGTCCCATTTTACTTCTCCATCCGCTCCAACTACTTTCATCTCAACGCCTGGTACAAGATACCCTTGCTTTGACCTAATTTCAAGCTGGTCTTCGTAGGATAAATCTGTCTCATAGCTTTTTAACCGTGCAAGCGTCACAAGTGGGCTTGTTTCAGTCATACCGTATGCATGTACAAAAGGAACATTATGTTTTTGTTCGAACGCAGCTATCACACTTTTAGGTGCAGCAGCGCCTCCACATAAAATTCGTTTCATACTTGATAGATCATAATCACTATTTTCTAACTCTTGTAAAACACCAAGCCAAATCGTTGGCACACCAGCAGCCAACGTCACTTTTTCATTCTGAATCATTTCTAATAAAATTTTCGGTGTAAACATCGGGCCAGGTAACACTTGTTTCGATCCAAACCACGTTGCTGCAAACGGCAGTCCCCAAGCATTCACATGAAACATTGGAACAATCGCCATTGCAGCATCACTTTCAGATAATGCTGCTGTATCCGCGAGTCCTAAAGCCATACAATGAAGTACCGTGCTACGATGCGTATATACAACACCTTTCGGATTACCTGTTGTCGCTGACGTATAACACATGCCAGCTGGTGCGTTTTCATCAATATCTTTTAAGAATTGGAAATCAGGATCCCCTTCCGTAAGAAGTTGTTCATAGTGATAGACAGGATCTAGAGAAGTTTCTGGAAGTTCTTTTTTATCGGTCATAATGATGTATGCTTGTACAGTCGATAGTTCATCTTTAATTTTTTCAACGAGAGGTACAAGGTCTTCATCAACAAGTAAAATGCGGTCTTCTGCATGTCCAATAATATAGGAAATATGCCCAGCAGATAAACGAATATTAATTGTATGCAAGACAGATCCAATACCCGGAATTGCGAAATATGCTTCCACGTGACGATGATGATTCCATGCTAAAGTTCCAACTCGTTCTCCCTCTTTTATCCCTAATTTCTTCAATGCGCTAGAGAGTCTTCTCGTTCGCTCTCCTAATTGCTTGTATGTTAAAGTGGTAATCGTGTCATGTGTACGCGAAACAATTTCTTTCTTTGGAAACAGATTTTCTGCCCTTTCTATCATTGAACTAATTGTTAATGGCACATTCATCATCATTTTTGTCCAACCTCCCATTAAAGCGTTTTCATTTTTTTAGATATTATACCAAACTTCCGCGGTTAGCAGTTTTATTTTTCTGTATTTTCTGAATTATTTCTGCGGAAATAATTTTCTAACTGAGTTATAGTAACCTTTTTATTCCACATCTCTTGATGTCCTATCTTTTTCTATGACTATATTTCTTTCATTGACTTTCTTCCATACCATATATCCGATGCTTATCATTAGTAGAAACGGAACCCCTGTCAATAACGTAGTTTTAAACATATCCGTAAACCATGTTGTGATAATAATTGCCAACATTAATATCACACCTAATATAGTAAAATACGGAAATCCCCACATACGTACCGGCAGCTTTCTTCCACCATTCTCATCCCACTTTTTTCTGAAATATAAATGAGTAACAAAAATCATCATCCATGTGAACATCGCTCCAAACATGGAGATTCCCATCATTAACATGAACGCTTGATTAGGAGAAACAATCGTAACTATGGTTGCTAACGCGATTCCAATTGTAGACAAGAACAAAGCCGAAACAGGAACTCCTCTCTTACTAAGTGTTCCAAAGCGCTTTGGTGCATATCCAGCCCTTGATAATGAAAACATCATGCGCGTTGTAATATATAATTGGCTATTCATCGCCGATAATGCTGCAATTAACACGACAAAATTCATGATACCAGACGCACCTGTAATATGAAGTAACTCCATTACTTTAACAAATGGACTTTTATCCACACCAGCAGCTTTCCAAGGAACAATCATCAACATGAGAGCTAATGTACATAAATAAAATATAATTAATCGATAGATTGTTGAACGAAGAGCCTTTGGAACTGCTTTTTCTGGATCTTTCGCCTCTCCAGCTGTAACAGCAATCATTTCGATACTCAGGTAACTAAATATAGCAACACAAACAGCCACCCACATACCCCACCAACCATTTGGAAAAAATCCTCCATCATTTATGTAATTTTGCACACCCATTTCAAGATTAGCATTTGTACCAAATACAACATAAGCCCCTAACAAAATAAAGCCTAGAATAGCGATAATTTTAATCATTGAAAACCAATATTCAATTGTTCCAAATAAATTGACACTAGTAGCATTTACAAAAATAAGTAGGCCTGAAAAAAGAATGACCCAAATCCAGCCTGGCGCAGTTGGGAACCAGTATTTCATATAGACAGAAACTGCTGTTACCTCTGTTCCGACCGCAGCTACAATGCTTGCCCAATATGCATAGCGAACTGTAAAACCAGCCCACTGTCCAATATAATGCTCTGCATATGCCCCAAATGATCCCGATGTTGGATGCGCTACTGTCATTTCAGCTAAACACCCCATCAATAAAAAAGCAATAACTGCACCTATTCCATAGCTAAGCAAAACACTTGGACCTGCTAATCCTATTGCCATACCACTTCCTAAAAATAAACCTGTTCCAATTGCCCCACCAATCGCAATCATCGATAACTGCCTCGTAGACAGTCCTCTTTGCAACCCATTCTCTCTTTCTATAATGCTTTGAAACTCTCCCTCGCTCTTTTTCATATACTCCCTCACTTCTATCTATTTTGTATACATTTATAACAGTATAGGAAAGAAATTGACTCCTTGTCAATTTTATTGTTAGAAAATTCAATCTTTTTATAAATCAATAGAGGAGAGTTACCTGATCAAGCTACTCTCCTCTATTGGTTTCTTCATATGTATCTAAAATATCACCTACGCTAATTCCTCTTAATATAAGACGATTTGTATTCAATATTGGATACTCCTCTTTTTCATGTATCATAGTGGTTTCTGCTTAAACTTATGATAATTTCGCACTTTCAATAAAAGTATATTTCCACAATCCGTACAAATATAAGCATCCACTGGAGAAGACGTAAACATCGTCTCTTTTTTTCTTATTTGCGCATATCCAACAAACTCACCTTCCCCAATATCATTAGAGCCACAATAAGAACATGTATGTACCTCTTTCTTTTGCATGAGAGCACCACCTTTAATCTGTTTCTACTCCCTTCGACAGTAATCTTCCATTTTCCTTCCACAAAAAAACCCCTGCCTCTCCTACATTTTGAAAGGAAAATTAGCATTAGAGGCACCTTCATACATTCTATATAGACACTATCGAACTCTATATCGTTGTATCCTCTTTGTTGAACGGGAGGAACTGTTTTTGTGAGGACAGAGACAGGAGAATCTCCCACCTCAAGCTCTTGTAGAGGTAGGTGGGGGTAGTTCAATAATTCAAGAGTACATGAACATAAAGAACATAAGTAAAAAGAGCCTATTAAAAGCCCTTTTACTTACCATCCTGCTTTTCTAATACATATAAATCCTCTTCTATATTTGACAACTTATCTGTAATTAATTTTCTCGCGTCCCTAATCGCTTGATTATATGCATATGGCCCAATTAATTTTATCATTTCTTCTATTAAACGCTCTGCTTGAAAACGCCCGATTGTATCTAAGTCTTCCTCTTCAAAAAACTGCTGAATTTGTTCTACAAGCTCATCTTTCTTTTCATTTGGTATTTTTATATTCATCACGCCTCATCTTCTCCTCTATTTTTGCGATAATATTTCCCTTAACTCTACCATAGAAAAACGTGTTCCTGGACAAGTTTTTGTGACACCTTCTAATTCACGATGACCCAGTATATGTTCTTCACATATAGAAAACTGCTTCATAAAGTTCTTACATAGCAAATGTAAAGAATCTATTTGTGCGAAAGTTGGATCGTATTTATCAAAATTACCTGCCATGCAAATCCCTATCGTTTCACTATTATATCCTTTTGCATGGGCTCCAACATATAATCCCCTACCTTCAAACACAGTCCCATCTTCTTCGATAAAATAATTATATCCAATACCGCTCCAACCTCTTACCTTTTGGTGGAATTCATGTGTTTTATACACATCCCATCCATCTTCAGCTGTATGATGAATGATAAGTTTTGTTACATTTTGCAGTGGCTGCAATTCATCTTGAAACTTCAACTTCGCTTGTTTAATTTCCATTCCGAACCCTCCTTTTACAACTCAATCATAATTATCGTTTTATCATCTGGGTGAATCCTCTTTTGTTCTTCTAATTCTTCTATTATAGAAACATATTCCTCTATACTATGCCCTCTTACATATTGCACTGTTTGTTCAAGTGACCAATCTGGGTGGAATAATCCATCCGAACAAATAAATATTCCTTTCACTTCAGCAAGTGGTAATTCTCCTTGTTGGATCCAAGGGATTGCTTCTGGCATCCCGTTTGCTACTGAATACCCATTTGGCATATTGGCAAGATAACGATTATATTTTAATTGCTGCCTACTGTCATGAAATAGATGTTCTTCCGGTACAGGAAGTCCTTTTTTTCTATCTTCTTCACGTTTTCTTTTCGCTCGTGTACTAATCCCTTTTACTGTATCTTTTGTTAGCACTTTCATCGTTCCATCATGCAATGTAGCAACAATCATACAGTCACCAAGCTGCGCATATTGAATGCTTCTATCCTTTATATGGATTACAGCAATACATGTACACCATAAATGTTCTTTCTTTGTCGTATCAATCTGATAATCTATCATTTTTTCTTGTAATGCTTCATTTGCGTTTGTAATTACCTCTTGTAAACTTATTACTTCTTTTAGCGATGTAAAATGACTTGCAAATAAATGAGATGCAAGATACGCTCCATTATGTTCTTTCTCATCTTGAAATGGTATAAGTGGTGTTGCACCATCGCACACACCATATACCATCACATCTTCGTTACAAAAAAAGGCATCCTCGCACTCCTGTTTCAAAGGACTTTTCTGTTGATACGTTTTAATTTCCATAGCTTCACACCTCTTTAATAAAGTTCGAAAAGTAATTTGATTTTTTAAATTAGTCTAATTTCCCGAAATAAACTGTTTTCCCCTAAAACTTTCAATTTCATATATAATTTTGAAATAATATGATTTTTTAGTGAAGGACGGGAAAAAGATGGTTAGATTTCTTGGAGTTATTATTGGTTCTATCATTATTGCAGTTGCCTTTAATCTTTTCCTTATCCCCCACAAGATTTTAAGTAGTGGAATTGGCGGAATTGCTATTATCTTAGGAATTGTAACCCCTGTAAACACAGGAATTATTAACTTTGCATTAAACTTACCTATTCTTATTTTAGGATACATAGGTCTTGGAAAAAAAGTAATTTTTAATACAGTTGTCTCTGTTGTCGTATTATCTGCAGCATTATACTGGATTCCAGTACAAATCGTCGCAAAAGATCCGCTTCTTTCTTCTGTATTTGGCGGCGTAATTGCAGGAGCAGGAATTGGTCTTGTCTTTAATTGTTATGGTTCTACGGGCGGATTTGATATTATTGGTATGCTATTATCTCGCAAAAGAGATATTAAACTTGGTGGTTTCCTCATTATTTTAAATACAGTCGTTGTTATCATTGCTGGATTTTTCTTTGACTGGGATGTAGCATTAACGAGCTTACTTTCAATCTATGTAACAGGTAAAGTAATCGATGCTGTTCATACGAAACATCGTAAAGTTACACTTATGATTGTAACAAATCAAGCTGAAGAAATGAAAAAGAAACTTCTTTCAACGGTTGTACGTGGAATTACACTTCTTGATGGTGAAGGTGCGTACTCAAGTGAAAAAAAGCGTGTGCTTATGACTGTTGTTTCACGAGAAGAGCTTGCTGGTATGAAACTAGCCATTTCTGAAATTGACCCACAAGCATTCGTTAATATTACAGAGACTGTTGAAGTATTAGGATTGTTTAGAAAGAGTTAAAAACTAGGTGGAACTCCACCTAGTTTTTTATTTATTCTCCATAAATTCTAGTCGATTCCCAAACGGATCGAAAACATAAAATCTAATTACATCCAGGCGAGCATGATCATCTATGACTTGAATCCCTTGCTCAATTAATCTTTGCTTAAATTCATCAATTTTGTGAACATAAAAAGCTGGATGTGCTTTTTTAGCCGGAGAAAAAGTTGCTTCTACCCCTATATGAATTTCTTGATTTCCACAACGGAACCAACAACCACCACGTTTTCTTAATTCTTCAGGTTTTGGAATTTCTTCTAAACCGATTTTATATCCATAAAAATCTCTCGCCTCTTCTTCACACCCTGCAGGTGCTGCTACTTGTACATGATCAATCCCTTGAATATAACTTGTCATATGCCCCTCCCCCTTTATATTTTTATTTTATTGTATATAGCTAAAAAAATAACTTATATCAATCTTATGGAATCCCATAAGATTTACTTAACAGCCATATGCATATTGTTTGTTTTATAATAGAGAAGGTGTTGTAATCATAACCAATTAAAAAGAACGAAAACACATGCTATTCTGTAACTTTGTTTTTTATAGAAATATATAACGTTTTTCATATATTATATTTATAATAGGTTATTGAATCTGTTTTAGATGCTAACTGCACGGAGGAAAAGTTATGAGTCGTAAAAAGTTCTCATTTATTCAAAAAAATCGTCATTCGGTCATACCTCGTCGTTTGCGAAATCATACACAAAATTATTCATTAACAGAAATGTATGCATCCCTTTTCGAACATAATCCTGATAGTATTATTTCATTGAACTTACAAGGAATCATATTACACATTAATCCCTCTGCGGAAAAAATATTTGGATATACTTCAGAGGAATTAGAAGGAAAAACAATTACCTCTATTATAGAAGCACATATTTCTGACCAAGTACTGCAATATATAAAAAATACTACAACTGATAATCAAGAAGAATACATAATTTCTACCCGCCATAAAGATGGATATCAAATAGATGTAGTTACAAAATTAGTTCCTATTTTTATTCAAAATCAACTTTCTGGTGTATATGCAATTATGAAGCCGCTCGAGAAATCTGAAAGAATCGAAAAAATGTTAAAAGAAAGCGAAAAACGACTGCGTACATTAATGGACTCAATGCCTGCCTTTGTTATTTTTAAAGATCATGAAGGGCGCTGGCTAGAAGCAAACGATTACGCTCTTTCTTGCTTTGATTTCCATGATGTTCCGTATCACGGAAAAAAAGATAGTGAACTCATTCAGTATAATGAGGCATATCGTGAAGCGTTTTTACATTGCGAAGAAATTGATGAACTTGCATGGCAAAAAAAACAAATTATTCATGGTGAAGAATTTATCATACATAAAAGTACATCTAATATTATTTTAGATCTTTCAAAAGTACCACTCTTCCACCCTGATGGTTCACGTAAAGGGCTCATTGTTATGGGTAGGGATGTTACTGAATTGAAGGAAACCGAAAAATTACTACGAAAATCTGAAAAATTAGCGGTAGTTGGACAATTAACAGCAGGAATCGCTCATGAAATAAGAAATCCATTAACAGCGTTAAAAGGATTCTTAACATTATTAAAGCCCGAGATTAATGAACAAAACAAATGGTATATAGATGTGATGTTAAGTGAAATTTCGCAAATGGAATCAATCACAAGCCAATTTATGGCAATGTCAAAACCACAGGTACTCTCTATTCACTCTTGTCAAATCCAGTCATTAATTGAAGAAGTTGTAACCTTTATTTTGCCTACTGCCATCATGCATAGTACACATATTATTATGGATCACCTTTCTGCCATACCAGAAATTCAATGTGATGGTAATCAACTAAAGCAAGTCTTTATTAATGTACTAAAAAATGCGATTGAAGCTATGCCTCGCGGGGGGAATATTTTCATTCAAACAAAGCAATTGGGTGAAAAATTCATTTTAATCCGTATTATAGATGAGGGCTGTGGCATTCCAAAAGATCGTATTTCTCGTTTAGGTGAACCTTTCTATAGTTTAAAAGAAAAAGGAACTGGACTAGGCTTAATGATGTGCTATAAAATTATCGAAGAACATCACGGTAAGCTACAAATTTCAAGTAAATTAAATAAGGGAACAACTGTAGATATTTACTTACCTATTTCCCCACCTAGGCATAATTACGAAATAGAAAAAGAGTAAATGGAAAACCATTTACTCTTTTATATCATAATCTATCACATCTCATTCTGTTGCTTGTTCAAGTATTGTTTCCATTTCTTTAAACTCACGATGAATCGCTTTTGCTGTAAAAATTCGGAACAAAGCGTTTGTAATATAATATCCAGATGCCTCAAAATCCCGCTTTGAACCAAAACCAAGAACTTCAGATCGATATTTCGCTAAAAACATTACACTTTGAAAATCATAACGTAAAAAAGGGTTTCCATCTGTATCATTATCAAACCAATACTGCCGAAATTCAGGTCCTATCTTCTTCAGTAAAAATCGCATCCTTCCTAAGTACGGATGAAGTTTTAAGAGAGAGTGATGAGTTCGTTTCTTTATAAAAAATGTAACCATAAAAAAGGTGATAAAAAGTATTAATAACAATAGTAATATACTAATAATAACGAGTAGCGTTTCATTCACTTTCGCTCCTCCTATCAGACCATTTTCTAATATTTTTTCTTACACAATAAAAGAAGAACACCTTATGTGCTCTTCTTTTATTATTATTCATACTAATGTAGCAAGATGCTGCTTTGCATCGTATTCCTCTAAACTTTCCCCATGCTTAACACGATGCACAAAATCCGGATTAGCAATCAATGGTCTACCAAATGCTGCTACATCAATTGCTCCTTCTTGTAGTGCTTCTTCTGCCTCTTTTGGATTTAAATTCCCCACTCCTACAATTATGCCATTCCAATATTTACGAACTAACTGATGCAAGTTTTTTCCGTCAGCTATCACTTGCGTATAATTCATTGTTGAAGGATGGATCATCGTTAATCCTACTTCATGGAACATCTCTACGAAAGTTTGAATTGCTGTTTCAGGATCTTCCCACATATAGCTAGGATTATCACCTTTAAATGCCGAAAAACGAATAAGCGTTTTATCTGCACCAATCGCACTTATAACAGCTTGTAATACTTCTTTCATAAACGTTAACCTTTGTTTTAAGTCTCCGCCATATTGATCCTTTCGATGATTCGCAAATTCATAAGTAAATTGATCAATTAAATACCCATGTGCCCCATGAATTTCTACCCCATCGAAGCCCGCTTCTATCGCATTCCTAGCAGCTTGCGCATACTGTTCGACCGTTTCTTGAATTTCTTCTATCGTCATTGCTTCTGGCGTATCAAATGGCTTTCGAAAACGCGGGACATTTCCTTGTGCTGCTATAGCTGAAGGTGCTTGTGGTAAGAATCCACCTGTTAATTCATGATGACTCATACGCCCTACATGCCATATTTGTGCAATAATGGTTCCACCTTCTTTATGTACCGCCTCTGTTACTGGTTTCCAAGACTCAATTTGTTCTCTTGTATAAAGACCTGGAACACCTGGATTCCCCTTCGCTCTTGGGCTAATTACAATTCCTTCTGTAATGATTAGACCCACACCATCTGCTGCACGTTTCCGGTAATACTCGACTACATCAGCCCCAACTACTCCTGTTTCATCATCAGCAAAACAACGAGTCAGCGGTGCCATTGCCACACGATTACGAAGAGACCAAGCACCAATTTGAATTGGATCAAATAACTTCGTTTCTTCCACATTTTGAAATGATCCCCAATTATTTATATTCGTACCTTCATATATACTTGCTGTTTTGCTCTTTTCATTTGTCATTTTGATTCCCCCTATACCTTTTTGTAATTAAGCCTTCAATTTTTCACAATAACTTTTAAAATATTTCATATATGAATCATAATTTCTTACCAACTCGTACGTCAATTTATAAGCTCTTATCATATAATATTCATATATAAAACAATACAAAGAAGCCTCTCCAAATAAGGAGAGACTTCTTTTTTCATATGCTAACTTGCTTACTAATCGTTTCTCTGGCTAGCAGAAAGCTCATAATCACCTGAGCAGCCACACGACTCGTCATATCACGAAAATCGAGCGTTGGATCGATTTCTACAATATCCATACCTTGAACAAGTGGTTCTTGACCAAGTGCCGTAATCGCATCAAGTAACGTCGTACTGTCCATGCCACCTGGACCGATTGCTGGACATCCTGGTGCAAATGCCTGATCTAATACATCCATATCAACAGACACATAAATAGCTGTAACCCCTTGTCTACGTAAGATTTCAATACTTTCTGTAATTATATCTTTAATCGCTATCTCTCGAACATGCTTCATTGTATACACCGTCACACCATGCTCTTTTGCATATTCATGGTACGTACGAGCATTTGAGAAATTACGAATGCCAATTTGAACAAGCTGCTTCCCTGTAATCACATCATTTTCTAGTAAACTACGAAACGGCGTTCCATTCGATGGTCCTCCATCTTCTAGATTACGTAAATCATGATGCGCATCAAATTGGATAATACCAACCTTTCCTTTACTACTTGCAAACCCACTTATACTAGGAAAACTAATGGAATGATCTCCTCCAAGAACGATCGGTACCATTTGTGGATTCACTTTCGTCAAATGACTAACCGTCTTGGCGATGCGAGCATGGCTTTCTTTTATATCTGTTACATGCATTGTAATATCGCCACAATCATACAAGACACTTTCTTTCATATCATGCTCTTCTGTAATTGCGTATGTGCTATATGCATCTAGCATTGTGCGAATGGTTTTCGGTGCAAAACATGCACCTGAATGACTAATAGAAGGTTTAGAGAGCGGCGCACCAATTAAAGCCGCTCCAAAGATTTCTTCCCCATCCCAAACTTGAATCATATCGCTCCATTTCGTTACTTCACGATCTATAAACTTTGCATTTTTCTTTAAATAGTGGCCTTGCTCCACGCTTTGTCACCTCTTGTATATGCAAGATTACCATTCTTCCATACTGTATTTACATGACTCACACCGTAATGATAAGGAACATATGCATAATTATATGCATCCCATAAAACTAAGTCAGCCTTACGTCCAACGCGAATTTTCCCCGCAACATCGCCGCGATTGATCGCATATGCTGAGTTAACTGTTACAGCATTCCAAACTTCTTCTGGTGTCATTTTTAGTTTCAACATTGCAATACTCATAATCAGCTGAATGTTTTCAGTCGGGCAGCTACCTGGGTTAAAATCTGTCGCTAAAGCAACCGCTACACCTTCGTCAATCATTTTACGTCCACGTGCAAAACTTTCTTTATTTAAATAGAAAGTTGTTCCTGGAAGTAATGTTGCAACTGTATTTGAATTTGCGAGCATTTCAATCCCTTTATCTGATGCTCCAACTAAATGGTCTGCTGATGCCGCACCAATTTCTGCTGCCGCTTCTGCACCACCAAGTGGATCAATTTCATCTGCATGAATTTTCACATCAAAACCAAGTTCTTTCGCCTTTAATAAGAACTCTTTCGATTCTTCTACAGAGAATACCCCTGTTTCACAGAAGATATCAACGAACTCCGCTAATTGTTTTTCTTTCATCTCTGGTAATAAATCTAGCATCCATTGTAAAAATTCTTTTGATTTTCCTTTGTACTCTTTCGGAACAGCATGTGCTCCTAAAAATGTTGAAACTAAATCAATTGGATGCTCTTTTTGAAGCTGTGCCGTAACTTCTAATTGCTTCCACTCTGTTTCATCATCTAATCCGTAGCCACTTTTCGCTTCTACTGTTGTGACTCCGAACGATAACATACGATCCAAATGAAATTTCGCCTTCTGCACAAGCTCTTCTTTCGACGCTTGCTTCGTTGCATTCACAGTCGAAAGAATCCCGCCGCCCTTTTCTAAAATTTCTAAGTACGGTACTCCCTGTAACTTAAGAGCAATTTCATTCTCACGAGACCCACCAAATACAAGATGTGTATGAGGATCAACTAAACCTGGGGAAACCATTTTCCCTTCGCAATCAATGATTTCTTTTGCTTGTAACCCTTTCGCTTCTTCCGCTGTGCCAACGAAAGTAATTACACCGTCTTCAATACCAACTGCACCATTTTCGATAACAGGAAGCGTATTCATCGCTTCCTGTCTTAACAAGCCATCTTCTTGATCCATTGTTAACAATTGACCGATATTCGTTAGTAAAATGTCCAGCATGTTTTCTTCCTCCTTATTTCATCATTGGAATGTTAACGCCTTTTTCTTTCGCTGTTTCAACAGCTAAGTCGTACCCCGCGTCAACGTGACGAACAACACCCATGCCAGGATCAGAAGTTAATACGCGTTCAATACGTTTTCCTGCAGCTTCTGTTCCGTCTGCAACAATAACCATTCCAGCGTGAAGTGAATATCCCATACCAACTCCGCCACCGTGATGTACAGATACCCAGCTTGCACCGTTCACACTATTGATTAATGCATTTAAAATTGGCCAGTCTGCCACTGCATCACTGCCATCTTTCATTGCTTCTGTTTCACGGTTTGGAGATGCAACTGATCCACAGTCTAGATGGTCACGACCAATCACGATTGGTGCCGATAATTCACCGTTTGCAACCATTTCATTGATAATACGACCAAATTTTGCACGTTCTCCATAACCAAGCCAACAAATACGTGATGGAAGACCTTGGAACTCAACTTGCTGACGTGCCATGCGAATCCAGTTACATAAATGTTCGTTATCTGCAAACTCACGTAAAATAACTTCATCTGTTTTATAAATATCTTCTGGATCACCAGAAAGTGCTACCCAGCGGAATGGTCCTTTTCCTTCGCAGAATAATGGCCGAATAAACGCTGGAACGAATCCTGGGAAATCAAATGCATTTTGTAATCCCTCATCGAAAGCAACTTGGCGAATGTTATTACCATAATCAAATGTGATTGCACCTTTTTCCTGCATCGCAAGCATCGCTTCTACATGTTTTTTCATGCTTTCTTTTGATAATTGTACATAGCGTTCTGGATCTTCTTCACGAAGTTTTGCCGCTTCTTCTAATGAATAGCCTACTGGAACATAGCCGTTTAATGGGTCATGAGCAGACGTTTGATCTGTCACTAAGTCTGGTGTAATATTACGTTTTACAAGCTCTGGTAAAATTTCTGCAGCATTTCCTAATAGCCCAATTGAAATTGGCTCTTTCTTCTCTTTATATTCTTTCGCAACAGCTAGCGCCTCTTCTAAAGATTCTGTGTACATATCACAATACCTTTTTTCAATACGGCGATCGATGCTGCGCTTATCTACATCAATTGCAATGACTACCCCACCGTTCATCGTAACAGCAAGAGGTTGTGCACCACCCATACCTCCTAAACCAGCAGTAAGTGTTAACGTACCTTTTAATGAACCATCAAAGTGTTGACGTGCCGCTTCTCCAAACGTTTCGTATGTTCCTTGTAAGATTCCTTGTGTACCGATATAAATCCAGCTACCAGCTGTCATTTGTCCATACATCATAAGGCCTTTTTGTTCTAGTTCACGGAAGTGATCCCAATTTGCCCACTTTGGTACTAAGTTTGAGTTTGCTAGAAGAACACGTGGTGCATCTTCATGTGATTTAAAAATGGCAACTGGTTTACCAGATTGAACAAGTAACGTTTCATCACTTTCTAAAGTTTTTAACGAATCAACAATTGCATGATAACTATCCCAGTTACGAGCTGCACGGCCGATACCACCGTAAACAACTAATTCTTCTGGTTTTTCAGCTACTTCTGGATCTAAGTTATTCATTAACATACGAAGAGCTGCCTCTTGAATCCAACCCTTAGTTTGTAATTCCATACCTCTTGGCGCGCGAATTGTTTGTTTTACGTTTTCCATTTTAATCTCTCCCTTTTCCCTTTTTATAGTGTTGCATTTGCATCCAATCGTTCTAAAGTAAAACGACTTGTTTTTAACCAATGTGCAATATTTTCAATATCTGTTGAGAAAACACGATCATTTGTAATAGAAGGTACTTGCTGACGGCCTTTATGGTAAAACGTTTTTGTTACCGTACTCATCTCTTGGGTACCACGATATTCCGCAGCTTGCATTGCACAAATCATTTCAATTGCAAGAACGCGTCTTACGTTTTGAATAATTTGATGTGCATGACGTGAAGCAATTGTTCCCATACTTACATGATCTTCTTGGTTAGCTGATGATGGAATTGAGTCAACACTTGCTGGATGAGCTAGCGTTTTATTTTCAGAAACGAGTGAAGCTGCTGCATATTGCATAATCATTGCACCAGACTGTAATCCTGGCTCTGGACTTAAAAATGGTGGTAAATCATTTAACTGCGGATTCACAAGACGTTCAATACGGCGTTCAGAAATATTCGCCAGTTCCGCCATTCCAACCTTTAAGAAGTCCATTGCAAATGCAATTGGTTGACCGTGGAAGTTTCCGCCAGAAATTACTTTTTCTCCACCATCAAAAATAAGTGGGTTATCTGTTGCTGCATTCATTTCAATTTCTAATTTTTCTTTTACATAATTTAAAACTTGCCAAGAAGCACCATGCACCTGCGGAATGCAGCGAAGTGAATATGCATCTTGTACACGCAGTTCCCCTTGCTTTGTTACAAGCTTGCTATCTTGAAGTACATCGCGAATACGCTTTGCAACTTCCACTTGTTCTTTGTAGCCACGAGCTTTATGAACATTTTCATCAAATGCATCAATAATGCCGCGTAACCCTTCGATTGTCATGGAAGCAATTAATTCTGATTGATACGCAATCGCCTCAGCTTCTATATAAGAAAGAATTCCTTGCGCTGTCATCGCTTGCGTACCATTAATTAATGCAAGCCCTTCTTTCGCTTCTAATTCGATTGGTTCTAAACCTTCTTCTGTAAGAGCTACCATCGCATGGACGCGTTTCCCCTTATAGAACACTTCCCCTTCACCTAATAGAACAAGAGCAAGATGGGATAATGGGGCTAAATCACCACTCGCACCTAATGAACCTTGCTGTGGGATAACCGGATGAATTTTACGGTTTACAAACTCTAATAGCATATTAACAACAAGAGGGCGAACACCGGATACCCCTTTTAACATCGTATTAGCTCGTAAAATCAACATTCCACGTGACACTTCTTCTGGGAATGGATCCCCTATTCCACATGCATGTGATTGAATTAAATTATGTTGAAGTGTCTTTACATCATCTTTTTGAATAAATACATCACTAAACTTCCCAAACCCGGTTGTAATACCGTAAACAACCTTTCCCTCTTCTACAATTTTTTCAACAGCTTCACGGCACTCCGCTACTTTTTGCATGCTACTTGGACAAGCTGTTACTCCTTCTCCTTCAAGCAGCGCGCGTTTCATTTCTTCTACTGTCAATGAATGTCCTGTTAACGTAATCATCCTGTTTCCTCCTTAAAAAGAGCAAAAGGGGACCTTACCTTTTCAAGACAGACTTCTGTCCTAAAAAGCAAGGCCCCCTTCTAACTAATAGACTATGGGCAAATCATATGTGATTAATTCCTAAACCAATGGCCTCATGCTCAGATCCTTTTACAGGCGCACCTATCGTTCCATAAAGTGCAACAGCAACCCATTCGCCTTCCTTTTTTCCGTCGTATGGTGTACCGCGCACGATTGCAAACCGAAGACCTACTGTACGAAGAACGTCTGCTAACTGAATTTGACCTCTCGTCACTCCGTACAACGCTTCCATGATTGCATGATAAAGTGCATGCGTTTCTCTGTAAACGTCTGTTTCAATAACTTGGTTACTTTTAGCCGCTGTTTCCATTGCTGCGACAACCTTTTGCGAATTCATCGAACCCACTTTCCCCGTACAATATTTCCAACCTTTTGGAATGGATAATACAGGGCTTTCATTCTCGTCCGCAAGTGCGAGCAACATGGCCATACGACCAATTCGATGTGTTCCTTGAAGAAGCATGTGACTCTCTCATTTCTTGTGAATTATTTGAATATTACTTAATTTAAGAATATATGAAAACGGTTTAATCGTCAATAGTCTAAATGATGATTAAATGAATTTTTTTAATACTCTGTTACCATTGTGTACACAATCCATTTACAGAAAATTCCCAAACATGCTATAGTCTCACTAACAGCTGTAAGGGGGACCCGAAATTGGTTAAGAGAAAAGATATTCACTTTCGAATTGACGAAAGATTACTAGGAAGATTTGAAGCCGCACTTCATTATGAAAGTCTAAATAAAACAAATGTGTTAACACATGCTATTCAGCAATTTTGTGTAAAGGTGGAATCAGACAAGTTGAATGATGTAAAAAGGCAATACGCTGTAAGTAACCATTTGCAAACACGGATTAATACTCATAAAAAATATGAGGAAAAACGAATAGACTTAGATAAGATTGTAATAGATCATCTACAATTACAAGGAACAGAAAAAATATTAGAAGTTGGATGCGCTAACGGAAATTTCCTAGCATTGCTACAAAAAGACGGTCATAAGGGACATCTCACTGGTCTAGATCAATCTACAACTATGCTACGAGAAGCTGCTATGAATGGGGTGCAGCAAAATGGAAATATTGAATGGAAATTGGGAGACGCTACCAAACTACCTTTCTCAGCTAATTCTTATGATTGGATCATCGCAAGACATATGCTGTATCACATGACGGATGTTGAAAAAACCATTCAAGAATTCCATAAAGTAATTTCTCCTGGAGGCAGGTTCCTTGCTACAACAAATTCCAAAATCTCGTTATCCCGTATGGATGAGATGTGTAACAAAATGTTAGTCGCATTCGATTTACCTGAAAAATCACCATCAGCTTCTCCATTTTGTTTAGAAAATGGAAAACAACTATTACAATCTGTTTTTGAAACTGTGGAGGAAACGGTTATCCATAATGCACTTTTATTTCATCATGCTACACCTATCATTAACTATATCTCTAGTATGTTTCCATCTTTAAACATACCTGACGACATTCATCTTCATTCAGAAATGAAAGAATGGCTAACCATTGAAATAGAAAATGAATTATCTCTTCATGGAGGAGTATGGCGTGATCCAAAAACACTTGCTATTTATAGATGTACAAAATGAGCTTGAACCTACTTTATAACAAATTCTTTAAATTTATCTTAGGTTGATGATGATATGGTGATACCCTATGAAAGAAAATTTATATAATAAACATAATATAACAATAATAAAAAATATAAGAGGTGAAACTGTTGGCTATCAAACAAGAGGAAATTAAACTGGTAATTGGTGCAGGGAGATATAATAATAACCCTGGCTGGTTACATACGAATGAGGAAGAATTAAATTTATTAAAAAAGGAAGATTGGATAAAAAGGTTTGATCCTAATTCTTTAGCGGCAATTTTAGCGGAGCATGTATGGGAACATTTATCATTTGAAGAAGGCATAGAAGCGGCGAAAGTATGTTATGAGTTTTTAAAGCATGGTGGTTACGTTCGATGTGCCGTTCCTGATGGATTTTTTCCAGATAAAGATTATCAAAAAGGGGTACAAGTTGGGGGCCCTGGACCTAAAGACCACCCCGCAGCTAGTCATAAAATTGTTCATAATTATAAAACCTTAAGAAAAATGTTTGCAGCTGCTGGATTCGAGGTGAAATTACTTGAATATTTTGATGAAGATGGGCATTTTCATTACAATGAATGGAATGGAACCGATGGAGTTATTTTTCGTTCCAAGAAATATGACCCACGAAATCAAGGGGATAAACTCGTTTTTCCATCGCTAATTATAGATGCAGTAAAACTTTAGTTATTAAGCTAAATAGGTATTACTCTTAAAGAAATCCTACCTATAGTAATGAAACAAATTTATTCTTCTTACATATAAAAGCTAGCAAATTGCTAGCTTTTATATGTATTTTCAGTCTATGAATTTTCTCCCCCTCTTTGCATTGAGCCACTTTATAAAATAATACTCTGTTTCTCCTACTGTCACTTCATCAGCATTCACATATGTAACCGGCAAATGTTTATACCACTCCCTTTCCACTTCCACCAATTCTAACTGTTCTTCAAATGTACTGCGTCTTCTCGACGTATCACTCTCCTTTCTCTCCTGCAATTTCTTTTTAGAAATATCCAAATAAAAAATTGCATTCGAACGACATTTTCTTAAATGATACAATTCCTCTTTTAGTTCGTTTTCAATATCCCAATCCACCCCTATCAATTTTGGAAAATGTAGTGTATAAAACTCAATATCTTCCGGACCACGATCAAATATCACAATACTTCCTCGTGCATTTTGAAATTCTATTATTTTTGCTTCCATAAACATTTTTTGATTTGTAATAAACCCCTCTTTTGTGTAAATATCCAAGTTTAATTTTTTTCTCTTCTCTACAATTTCATAAGGATTTTCATATATAATTTGAAAACCTCTTTGCTCTAATCTCCCTGCTAACGTTGTTTTCCCGCTTGCCATTGGTCCTTGAAGTGAAATGATATACGTCATTTTCCCCATCCTTTTTCACTAAAATAAACCTCTTTTTTACAATAAACGGAATTTTACAAACTATCAACAAAATACTTCCCACCTTGTTTCCTATTTCCATCTAGCTTATAATAAAAATAGAGACGATTATAGACGCCTTTTATGTAAGCTTGGAAAGCCAAGCTTACATTATTTTTTGCTTTCCCTTTCATTCAAAACAGGGTATACTAGATTAGAACATATGTTCTTAATGATTACATATAGTAAGGAGATAGAACAAATGGTATACGATACAAAAGTAATTTCTTGGAATGAATCTTTAAAACAACTGCAACGTCGCTATACAAATCAACCAGTGGATCGAAAACAATTTGAAGATGTTGAACTCATGGAGTTCTTCCGCAATAACGACTACATTTCTCTTCCTACACATATTAGCGGCCTATCAACAAAACGTTTTACTTCTTACTCTATTTTCACAACTGAAGATAAAGACCGTAAAGTTGGTACACTTATCATTGAATATTTAGAAGATGATAATGATATATTACGTGTCGAACAACTATACTTCGTTTAATTCATAACGCTTGGTCAAAATGGCCAAGCGTTCTTGCTTTCTATCAATCCCACTGCTTATAATACTAGTAAAAGGAAAACTGCTATCGCAAAGGGGGTATATTCTTGCTCGAAGGATGGTTTAGTTGGTTTATTGTGACTTGGACTGTTATTTTACTAGGCCTTATGTCTATCGGTGGATACTTTATGTTCCGAAAATTCTTAAAACGCCTACCGAAAGAAGACGGCATGTCTATTTTAGATTGGGAGCAGCACTATATTGACCAAACAAGACACTTATGGGATGATGAGCAAAAACAATTATTAGAAGAACTTGTAAGCCCTGTTCCCGAACTGTTCCGTGACGTCGCTCGTTCCAAAATTGCTGGTAAAATCGGAGAACTAGCGTTAAAAGAAAAAGCAAAAAAAATAACTGAAGATTTAATCATTAAAGGATATATTGTAGCAACCCCAAAACGAGATCATAAGTTTTTAATTAAAAAATTACAAGAAAAGCAAATTGACTATTCCCGTTATCAATCACTTTTGGCAAAATAAAAAACCTCAAGGAGTCTTGAGGTTTTTTACGTTAACTTCATATCTTTCTCATTATAAAAACCATCTTCTTTTTCCATTTCCTTTTGCAATTTCGTAAACGAGCGATACATTGCAATTCTCCAAGAGACAATCATTGCAAAAGCAAGTAAGAAGAACATTCCACTTAGTTGTCCTAAATCAAGCGATTGACTTAAATATGTTTTAAAGACAATACGTACCACGAGCAAACCAATTAAAATAAATACGAAAGCTTTGGAACGCTTTAAATAAATATCTTGTCCACGCACTTCAAATTTAGATGTTTTAATCAGAAAAATTGAGAAAAACAAACCGACACAGATTGCTTCTAGCATTTCTGCTGGTGTGAGACGAAATTCCGGAAAAATGTACATCAGTGCTCCCGTACTCATAAAAAACGGAGGGAGAATGATTTTTTTCAATGTTGCTGGTTTCTTTGCTGCTTTTAAACGAATAAACATCGCACCTACAGCCATACAAACAGCAATAATACTTGATAAAAGAACTAAGTTCATACTTTCTCATCCTTTTTTGTGGCAATATGAAAATATAGTTTCATTATATGCTTTTCTGTTAGTATTTCCAACATTTTCACAGAATAATACTAAAAACCGGTAAAACCACCAAATAGGCTTGAAAAATATGCAATAATTTTTGTCATCCAATTAAAGTATAAGAAAATCCCCATAACAATCATGATATATCCGCCTACTTTCACAAACGTCCCACTATGTCGTTTAATCCAAGACATTTTCGTAATAAAAAATGAAAGTATAAAAAACGGTATTGCAAATCCAAGTATATAAGCAATCATATACATCATTGCTGATTCTGGATTCGTGGTAGCTAATCCAATTACAGCTACTAAAATTGGTCCGGTACATGGCGTCCAACCAGCCGCAAATGCTAAACCAATTAAAGTAGATCCTATATAACCACTTGGACGGTTTTTAAATGTAAACTTACGATCTTGCATTAAAAACTTTGGTTTGAATACTCCCACAATTACAAGTCCGAATACAATGATGAATATTGCTCCTAACTGCCTAATTAAGTCTTTGTAATCTTGGAAGAACGATCCAATAAAACTTGTACCAAATCCAATCGCAATAAACACGATAGAAAATCCAAATAAGAAAAACGCTGTATGTATCATACTTCTTTTACGAAGCATTGCATTTTCTTCTTTTAATTCAGAAATCGACATTCCCGTTATGTACGATAAAAATGCTGGATAAAGCGGTAAACAACAAGGGGAAATAAATGATAAAAAACCGGCCCCAAATGCTAAAAAAATATTAATATCTTGCATCCTTTCACTCCTCTCCTCTTCAATTATTGTAGCAAAAACAACAGAAAATACTATGAACAATTCATGAATTCACTATTTACAACTTTTTAATAAGAAAAAAGCTGCACACTGCTATACAAATTTGAAACCGAAATACCCCCCTTCTTTTCAGGAGAAAGAGCATCCCGCCATGCATAGAAGCGGTCAGATCCTTTTCCTGCCCCATGCTAGGTGAAAACAAAGAGAGAAAACAAGTAGCAGTCACCTTTTGTTATCCATAGCCACAGCTTATCTGTCGAAAAATCAAAGTGGATTTATATATTTTTCTGAAGCGTTTTCATTTTTCTTCTATTATAAATAATATGCTGTTACTCATTAACATATCAAAGCTTCTTCCAAACAACAAATGATTTGTATATCACATCTCTGTGTACTATACATTTCCTGTAAAAAAATATTTTTTTCAAATGATAACTTTATACAATCCACTCCTTGTCTTACAATACTTCTATAATTATAAGTTTCAAGATTATGCATAAATATCATACTTTTATTATTATTCTATAAAATGTCACACTTTTCTTTCATTTGACCCTTCATTTTTAATTTTGTATACTTCCATCTAGTTATATATGTCCGTTTTGGAACAACTAAATATATAGGATGGGAGGAATTTTCATGCTTCGTTATTCTCTATTAGTTTTATTAGGAGCATGTAGCTATGGAATTTTAGCTATTTTTGTTAAACTTGCATACGCAGAAGGGTTTTCACTTGGAGAAGTAATTGGTAGTCAATATTTGTTCGGTTGGTTTATTTTGCTTGGAATTACTCTCCTATTTTCTAGACACCGCGTTCCACTTAAACAAATGCTTATTTTATTTGTCGCTGGAACATCTGCAAGTTTCACAGGAATTTTTTATTACGCTTCATTGAAAACTGTACCGGCATCTATTGCCATTATCCTTTTATTCCAATTCGTTTGGGTGGGAATTATCATTGAAGCTGTTGCGACAAGAACATTACCGTCAAGAGAAAAAGTCATTTCCGTTATCTTTTTACTTGCTGGTACATTCTTATCGAGCGGATTATTAGAAAAGTCAGCGGGTGACTTCGATACAACTGGAATCATATTAGGTTTACTATCTGCTGTTACATTTGCAACATACATTTTTGTCAGTGGTAAGGTTGCTGTTGAAGTACCATCCTTACCACGGGGCGTTCTCTTAATGGCGGGTGCTTTAACTTTAGTAATGATAGTATTCCCACCAACATTTATTTTTAACGGAGCTATTTCACAAGGACTTTGGAAATACGGTTTAGGGCTAGGGACGTTTAGTATCGTAATTCCATCCATTGCCTTTACAATCGGAATTCCAAAAATCGGTTCCGGCTTAGCAACTATTCTTGGGGCAGCTGAACTACCTGTTACAACAATTATGTCTGTATTTATTTTAAAAGAAGCCGTACTTTCTTCTCAATGGCTTGGTGTGGCGCTTATTTTGGTTGGAATTGCAATTCCGCAAATTGCGTATACGATGCGCGGGCGTTATCAAAAACATCATACACATAAGAAAGTTGCTGCTTAAACAAAAAGAGGTTTCTCAAGATGAGAAGCCTCTTTTTAATTGTTTCATATTACTTTTAGCTCGATTCGCAATTTCTAACGCACGGTCTGTTTCTTTAGCTGCTTGATTTAATGCCTGTTTAACATTTGTTTCTTCTATTTTCTCCCCTTTTTCATACAAAAAGACCATAAATAACAATAGCGATTTCCAAACATTCCCCGCTGCGTTATACTATGGTCTCTACACGAATTTTGTATGTATTTGTATTTACATGTTTTAGTATATCTTGCTTTTATGAATTTCTTGTAAATAACGATCTTAAAATGTAAAAGATACAATATTTATATGTAAAAAATTATAAAATTAACTCAAAAGATATTTTTATCGATTCGTTCAAAAGAACTAAGTTCCTATATACTTACTAATAAATACATTTTACGAAAACCACCAATTGAAATTTACCTTGAGAAAGAAGGCACATAATATAATGAAACCTATCACAAATCAATTAACAGAAAAACTAATCTCTATCCACCGTCATTTACATCAATATCCAGAACTATCTTACGAAGAATTCGAAACAACAAAAGCGATACGTAACTGGTTAAACGAAGCTGACATAACAATCATTAATTCTGATTTAAAAACTGGCGTGATTGCTGAGGTTTCTGGTAATAAAAACGGGCCCACTGTTGCGCTCCGTGCCGATATTGACGCTCTTCCTATACACGAAGAAACGAATTTATCTTACGCTTCTAAAAACCCTGGAAAAATGCATGCATGTGGTCACGATTTTCACGCGGCATCCATTCTCGGTGCTGCCTACTTATTAAAGGCGAATGAATCTTCACTTAACGGTACTGTTAGGTTCATATTCCAAGCTGCAGAAGAAAGCGGTGACGGGGCACGTAAAGTAATAGAATCGGGCCATTTACAAGATGTCCAAGCAATCTTTGGTATGCACAATAAACCCGATCTACCAGTTGGAACAATCGGTATTAAAGACGGTCCACTAATGGCAGGAGTCGACCGTTTTGAAATCGAAATTAAAGGGATTGGAACACATGCGGCTGTACCTGACGCTGGTGTTGATCCGATTGTCGCTTCTTCCCAAATTGTTATGGCACTGCAAACGATTGTAAGTCGAAATATTAGTTCTTTTCATAACGCTGTCATAAGTGTAACGAATATCCATTCAGGAAATACATGGAACGTTATTCCTGAAAATGCAACTTTAGAAGGAACTGTCCGTACATTTCAGGCAGAAACACGTACAAAAATCCCCAAATTGATGAAGCGTGTTATTAAAGGCGTCGCTGATGCACTTGGTGTCCAAGCTAAATTCCATTGGTATCCAGGTCCTCCTGCTGTTCATAATGATGTAACACTTACAGAATTATCTACTCATATTGCTCAAAGAATGGGACTTCAAATTATTTCACCAAAACCGTCTATGGCAGGAGAAGATTTTTCGTTCTACCAACAAGAAATACCTGGTTCATTCGTCTTTATGGGGACAAATGGTACGCAAGAGTGGCACCATCCTGCCTTTACATTAGATGAAGGTGCGTTACCTATTAGTGCACAATTTTTTGCTTTACTAGCTGAGGAAGCGATTAACAAATTAAGATAAAGAAAAACCGTTAAGATTATTCTTCTTAACGGCTTTTTCATCTTATCCTATCATTAGGTTAAATCGCGTTTTAAAAATACAGTATAGGAAATGCCTAAAAATACAAGTAAATATATAAGAAGCATACAAGACGCAAATGGGAATGTTACACCTTGAATGAAACTACCACCATTTAAGATTCCATATAAATCTGTATTTGCTGGTAATAAAAATTTCATCCATTCGTACCTAGACGCTGGTATTAAAATAACCCCCCCAGATAACGCCACGAATAAGGAAATACCAATAGCCCCTCCACTTGATCTCGTTAAAACAGAAATCATAAAAGCAAATGCTGCGTACACAAGAGTTGGCAACCATTCTAATATATAATACTTACTTACATCAACAAATATATTTTGCTGAACGATATTTCCATTTTGTACGATAAACTCTACCCATGCAGGCTGTTGAAATTTATAAATAATAAACCCACATAAAAGTGAGAAAACCATATTAAATATAAATAATAATGCAGAGAAAATAACAATTGCGATATACTTTGCTGTTAAAATTTTAAATCGACTTGCCGGACGAATCATTAAAAATTTATAAGTTCCCCAATTGTACTCGTTCGCAAAAATTGTACTTGCATATACAAGAATAAATGGTAATAAAATTGGAAACACAATTAAACCTGTATCTCTCATAAAAGTTAGCGGTGAATCGCCTGCTGGTGGAGTATTTGTATCTAAATGCTTCATTTTTAACTGATACTCTTTAACAAGCTCATCTCCCGATCTTTGATTGATAATATCCTGTTTTGTACTCCCAAGTTTTTTTTCAATTTCTGTCGTTCGATCTTGATATTCTACTTTCCAATCTCCTGATGAAGATGGAAAATATTTAACTGACACCCACCCTAAACCGATAACTAGAATTGTAATAACAGCAAACGGAATGATCGTTCGCTTTCGCTTAAAGATTTTATACAACTCATTATAGATTAAATTAAACAATATCCTTTCCCCCTGTTAATTCTAAAAACTTCTCTTCCAATGTCTTTCTTTCTTCATACACACGATAAATACGAATCCCTCGTTCTGTTAATGTACGAATCACATTTGGAATTTCTTTATTTTCCATAGTCATAATCAATTCATTATCTTGAATCGTGACATCATATTCTAAAAGTTCTGCTGCTTGTTTCACATCATCAACACGTATATGTATTGTCTCCAGCTCCATGCTTTCATCTTGCTGAATATTTTGTGTTGCCACATATTCTCCATGCTGAATAATAATAACTCGGTCACACATTAATTCAACTTCAGATAATAAATGACTTGAAACAAGCACAGCCTTCCCTTGTTCATGTGCAATTTTCTTTATGTACATTCGCATTTCATGAATACCATTTGGATCTAATCCATTTGTCGGTTCATCTAAAATGAGTACATCTGGATTATGTACAAGCGCTTGCGCAATTCCTAATCGTTGTCTCATACCAAGCGAATATGCTTTTACTTTACGATTAATGACTTGTCCCATACCCAGTAGTTGAACGACTTCATCAATGCGTTCTTCTGTAACATTGCCATTCATACGTCCAAAGTATGTTAAATTTTCATAACCACTTAAAAAAGGATAGAATTCTGGATTTTCAATTACAGCACCAATTTTTGCTGCTGTACTTTCAAACTCCCGTTTTACAGATTGACCATCTATCCATACTTCCCCTTCCGTCATGCGAATCATACCGACCATCATTCGCATTAATGTTGTTTTCCCAGCACCATTTGGCCCTAACAAACCAACCACTTCACCTTTTTTCACTTCAAAGCTTATATTTTCTACTAATGTCTTTGAACCGATTCGCTTTGTTAACCGATCAACTTTTACTATCGACTGCTCATTTGTCATTCCATACAACCTTTCTTTTTCACACTTATTAAGTTCTTTTCACTGTATCACGATTATTTCCTCATGTAAAACAGAGAAAAAGACATGATGTTTCATGCCTTTTTCTCTGTTTTATGTGAACTTTTCTTTTTTAAACCTTGTATATATTGATAACATTGCCACATCGATAATACAATTAAAATAATAATAAATAATGTCGTTACTAATAGTGAAGAAATTGTAATTGGCGCACTACATCCCCCATAAATCCTCGCTATTTTCATGAAAATAATTGTACATAACTTTAAAAATAGCATACCATGAATCAATCCAAAAAAACCAGCCCCACCAAAAATCACTAACTGTTCCTGCCACAACAAACACACCATTGTTCTTTTTTTCATATCACTGCCTTCATACAATTGAAATTCTCGTTTTCTTGTCTTTAAAAAACTATTTATCATTTTGTATGTAATAAAACTACATACAAACAACAAAAAAATAGACACATAATAAAAAAGCGCCACAAATAACGGAATATGTTGCAGCTTTTCTACTATCATTTCGTTTGATTGAATAGATACAATAAAAAAACAAATTGTTGTACTCGTTGCAATCCATATAAATTGCTTTAATCTTTGGGCAGCATAGTTCTGTATATTTTTCCTTGCTAACCGAAATAAAGACATAATTGATTCCCCTACCTTACTTTATAACGTCCAATCTTCTATACTACCAGTGTATAAAAATATGATTTTTTTAACATCGAACTACAACCGGAATCTTTACTAGGTCTTAAGTCGGAGAAAAATGACTTTATGTCTACGGTTATACTGAACAGAAAAACCCCTATAAGAGCAAATATATTAATATGGAGGGATTAAATGAGAAAACTGTTTCTTCTCAGCATCATTTTATTGATTACTTTTCTTAGTAGTTGTGTTGTCGAGCAAAATACAGACTCATACACAATTGTAAAACCATATAAATTATCAGAAAAGGAAACTGCTCTTTTACAATTATTACCCTTACAACAAGAACATGTTTCTTTTTATGAAGTTACCATTCCTCATAAACAAGCTAAAATATTTACAACTATTGAATATTACCAAAATGGAGAAAAAATAAAAGATATAGTTAGGCTTTCTTCTTCCGACTTTATAGATAAAAAAATAAAATTAGCCGTTGGTCAGCAAATATTTCAACATACGAATAATGAAACTTGGCAATGGTTCATAGGTATTGATGGTGGTTCCATGACTGCTTCTGAAAATGGCTTACCTAATATTAATGGATCTGCATTTGAAGAAATTAACAATCCTCAAAACATAGAATATAACAAAAGAGCAGTCCTTGCTGCTTGGATAAAAACAAATAAAAACCATATATCCGCACTCTCTATAGAAGATGAAGAATCACGCCAACGATTGCTCCGAGAAAATGAACATGTCTACTTAGTCAGTATTGAAATAAAAAGAGGAGATGCCTCAGAATAGCATCTCCTCTTTTTTGTCATTTTACTTATCGTTTTCTACTTCTATTCGTTTCTTTTCCCTAGCAATTTTTAAAAACTCTAACAGCTCAGGGTTACTATTTGTTTTCCGATATGCAACTGACATCTCTGCTACAAAATTAGAATCATATATAGCCTTATATACAACTTCTGTTTTGTACAACTTATTCGCAGAAACCGGAATCACTGTTAATCCAATTCCCGCTGCTACAAGCCCCATAACAGTTTGGTACTCTGTTGCCTCCTGTACAATATGTGGACTGAATCCAGCGTTCCTACATAATGATAAAATCGTATCATATAACGCAGGCCAAACCGGTCTCGTTATGAATACAAATGGCTCATCTTGCAAATCTTCAATATGAATTTCTTCTTTCTCTGCTAGCGGATGCGCTTTTGGTAAACATAGTGTACACGAAAGCTTTTGAATTGGTTCTAACTCTAGTAATTGCGTATTAATTGGCGGCCGTAAAAATCCAATATCAATTCGATTATCATGAAGCGCGTGAACTTGATCTGGTGTTGATAATTCATGTAGTGCAACAGATACTCTTGGAAACTTCTTTCGATATTCTCTAACAATAGACGGTAAAATATCGTATATAGCTGCCCCTACAAATCCAATTGAAAGCGAACCAACCTCTCCTCTTTGTGCACTTTGTGCAACCTCAACTGCTTTTTCAATTTGATCAAATGCTTTTTTTACTTCTTTTAAAAACATTTCTCCTGCTTCTGTTAGCTCAACTTTCCGCTTTGTTCTTGAAAATAACGTAACCCCCATTTCTTTTTCTAATTGCTGAATTTGTTGACTAAGTGGGGGCTGTGTCATTTGTAAACGAGCGGCTGCTCGACCAAAATGCAGCTCTTCTGCCACCACAACAAAATATTGCAAATGCCGTAATTCCATTTCGGACACCCTTTTCCATTAATATGTATAATAAATTAATAACATATAATTTATATATTAGACAAATTTTTTGAAAGAACGTATAGTAGAAATTGTTAATTCTTTTTACAATTTTTATGTAACAAACGAAACGAAAGAGGTGTTACTGTATGAAATGGTGGAAATTAAGCGGACAAATTTTACTATTATTTTGTTTCGCTTGGACAGGTGAATGGATCGCAAAACAGGCACACCTCCCTATTCCAGGAAGTATTATCGGTATTTTCTTATTATTAATTTCATTAAAATTTAACCTAGTGAAAAAAGAATGGATTCAAGACGGAGCAGACTTTTTACTAAAAGAACTTATTTTATTTTTTATTCCTTCTGCTGTCGCTGTTATCCGCTACAAAGATACATTATCGCAATATGGTATCGATCTCATTTTAATTATCATGATTAGTACTCTTTGCGTAACACTCGTAACTGGGATCTTAACAGAATTGCTTTTAAAGCGGAAAGGATCAGCACAATGATTGCCTTTTTATGTTTATTATTAACACTATTCACATATTGGATATCTAAAAAACTATATCAGCGCTGGAACTGGAGTATACTTTCTCCCCTTCTCGTTTGTCCAATTGTGTTAATCGCATTATTACTCGGGTTAGATACATCTTATGAAACATACGATTCTGGTGGTCACTGGCTAACTGAACTATTAAAGCCAGCAACAGTTGCTTTTGCATGGCCGATCTATAAATACTTTGATCTGTTTAAAAAACATGCAAGTGCTATTTTAATTAATGTTGTTGTCGGCTCTTTTTTATCCGTTATCACTTCAGCTTTACTAGCAAATGCCTTTCAAATTGATTCATCGCTAGAACATAGCCTAGCACCACACATCGTAACAACACCAATTGCCATGGCAATTTCAGAAATGATTGGTGGTATGTCTCAATTAACAGCAGTATTTGTTGTATTAACCGCATTAACAGGAGCACTCTTAGGTCCTTCTCTCATTCGCATATGCCGTATTAAAACAGCTATCGCAAAAGGTATTATGTTAGGTACTAGCGCAAATGGAACTGGCACTTCAAAAGCATTTGAAATTGGGCCAGTTGAAGGTACAATTGCAAGTTTATCTATGCTTTTGACAGCTGGCGCAAGTTTAGTCATTGTTCCACTTTTCTTATCTTGGTTACATTAAACAACACTATACTCTTATTTTATTTATCCCGATCAATCAGGTTTACTACCCACAAATAACAAGATAGAAATAAATCATTACAAGAAAAAGGATAGAAACTGTAATATAACGCTACATTTTCTATCCTTTTCTTAATCCGCTTCTCTCCTATATAAACTAACTACGACTGTGTAATTTTATTAGAAACAAGTAATTTTTCAATACATATAGGTAACATATCTAATAGCGTTTCAAATGCGTAATTTACGTCCAGGCGTTCTGTCCATTGATGTGCATCTTTTCCTACTGGTCCCATATTTAATACCGGAACATCAAACTCTTCTAATTCCCCAAGTGGAATCGAATAACCTTTATTCCATAATGGCATATTGTCTACGAGTGAACTCATCGAATCAGCTGGGTACTGTAAGCCCACATAACTCAAATCTGAAATTCCCCCAAAATAATTTTGATTTTTAAATGTAATTCCATGATTGTAGTGAGCATATCTTTCCATTTCTACAACCACCTCTTTAATTAAAGAGTTATGCCGTGAACTCACAGCCGGATAATACGGTGGGGCAAAGAAAGTTACAATCATCGGTGCCTTTTCTTTACATAAGATAGCTAATTTATCAACTAAATCAATTGTGACTGCACGATCATCTTTATTCCCTCTATTTTTTATAACAGCAGATTGAACCCTATCTATTTTTTCTTTCCCATGCTGCTCAATTGCATAAGCGGTAAGCTCTTCATACGTTAATACATTTACTTGAAGATTAGGCGGTATGAAAGGATTATACTTAGAAAACCGATATGCTCGCTTCTCATACGACTCTTCGATTTTCTCTGCTACTTTTATTACTTTTTGATGTAACAACGCCATGACATCCGTCATCGTTTTTTCTAATAAAAACAAATTAAATAATGTGACTGCACGATGAGGAATTTGTACAGAATAATCCTCTTTTAAGTCTCTTTGTAACAAGTTAGTTGGTGGGGGGCTCGCCTCACCTTCTACAATATCACAAAATTCCGTATTTAATTCTAATTCAGCTGTCAATAATGAAGCCATATAATTCGCATTTAATCCTGCAAATGGTTCGCCTACATGTGTTTCTTTTCCATAACAAAGAAAACCAGGTAACACCTTACCAATAGAACCAGTATAAATATACTTATTTTGATCACCAGGGTGTCGCGAAAACATAGGTTCTGAATTTAGGACTGTTTTATATTCTAAGTTATATTCTTCTGCTAAATCTAATAATCTTGGAACAGCAGTCCTCATCCCTACGGAGTTCACTTCTTCATCTGGAACAGCCAATAAGAGGATATTCCCATCAAATCTTCCTTCACAAGCTTGCTCAATCATCGCCATTTGCAAAGCTAGACCGCATTTCATATCCATTGTTCCTCTACCAAATAACCAGTCCCCCTGTTCTATATCTTCACGTACATGATCTGGTAATTCATCTTTATGAGAATAAAACATAGATGTTAATTTTTGAGCGTTAAATGCATCTTCTTTCCATACTCCATAATCTTGTACATCTACAACATCAAAGTGACTAACAAGAATTACTGTATTTTTTGTACTATTATTTTTCTTTACTAGAGCCGTAACAAAATATCTTCCATCCCCTGTCGGATTCTTTTGCAAATGATGTGGATTTTGTTTGAAATAGTGTAAGTCAGATAATTGTTCCATAACAAAATCTGGCAATATAACTTCAGCTTCCGAGCCAGTAATACTAGGAATTTCAACAAGATTGCTTAATAATTGCACCAATTGTTCCTTTGATTGCCACTTTGACATATAAATCCCCCTATTTTTCCACATTATGAAATTCATTTCCGATATACGGACAAAAAATGACGACAGGCTATCAAAATTATGATTCTGATGTTCTGCCGATTTTTATTGATATTTCACTAGCTGCTTGTTTTACCTTACTAATAAGAAAAGATAGTCGATCATCGTTAATGCGATGACTAATTAACCCAATACTTAATGCTCCTACTACTTTATGATTAAACCCTATAATAGGTGCAGCTACTGAGGCTGTCCCCTCTGTTTTTTCACCATAACTCACAGCATATCCTTCATTTCTTATCTGTTCGATTTGATCAAAAAGAACTTGCTTTTGTTCTGGTAAAGAAGAAAGTAAATGTTCTACAATGTGTTCCATTTCATTTGTTTTCATATTGGCAAGCATCGTTTTATTTGCGGCGCCAATGGATAGAGGAATCTGTTCCCCTAAGTTATCAATAACTCGAATTTTTAAAGGGCTATCAATTCTTTCAATAATGATAGAATGTGTTCCATTTGGAATGTTCAAGTAAACACTTTCTTCAATTTCAGAGGCCAAACGCTTCATCACTTCTCTTGCAACAGATCTGTAGTCTATCTTCTCTAATTGACGTAATCCTATTTCCATCCACATCGGTCCAGTTGTGTACTGTTTTGTTTCTGAAATTTGCGTAACTAATCTATGCTCCATTAGAGAGTTAAGTAACCTATGTACCGTACTAACCGGGAGATGTGTCCTATCAGCTATATCAGAAATAGCCCAATACTTTTTTTCATTTGTAGAATTCAATAACTTAATAATACCTATCGCTCGATCAATGGACTGTACCATAACTCGCCTCAACTTTACTTGTAATATGTTAGTAACCTTAATTAACTATCAATTTAGCAAAAATCCAAACTGAAATCAATTAAATTTTCTAAAAATAAAAACAAAAATAATAATTTGAAAACGGAAACAAAAAAATATTGACTTTTCTTTTTAATTATCTGAAAATTATAACAAGATTCTGCATCACGGAATATATTCCATAATACGGAAAAATATCGATTTTCACCCCATCAATTATGAAAGCGAGGAAAACAATGACGCAATTAGGTAATACAAATAATGAACTAAAACGTACGATGAAAAGTAGGCATTTATTCATGATTGCACTCGGTGGTGTAATTGGAACGGGACTATTTAATGGATCTGGCTTTATTATAAGACAAGCTGGGCCTGGTGGATCCGTACTTGCCTTTATTGCCGGTGGATTATTAATGTACTTCGTTATGCTATGTCTTGGTGAGCTTGCTGTAGCAATGCCTGTTTCAGGCTCCTTCCAGGAATATGCCACCAAATTCATAAATCCCGCAACTGGGTTTACCATTGGATGGTTATATTGGCTAAGCTGGGCAAATACTACTGGTCTTGAATTTACAACTGCAGGTATTACAATGCAACGTTGGTTTCCTGATATTCCCGTCTGGGTTTGGTGTTTAATATTTGGTGTTACAATATTCACCATTAACGCCTTATCTGCTCGTAGTTATGCAGAAACAGAATTTTGGTTTTCAAGTATTAAAGTATCTGCCATCATCGCTTTCATTATTCTTGGCGGCGCCGCTATGTTCGGTTTGATTGATTTAAAAGGAAACGAACCAGCTCCGCTTTTTTCAAATTTCATTAATCATGGTGGTTTATTCCCAAATGGAATTGCAGCTATCTTACTAACAATGGTTACAGTTAATTATTCCTTCCAAGGTACAGAACTTGTCGGAATCGCAGCAGGCGAAAGTGAAAATCCAGCCAAAACTTTACCACGTTCTATTAGAAATATTATATGGCGCACGATGTTTTTCTTCGTCTTAGCAATCTTTGTCCTCGTGGCCTTGATTCCTTGGGAAGAAGCAGGATTAACAAAGAGCCCATTTGTTGCTGTTTTTGATAATATAGGTATTCCATATGCAGCTGATATTATGAACTTTGTCATTCTTACTGCCGTTCTTTCTGTTGCAAATTCAGGGCTATACGCCGCGACTCGTATGCTTTGGTCGTTATCAAAAAATGATATGGCTCCAGCCTTTTTAAAGAAATTATCATCACGCGGGATACCCCTATACGCTTTAATCATGACAATATCTATTTCAGCTTTCTCTCTTTTAACAAGTGTTGTAGCTGCTGAAACTGTTTACTTATGGCTAATTTCAATTTCCGGAGTCATTACAATTATTGTTTGGATGTCAATTTGTGTTTCTCAATTCTTTTTTCGCAAACATTATTTAACTGAAGGTGGAAAATTAGAAGACTTAAAATTCAGAACTCCACTTTATCCTCTTGTACCAATTCTTGGTTTTGGATTGTATGGTATTATATTAATAAGTCTTATCTTTATCCCAGAGCAAAGACTAGGAATCTATTGCACTGTACCATTTATCATCTTTTGTTATAGCTACTATTACATCAAGATAAAGAAAAAAGCTACTCAAAACACTCATACAGAAACTAAAATTAGCAAAACTTTGTAATACTATAATAATCCCTATACATAAAAGACCGCACATTACTCTTAGTTAATGTGCGGTCTTTTATCATTGACGCTAGTTCTATTCTCTCTCTCCCTACTCTTCTCCTTGAAAATAGAGGAAAATGCTGAATTTGTAACGAAAGATTATATCAACTTCAACGACAACTCATTCGTAGAAATTCAGTCGGAAGGATGAGAAGATGATTTCTAAATATGTTGTAGAATGTGTCTTTTGTGAAGAAAATCGAAAATCTCGCCAAGCAACTGTCACCGTGTCTGCCACTTCTCATGCACTTGCCATTCAAAAAGTAAGAGATGAATGCAAACGCCGCTTTGGAAGAACACTGCTATTACAAACCGAAATTACCGAAGAATTGTTTTTACACAAAAAAGAAAGCTGACCATACATTGGTCAGCTTTCTTCATCCGATCATATTTTCACATGAAGATTAGGGGCATCCTCTTTAAGGATCGGGATTTCTCCATTATGTACGTTCCATAATGGACATCGAACAATATATTTCTATACAATTAATATTGAATAGAATAGGGCAAAACTTGTTCGCATTTTTAGAAAAGGGATAGGGATATAATACTAGTAGTACGTCGAATACTCGAACGTTACACTCATTATATTATAGTAAATCCTTTTATATGGGAAATATGAATTACTTACATAATTCATACGTAAAACATATTAATATATCATTTTATATTTTTAACATTACGAAATAAGCTCATTGCCAACATTGCTCCAATTAATGCAAGTGTCATATCCCATTGCGTATCCCAAACATCTCCTTGCGTTCCAAGAAACGCTTCCGCCCCTGTCCCTGTTAGTTTTGCAACCGTAAACTCTAGCAACTCATATAACGCACTAAATGCTAAACAAACTGATATTACAAGTAGTTCTAGCCATCCTTTTTTTTGAATTTCAACTACCTTTATAAGCACTTCCCTTGTTAATAATGCCGGCACGAATCCTTGCATAAAATGTCCAACACGATCGTAGTAATTTCTTTCTAAATCAAAAGCATCACGAAAATAATTGAATAGCGGTACTTCTGCGTATGTATAATGTCCTCCAATGAGCAATATTAACATATGAATAAAAACCCATACATATGTGATCGTTGTAAATCGAAACCGTCGATATGTAATCATTAAAATGAGTACTAAAATAATTGCAGGTACAACTTCTAAAAACCATGTAAAAAGATCTTTTGGATATATTCCCGATATAAGTAATGCAATCCAGAAACTTACACATAACAATTTATGAAAATGAACAGTCACACCTCTCTCCCCCCAGAATTCTATTTCTTATTCCATTAATAACATACATCCAGCTAAAACAGGTGTCATAATCATCGAAAACTTCAAAATAATACGAGGAGCATAATTAGTAAACCTCGCCCCTATATATGCTCCGAGCATTGTTCCAGCTAATACTTGCACTAATAACATGTAATCTAAATATCCTGCCGAAGTATATCCAATTCCTCCACCAATTGCAATTGGTAAAATAACAAGCATTGTAGTCCCTACAGATTGACGAATTGATAAACCAAGTAATACCATTAACCCTATCTGAATAAAAGGTGCTGAACCAATTCCAAATGCTCCTGCTAACATCCCAGTTACAACTCCTAACAGAGCACCTTTCCCTAGTACAGATGGCGTTAACTGATCCGACAAACCAGCAGACAACTCCCTATGATTTTGCACAAAAAACAAACGAATTAACATGAATATTGCTGATAAAAATAGCATTCCAGCTGTAAACCAATGAAGAAGATGCGCAGGAATCACAGCACCAAGTTTAGATCCAATATATGATCCAATTGCACCACATCCCCCTACAATACAGCCAATTCTCACGACAACATTTCTTTCTCGGTAATGACTTATAACTCCAGAAAGTGTGGTAAATGCCATTGCTGTTAATGATGTTGCAACCGCTATATGAATCGGCACATGAAATACGAGTGTGAGCACGGCAATAATAAAGCCTGCTCCGCCTGCCCCAACAAAACCTAATAAAACACCCATTAGAAACATTGTAATAATAATAGCCACTTTCTTTCCCCTCCAATAGCTCTATTATCCAATATATTTCTTTTTTTAAGCAAATAAAAAAGCATCCACACAGGATGCTTTTATTATTTTTCTATATTCATCATATGTACTATACTCAGTTAATCTTGATTAATTAAAATTATAGCTGGTCCAGATACCACTACTCCACCTACTTCAATTTTCTCAAATTCTTTAACTGTAATAGATATAACCCCTTCTCTTTCCATCAATTCCTTACTCAGGACCTCAGTCGGTATTTTCTTCACCGTCTTACCTCCTTTTCATTCTTATTACTTAAAACTCCTACCTTTTATCAGTAATATTTCGTCATGGAACTGGGATGTAAAATTATGAAATTCTTCCAATGCATCTATATATACACTTCACCTGCCATTTTCATTCCTTATTCCATAAAGAATATACGATTCCTTTTTGTAGCATATTGAAAAAAAGCATCCTGTACGGATGCTTTCATCATTTTGATTCACGTGAAAATTTTGTATACACACCAATACCTGCAAGCAGTACCCCTAATCCTGCGAACATTGTACCTAGGCCTAAAAAAAATGAACCGAGTGTTTGTAAATCTTCCATATGTACACCCCCTTTTGTTTTATCCTTATATTCAATAAATTAATTATATATTGTTTTCCATTTCTTTTTATAAAATTTTAACTTTATAGCATCCCGCTGACCAATAAGGTGAAACTTTAATCAGTGTTTTTTTCTTCATCCCTCATCAATCAGATTTTTACGTGCAGTTGATTTCCCATCTAACTTCTTAGCTTTTACTGAATTTTAAGGTGGAGGTCTTACTGCCCATAAACTTCTAGATTACTAAACTAGTTTAAAGTATAACGAAATTTCTCCAATTCGTATAGACAGAAATTTCTATTATTTTACTTATTTTTACATAGACTACAAAAAAACAGAAGACCATAACTCATAACGGTCTCCTGTTTTTTTTTATTTCAATCTTTATATACCTTATACTCTACTACCTTATTATCATTGTCAAATTGAAGAATGAGCCATTCACTATCTATCGAAATAAACCCTCTTTCATCTCCAAGGTAATACACCGCTTGATTCATTTCCTTCAAACGCCCTGTTTCACTTGGTTTTCCTAACAATTGTATAATCTCTTTCTTAGGTTTTCCTACTAGTTTATGTTTAGCTAGAAGATCATCTACCATATATACACGTTTCCCTTCATCTTTTAGCCATCTATCTGTGTGAAACTTTGAATTATACTCATTTACACCTAGTTGTACAATACAAATACTAAAGAATACTGTTCCTACAATTGTAATCCCTTTACATTTCCCCTTATTATTACCACTAGAGAAATATAAAACAATTCGCTGAAGGGTTAGTAAAAAAATAAAAGGAAGTGATACCGCTAAAACACTCACAATAGTATAAGACGAATGAGCCATGCTAATGATGAATATGAAAACGATATATATAAACAAATATAAAAAGATATAAACATACAATGTTCCCCACAATAAAGTATCTCTATACGTCCCCAATGAAAAATCACCTTTATCCCATCAGATTTTTTACAACTTCACTTCTTCTATACATTCAAGCATTTCTTTTATCCCTTGTAACTCTTGCACTGTATATCGTACTTTCCCTTCCAATCTTTCATTTCTAAAATACGTAACCAGTTGCTCTCTGTCCTTCAATCTTGGCAGTACTTCATTGGAAAGATCGATTATTTCATTTCCACTTCCACTTGTCTCATTTCCGAAATAAACCATCGGCTTCACTTCTTCTTTTAGCGTTTGAGGATTAACCTTTTTCAAATAATCATATAAAATTGTTGAAAGATATCTTGCTTTATAAGCAGGATTCTCTATGTTTTCTACCGTTAGAGTCATTGAATCTCCCTTTTTTATAAAAACAAATGTCTCTTCCTTCTCATAATCATTTTGATACATACCAATCTCATCAATCATAAATGAATATATCCCTGCATTTTCTTTCGTCAATCCGTGAATCATTCTTCCTTGCCACTCTGTAGTCTCAATTACATATATTCCTGTTATCGATAACAATATATGATCAACTCGAGCATACTCCATTTTATTCCCGTTTCTACTCTTTATCTGGGGAAGAAATACACTTGGGATAATATGTAATTCATCTTCAGTTATGATTCCTTGCTGAACAAAACCTCGTTTCATATAATGTAATATTTCATGCGTATTCATTTCCTCACTATTTTTAGCATACGTTCGTAACTCTGTAATTAGATTTTGCAGCACATGTATCTCGTTGTTATATTTCTGTTGCATTTCACTGCGTTCTTTATTATGTTGCACCGCTAATTGATTTTTCATCATTCTCATGTTCTCTACTTCTCTAGCTGCACTCTCTTTTAAATTATTGTATTTTTTACGCTCTATGTTTTTTAATGTCTCCTGCTTTTCTTCATAATCCGCTACAGTTGCAGCCATCTCACTTTGATAGTGTTCTATGGACTTTGTCTTTTCAAATTCTACTTGTTGGTTCTCTGATTCTAGTTGTTTGTTTTTATAAAACAATACAAACACTCCGGCTAATAATGCTAAAATGACACATATAAGTACGTATTCCATCTTTTTTCTCCTTTATGGCTTAATCAAATATTATCTAAACTTTTAATATCATTTTTAATCCATTATACTACGTATTATAATAACGCTCTGTAAATTTGGATATATTTTGCATACTTTATTTACTATAAAAAATGAACAAGTTATCCTTCAGATGATTCACGACAGGAGGAAAGTATACAAAATATTTAGCCTGTGTAGAAAGAATTGACGAACTAATTGAAGAAGAAATTACATTAAATATTAATGGTGTAATAATTCATAGCCTTTCCCACCATTTATCTATATAAATTTGAAGAAAGAAAATGTTATCCAATTATTCTAGGGATTACAATACTTAATGACACTGTAATAAATAAGAGAAAAGAAGGAGTCAACAACTTAAAAAAAATCAATCATAAAAAAAGAAGCCCTCGAAACCTCAATATTACAAGAGTTTCCGAAAGCTTCTTCTATTATAAAGTAAAAACATCCCATCCTGTAGGAGATTTTTCATAAACCTTTGTTACGCTGTACTTAGACCAAAGCGTTTACAGTCTTCTTACCATTATCTCCACACCTTTTTAAAAAGAATAGCAGCATATAACAAGCCTTAAAACATACTGTTTTTGCAAATACAGTTTATTTTTCAATATACACAGAACGCACAATCGTACGAGTGTAAGCTTTCCCTTCTGGGTTAATACCTTTAATATCAATCGTCACATTATATACACCTGATTTTTCAATATGATACAAAGAGCCTGTGAATGTATTTTCATCTAACTTTTGCAGCTGATTCGATTGGGATACTAAATTCCCTTCTCGATCAACAACTCGTACATTGAGAGAAAGATTCTCTTGTTTTATTGATTCTTTAGTAGATGATTTCAATTGAAATTCAGCCTTATTAGCTTTAATTTTCCCTGGCATTTTCAAAGTAAACGGTGCTTCTTGTTTGTAATCACTAACAACCATATATGCATCTTTTTCATGTGCTGTCATTATTTTAACATGCCATTCCCCGATTTCCATTTGATTAATTTTAAATGTTCGAATGGACGCCCCCTCAAAATAGGAAGTTTCATCTCCTACCGTAAACTTACTATCTTCATTCATATATACTTTGCCCGACGGAGAAATAAGTTGTATTTTCACTTCTGAAGATGCTGTTAACACAGAGATAACGCCTTCCGTTTTTGCATCTATCGCAATCGTTTGATCAATCCATTTATTCGGCTCCAGTTCTCCACCTAAAATGGTTTGATTAGATGTAGTATTTAAATTATCAACAAATTCCCTATTATGATTTAAAGTATAAGAAGGAACGGATGTAGCAGTAGAAGTACGTAAATACGATTCAATTCGAGAAAAGACAGCTGACCCTTTTCTTATATTATCATGATCAAATCTAGAATCGGTAAATAAATGTGTTCCATACGGTAATTTTGTACTCCATTCATTTACTAAACCATCATTAGAGCCATACGCGGAAAGATATAACCCACCTAAAGATAAAGCAGAGAAAATCGGCCCCCAGCTTGTACCTGCAACTGTATAGTAACGATTTAATTTAGCGTTCGGATTGTTATCTATTACAGAACGAAATTGTGCCATTTCACCTGTTTGTAAAGAATACGTGCCATCGTCTCTTTGTCCGAGTAATGAAGCCAGCCATCCCGCCCACCAACTATAGGATAAGTCTGCTAAATTTGACCCATAATGTGGCGAAGCTAGTGTAATAACTTTTCCTACAAAACGATTCGCACCGTATTGAACGAGCGCTGCTTGGGTATCAATTCCACCTTTACTGTGAGCCACAATATTCACTTTTTTACCAAAATGATTATAAATCTCCTCTAACTTTGCAGCCAACAATTTACCATTGTCCCACTGACTAGCAGATCCCTTTCCAGCTGCATCGTATAGTTGAACAAACACAGTTTGATATCCCGCACGATAAGCATAATCATACATGTCGTTTACATCGTGATAAACTGTTTTTCCATACCAACTATCTGCACTTCCATTTCTCCCTTGTACAAAAACAATCGGTGGCCTATTTTCATCATAATTTAAAGGCTTCTCACCTAAAAACCAATCTCCTGGATTAAATGCTTCTTTTGGTGGAAGCATCCCACTATAAATTGGCTTAATATTTGTCTCAGCAGTTGTAATTCCACTAAAAGAAGTAATTAGTAAAATGAAGGCAGCAATCAATACCATACATCTTTTAAACGACGCTTGCATAATAAATACCCTCCTTTTTTTAAAAGATGACGCAGAGTTTATAGGTTGCTATACTATTACAATAACTGCTATAATTTCCAAGTCTCATATTCTTCTAAAATTTCTAAGGGTCATATTTATTCAATTAATGAGTAGGATAGTTTGACCGCATCGCCTTATTCTTTATAAACGATATTCTTCCTATGCGCCTTAATTCCTTTCATTCATCCATAGTACAAATGTTTCTCAACAAAAACTCACAGATTTTATCGATATTAATATGAATTAAAAAGTACTACTAGAAAAAGAAGTTATAATCAGTATGCTGGAGATTCTCTTAAAAATTCTATTAGATTCAATAAGAAATAAAATCATTTAAAAAGAGGTGAAAAAATTGAGTAATGCAAGAAAACAAAGGATTGAAGTACTGAGAAGAAAACTTTGGAGAAACACGCAAAGAAAAGACCTTATAGACGAAGTCTCTAAATTCATTCCTATTTCTATAGATTCATTTATGGATCCGGAAGCTAACTCTATTTTTTGTAAAGAATTATTTAGTAAGTTAGACAACTTGTCAGATAAAACAATTTTTGGAAATACGAATTATGAAGAAAACAGAAAGTTATCGTTAGATTTATTAGCAGAAGTAGCTAAAATCATCAAATTCCCAGCTAATCAAGGTAGATTATTTTTCTTTAGAGAACATGGAATTGAAGCTATTAACCTGGATATAAACGAACTATTCCAAAACTTAGCATAAATATCAATCATTACAAATTTCCTAAATGGCTATGGAGATTTTATATTAGTCGGAGATAATTTAGAATTTGGTGTATGTATTGAGCGAACAGAGTATCACTACGAATTCAGTATGTGGGGTGTAACAGAAATTACAGAGATAGAGGCATTTTAAAAAAATAAAAAAAGAGGCCTTCAAAACCTCAATACTACAAGGCTTTCTGAAGGCTTCCTTTATTCTGAAGTAAATACATATTGTAATACAATCCTTGCTTACTCAGTAATTCTTGATGTGTGCCTCTCTCTACGATTTCACCATCATGCATTACAAAGATTTGATCAGACTCTTGAATAGTAGATAAACGGTGCGCAATCGCAATTGTTGTTCTCCCTTTTCGCATGCGCTGCAGTGCTGTTTGAATGGCTTCTTCTGTTTCTGTATCAATATTTGCTGTTGCTTCATCTAATACTAACACTTTCGGATTCGTCGCAATTGTTCTCGCAAAAGCAATGAGCTGCCTTTGTCCACTTGAGAATGCAGCTCCACGTTCTACTACTTCTGTATCATACTGCTCTGGTAGCTTTTCAATAAACGTATTCGCTTGCACAAATCGTGCTGCTTCTTCTACTTCTTCATCGGTAATGCTTTCATTATACATACGAATGTTTTGTTTTACATTTCCAGCAAATAAGAATGCATCTTGAAGTACAAGTCCCATTCTCTTTCGAATTTCCTGCTCTTCAAATTCTTCTAAGTTTACACTGTCTATTAAAATATTACCCGATTTAATATCATAAAAACGCATCAATAAGTTCATAATTGTACTTTTCCCGCTTCCAGTATGCCCAACAAAAGCTACTGTTTGCCCAGGTTTCACATGGAAAGATACATTTTTTAAAACATTACGTTTTCCATCATATGAAAATGTAACATTTTTAAATTCAATTTCTCCTTCATGTACTTTCGGCTCTCCAACTCCTTGTTGAACAGGCGCTAAATCTTTTTCATCCATCAAATGAAAAACACGTGATGAAGAAACAAGGGCTTGCTGGAAGAAAGAGAGCTTCATCATCATTTCATTTACAGGTTGGAAAAAGCGATGAATATAATTAACAAAAGCATATAATACACCGACTTCAACTGGACTATTTAAGGCGTTAATACCAAATAATGCAAGCACGAAAGCGATAGCCATAATATGAACAAGATCTGTTGCTGGACGTAAAAATAACGCATCTAATTTTAACGTACGACGCCCAGCACCGTAATGCTTATCGTTCACTTCTTCAAATTCTTTTCGCATCCGCTTTTCTTGGCGAAACACTTGCACAATATTCATCCCTTGAATCGATTCATTGAGCTTCGCATTTAAAATGCTTAATTGATTCCGAAGTTCCAAATAAAAAACAGAGCTTTTCTTACGATACATCGCCATAATTGTAAACATAATTGGAATTAATATAAGAGAACATAAAGCAAGCTTCACATCAAGTAAAAACATTGCCACTAAAATCCCGATTAAAAACACAACATTTTTTACAAAGGTCGATAACACGCTTACATAAAAATCTTTAATTGCTTCTGTGTCATTTGTTATACGAGAAACAAGAGTACCAATTGGTGTACGGTCAAAAAAGCTTAATGATAACCTTTGTACATGTTCATACACTTCAACTCGCATATCTTGCACAATTTTGAAAGCAATGTTTTGGAAATATAGTAAATTTAAATACGTAAATACAACCTTTAATAAATGAGCAATCATATATACAACAAATAGGGTTACAAGCGCTGACTGCTCAAAGTCACGCGGAACTAAATGTTCATCCAGAAACTGTTTAATTAAAAACGGTCCCATCATTTCTGTAACAGTTGCCCCAACTAAAAATAGAAATGCCAGAGACAATAAACCTTTATATGGTTTCATATAAGAAAGTAATCGCCATAAATCGCTTCTTTTTTTCTCAGCCATTATATGCCTCCCTTCTCAACTAACGCTTCTAACTGCTGGCTTTCATACATCTCTTTATACCAACCTTCTTGCCCCATTAGTTGTTCATGTGTACCACGCTCTACAATTTTCCCTTCATCAACAACAAGAATAAGATTTGCATGTTGGATTGCACTTAATCTATGCGCTGTAATAATCGTTGTTTTTTGCTCTCTTTCTCGTTTCAGCGCTGTTAAAATCGTTTCCTCTGTCTTTGCATCGACTGCGGATAAACAATCGTCTAAAATTAAAATTTCAGCATTCGTTAGTAATGCACGCGCGATAGAAATCCGTTGTTTTTGTCCACCTGATAATGATACCCCTCGTTCGCCTACTACCGTATCATACCCTTCTGGAAATTGAACAATATCATCATGAATACAAGCTATATCAGCAGCACGTGCAATTTCTTTATATGTAGCATCGGTCTTTCCAAATGCAATATTTTCACCTATACTTGCTGAAAATAAGAAATGGTCTTGAGGAACATACGAAATAGCAGATCGAATGCCATGAAGCGTCATATCACGAATATCTTTTCCTCCAACTTGCAGTGCTCCATTAAAATGATCATATTCCCTGATTAAACATTTTAACAAAGTCGTTTTCCCTGCACCTGTGCGGCCAACAATACCTAATGTTTCACCTTTATTCAGGGTAAAATGAATATCTTCTAAATTAAGTGTTTCATTTTTCTTATAAGAAAATGTATCAATTGCAAACGTAATATCACCGCTTGCTACATTATGTACCGCACTCTCCTTATTCACAACATCTGAAGTTTGCGATAATATTTTTTCCACACGATCATACGAAGCACGACCACGTTCCATAATATTAAATAACCAACCAAATGCAAGCATCGGCCAAACGAGCGTCCCTAAATATGTTGTAAATGTAATTAACTCACCCACCGTAAGTTCACCACGAACAACTAATAACGAGCCATAACATACAGCAATTAGGAATGAAAAACCGACAATAAGAGAAATTGTTGGATCAAATAATGAATCGATGCGAGCAACTAACATATTTTTATGGACCACATCTTCTGACTTCTTTCGAAATGCTTGTAAATCTTCCTTTTCTTGACCGAGTGAGCGGATTACTTTCATCCCACTCATACTTTCTTGTACTTTATCGTTGATTTCAGAAAACGCTTGCTGTGCTTTATGAAAACGTTTGTGCAGTAAAGTACCATAATAATTAGTCGAGAACGCTACAATCGGCATTGGGATTAGGCTTAATAACGTTAACTTCCAACTAATTGTAAACCCCATAGCCAAGAGTACACATCCACCTACGGCTAACGAATCAACAAGCGTCAAAACACCCGCTCCAGCAGTTTGTTGAATTGCTTGAATATCATTCGTTGCATGTGCCATTAAGTCCCCTGTACGATGTGATTGATAAAAAGATGGACTCATATTTGTAAAATGTTCATATAACTTCTTTCGTAATTGACGCGCGAGCTTTAAAGAAGACCCAAAAATCATAATACGCCATATGTAACGTAGTATATACATTGTAATCCCGACAACCACTAAAAGAACAACCCACTGTAACAGCTTTTCAGATGTTAGCGTTTGGTTGTTAATTTCGTCTACGACAATTCCAATTACTTTTGGTGCAACAAGTTCAAGAAGTGCTACACCAAATAACAAAATAATTCCCGTTATGTACGCCCGTTTTTCTTGTTTAAAAAACCAAGCTAAATTAAAAAATACCTTCATTATATCCCCCTCCCTTGAAATGAGCGATGTTTTCAGTTTATCAAAAATACAGAATTTTTAAAAGTTTTAAACACTAAAGTTTTCCAAAAGGAAAGGACACTCTCAGCGAGTGCCCTTTGGCGCTTATTTCATTTGTTGTTTGTTCATTGCGCTCATCATTTGATTGATTTTCTTTTGGGATGGTTTTTGTCCCATTTGCATCATCATCATTTTTAACATTTGCTCATTGATTGGTGGATTTTTTTGCAAGTAATTCATCATATATTTGCGGGCGATGAAAAATCCTAACGCCACGCCTGCTACTAGTGCTAATACGCCCACTAGAACAACTACCCAAATTGACATATATTTTCCTCCTTCATGTTGTCTACCTTACAGTGTACTAAAACCTTTTCAATAAGACAAGATTGTATTCGACATTTTTTACACATATGTTCGTGCTTGTTTCAGAGGATTGAGCCAGCCATACTTTTTATTTTCATAATCCATTGCTAAAAATGTCAATTCGCATTTCCTAAGTACTTCAAAGAAAGTCGTTTCCATCGATACATTTCCAGATGTACTCATTTGAATATATTGTGATTTCACCGTTATTTCGCCATATTCTGCCCCAGTATAAAGCATGTGTGTATGATGTGTTCGATCATACTTCCCAAAGCCGCGTAAAACTTGTTCTAATTTATGGTGAATTTTCATTACTTGTAATGGCATCGTAATATACATCATCTGCTTATATAACACTTTCTTTTCCGAAAGGGAACCAGATTCTGAAAATCGAGCAAATAAATCGAAAAACAAATACTCACGACCAAAGTATGCCTTCGCAATATCTTCTTGAATTAAATACAATTCATACGTTTTCATGCTTTCCCTCCCGCTCTGGACAACCTTTTTCTCTACATTATATAGAAGAAAATGTGCAATGATTGTCTGACTGCGGAGAAAGAAAAAACTTTTTCTGTCGAATAAACTCATTTACATAGAAAAATCTCTCCATGCCGGAGAGATTTTTCACAAATCATTAAAGCATTTCTTTTACTTTACGAACAACATTTTCTACAGTAAATCCATACTCTTCCATGATCTTTTCACCAGGAGCAGAAGCACCGAATGTATCGATACCTAATACATCTCCTTCAAGACCAACATAGCGATGCCATCCGAAAGTAGCACCCATTTCGATTGCGAAACGTTTTGTTACTGCTTTTGGTAATACAGATTCTTTGTACTCAGAAGATTGTGCTTCAAAGCGATCCATAGATGGCATGCTGACAACAGCTGCGTCAACTCCATCTGCTGCTAATACTTTTTGTGCTTCAACTGCTAAGCTTACCTCAGAACCAGTTGCAAGTAAGATTACATCAGCAGTTTCTTTTTTGCTTGCAGAAATTACATACGCACCTTTTGCAACTTTTTCATACGTATCGTCTTTTGCGCCTTCTAATGTTGGAAGATCTTGACGAGTTAAAATTAATGCAGTTGGTTTATTTGTAGATTCTAAAGCTAATTTCCAAGCTGCAACAGACTCGTTACCATCAGCAGGACGAATAACAGATACATTTGGCATTGCACGAAGCGCCGCTAATTGTTCGATTGGTTCATGTGTTGGGCCATCTTCACCAACAGCAATACTGTCATGTGTAAACACATATGTTACAGGCAATTGCATTAATGCTGCCAAACGGATTGCTGGGCGTAAGTAATCAGAGAATACGAAGAACGTACCACCGTAAGTTTTTAAACCGCCATGAAGTGCAATACCGTTCATTGCTGCACCCATTGCAAATTCACGTACACCGTACCAAATATTTTTACCGCTGTAGTCAGCTCTTGTGAAGTCTTTTTCGTTATTCATGTATGTTTTGTTAGAACCAGCAAGGTCAGCAGATCCACCAAAGAATGATGGTACAGCTTCAGCAATTGCATTAATTACAGCACCTGAAGAAGAACGCGTTGCTGTTTTTGATCCTAATTCATAAGTTGGTAAGTTTTTATCCCAACCTTCTGGAAGAAGACCTTTCATTGCTGCTTGTAATTCATTTGCTAATTCTGGATATGCTTGTGCATATTCACCAAGCATTGTGTTCCACTCAGCTTGTGCTGTTTCACCAGCATCTTGTACCGTTTTACGGAAGTTATCATATACTTCTTCTGGTACATGGAAGTCTTGTTCAGCTGTCCAAGCATACGCTTCTTTTGTTAATTTTGTTTCATCTACACCAAGCGGAGAACCATGTGAAGCAGATTTTCCTGATTTGTTTGGAGAACCGAAACCGATTGTTGTTCTTACTTCGATTAGCGCCGGGCGTTTTTCGTCAGCTTTTGCTTCTTCAATTGCTTTTGCAATTGCTTCAACATCGTTTCCATCCTCAACACGGATTACTTGCCAACCATATGCTTTATAACGATCTTCTACACTTTCAGAGAATGAGCGATTTAAATCACCATCTAATGAAATATCATTAGAATCGTATAAAACAACAAGTCGACCTAATCCTAAGTGAGCTGCTAGTGAAGACGCTTCAGCAGAAACACCTTCCATTAAATCGCCATCACCGCAAATTGCGTATGTATAATGATCAACCACGTTGTATGCATCACGGTTATATTTCGCTGCTAAATGTCGCTCAGCCATTGCCATACCTACAGCTGTTGAAATACCTTGTCCAAGTGGGCCAGTTGTTGCATCTACGCCTGCTGTATGACCATACTCAGGATGTCCTGGAGTTTTACTTCCCCATTGACGGAAATTCTTTAAATCATCCATTGTTACGTCGTAACCAGATAAATGAAGTAGGCTGTATAATAACATTGAACCATGACCTGCAGATAATACGAAACGATCGCGGTTAAACCACGTTGGGTTATTTGGATTATGTTTCATAAATTGAGTCCATAATGTATAAGCCATTGGTGCTGCACCCATTGGCATTCCTGGGTGACCAGAGTTTGCTTTTTCAATCGCATCGATGGATAATGTGCGAATCGTGTTGATAGAAAGTTGTTCGATTGAATGTGACATGCTATTCTTCCCTTCGCTTATATTAGTAAACGTTTTACACATTTATATGATATCTTCCCACGCAAGATTATACAACATGTATCGACAAATATGTTGATGTTTTTTCGATTTTTTATAAAAAAAACTGTAATTTTCGGAATGTATGGGCATTCAATATGTTATACTTTTTCTTTATTTTTTTATTAAAAATAAAGGGAATTATCTGTATCTTAATGCACGAACACTAAAAATTTTTAGCCACCTTCCTAACCCCTATTCTATTTTCCATTTAATCACAACATGTATAATAGAAATGAATATATATTAATTTTCATCGTATAGATTAAATAAAAAACGGAAGAAGGCGAAATAATGAGTGAAGAAGCAGCTTCCTACACCTTTATTATTGTTATGACTCTCATTTCAACTCTTTCTATTTACTTTTCAGTCAAATTAAAATCCCACCACAAATACATCCCAGGTGTTGTCATGCTTATTCTTTCCATTAGTACGTTTGGCATACTGTATTTTGATCGGGACGTAATGATAACAAGTGAAGGATTAGGATATCTATATAGTTTCATGGCCATTCTCTTGTTTCTTATTGCCGTTATTTCTTTATTTATTGCAAATGCTAGTTCTTTTATTTCAGCTTTATTTAGAAAAAATTAAACTCCAAAATGCAAAAGATATCCTTCTCCTTCTTTCACTTTATGAAGTAGTTTGACTAAAGATTTTAAATCTGCACAGAGACTATCTCGATTAAAAATAAGTTGTTCATACTCTCCATCCGTATCACAATCTACCGTCCATTGAAATGAGCCTGTGAGTTCTACTTTTTCAGGTCCCAATGAAAATAGATTGATTAATGAGCGAAATAAATCAATCGCTATTTCCGCTCCTTCATTCTCAATTTTTGTAATGCCATAATAATGAAGGCCAAATCCTTTTTCTTTCCGAAAAGGATTATAAGTCGGAATCCACTGCAAAAAATCTGACACATACAAAACTATTTCATCACTTAATATCACACAATCTTCAACAACCGATCCATCTTTATAAAAAACTCCCTGTTATGCCAAGAAAAATCTTCAGAACTTAGCTCTCCTTTTTCATTTGAAACAAATACAAATTCATGTTGCAAAGCCATAATATTCTCCTCCTTCTCCTGTCATCATACGATAATCCGAAAACACTTTCATTTTCTTCTTTATAAATTTTAGCTTTTCTAAACATTCAATAAAAAACAAATATATATTATCTGTTATGATTTATCATAAGATAACAAAAAAGAAGGTTGATAAGCTTGAATAAGAACAACATTGTTCATATACACATTCTACTAACAAGCGATGTACATGGTACGGTCTATCCGATTCACTATCAAAATAATGAAAATGCAGAAATAGGATTAGCCAAACTTGCAACACGTATCACACAAGAGCGTAGCCAGCACGAACATGTAATTGTGATCGATAACGGCGATTTTATACAGGGAACTCCATTCACCTATCACTACGCTAAATATATACCGCATACAAACAACCCAATGTCACTTATCGCTAATTACATTGGTTATGATGCTGCCGTTATCGGAAATCACGAGTTCAACTATGGAATGGATGTATTAAACAAAGCTGTATTAAATGCGAATATGCCTTATCTATCCGCAAATATTTTAAATAAACATACAAAGGATCCTTACTTCGGCAAACCCTATGTCATTAAACACATACACCCTAATATAAAAGTCGCTATCTTGGGAGTTACAACACATTACATCCCGAATTGGGAGCAGCCACACCATATTAAAGATTTACTATTTGAAGATGCGCTAGAGTCAACAAAAAAATGTGTTTCCTACATTCGTGAACAGGAACAACCACATTTACTAATCGTAGCATATCATGGTGGCTTTGAAAGGGATTTACAATCTGGAGAACCAACAGAAATTTTAACTGGTGAGAATCAAGGATATGCGATGTGTCAAGAAATAGATGGTATTGATATATTACTAACAGGTCACCAACATCGCTCTATTGCAAATACGAAAGTAAATGGTGTAACAATTGTACAACCCGGATCTAATGGGCATTCATTAGGAAAAGTTCGGGTAGAATTAGAACAAAATAAGGATCGATGGATAATTAAAAAATGTCATTCGGAACTGTTGTCTGTTAAAGGCGTTCAAGCAGACGAAAAAGTACTTTCACTTGTATCTAACTACGAAAATCAAACGCAACAATGGCTAGATCAACCAATCGGCACCATTATTGGTGACATGCAAATTCACACTGCGATGCAAACACGTTTACAAGACCATCCTTTTATCGAATTTATAAATAAAGTGCAGATGGAAGTAGCTGAAGTCAATATCTCTTGTACAAGCCTATTTCATAATGAATCTTCTGGCTTTCCAAAACATATTACAATGAGAGATATTGTTTCAAATTATATTTATCCAAATACATTAAAGGTCATAAGGATTACAGGAAAAGATATAAAAGAAGCCCTTGAGCTATCTGCTGAATATTTCACGTTACATACAGATGGGAATATTATTGTAAATCCTGCTTATACCGAACCAAAACCACAGCATTATAATTACGATATGTGGGAAGGAATTTCGTACACATTAAATATTTCAAAGCCCATTGGTGAAAGAGTCGTTTCCCTACAATATGATGGATCTCCCATTCACCTTGATCAAGAATATGACGTAGTCATGAATAATTATCGCGCAAGTGGTGGCGGAAATTATTCTATGTACCAAAATAAACCCATCATAAAAGACATACCAATTGATATGTCTGAACTTATTGCGAATTACATATTAGAACGGGGAACAATTGAAGCGACAATCAACCGTAATTGGAAAGTTATCAAATAAACAATTCTACTAAAATCAAAAAAAGATGGGCTTCGCCCATCTTTTAATTTAACTTTGCATTATCTTGTTTTTTTAATGCTTTTAATTTCGCTGGTGTAATATCTTTACCTTCTTCGTTAACGACTTTAATGCCTTTTAATTCGTTTAACATATTTTGACGAAATCCTTTTAAATATTGTTCACGGAGCGATTGGCGCTCACGTTGTTCTTCTTCAGTTAATCCTTCAGCTTTTGCTTTTTTCGCTAAGAAATTGATGCGTTCAATGAGTTCGTGACTTAGCATCTCGAATCCCCTTTCTACTTAAAACTGATTATTATCATACAATAGTTAGTCTTGTTTATCAAGCAATTGCTTCGTATATTCCACGTATCTGCGATGTACTGTTGCTTTTGATACATCATGTCCAAAACCACGAAGCGTCGCAGCAATTTCCTCAAATGTTAATTCATTACGACGAAGACGTACAATTTCTTCAATCGGCACTTCTTTCTTTTCACGTCCTGTACTCAAATGACGATTTTTTAAATTTTTTTCTGGACGAAACCCTCTTTCTACCGCTCTCTGCATTCCACGTTTAATCTTCAAATTATGAATCTTCCTCTGATACTCTTCAACTATACCAATAATATCTAATACCATAGAATCTGAATCAGAAAGCTGTAATTCCCCATTATGCGTATGTGTATATACTTTGATCCCTTCTTTATGTAAACAGTGCATTAACGCAATCTTTGCATTCCCTCTTCCAAGCCGCGTTTCATCTTGAATGAGAAGCACATCAATCTCTTCATCTCGAATCATGTCCAGCACTTCTAATATACCGTCTCTTTCAATCGTATAACCGCTTGCCTTCTCCTCAATCACCTTTATAACATTCATTTGATACCGCTCAGCTAAATGCAATAATTCATCTTTTTGGCGTGATAATGATGTTTCCTGCGCTTCTTTCGTTGTGCTTACACGGGCATAAATGATTGCATTCATTTTAAAACCCTCTTTCTCATTTCGATTTTTCCTTTAGTGTATCACAAATCGTCTTTTTGTTCGAACTTATGTTTGTAGAATGTTTTTTCGCATGTTATACTTATAAGTAAGAAAATTGAAAGAAAACGAGGTGTTAAAAAACATGGAAAAGTTAACAAAACGCCAGCAAGACATTCTCGACTTCATCAAACTAAAAGTACAAGAAAAAGGTTATCCACCTTCCGTACGCGAAATTGGTCAAGCGGTTGGCCTTGCTTCTAGTTCTACTGTGCACGGACATTTATCACGTCTAGAAGAAAAAGGTTATATTCGACGTGATCCAACAAAACCGAGAGCCATTGAAATTTTAGGAGAAGTGAAAATCGAAACAGAAACACAATCAGTTGTTCAAGTTCCTATCGTCGGGAAAGTTACAGCAGGCTTACCGATTACAGCAGTTGAAAGTGTAGAGGAACACTTCCCACTTCCTGCAAGTGTTGTTGCTGGAGCAGACCAAGTATTTATGTTACGAATCTCTGGAGATAGTATGATTGAAGCGGGTATTCTGGACGGAGATTTAGTTGTTGTTCGCCAACAACATTCTGCATACAACGGGGAAATCGTTGTTGCTTTAACAGAAGATAACGAAGCAACTGTAAAGCGTTTTTACAAAGAAAAAGATCATTTCCGCTTACAACCAGAAAACTCTTCTTTAGAACCGATCCTTTTAGATAAAGTTTCTGTTATTGGAAAAGTAATCGGTGTATACCGCGATTTACATTAAAAAATAGACCAGTTAAACTGGTCTATTTTTTAATTCGCTTCAATTGTAACGTCTCCTGCAGATGTTTGTCCGCTAATTTTTACACTACCATTTCCTAATGTTACATTTTTCGTTTCTTCTTTGAAAATCTCCACTTCTCCTGCAAATGTTTTCCCACTTATAGTCGCATCTTGAGGCTTCTGAAGTAATCGAATATCAACTTCTCCTGCAGTTGAACTTGCCTCTAAATCATATTTAGGATCATGATCTACAATATCTACATCTCCACTTGTTGTTTTCGCTACAACTTTTCCACTTACTTTTTTCATTTTAACTTCTCCTGCTTTTGAAGACCCTTCTACTTTCTTCGCTATCACCCGCTCCATTTCTACATCTCCACCAAACGTCGTTGCTTCTACACGTTCACTTTTTATATCATTTACTGTTATCTCACCCGCAGAAGAACTTACTTTTATATCTTGGTAAGAACGTTCCGGAACAACGATTATTATCCCTGGCGCTTTAAACCCGAAAGATAAAAATGAAAAATCGAATGAAACCCCTTTTTTTATCTTACCTTGAACCTTTAGCGTATCCCCTTGTTCATCAACACTCACTTTTTGTTTTGCAATATTTCCTATTTGTTTTATATAAAAAGAAGAATCATTTCCTTTTTGAATCGTAACATCTCCAGCATCTAAATCAATTTCCAAATTTCGGATTTCTTCATTTTTAATAACCTTTTCTTTATTCCCCCTTTCTGCCGCATCTACTGCTTTTGTATATGTTTGTGATATACCAATAATTCCAATAATGATACAAGCGACAGCTACTAACAATATCTTTTTCATCTCATCTATTCCCCTTTAATCATTTTGAGATTCCAATTGACATAGCCCACACAAAAATTTTTAAACCCTTTTGTACAGTAGTAAGCAACTATACATAACAATAATCCAACTCCAACAAATGTAATAGAAACAAATATATCAAGCCATAAGAATGTACCCGTTAGTATCTTAATCACTACTAGCAATGGCGCCACAATCGAGACCGCGCCTCCAACCCAAAGGGAAAATATAAAACTTACGATTGCAATTAAAGGTCCTAATACAATAATAAAGTTTAATAAACTAAGACCAATTGCCGCCATTACAGCTCTTGTTATATTCGAAGCAGACGGATCTTTCTTCATCTCATCAAAACGATATAATGCCAACATCTCTTTCGCAATTGCTTTTGGTGAACCAAGTCCTTTTATAATTTCAGCCTCTGTCTTCCCTTCCTCTAATCCAAATTGGAAGTGCTCCTCATAATCATATAAAATATCACGTCTTTCTTCTTCTGGTACCTTTCTAAGATGTCCCGATAATTCTCGAAGAAACTGTTCTTTGTTCATCTCATTACACCTCTTCAATAATTTCTTGTACCCCTTTAGCAAAATCACGCCACTCCGTTACAAGTAAATGAAGTTGCGCTTCTCCTTGAGTCGTTAATTGATAATATTTACGTGGTGGTCCTTCTGTTGATTCTTTTAAATACGTTTGAAAATATCCCTCTTTTGTTAAACGACGTAATAATGGGTATACTGACCCTTCCGATATTAAAAATTTATTGGAGATTTGCTGAACGAGTTCATAACCGTAGCAATCTTTTCGTTTGACAAGCGCCAGTACACACAGCTCTAGCACACCTTTTTTAAACTGGACGTTCAAAGACAATCCTCCTTTCCAATCAGTACCACTCAATACAAGGTACTTGCGTTACCCATAATATACCATTTACTATTGTTTATTGCAAGGTACTGTTGTCTATTAAAAACCATTTTATACCCAACTAATTAAAAAATCACGATCCCCCCTAACTACAGGAAAAACCGTGATCAATCATATTTTTTATAGATTGTTATGTCCTAACATAACTACATCAGAGATATATCCCTAATTCTCCTCCTAAATATACCGTTTCATATGTAATATCATTTTAAAATTAACTTATCAGTATTTATAATATGTTTAAACAGTTTCTTTAATGATCTCTTTAAGCTAAATTTCCCGTTACTAAAAGAGAATAGTTTTGAAGGCTTTTGGAACGCAGACTATACGCGACTACTTTCTTCTTATACTGCTTGACTACATCAACGTGATCATCGTAACTGTACACAGAAAACCTAACATCGTTTTTTCCCCTCTTAGTATCGATGATCAATGGCGTCCCACTGCTTTGTGGAGGAAAATAATATTTTTCTAAAAATATCGCTTCGTTAAAATAATCAACAATTTGAATTTTCTCTTCACCTTCTAAGCGTTTTCCATCGACAGTTACAGTAACAGCCTCATTATTAAGTTGCGGATGCAGTTCAAATCTACTAATAATAGACTCTACAACAGAAGTTGGTATACTCGCCACTATTATTTTAAAAGCACCGAAAAGAATTAACATAACTACAAACCACGTCGTCATATTTTATCATCTCCGTTACGTTCTAAATTCATATTATTCCATTACTAATATTATCACAGTGTAATTAGTTATTTTTTGTATATTGTGTGAAACTTGATACGAAGTTGGATCATCCACTTTCGTACAGTCTATATTTATGAAGAAAGGCGAGCATACAGAAAAGGCCGATAATTCCTTAGAATAGAAATTACCGACCTTCTCATGATAAAAAAATAAACTATTAAATAGAATTCTTCGAAATCTATAGGCTCTATTATGTATCTACCATGATAATAAAGCACTTATCCCATCGACTGTTGCATCTGTTTTTGTTTCAACCTTTCTTCCAACACATGAATCATAAATAAGAAATGCTCAGCTTCTCTTACAACATGGTCAGCTAATAACGGATTAATTACACTTTTAATTTGACATGTTTGGATAAGCTCTAATCCAGCTTTTTTGAAATTCCTCAATTCAACTGTAGCATTTTCACTATCTTTATTTAATTTTCCAATAATCGGATATGTCGGCTGTTTCTGATATAACATAGATTCAACATCCCTCGCTTGACCAAGAAGAACCTCAAAATCATCACCAAATTTCGAAGCAGTATGAACTAAATTTCGCTCTGATTGATCAAGCAGCGAGGCAATAAAACGAGAGTGCTCCATCATAATTCTTAGCCAAAACACATTTTCACTAATTATCGCATCTTGAATTGGATCCATTTTTCCTTCATTAAATTTCTGAAGTGTTCTTATAAAATATTCCGCTTCTCGTGCAATATGATCTACTAATAACGGAAAATTGAAACCACTTACCTTACAATTAATAATTAAAATTAAAAGGTTTCTTTTATAATTACGAAAAGCATAAACGAGCTGAATACTTTCTTCGTTTAATTGCCTGACTGCTTGAACAGTTTGAGGAATAGAGAATGCTTTTTGTAAATGTCGATCAAAAAGCTGAAAAAACTGCTCTACTTGCTGAATTAGATTTTTATCTTTCCGATTAAACCCTTCACTAAGAAAGAGCGCATGCTCCTTCATAATCCGTAACCAAAATCGATTTTCAGTTAAGGACCTTTCAATAAATAATTGTTCTGTTAATGATTCAGAAGGTGCAGCTTTCAATTCCGGCGGAAGCAACATAGCCCGCTGTGTATCCATAACAAAGTGACCAGGAATAGGTTGTTGTTGCCCGTTAGTCATTAAAATCCCCCCTAATGCCCTTAAGAGCATTCATACTATATTATGTATATGAATTAGTAATATTTACTATACCAAAAAACAACAACTCAAATTCCATATATACTGTTTTTAAAAACAGTATATATAATAAAAAAGCTCACATTCTGCTGACATGTGAACTTTCCTTTACCTATTTATTACCTGGAGCAGGCTGATCCACTCCTCTTATACGATGCTTATGTCCATTATCTTCTGTTGTATAAAAATCGTAATAATGCACATGCATTCCATCTCCAACTGGAATAGCTGGTCCTGAGTATGCCTTATAATAATGAGTATGTCCATCTTCAAATACTACATATCCTTCTGTATAGTGTATATGCCCATCCTGCGTTTGAATTGGTGGAGAGGTTACATCTAAACATTGATGTACATGGCCCGCATCGACAGATGTATAATCAACTGATCCATGATTATGATTCGGTACAAACCCTGAAACAAAATCAGCTTTCCCTACCCTGTTCATTCTACTCACTCCTTGTCCATACAGATAAACTTTATACACTTATATGTTTAAAATCAAAATTAATACCTATTAATTCTCTATTCACTTACCATTAAATAATAAGAATAATTAAGTAGTTCAAAGTAAATATTATGATTGTTATAAGTCAAAAGGAGGTCATTATCATGAATACACAACGAGCACAAGAGATTGCGGCTTCACCTGTTATGGCTAATGTAACCTATAATGGAATTCCAATCTACATTCAAAATGTAGATGAAAATAACGAAACAGCTAGAATTTATCCTCTTAGCGAGCCGCAAAATGAACAGGAAATTCCTTTATCCAATTTAATAGAACATTAAACAAACAATAAAGTGAAACTTTAATCAGTGGGGGTTTTCCTCATCCCCCACTGATTATTAGCTCTCACCAATCGGGCCGTTACGGGCAGTCTATCTCCCACCTAACTTCTTTAGAAAAAAGGTAGAATTAGAGAATTATATTCATTATTACAACCACAAAAGAATTAAAGCAAAGTTAAACGGAATGAGTCCAGTTCAATACCGGACTCATATCCAATCAGCCGCTTAATTTTTCTGTCTAACTTTTTGGGGTCACTTCATAAGAGCCGGCTTTTTCTTTTATCTAATATCAAAATGTTCTTCTTTCACAAATGTACTTTGTCCAAGATCAATCCATCCATCTTTACGGGAATAAATATCATACGGAATTGATCCATCGACATTTCCAGTGAAATCACCATTTGGCGCATTATACGTATTAATACCGTATCCAGGGGGATATTTTGAGTATGCCTTAAACCATTGAACGTTAACATGTTCCTGTGGAACCCATTGTTCCCAACCTAAGCAAAGCATGTTTTTATCTCCACCATACCAAGCACCTTCAAGAATTAAATATGGTGTTTTATCTTTAATTGATTCACCAGTAAAATGACCATCCGGTGCGTTATAAAGATTAACTCCATAACCAACAGGATACTTAGAAACTGCGATACCAATACCATTTTGTTGGTTATTACTTGTATTCTCTCCTGTAAACCAAGAAAGCGGTTTATCTCCAACTAATTGATTCAAATCACATTTACCAATGCCAGGAACATGTCCTGTTTCAGTGTATTGCCAAATATCACATGGATACGCGGGTTTGTTTCCACCGTAGCGAGGGATCCATACAAAGTCTACATTCACTTTATCCATGCCAAATGGCTTGTACATATGATGGCCGACATATAACCCAACCTTCTTAGCGCCTAAGCGACGTAACTCATCGATGAAAGCTTGTGTTCCCGCTCTCATATCAGTCATTGTTTTCACTTCTACATCAGCAACCCAAACCGTAGCAGATTTATCACCGCGGTTCCAAAAGTCCCTTGCCTCTACTTTCGCATCTTCTACAGAAACGAAGCGGCAGAACGCGTAATTCCCAAATGGCACACCATGATTCTTCATAGAAGCTACATACGACTTGTACATTGGGTCTACATAGGTTGAACCATCTTGTACACGGGCAATAACCCAATCAAGCTGTGGAGCCGCAACTGACCAGTTAATATTGCCATTCCATTTAGAAATGTCTACAATATAACCCATTATTCAACACCTCCTTTTTTATTAGTATATTCAGATTTCATTTTATAGTCTGATCAAATGCCTAATGTGATACCAACTGATAACAAATAAGGCGCTAATTCATCTAAAAAACTCTTTGCTTCTGGCATACCAAATCTCGTAAATAAGAATCCAACCAATAAAAAAAACCGCAACCCATGTTTTCCAGTTGCGGAATCTTTTTTTGATATTCTCTTTTGACATATTACATTCCACCCTTCAGTAATAATCCAATTAAACCAGTGACAATTGCCCAATAATAATCCGGAGAATTCAAGTCGTATTAGCACTGACTTTTTCAAGTACTACGAAACGAGATATATTAGATGGAGATGCAGAGAGCCGTACGCAATGGACTACTTATGGATTAACACAAATAGCTATCGGTCTAATTCTCGATAAGGGACTAGGTAAAGCAGGCCTCGTCACAAAAGGAGCAGGTGGAGCAAGTACATTATCTAAAGGAGTAGCGCTAATAAAAGACTTGAAGCAAGCAAACGATATTTTACAATCTTTTAAGAAAGATGTTTCTTTTGCTTTCTCTGGTGGAAATATCATAACCAAGATACCTCAAAGCGAACTAAATCAAGCCTATTATAATTTTGCAAAGACTAATAACGCTACTAATACTACCGGTTCTACTAAACCTAATATCTCAAAAAAGCATGATGAAATAGCTCATGATAGTTACTATGGTAGAAAAGATTTTAGAACCAAGATAAATAATGCAAATTACTCTCCTCATGATAATAAACATCTAAAGGCTAGAACTTCTGAAGAAGCAAAAAAATTTAGTGAAACAGGTAAAAGGCATGCTCAATATTTACCGAGTGCAAATAATAAGGTAATAGAAAAAGAAGCACTGATAAAAGGGCATATAATTGATAATGGTAATAATAATTACTATTTCATTTATGATACGGGAAAAGTTATCGGTTATGATAATGGTAATCCAACTAGTTGGATTAGAGCAGAACTTACAAGTGGAAATGTGTATCACGGACATCCAATCGCTGGAGAAAGGTTAAATAAATATTTAAGAAAATTAGATTAAGTGACTAGAAATTGTGAAAGAGGTTATGATTATGAGAAAATCTGTTAAGTTAGATGTTCCTAAAGTAAATATTCATCCCTTGAGGATAACAGAAGGATGGAAAGTGAACTATAACAATTTTGTTGAAATAGATCCGCGAAATTTGGAACCCGATGACGATTGCTGGTTTATGTTTACTGAAAGTTTGTTGCAGCTTTATCATGAGAAATCATCGATTACATTGGATCTCGGTTGGAACCCTGATATTTCCCCCGATGGTAATTACCTAGTTTTAATTATGAAAAACATGGATTGCGAAAACCCAATTCACGAATTTACATCTGATAATTATAAAGAAGTTATTGAATATATTGAATTTCATTTAAAACAAATTACCTCTACATTGTGGAAATAAAATTATTATTAGTTGAAACTAGATAAGATAAGATAAGAAAATAAATAATTCTTAAATAACCTTGATTGGATAAATGTCTTTCAAACTTTCTGGATAAATGAGTATAGTAACTTAAATAGAATCAATGAGGAAACTGTAAAGAATATATTATACAAAAGAGCATCCTTTAAGTGGATGCTCTTTTGCAACTCTTCCTTTGCAGAAAAGACGGCAATAGAAATTTTATTTTAACAGGTTATCCAGTTGACTAATAGGAGGAAAGAAATATATGCTATTAAAAAAAAATCTAGAAGATCCGGTTTATCAGTTCTTAGCAGCAACATTTCATCAAGATACATTTTATGAAGAAGCACTCCAAGAGTTACTTCAAGAAGAAAGTACGGAATATTTACAAGACGCTATTATTTTTCTAGCTGAATTTATTCAAAGTGATTATAGTGATAAAGAAAAAAATGAGTACATACAGTTTTCTGCAGATGGAATATATTTTGAAGGATTAGAAATAACACCATTAGAATGGCTTGAACAAATAGGTAAAACGCTAAAACAAGCATTAAAAAACACTTAATAAGAAAAATCGACCGCCCGTAAAAGGCGGTCTTTTTTGTTAAATTAACGAACATTCACATTAAAAACATAGTCCCAGCTGTTCCAAGAAGGAGAGGTATTGGTGGAGCACACAACAGTGAAGAGTTCTTTAAAAACGATATAAAAAATAGTCCGTGAGTCACCTTCAAAAATTCCAGGTGTAAAAACAGTAGAATACAATATGCCTAAGCTAAATATGGATAGCACTCCTACAGGAGAGTATGGAAATAAAGTATTCACAAAAACCATTTATGATCCTAAAATTATAAGTGATAAGGAATTTGTCAGCCGTGGAATTGAAGCAGCTAGTGACGCTAAATTAAAAACTAGTGATGGAGTTCTTTCAAGAGAATGGACAGGTGTTGACAGTAAAGGGATAACTTGGAGAGGATACCATAAAGATAGAGAAATCTCTTCTTTTTTTCCAGAATAAATTAAAGAGATACGAGGATAAATATGTATGCAAAGAGAATTTAGATTAAAAGATGAGGATTTACTAGATTCAACTCATTTCCCTATACAAGCAGTGTTTAATATGGTGGATGATGAAAGATTTTTAAGAGTAATAAATTCAGTTTGTGAAGGAGTAGGATTTGGAGAGGAATATGGCGCATGTACTTTTCCAGGAGATTTGGATGAGTATGATATTGCCAATGGAGATTCATTTGAAGGTGTAGAATTTGCATTATACAGTGGTGATGAGATAATAATTGATTATCAAACACTTTATCATTATTTGAAAAAAATGTGTGAGGGTTATTCAAAAAAGTATCCAAACACAATTAAAAGATTAGAAGACAGTCTTAACAAATTTATTGAATTATACAATATTAATAGGTAGAGACTATTTATAACTTCCACCAAAATCATTGTAAAATGTTATAAAAGCCAAACCATAATAAACAGCATGAAGTGAACCAAAAAAATTAGACACGAATAAGAGAACGTTACAAATGGAGAATAATCCACAAAAGAGACCTCACATTCGAGATCTCTTTTGTGGATTTAAATTAAAAATTATTATTTAAGTGGATACTCTTTTGCAACTCTTACTTCACATATACATAAGCTTCATTTGCAGTAATATAGTATGTTTTGCCCTTAATGTTGTGTACTTTGTATTGCGATGATCCATTTACAGTTACTTTTGCATCGATTATAAATACTATACTCATCTCTACTATTCAAGCCATATCTAATCTCTTTATCTATCATTTCATTCCTGGCAAAGCCCTTTCTCTCATTATGAACTCTCCGCTCTCAACTGAAGATTGTAAATACACACATGTTATAAAAAGGAATTTTTTAAGGAAAACATATCCAATTATTGTTATAATTAAATCCGTAATATTTTTCCAGGAGGATTCCTATGAAGAACAGTAGGATAATGGACATACATACTAGGCACTCCCCTCCTTAATACGTTCATAGAAATATAGAAAGGGTTTATGCGATGGGACAATTTCAAAGTAATTTTCAAGCGGCACAACAAATCGCTACGCAGATGAGAAATGCTTCGGATACAATCCAAATTGCAACAATTACTTAAACATGAATACTTTGAATCTCGATTTGAAGGAATTTTTAAAACTGATTATGTAACAGCACATCGTAAGACAGTTGATTCAGGACGTCCATGGGATTCACCTGAAGTCGAACCAATGATACCTTTTGATGAGCATTTAAAAATTCCTCTTGATAAAGTTTTTGATTAAGGAGTGCTGAGAAAAATGGGGAGATATCCACTAATAGCAATAATGAAAGAGAATGAGGATAAAGAAAATGTAATTTACAGTTTCGGTCCAGATACGGAATCTTGTATGTTAAATCCAGAGCTTTATAGTAGATGGAATTTTAAAGTTGTAAAGAATGCAACTAGCCGTAATGAAGCATTTATTTTACTAGATGATATGCCTGAGAAACATATTTCCTTATTATATAAATGCATTCACAAAATATATGTTCACATAGAAGAAAATGGTGGTATAGAAAACATGAATAACATTTACTTTTCGGAATATTTTGAGTTTATCGTGTAATATTTATCATCATTAAACATTTGACATAATAATTCTAAGAAACCGACTCTTTAGTAGGAATCGGTTTCTTTTTCATGCTGTTGCTAGGTTAATAGACGTTTACATAGGCTTCATTCGAAGTTACATAATATGTTTTACCTTTTATAAGAAAGAAAATATTGAATTTGACCCTAAGTTTAGAGAAGAAATGATAAGGAAAGAAAAAGAATTAGAAATGAAATTACAAAAACAAATTGATGATTTTGCTGAAGAAAATAAAAAAGGATATAGATAAATAAAGGAGATGACATAGTAGTATGGAACAAAAACTTGAATATTTAAGAAAATATGAAAGAAACCCACAACTTATATCATGCCATGAAATTAATAAACTTGATTGTGGGAAAATACCAAATTCATGGTATGAATTGTTTCAAGAAGAAAACGTAGACAAGAGAATTGAGATTATTTTATCGATATGGAAAGAGCACGTAGGAGTGGAATTAAGAAACACTATTTCTTATTTGTCTAAGCATCTTGAAGAAGTAGAGCTCATGGATATAAACGGTAGATATTCGATTTTATACACTATTAAAACAGATAATGGTGAAATTCGATATTATGAGGGAAGAAATCCCAAAGATGAGTTTAATAATGAAGAATTAGAAAAATCCTGGGATAAGTTTCCTTCAACAATACGAAATTTTTATCAAGCTGTTCATAATGGTTTCTATTATTATGCGAGCCAATCTATGGGTTTAGTTCCTTTAGAAAATGTAACTTTTTTTGATGATGATGAATGGGGTATTATCGAAGAGTTAGAAGAGCCTTTACAAATTGACTTACAAACTACTTTTGGTTTCTTCACAAATGGTATGGGTGGTTATGTTGCAGTAGATTATAAGAATTCTAATAATGATAATGCGACTTTATGGTGGACGAATAAAGAGCCTAGATATAATATTAATTTTTGGGACCTAGTTGATGAATGGATAGTAATTGGATTTGAGGCTTAGTTTAAATAAGGATAATATAGATTTTCTAGAACAACTTGAATTTATTGTGTAATCTTTTTAAACATAAGTCATCCTACTCAATAATGAATAAACTAGTTTAAACTAAAAACGCCAGCTCCTCTGAACTGTACCTCCGATTGTTAGGCTGTGTCTAACAACCGGAGGTGCAGTTCATTTTAAGAGGTAGCTTTTTCCTTTGGCACATAAAAAGTGGCAGAATGCCAATAAGCTTGTTTTACAAGAAGCATATGAACATGAATTAGACTTAGTATTTTCAAGAGTTGATGGAAAGTTCTTACCGAAGTCAACATTGTTCAATGCATTTTCACGCATACTAAAAAAAGCAAATCTGCCTAGATTAGAAATCCATTCACTCCGACACACCCACGCGGTTCTTTTATTAGACTCCGGTGCAAGTATGAAATTCATTCAAGATAGATTAGGACACAAAAGTATCGAGATTACTTCTAATGTGTATTCTCATATTAGCGATAAGATACACAAGGATTCTATTTCTGAATTCGAAGAATATATGAATGATGTATTAGGATAAAATTTTTTTGGATTTTTTGTGGCTGTTTTGCGGCTGCTTTTCATTTTATAATGAACTCGTTGTTTTTTACACTAAAATAAAAAAGCCTTGATACCAGTAGTATCAAGGCTTTACACTCTTAGTAAAGAGTCATATATTGATCGCGTTCCCATTGGTGAACTTGCGTGCGGAACATATCCCACTCAATTTCTTTCGCTTCGATGAAGTGCTCAAGTAAGTGTTCGCCTAATGCGCCACATACCACTTCATCAGATTGTAATGTAACTAATGCTTGCGCTAACGTTGCTGGTAAGTCAACAATACCTGCTTCTTCACGCTCTTCTTTTGTCATTACATAGATGTTACGATCTACTGCAGCTGGCGGAGTTAATTTATTTTTAATTCCGTCAAGACCTGCTGCTAATAATGTTGCCATTACTAAATATGGGTTTGCAGCTGGGTCAACACTACGTACTTCTACACGTGTACTAATACCGCGAGATGCTGGAATACGTACTAACGGGCTACGGTTTTGTGCAGACCACGCTACATAACAAGGTGCTTCGTATCCAGGTACTAAACGTTTGTAAGAGTTTACAGTTGGGTTAGCTACCGCTGTAAATGCTGGTGCGTGGTTTAGGATACCAGCGATGAAGTGGCGTGCATCATCACTTAATTGTAATTCACCGTTTTGATCATAGAATACGTTTTCTCCATTTTTAAATAATGACAAGTTACAGTGCATACCAGAACCGTTCACACCGAATAATGGTTTTGGCATAAACGTTGCATGTAAGCCGTGTTTACGAGCAATTGTTTTAACAACAAGCTTAAATGTTTGAATATCATCACATGAACGAAGTGCATTTGCATATTTGAAATCAATTTCGTGTTGCCCTGGAGCAACTTCATGGTGAGATGCTTCAATTTCAAAGCCCATTTCTTCAAGTTCAAGAACGATATCACGACGACAGTTTTCCCCTAGATCCATCGGCGCAAGGTCGAAGTATCCACCGTTATCGTTTAGTTCTAATGTTGGATTTCCTTTTTCGTCAACTTTGAATAAGAAGAATTCTGGTTCCGGTCCAAGGTTGAATTCTGTAAACCCTAGTGCTTCCATTTCTTTTAACATACGTTTTAAGTTATTACGTGGGTCACCTTCAAACGGAGTACCATCAGCATTGTAGATATCGCAAATCAAGCGAGCTACTTTACCTTTTTCAGCAGTCCAAGGGAATACTACCCAAGTATCTAAGTCTGGATATAGGTACATGTCAGACTCTTCAATACGAACAAATCCTTCAATTGAAGATCCATCAAACATCATTTTGTTATCTAGAGCTTTTGTTAACTGACTAACTGGAATCTCTACGTTTTTAATAATCCCTAAAAGGTCCGTAAATTGTAAACGGATATACTTTACATTCTCTTCTTTCGCTAAACGGAAAATATCTTCTTTTGTGTACTTTGCCATTATAAATTCCTCCTTAGTCCCTCTAAACACCTTCAGAATCAGTTATCCCTAGTGAAAAAATCTTGAAATATCACCTTGTCGTAATGAAGTTCGATTAAATCTGCCTGTATGTTGCAGTTCATCACGAAGAATTTTACGAAGCTCAGATTTTGAAATTTCTTTTGTTTCTTCTTTTACTTTCACTGCTTCTGTTTGATTTTCTTTCATTTGCAATACTTGTTTAATACCAGCCATATTTAAGCCTTGATCTAACAAATCTTTAATTTCTAACAACTTATCTACATCGTTAAATGAAAACAATCTACGATTTCCCTTTGTACGGGTTGGGAAAATTAAATTGTGCTCTTCATAATAGCGAATTTGACGAGCAGATAGTTGTGTTAAATCCATTACAATACCAATAGGAAACAGCGGGGCAGAACGTCTATCTTCTTTCATTGTTTCAGTTCCTCCTTCGCCTTAACTGTCTCTCATTCTATATCATGTTATGTTTAATGTCAACAGATGTTAGCTTTTCTTACATGATTTTTTTATAATTTTTTCATTCCTTCTTAAAATGGTATAAATACCTTCTTCCATACAAAAAAGCTGCCGAAATCGACAGCTTCCCTTTTACGAAATTGTTAATAGATTTTTTTCAATCAGCGCATCAATTGCAGAACAAATTGCAATCTTCACATGAGAATACGTTAATCCACCTTGTACATAAGCAACATACGGCGGACGAATTGGACCGTCTGCTGATAGCTCAATACTTGCACCTTGAATAAAAGTACCCGCAGCCATGATGACATCATCTTCATAACCTGGCATATAGTTTGGATACGGTGTAAAGTGTGAATTAATCGGAGACGCATATTGAATCGCTTGACAAAACGCAACCATGCGCTCCTTGTCATCAAATTGGACAGACTGAATTAAATCTGTTCGTGCAGCATTCCAAGTTGGCGATGTATTCATTCCTAACTTTTCTAAAAATGCAGCTGTAAAGACCGCTCCTTTTAAGGCTTGACCAGCAACATGAGGGGCTAAGAAAAAACCTTGATACATTTCTTGTAAGCTATATAAAGACGCACCTGCTTCTGCTCCAATACCCGGAGACGTTAAACGATACGCACAAGCTTCTACAAACTGCTCTTTCCCAACAATATAACCACCTGTTTTCACAATTCCGCCGCCTGGATTTTTAATAAGCGATCCTGCCATTAAATCTGCTCCAACGTGACACGGCTCTAATTCTTCCACAAACTCTCCGTAGCAGTTATCAACAAACACAACAACATCTGACTTAATCTCTTTTACAAACGAGATCATCTCTTTAATTTCTGTAATTGTAAATGACGGACGAGTCGCATACCCTTTTGAACGCTGAATCCCAATCATTTTCGTATTTTCATGAATTGCCGCTTCTACAGCTTTAAAATCAACTCGTCCTTCTACTGTTAACGGTACAGCATTGTAACCAATGTTATATTCTTTAAAAGAACCAACACCTTTACCACGCACACCAACAATCTCTTCTAACGTGTCATACGGTTTTCCTGTTATATATAACAACTCGTCACCAGGTCGCAAAATACCAAATAAAGCTGTCGAAATCGCATGTGTACCTGAAATAATTTGTGGACGAACAAGTCCTGTCTCCGCTCCAAATACGTCAGCATACACTTTTTCTAATGTGTCACGACCGATATCATCATAGCCATACCCTGTCGTTGGGATAAAGTGTGAATCACTAATTTTATGCTCACGAAAACTTTCTAATACGCGAAATTGATTACTTTCAATCACTGCATCAATGCGGTTATGTACACCTGTAATTTGTTCTTCTACTTCTTCTACAATAGGAGCGATTCTTTCTCCATTTTTCAAACGATCAAACATTTTTATTCTCTTCTCCTTTTTCCAGTAAAAATCTTTTTAACTGCCCATTCAACGGTGAATGAGCAAATATATAACCTGTACATTCATACAAAAATTCATTTTCTTTGAATTCCATCCTAGTTAATACTGTTTCTGTTTTTAAAAGTGTTAGTAATCTACCTTCACTTGGAGGAATCATAGCCTTATACGCTTCCATCTCTTCCATCATCTTCATCTCTACCGATTCTTTCAAGTGTAATAAATCTACTTCCTCAAAAGCACTTGTCATAAGAAAATCACTTTTTGGAAATGGGATAAAATTTTGATGTAATTGATCCTTCTTATTGTAGACCGTAATAATTGGAATATGATCAATTTCAAGATCTTGTAGTAATTTTTTCACCGTCTGTTCATGACCTACATAATTCGGATCTGCAGAATCAACGACATGCAAGATCACATCCGCTTCACCTGCTTCTTCCAATGTAGAGCGAAATGCTGCGATCAATGATGTCGGCAAGTCTTGAATAAATCCTACCGTATCAGTTAGCAATACAGTATATCCACAAGGCAATTGCATCTTTCTTGTCGTTGGATCTAACGTCGCAAACAGCAAATTTTCTTCAAACGTATCGGCTTCTGTTAATCTGTTAAACAACGTTGATTTCCCAGCATTCGTATATCCGATTAATGCAACTTGAAATACTTGGTTATCTTTTCGGCGCTCTCGATACCTTTTCCGGTGCTCCACAACAACCGCTAGCTGTTTCTTAATTTCATCAATACGAGAGCGAATATGACGACGATCTGTTTCCAACTTCGTTTCACCAGGACCTCTCGTACCAATCCCGCCACCAAGACGCGATAACGCTAGCCCCTGTCCCATAAGACGCGGCATTGTATATTGTAGCTGGGCTAATTCAACTTGAAGCTTCCCCTCTCTTGATTTCGCACGTTGAGCAAAAATATCCAATATCAGTTGCGTTCGATCAATTACCCTTGCATCTAATACAGAAGATAAATTACGAATTTGACTAGGTGTTAACTCATTATTAAATATAATAACTGCCGGTTCTAATTCTTCCGTCAGCGCTGCAAGTTCTTCTAATTTCCCCTTACCTATGTATGTAGCAGGATGAAACTTAGGACGTTTTTGCGTTGTAGATACCAAAACCTCCGCACGAGCTGTCTTCGCAAGCGACGCAAGCTCTTTCATGGAATGCATAAACCGCTCATCATCATCTTGCGGCAATTGACAGCCAACTAATATGACTTTTTCTTTTTCTTCCATCAAATATATTCACTCATCCTTTTCGAAATTTAAACCTTCTAATATAATAGCAGAGGAAGCACATTTCATCTAGTTAGCGGGGGAGAAAATTCATGGCATGGGAGATTTTTAGCATCATTGGTACAATTGCCTTCGCACTTAGCGGAGCGATTGTTGCAATGGAAGAAGATTACGATATTTTTGGGGTATATATTTTAGGAATGGCAACCGCATTTGGGGGAGGTGCCCTTCGCAACTTATTAATCGGTTATCCAATCGTCGCTTTTTGGCAACAAGACATGTTATTTCAAATCGCACTCTTGTCAATGACGATTATCTTTCTATTTCCAAATAAATTAATTACACATTGGAAACGCTGGGAGAACATTACGGATGCCATCGGCTTATCGGCATTCGCTGTACAAGGAGCGCTTTATGCACAAAAGCTCAACTTACCTATTAGCGCTACCATTGTCGCATCTGTTTTAACAGGAATTGGAGGCGGTATCATTCGTGATTTATTAGCACGCCGTAAACCTCTTGTCCTTCGCGCCGAAGTATATGCATTTTGGACGATTTTAGCAGGATTTTTAATCGGTGCCAAAATCGTTGTTAGCGATTGGGCTTTGTACAGTTTATTCATTTTAATTGTTTGCTTCCGTATGATCTCTATTCATTACAAATGGCATTTACCACACAGACGCTTAGATAACAAGGAGCGTTCTCTTCATAAATAGCAACTTCATCCCTTTACAGGTCGTAAAGGTTTTTTTCTTTTCTAACGTGTTTTTCTGTCTATAGTGTCCATACTAAATCTTAAAGAGAGGTGAACATAGTGACAAACCACGTAAATAAAGGAGCTCAAAAAAGTTCAATCAACCAAATTAGCTTCGATCCAAAATCCGCCCATGAAAAAAGCAAAAAGATGGAGCGATATCATAGGGCATATCAACAAAAAGCTAAAGAAGAATAGAGGTGATAAAGAATGGCAAAAGGAAATAATAACCGCAACCGCGGACAAAGTAGTAGCGTTAATCCACAAGGACTTGCATCAGATGTAGCTGATACAAGCCCCAAAAGCAAATTAGAACAACGAGCAAAAACAAAAAATACAAAATAAAACATGATGCATTACATTTTCCATACAAAATAAACGCACAGTTTATGAACTGTGCGTCTCTTCTTCAAGCGTTAAATCACTGCTTGATATCCCAATTAAATCATACTTATCGTATGCATCCTCTTGCAATAAGCGCATCGCTTGTGTCCGAATAGATTTCTCAACAATATTTCGGACATAGCGCCCATTACTAAATGATGTAATTTGCGAAGAGTATTTCACCGCATGTAAATGATCACGGAATTTCCACTCCGCCTCTTTTGATAACTGATATTCTCTTTCATCATACATTCTCTTTCCAATTTCGAGTAACTCATTCACTGTATAATCCGTAAATTCAATAATAAACGGAAAACGCGATTGTAAACCTGGATTTAAAGAAAGAAAATGATTCATCTCTCTTGAATATCCAGCTAAAATCAACACAAATCCATGTTGCTTATCTTCCATATGTTTGACAAGCGTATCAATCGCTTCTTTTCCAAAGTCTTTCTCTCCACCACGTGCTAGTGAATACGCTTCATCAATGAACAATATTCCTCCCATAGCTTTTTTAATTAAATCTCTTGTTTTTTGTGCTGTATGCCCAATATATTCTCCCACGAGATCTGCACGTTCCACCTCGACCAAATGCCCTTTTGATAAAATGTTCATTTCAAATAATAATTTCCCAATCATTCTTGCAACAGTTGTTTTTCCCGTTCCTGGATTCCCCTTAAATAACATATGAAGCACTTGCTTTTCTGATTTTAAACCAATTTCTTGTCTTTTCTTATTCACATAAATCCATGCATAAATTTCTTTTATTATTTTTTTTATATCGTCCATTCCAACAAGTTTACCCATTTCCTCTTCGATTCGCTGTAGCATCTCATGCTTCGTAGACGTTTCCTGTGAAATTACCGATTTATTTTCTGTAGCAGGTACTGAAATTTTTTTTCGGTGATTTAACACGATATTAATTTGATTATTATTTTTCTTTCGCATCGATTGTTCCATACAATCACCTCTTTTTATCAACTCACCAAATAATATTATTAATATTTCCACTTCCCCTACAAATAACTATTTTCAGAAAAAATTTGCTATAATATAAGAAAAAACAGGGTGGTGGGAATATGGAAACACGGGAACTTCACGATACAGTACAAGCTTTTTCTTCCTTTTTATTAAATCAAGGTCGAAAACCTTCAACTATCAAACGTTACGTCTATGATATTGAAGATTTCGGGCATTGGTTAGAAAAAAACAAAAAACTTTCCTCTAGTAATATATGGGATACACTTTGTACAAAAGACTACGAAGATTATTTTTCCGACTTAAAAAAGAAACGACATTACTCTGAAAAAACAATGCACCGTGTATTTATTGTCTTAAATAGACTATACCAGTTTTTAAATCTCCCAAACCCATTAAAAGACATGGAACTCGTCATCCAACCTAATCGCGCGTTACGTGATGAGGACTTCATTTCAAAAGATGATGAAAAACGCTTAAAACATATTCTAACCTCATTAGAGGGATTATCAGAGAAACAACGCCCTGTCCGTCCATTACTAATGGATCGTAATATTTCTATTGTTAATTTACTCATCGATTACGGCCTATCCCTACAAGAACTTGTATCATTAAATATGCATCACGTTCATTTTGAAACGAATACAATTTCCATTCCAGCAGTAGCAGGTGTTGAAAGAACCATTCAATTGACTGACGAAGACAAAAAGCAACTATATAATTATTACAAAACAATTCCTGAGCCAGTTCGTCCCAAATACCATAGTGATGACCCGCTGTTTGTAGCATTCGATTTCAATCGTAATACATATCGGTGGGTGTACGAAAATGATGCTCCAAAAGCATTAACAGAAATAGCAGTCCAAAAAATGATTCGCCTTGAGGTAGCTAGAGCAAATTTACGTAAAGGAATTTCCAGTCAACATTTTCGAAATACCTTTATTTTACGATTAATTGAACAACACACCCCAGAACAAGAAATTATGAAACGTGTTGGTTTTAAATCGAAAATTTCCTTAAAAAGGTATTATCAATATGCAAAACAAAAAGAAAACGCCTCATAAATAGGCGTTTTTACTATTTTTTATATAAACAGCCCGTTTCCCTATTCCTTTTTACATTTAACTTGCATCTACTATGATAGGTTTTTAACCATCCCCATTAGAAAGGAGCATTTTAATGTCACACTTTAACGATACTTCGAAAAAGAGTTCAAAACCTTATTTCCCAACACAACCTCGCCGTATTCCAGCTGTCCATTATACCCCTATCCCTGAATTATACGCGAATCTTTTTTCTGATACCTTAAGCGATTTAACTGATATTATTCCGATTGTATTTTCTAATCCAACACATTCTAACATAAAAGAACTTACTAACCTATTAGAAATAATAAAAGGGTTCCTGGAACGTTTAAACTTATCACTAACACAACGAGAAACTGGTATTGCAATTGCCGAAAATTTAATGACGATTTTAGATAATGAACCTTTTGTAGCAAATGCAACTTATATTGAATTACAAAACTTACTCAACTTTTCACTGTATATCACTAAGTTATTTAGACTTAATCATCATATGTCCCAAAAAATCATCGAACAAATAAAGAATTTACAAATTACCTTACTACAAATTGCACCAGTTGGAATGATTGGGCCTCAAGGTGAACAAGGAATTCAAGGCGAACGTGGACCTCAAGGCGAATATGGGCCTCAAGGTGAGCAAGGGCCCCAAGGCGAACGTGGACCTCAAGGCGAATATGGGCCTCAAGGTGAGCAAGGGCCCCAAGGCGAACGTGGACCTCAAGGCGAACAAGGACCTCAAGGCGAGCAAGGACCTCAAGGCGAGCAAGGACCTCAGGGCGAGCAAGGACCTCAAGGCGAGCAAGGACCTCAGGGCGAACAAGGAATTCAAGGCGAACAAGGAATTCAAGGCGAACAAGGAATTCAAGGCGAACAAGGAATTCAAGGCGAACGTGGACCTCAAGGCGAACAAGGACCTCAAGGCGAACAAGGAATTCAAGGCGAACGTGGACCTCAAGGCGAACAAGGCTCTCAGGGCGAACAAGGAATTCAAGGCGAACAAGGACCTCAAGGCGAACAAGGACCTCAAGGCGAACAAGGAATTCAAGGTGAACGTGGACCTCAAGGCGAACAAGGAATTCAGGGGGAGCGTGGACCTCAAGGCGAACAAGGAATTCAAGGCGAGCGTGGACCTCAAGGCGAGCAAGGGCCTCAGGGCGAACAAGGAATTCAAGGCGAGCAAGGGCCTCAGGGCGAACAAGGAATTCAAGGCGAACAAGGACCTCAAGGCGAACAAGGAATTCAAGGTGAACGTGGACCTCAAGGCGAACAAGGAATTCAAGGCGAGCAAGGACCTCAAGGCGAACAAGGAATTCAAGGCGAGCGTGGACCTCAAGGCGAACAAGGGCCTCAAGGCGAACAAGGAATTCAAGGCGAGCAAGGACCTCAAGGCGAACAAGGAATTCAAGGCGAGCGTGGACCTCAAGGCGAGCAAGGGCCTCAGGGCGAACAAGGAATTCAAGGCGAGCGTGGACCTCAAGGCGAGCAAGGACCTCAGGGCGAACAAGGAATTCAAGGCGAACAAGGGCCTCAGGGCGAACAAGGAATTCAAGGCGAGCAAGGACCTCAGGGCGAACAAGGGCCTCAGGGCGAACAAGGAATTCAAGGCGAGCAAGGACCTCAGGGCGAACAAGGCCCTCAAGGCGAACAAGGAATTCAAGGCGAGCAAGGACCTCAAGGCGAACAAGGAATTCAAGGCGAGCAAGGACCTCAAGGCGAACAAGGAATTCAAGGCGAGCGTGGACCTCAAGGTGAGCAAGGGCCCCAAGGCGAACAAGGACCCCAAGGCGAGCAAGGGCCCCAAGGCGAACAAGGACCCCAAGGCGAGCAAGGACCTCAAGGCGAACAAGGACCTCAGGGCGAGCGTGGACCTCAAGGCGAGCAAGGGCCTCAGGGCGAACAAGGAATTCAAGGCGAGCAAGGAATTCAAGGCGAGCAAGGAATTCAAGGCGAACAAGGACCTCAGGGCGAACAAGGACCCCAAGGCGAACAAGGGCCTCAGGGCGAGCGTGGACCTCAAGGCGAGCAAGGGCCTCAGGGCGAACAAGGAGTTCAAGGTAAGCGTGGACCTCAGGGCAAACAAGGGATTCAAGGCGAGCAAGGACCTCAAGGCAAACGTGGACCTCAAGGCGAACAAGGAATTCAAGGCGAGCAAGGGGAGCGTGGACCTCAAGGCAAGCAAGGACCTCAGGGCGAGCGTGGAATTCAGGGCGAACAAGGGCCTCAAGGCGAGCAAGGACCTCAAGGCGAGCAAGGGCCTCAGGGCGAGCGTGGACCTCAGGGCGAGCAAGGGCCTCAAGGCGAGCAAGGACCTCAAGGCGAGCGTGGACCTCAAGGCGAGCAAGGACCTCAGGGCGAGCAAGGACCTCAGGGCGAGCGTGGACCTCAGGGCGAGCGTGGACTTCAGGGGTTTAGCTTTCCGGTAACTACAGCTGTACTAAAAAGTACACTTCCACAAGTTATAGAACCTAATCAAAACATACAGTTTAACCTTACATCAAACATAAATAACATACATTTCAATGCAACAGATACAATTACAATCCTTGAAGATGGTGTTTATATCATTGACTTTTCAGCTTCAACAATATTTTCAGGATCAGCTCCCTTCGGCTTTGGTATTTCCATTAATGGCAATATACCTTCAGATAACTTTTCAGCAAACGCAATTGGGAGCTCAATTACATTTTCAACCATCGAGACTTTAAAAGCACGAACTACAATTGCCATTCAATCTACTACTAATACAATCACTATTCCCGCTACAGGTGATACCACTGTTAGACTCACTATCTTCCGTATTCATTAGAGGATGTCTAAAAACACATAAATAAAAAAAGAGCGAATCTCTCGCTCTTTTTTGTTATGTACATTTCCTTGCTACTCTAGTTCAATTGAAACATTTTTTTGTGGAACAAATGTAGAAATAGCGTGTTTATAAATAAGCTGTTGCTTACCTTCTGTTTCCAATAATACTGTAAAGTTATCAAAACCTTTAATCAATCCACGAAGCTGGAAACCATTTAATAAGTACAGCGTCACAAACGTATTTTCTTTACGGAGTTGATTTAAAAACTGATCTTGAATATTGATTGATTGCTTCATGTCGAATCCTCCTCTTTTTCTCTACTTACTTATTATTCGACTTTAGTTGTAGTTTTCCTTCTATGTACCGCAAAATTTCTGCTGTTTTTTCGCCTTCGGTCACATCAAACCACGAGACATCCATTTTATTACGGAACCATGTTAGTTGACGTTTTGCATAGCGTCGTGAATTTGTTTTCAATTGAGCTATCGCTTCTTCCAGCGAAACTTGACCTTCAAAATAACTATATAATTCTTTATAACCAATCGCTTGGATTGATTGGCAGTCCCGAACACCACTTTCATACAAGGCTTTTACCTCTTGCAACAAACCTTGTTCGACCATAAGATTGACACGCAAGTTGATGCGATCATATAACATTTCACGATCCATCGTCAAGCCGATTAACGAAACATCATATAGCAACTTATTTTCCTGTTTTTCAAGTTGATCACTCATTTTTTGCCCTGTCGTATGAAAAATTTCCAATGCACGGATAACACGCCTTACATTGTTTTCATGTATTCGATTCGCACTTTCTGGATCCACCGATTGCAGTTTCTTATGTACATATTCTACACCATGTTCTGTCGCTAATTTCTCCAGTTTTTCTCGATACACAGGGTCTCCAGCTTCATCTGTAAACTGATAGTCATATAAAACCGATTGTATATAAAGGCCCGTACCACCAACAATAATCGGTAGTTTTCCGCGTTCTGTAATCTCTCGAATATGACCTCTAACAAGCTCTTGAAATTCCGCCACAGAAAATGAATCTTCCGGATTTTTTATATCGATCATGTAATGCGGAATCCCATCCATTTCTTCCGTTGTTACCTTAGCTGTCCCGATATCCATCGTACAATAAATTTGCATCGAGTCCCCGCTAATGATTTCACCATTTAAAGCTTTCGCAAGATCAATACTTAATTTCGTCTTTCCTACCGCAGTCGGTCCGATGATGACAGCAACTTTTTCACGTTGCAGTTCTCCCATATACTTCAACTCTCTTTATGTAATGTTATCCATCTAATCATTATATCCAATCTTACCAATTTTGATAGTCATAATGCAAGTTCTTTCAATACGGTAAATGAAATTCAAAAATAAAAATGACAATCCCATAATCAATAGGAATATCTTCTTCCCTCACCGATTATCATTCCAAACTAATCAACATTTTATAGAATTTTATATTTCACACCTCTCTCTGAATCTTGAGGTACATGCCTTACCACCTACAAACAGTGAAATAAAATTGACATAGTTTGTCCAACGATACATATACATGATAAAAAAGTAAGATCGGAGAGGATATAATGAAAATCGGACAGGCCACTATAAATTTTTCAACATTAACAGAAGAACTTATTTTAGCAACAGCATTAAAAGAAAAGAACTGCTCACAAGAAGAATTATATTTCGCTTTAAACTGCTTGCTACGTTCCTTTCACACTTTATTGGAAGACCAAGCTTTAGATGAACCAACTAAACAATATGCACAAACTCAATTTTGCAGTGCCTATAATATTATTACAGGACGAACTGTATATCCATTTTAATTCACAAAAGGCTGTTAGGAAATTCCTAACAGCCTGAAAAAACAGCACTCAATGCTTAAAAACTGGATGTATTTTTTAGCAACAATAACGTTATTTTAAAACTTTCACTTTAACAGTTTTACGTCCCCATTTGTTAGCAACTGTGTCAGAGCCAACTAGAACGTCGATACGGTTACCTTTAATTGCACCACCAGTGTCACCAGCAATTGCTTCTCCATATCCTTCTACCCATACTTTTGATCCTAATGGAATCACTTTCGGATCAACAGCA
>NZ_JBWYHD010000011.1:0-110825 GCF_056711665.1 Bacillus sp. Medicinal_06 | reverse complement strand
ATATCCAATTTTATAATAACGAGCGTTACCAAGAAAGGTTAAACGGCTTGAGCCCATTGGAATACAGGATTCAAGCCGCTTAAGGTTTTTTATTATTTCCACTGTCTACTTGACAGGGAGCTGTTCATCTTTTTTTCAAAATGGATTCTTTTTGTTTATCATAGAATGTAGGTTAGTGAAATATTTTGATCAAGCTTTATTTCAAAGTCATATCAGGAGACGAAGAAATTAATGCGGGAATATCATTCTGAGGTATGAGGTAAGGGAAAAAGCTTTAATGGATGAAGCTGCAAAGGTTTGCTCATGCTCGTAATCAAGGTAGAGAAGAAGGGGAAATGCAATCCATTCAAGGTATACATAAAAACGATGTATCTGTAGAAGATATTGCAAAACTTACAGAATCAGAAATACAACTATCATAGTTTTTTAGACTCTTTATTTTTAATAAAGAGTCTTTTTTCTCTAACTAACTAATTCAAGGTATGCGATGACATATACCGTATAAATGCTAATCTGTTATGAGCATACTCTATAATTTTTGGATCTGCTCATTAATATTTCCTTTACTTAATCCCCCGTGGTAACAAATAACAGATTCAATATCTAGGTCTAAATATTTCTTCAATGACCGTCGAGCAGCCTTTATATCCAAGGTGGTTGGAACATGAATTCCCCCCAGTGTTCCGTTTACACTGTACATCGAATCACCAGCAACAAGCGTTTTACTTTGTCTCAAATATAAGCTGATATGGCCAGGAGTATGCCCTGGAGTATGGATGATACGAATCCCGCCACAATACGGCAGTTCTTGACCGTCAATCAAGGTATCATTCACTTTTCCCTTCGGTGGATTCTCTATGTGCCCGTCTTTCAAAAGAGTTAAATCCCCCTGAATATAAGGCTTATCTAATTCGTGAGCAAAAACTGTAATATTCCTTCCACAATTCTGCAGTATTTCAGGAAGACTGCCTATATGATCTATATCCTGATGTGTCAAAATCACAACTTTTAGTTTATCAAACGATACTCCTACCTTATCCATTGCTATGTGTAAATCTTCGATTTGTCCAGGGAATCCAGTATCTATTAAAACAGCCATTTCCTGATCCCATAAAAGGGTTGGATGAATAATATTCCCATGAAATTCAAGGTGCAGCATCTCTACTCCCTTAGAAATTTTCATAATTTTGGTCTCCTTCATAATTAGATTTTATTAATGCGAAAAATTTGTTTGATTACACAAGCAGATTGGAAAAATAAAGCTAATCTTGTACTTAAAATACTAGTATTACTTAGTTTAATAATTATTCATTATCACACTAAACAGCTCTGTTATTTCAATAACTTAAAGGTTCGATTTACGTTTAATAATTCCTTTTCTTATTCAAAAAAATGGCCTGATTGCTGAACAAGAAAAAAACTGTATTACAATACAGTTTTTTTGATCAATCTTTTTTATGAATGACTAAATTTTATTCCAAAGCTACAACTACGGCAAGAAAGTGATAGAGACTTAAATTTGTGTAGTGGAAATAAAATTGTTTAATTTTGTTTCTAGATATGTAGTAACCTCCTACTTGTTAATTTGGTAGGGGTTATTAAAGTTGTTTCTGTATACTTGGTATTTTACTCTACTTAAATAGGGGATTAGTCTATTTGACTTCAAAATAGACTCGTATATTTTTGTAAAAGAAGTTTTATATATTTATAAATTTGCACTAACGTTGTCTTTCTTTTTCCTCTCTAAAGTATATAAAAATATTTGAAACATCTTGAATGATTGCTGGAATATTGGACTCTGGATAAAAGTGTATAGGAATGTCAAAATAAAAACGGGACCGCCTAGAATATAACCAATTACTAATACAATGCTTTCCACAATAATTCTAGCCCGGCTTACAGATAATCCTGTTTTATCAGAAATGGCAAGCATAAATCCATCCCTTGGTCCTGCACCAATTCCAGCAGCGACATACATACCCCCGCCAATACCTGTAATTATAATTCCAGAAAGTAAAATAAGAAGATTGATCCAGAAAGAATGTGTGGCATGAGGAAGAATATCCAACCTTAAGAAAAAATCCATAATAGGACCGATTAGCAGTGCGTTTAAGAATGTTCCTATGTTTATATATTTCCGATCTACTACTAAGGAAACAAGAACAAGAAATAAACCGCATATAACACTCCATGTACCAATGGTCCATCCAAATCGCTGATAAAGTGCCATATTCAAAACTTCCCATGGATGTAAGCCAAGAAATTTAACCTTTACTGCAATGGCATTGCCGAGTCCAAAGAAAGTTAATCCTAAGAAAAAAAGAAAATACCGAAAAAGTGTTAGCCCCATTTTTAATCCCCCTAATATTATATATCATTACGTATATTACATGTAGAAATCTAGTTATACAAATGTTTTGTATTTTATTATGAAAACAAATGATTTTTAGCTTTTAACCTTTAACCAAGAAAGAGCACACGCTTTTTAATGGGAGTGAAATTGACAATAGAATAAGTATAAGCTTTTATAATTTAGAAATAATATTATGGTCCGTAGTAATTACTAAAATAAAGAGGAGAGATACATATGACTATTAATAAATCAAATGATCCCCAAAAAGAATTAGCACTTCAAAAAAATTCAAACATGGATGGATTGACTAATCTGAAAGATGTAAATGAAGGGATTCAAGATATAGTAGAGCCAGAAACAAGTACGCAAGAAGAAAATAGAGCTTCAATATATTGGGGTGATGAGTGGAATATAGAAGAAGGGGAGAAGAGAAGTAGAAAAAAATAAAATATTTTTAAAATAAGAAATATCTAAGGATAAATAAGCTAACTTCGTATAAAAAAAGAAAAGGCACTTTATTCAGTGACTTTTCTTTTTTCTATTCTAAAGGTTTCGCTTTTTATTTTGTTATTCTAACGCCGTAATATAAGTTTTTACTGCATGAACTTACTCTATTTTTCTCATATTCTATTCTTCTATTTTGAAACAAGTGTTGCTTTTAAATAAAATCACGATGTTCATACAAAATTTGTGATATTTTGTCTCTTTCAATTTAGGAATTCTAACGGATTCCTTTTTCAGTTTTGTTTGCTATAATAAATTTTTTCAAACACCATGTTTCAAATACGCCAATTACTCCTCATCAAGAAAAAACGAGAGCTAAGCGAATATAAAGCGGTTTATATCATAAAAGATTATTTTCCACTTATTTATCAATCTTTACAAAAAGACACCCAAGAATTAACAAAGATATTGTTTCGCCTGTTTAATCTCTTACAGAAAAACGGACGAAAATCCCATAGGTATGAGAAGAAAACAGTCTTTGATATCTTAGATGTCGTATATAACTTTTCTATGTCCCACAATCATATGGCGTAATCAAAAAAATTGAAACCCAATAGGGTTTATTTGGTATGTAAACCTTTAAAGGACTTATACTGTATTTTTAGAATAAAGAAAAAACCTCACATGAAATTAAACTTATATAAGCTTAGGTTGATGGGCATGGGGTCCCGGTAGCAAAACGCGGAAAACATACAGTATCAAGACCTAAATCGTAAAAAGTCATAAAAAATTAGGGATTATACATGACTAATATGTATAATCCCTTTTACTTTTTGTTTCGCAATCGCGCCCTTTAATTGAATAAAATCTCAATTAGTTGTTGTGGATGTGCATTAATTAATCCATGGATAATAATAATTACCCATACCCTGCGATAACGCGCCCACAAATATCCAAGGAATAGACCTACGATACCATGGTTCGCAATGACCGTGGCTGTATCAACATCCCAATGACCAGAGCCGTGTACTGCAATATGCCAGCTCGCCCATAAGAATGATGTAAAAAGAATAGCAGGCCAAGTACCTAGTAATAATTCCAAACGTGTTTGCAACCAAACTCTATAAAAAAGCTCTTCGAGTACACTATTTATAAGAAACCCTACGAGTAAAATTGAGATTAAAATCGTTGGATCCATTCGCACTGAAACAAATGGTGTAGAGAATACAGAAAAGAAGTTGAAGTAACCCCATATTATAATGATAATAAGCGGTGTAAACCGATACCATCTAGTATTCACCGTTGATTTTACAGGTTTCGGTCGTTCTTTTTTTGGGTTACTTTGATAAAACAAAAGAAGCATTAATGGAGTGAATAATAATAAAGCAATTTTAAATATCATAAACCACAATTGGAATGACATTCCTTCAAAGTTCATAGTGAGAAGACAAATCGTGAAGAGGGATCCACTCAAGAATAAGACAACAGCTTGAATCATGATGCGCCTTGATTCAAACTGTTGAAGGGGATTGTAGTTTTTATGATGAAACGGTAAAAAACGGATAAGGAGTATACCGACAATAATAGGTATCCACTTGTTCCAAAAAGGCATTGTTCCCTTATGGTCTCCACTATAACGAATGTTTGTTTCTCCAATCCATATGAGCCAAAGAGATGAAAGCAAAATGACAAGCATACTTATTCCACCAATTAGTTTCCCCACTTTTGGAAAATAACTGCTCATAGTTACCCGACCTTTCGTACTATAATTGTAAATCGCTTTACCCTTGACTCTAGTCGCGGCCTTTTATCTATCAGTATTTAGGCAATATTTTTTGATAAAATTCAATAATATACTTATGTTCTCAAATTCCTAACAGTATGCGACGTGATTCCAAAACACCCTTATAGAGTTACGTTTAACATTATCTAAAGTTTTATGTATCAGTATTACTCCGCAAATTGGCCCGATTGTTGAACCTCACCATTTAGGTCAAAGCTAAAGACTCCTTGCTTTATGACGGTTCTCTAAGGATTCGATTGCCAGTTCAAGCGCAGTTAAGCGTCGCTCATTTAGTGTTTTGTGAGAACTACCTTCTTTTGCTTTTGCTATCTGTTTTTCGATAGATGGAAGGACACCTTTTAGAATATCTTTAGAAGTCAAAATGATTTCTTCGTCATAGGAAAAATCCCCCCCATTCCAAACGTTTCTGAGGCTTTCTATACCGATTTTTACGGCGTCTCGTCTCTTTTTGACAAGAGTTGTATTTGTACCTTTTTCGCTCATGCTTTTATAAGCATTTGAAAGTTTATTAAAAGTCGACTCTAAGGATTTAATAGACAAATCTTGGATTTCTTGGCTAACAGTCTTCATATACGAACCTCGCTTTTCTTTTTTAGTAATCCATTATTACATAATCAAGGCGATTTGACTATCCACTCAATTTCAGTATTTGTTCAATAAATCTTATATTTATGAACATAGGATAAAACTTAATGATATCAACGTTTTTCAGCTATAATCGCGTTCATAAAGTTTGTATAAAATTCAATGTTCAGTTAATCTGCGATTTTTATCTTTCTGAAGATGTATTTATCATTTAAAAATGTTGTCACATTAAGGTTTTGTAGTCCTTAACGTACAATGTTCCCGAAATGATATGGTGATCTCATATAGAGGAATAACAAGGCCGATGGCAGAGTAAATATAATAAGATGCTCTTAAATGAATAGTTTTTTTCATAATTAGTACAAATTTATATTTGGAGATGTACTATGAAAAAGAAACTAATTGCTATATTGGAAAATAACCATTTTATCATCCTTTCTTAAATGTCTAAAAAATAACTATTGCTAATATATGTATATATTAACGTATTATAGGTTTTGAAGAGGGAGTTATAACAAAATTTCATTTTGTAGAAACAGGGAACAACCGAACAAGAATTTAAGTTGGTTTCTTAAAAGGACTTTCCCCCTTTTTTATCCATTCTGAACTAGCAATACTACCAACAATTGCAATGATAGAGCTGGCGGAAATAGATTTAATTATCCAATAAATACCTGTACCGGTAATTAAATCAATGATAATGAAATTTTTAATTGTTGATTTTTTTACTTTTATTGAGTGGAAAACAACTTGGTTATTTTTTCAAATCAATATTACCACGCTCCTTTTTATAAAAGAATATGACAAGGTAAGCTCGACATATTCTTTTTGTCCCTTGATGAGGAATCATAAAGTCAAGCAGCTAGCCAACGCTAACTGCTTGACTTTAAGGGAGTGGCGCTTATAAATAAGCGTGCGACTCCTGTGAAGGTACTGAAAGTTGTTTATGGCCGGGTGGAAGATGGGAGCGGTGTGTTTCTCCCTTATAGAGTTTAGTAAGGATAAGACAGTATTCATAGTTCCGGCATCAGTGACTCAATCTTATGTAAGGATGTCTTACCAACCAAATGGGAAGAAGTCTATACCAAGAGCAGACTTTGATATTTATGGATACCTGGCAGATCAGACGGAAAGAGCACCAGTTGATTATTTACGATATGTTTATGAATTAGCAGTATAAATGGATAAAGGAACCATGCAGAGTAGATTGGTAGGGACTACTTTACCAAGCATCGTTCCCTTATTCAACAGGCGGATATTAAAATTTCACATACCTAATGTGAATTGAAAATAACAAAATTACAATAAGGGAATTTACCATGACAATATTTTACCAAAATTTAGGAGGGTAGATTGAAATGCTAGAGATTGAATTAAAGGACTTGAAGTTAGAACATAAATATCTTATGAAAAACATGCATATGAACGCACCTAAATTTAACGGGGGAACTGATTACAGCAAGGACCGTGTAACAGGGGGACAAATACCTTTAGGGTTAGATGAAATCGCAGGGAGATATGATCGCATTATGGAGAAGTCGCAACGCTTAAAAGAAAATTACTTTGTGCATACGACTACGAATCATCGATAATTCTCCATCTAGTTCGCTATAAAATCTCGAAAGAGATTTTAACTGATGGAATAAATGGTTCGTTCCATGAGATACCCTTCGGGTAACTGTAAAGTGAGTAAGAGCTAGTCGATGTGCATCGCTTCGATCCGTTTTATGAATCCGTAAGGAATCACATTGTAGTTTCGCTTCTAAGGGGTTTAATAGACAATATACATACTGGTTATCTTGCATAAATCGTTCTAGCTGTCTAGAATAAATCCCTGTTGCCTCGAACACAATTTCAGGTAATTTACCAGTTTCATTAGTAAGCTCATGTATCTTTTTTTGTAGTTCTTTAAATTCAGGTTTTGAATGTTTGATTTCTTTTTCAAAGATACATTGTTTTTGTGCATTATAAATTACCATATAACTTTTACCCATACTGATATCAAACGCAATTACGTGTCTCATAAGGTTCCTCCTGATGGAAAGTTGAAGTCTTCATCTTACACTTATCGATTCCCATTTCTTATACACGATCTCGAGGACCAACATACTAAAAACTGATTCAAATAAGGTAAGTGAAGAAGGTCAGTTTTTTTTACGGATTCAAGATCCCAAAGCACCCACGACCCTTTCTTCACTTCTACTATATAAAAAATAGTAGTGCGAACCAATGCCTTGGTCTGCACTACTAATCTTAGTATGTTTTCTTTGTTGTATAGAAATTACACAATAAACCAGTGAGCATTCTAATGGATAGGGCAAGCTCTCTTAGGTCCTCCAGTACTCAATGGAAACTTTTTATCACACAGGTGAATATCCATGTTAGTAGATGCTCTTTTTTATTGAATTAAATGGACACTTGAAGAGATAGTACTCCCACTTTCTTTTCTTAAAATATCCTTAAATGCATCTAGATTTAAGGATATAAAAAAACAGAAATGGTATAATTTGTTAAATCAGACTAAATAAAGTTGATTTTAGAAAAGGGGGAGAGGGAGAATATTTCAGAAATTTTAATTTTATTTAATCAGCATTGTGGTCAGTTCGATATTAGGGGGAATTATCGTAGGTGCTAATTTCTTGATCCAAAACATCTATTATTTAGTTATGGATAAAGGATTTCATTTTAATATGTAGCCTTCTGTTATTATATTTTGCATCGTATTTGTTTCGGGTTTCACATATATGTTGAGACAGGGGCCAGATATACTTATTAATGATTAATTCTATAGTTACCTCGTAAGGCGCTGCCTAGATCATGGTGGCGTCTTGTTTGTTGTTAAGGAAAGATAAGAAGGAAAGGGAATAGATGGATTAGTAATCATTACAGTGACAGGTTTGATATGTTTAACTTTTCTTTGTTCATTTTCTATTTGGGCTGGAGGCAAGGCCGCTAACAAAACAAACAAAGTCAACGAACAAAAATAGGGGTGAAGAATCATGAGCTCTAACATTACGTTTTCCATGAAAATGAATGATGTAAACAAAGATGTAACTGCGTATGTTAGTAGTATCTTAAATATCGCTGTATTTCTGCTAGCTAACACAGATAGTCGATAAGTTATTAGCTCAGGTTGGTGAAGAGGAGAAGATGTTTATCAAAGATGCTTTTTTATTTTACAAAAAAACAAAATAGATTCTTTCTTGATTCACATAATTTTCAAAATTAAAATCTTCAAATGTTAATATTTATTATATAATAAACCTATCAACAAACATCCCTATGTTTTCTAATATGCTTGTTAAGATAGTTCGCGTTACCCTTTCAGTCACCTTACCTTAAAAAGAACTTGTAGTGATTCCTACAAGTTCTTTTTGTTTTTCTAGTTGAATTGGAGCAGAAACTTTCAAATATTTATAAAAAGGAATTAATGTTTTCCATGTTTCGTAGCATATTAAAACTGTAGGAGGTGATACATATGGCAAACAAGAATAACAGAAAACATAATGAATTATTGGTTCAAGGCGCTGAGAACACAATTGATCAAATGAAGTATGAGATTGCACAAGAATTTGACGTACAACTTGGTCCAGATACAACATCTCGTGCAAATGGTTCTGTTGGTGGTGAAATCACAAAACGATTAGTAGCTATAGCGGAACAACAACTTGGCGGTAGATTCACTCATTAATTTCAACTGAAAACATAAAGAATTACATTAAATCGTAACATTACCTGTACTTAGTTTATTAATAAGTTTTATTACGGTAGAATAATCGTACGATAAGCATCTAAATGGGGTGTTTTTTCTTTGTTTTATCTCTTACATATCTATACTATAAGGGATAAACAAGATGCGTAACAAAAAGCCTTTGCAGCTACCATGAAGCGTATGCAGAGGCTTTTCTTCTTTTTTTTTTTTTTGGAAGTTATTTACTTGTGGCCGGATTAACTACTGGTGGAATTGGACAGATGTAACTAGCGCCATCTAACCTTTCCTGCAACCCGGCTTTTGCCTGTTCTGTACGAATCAATATCTCGATAGCGACCACTGCTATCATTCTTCCAGCGTGAAGCGTATTTTTCTTAACTAAAACTTTTTGTTTTGTCTTTTGCTGAGTATATTTGCTTGCCTTTGATTTAATTCTTGCATTTGTTCTTGGTCCTTACTAGGAGTATTTAGTGTATCTAAAGGCATGTTGTTGATTTGATGATTTCGTAGATTTTTTTTGTCCATGATATATAGCTCCTTCTCTGATTTAAATTTAGATCCAATCTAATTATTAATGAGTATTTTACATCTTAAGATTAATTTATATACAATAGATATATTGAGAAATCACTTAACTATAATGAGTCTTTTTAATTTATACAATTTTAAAAAGTGGTCAGAAATATGATTCTAAATTACATGCAGCTGTTTGTAGAATTGAGTGGGATAAAGTATTTAAGTTAGAAGTCAAGCAAGAGCCTGTGTTATTAAAGTAAAAGAGCAAGATTGTTGAAGATAGAAGAGTATTTCATTCAAGTGTCAAATGTATTGGAGTAGAGATTAACTTTCTATTATTTTATGGAGGAGTATATGAGACAAAAAACAATAATAATATCTATTTCGGCTATATCTGGTGGAGGTAAGACAACAGTTACAAAGACACTAGCTAATAGACTTAATAACTCTAAGGCTGTTCATTTTGATGATTATGATTTAGAAGGACCAAATGACATTTGTAAATGGGTAGAAAAAGGTGCAAATTATGACGAGTGGAATGTTACTCCCATAATTAAAGACATCAAGTCATTATTAAAGGATTCAATTATAAATTATATTATTTTGGACTATCCGTTTTCGTACCTTAATAATCAGATGAAAGACTTGATAGACATTTCATTTTATATTGACACACCATTAGATATAGCGATGGCAAGAAGATTAATTCGTAATCCTTTGAATTCTATTGATGAAGTCATTTATGAATGCGAGATGTATTTGAGTGCTGGAAGACAGGCATACTTAGAGATGGAGAAAAGTATTAAACCAGATTCGGACTATATAATTGATGGTCAATTGAATATAGAGAATATTGCAGAAGCAATAATAAACAAACTGTAAAACTGATACTAACAGGAATTTTTCTTGAATAAGCAATGAGTTTTTATTCATTTTCCTAAGTCTATTAAAATACCAAATCCCTTACTTTTTTGTTAAAAGTAGGGATTGTTTTTTAGTTGAAGATCTTTCCTTTTTCTCAAAGTACTACACTACATTTAATTTTTGATAAAAATGATAATCTCTAATTCACAAATATTTAATTGACAAATAAAATTTTGGATACTATAATTTATCTTGAATTCGAGATAAATTGTAAAAGGATTGATAATTATGGATAATATGAACGATGAGGATTTATCTCTCAAATTATTTGTTATATTTTCTCGTGCAGGACAGACAATAACAAAGCGCATTGAAGAAGATATAAGAAGCTATGGACTTAATCCAACTGAATTCGCAGTTCTTGAGTTCCTATTTAGTAAAGGTGATCAGCCTATACAAAAAATTGGAGATAAAATATTACTTGCAAGTGGCAGTATTACTTATGTTGTTGATAAGTTAGAGAAGAAGCAATTGTTAATTCGAAAACCATGTCCTAAAGATCGTCGTGTTACGTATGCAGCGATTACTTTAAAAGGAACTGAACTGATGAATGCTATATTCCCTAAGCATAAAGAGGCAATTCAACAAATATTTGGTGGATTGAACTCTATGGAAAAAAGAATGATGATTGAACAATTAAAGAAATTAGGATACAATGCCCAAAAGCAATAATTTTTGGGCTGATATCTCGAATTCAAGATGAAGTGAAGATGCAAGAAATTTTAGACAGGTGAAATTGTTATTTTTTATATTTTATCTCGAATTCGAGATTATTTAACTCAAGATAAATTCTCGTGATGTGAATGTAACTACATCATGTGGATAAGATTAAGTGTAAGCTGATACAAAAGGAATAGGACAATCGTTAAAGTTTAGTGATTAAGATTAATGTTTTTAAATAAAGAAATGAAAGGGAGTATACAAAATGAATAAGAAAATTATGGGGATTCACCATATTACAGCAATCGTAGGTCATCCGCAAGAGAATGTAGATTTTTATACAGGGGTCTTAGGATTACGTTTAGTAAAACAAACGGTAAACTTTGATGATCCAGGTACGTATCATCTTTATTTTGGGAATGAAGGAGGCAAACCAGGGACTATTATTACATTTTTTCCATGGGCAGGTGCTCGACAAGGGATTATAGGAGATGGTCAAGTAGGGGTAACTTCTTATGTTGTTCCGAAAGGTGCTATGGAGTTTTGGGAAAAGAGATTGGAAAAGTTCAATATTTCGTATACAAAAATGGAGCGTTTTGGAGAACAGTATTTAGAATTTGACGATCCTCACGGCTTACATTTAGAGATTGTTGAAAGAGAAGAAGGAGAAGTAAATAATTGGACTTTTGGAGACGTAAAACCAGAAGTTGCGATTAAGGGATTTGGTGGAGCCATTTTGCTATCTGCTCAACCTAGCAAAACTGCAGAGTTATTAGAACAAGTAATGGGATTAGAACGAATTGGAGAAGAGGGAGATTTTGTTCGCTTCCGTTCCTCAGCTGAGATTGGAAATATCATTGATCTAAAACAAACTTCTATAGGACGTGGACAAATGGGAGTTGGTACAGTTCACCATATTGCATGGAGAGCTAGTGATGATCAAGATCAATTGGATTGGAGAGAGCATGTTTCACGCTATGGTTATGGTGTAACACCTGTACGAGATAGAAACTATTTTAACGCGATTTACTTTAGAGAACATGGAGAAATCTTATTTGAAATTGCAACGGATCCTCCAGGATTCGCGCATGATGAATCACAAGAAACTATGGGTGAGAAATTAATGTTGCCTGAACAATATGAGCCACATAGAAAACAGATTGAACAAGTATTACTACCGTTTGAAGTAAGGGAATTAGACTAATTTACGAAAGGAATGATTTCTGTGCTTTCGATCGATCCATCCCAAAATACTGAAAGAGAAAATTATAAGTTTCTAATAGGAAGTATTATTCCAAGGCCGATTGCTTTTGTTACTACAATTTCAAGAGAGCATGTTTTAAATGGTGCACCTTTTAGTTACTTTAATATTGTTTCCTCTAATCCTCCGATGATTTCATTAGCAATTCAACGGTCAGAGGGAAGACAAAAGGATACAGCAAAAAATATTCTCGATAGTAAGGAATTCGTCGTTCATATTGTTGATGAAGAAAATGTAGAAATGGTGAATAAAACTGCTGCTAATTTACCTTCTAATCAAAGTGAAATTGAATTGGCAAATTTCACACCGGTAGAGAGTGAAAAGGTTTCTGTACCAGGGGTACAAGAGGCTAAAATTCGAATGGAGTGTGTACTAGAGAACTCCCTAGAATTAGGCGGTTCAGATTCTCCTGGATGTGATTTGATTATAGGAAAAGTGGTTCAATTCCATATTGAAAGTGAGATTTATGAAAAGGGCAGAATTGATCCAAAAGGATTAGGAGCAGTGAGTCGATTGGCAGGTCATAATTATGCGAAAATAGGTGAGATTTTTTCCATTGAACGCCCCAAATAAAATGAATATAGCCTATTAACGAAATGGAGAGAGAGTTATGCCGAATAAAATAGCAGGGATTCATCATATTTCTGCAATGGTAAATGATGCACAACGAACAATTGATTTTTATGCAGGTGTTCTGGGACTAAGACTAGTAAAAAAGACAATCAATTTTGATCGTCCAGAAGTGTATCATCTGTACTTTGGGAATGAGTCTGGTGAACCAGGAACCGTCATCACCTTTTTTCCATGGCCTAAACAGTTAAAAGGACGAATTGGAACAGATCAAGTTGGAGTAACCGGTTATATGATTCCAAATGGATCCATGTCATTTTGGAAGAATCGTTTGCAAAAATTCAAAATTGAGTTTGCTTCATCAGCTCGTTTTGGGGAAACGTATTTACAATTCCAAGACCCAGATGGTCTCCAAATTGAACTGGTAGAGCGAGAAGGGGGTTCACAAAATACGTGGGGCTTTGGAGGAATTGGGATAGAGAACGCGATTAAAGGGTTTAGTGGTGCTACTTTATATTCTACACAGCCGAATAAAACAGCCCAATTGCTTGAAGAGGTATTTAGATTAGAGTGCATCGGACAAGAGGATGGATTTTTGAGATTTCAATCAGAAGCAGAAGTTGGAAATATAATTGATATTAAATTAACCGCTTCAATCCGAGGTTTAATGGGAGCAGGAACTGTTCATCATATTGCATGGCGAGCAAAGGATGAAAAGGAGCATCAAGAATGGTGGTCTATGCTTCAAGATAAAGGATATTATCCGACTGAAATTCTCAATCGAAATTATTTTAAGGCGCTGTATTTTCATGAAGCAGGTGGCATTTTATTCGAAATAGCAACAGATCCACCGGGTTTTACAGTGGATGAATCGACAGAGAATTTGGGTGAAAGACTTATGTTACCATCTTGGTTAGACCAAAGACGAGAAGAATTAGAAGAACTCTTACCTCCTATTGAGGTGCGGATATTGGAAGGGGATAAATAATGAAACATTTTTTTTATAAAGGGAAGGATTTAACAAAACCAACATTATTACTACTTCATGGTACTGGTGGGAATGAGTTAGATTTATTACCACTTGCGGGCAGAATTGATGAAGAAGCTTCTATATTAACTGTTCGTGGAAATGTATTGGAAAATGGAATGCCTCGTTTCTTCCGAAGATTAGCAGAAGGCGTTTTTGATGAAGAGGATCTTGTTTTTCGTACGAAAGAATTGAACGAATTTCTTGATGAAGCAGCAAAAACATATGACTTTGATAGAGAAAATATAGTAGCAATTGGTTATTCTAATGGCGCAAATATCGCAGCAAGTTTATTATTCCATTATCACAATGCACTGAAAGGTGCCATTCTTCATCACCCTATGGTACCTAGAAGAGGAATAGAGCTTCCTGATTTATCAGGTAAATCTGTATTTATTGCAGCTGGGACAAATGATCCAATCTGTTCACCTATGGAATCGGCAGAATTACAAACCTTATTAGAAAAGGCGAATGCAAATGTATCATTACATTGGGAAAATAGAGGGCATCAGTTGACTGCAAGTGAAGTAGAAGTAGCTGCTCAGTGGTATCAGACTTTTCTAAATGCATGATAAAAAAATTTTATGAAATGGATTATAATTTGAAAAAAGTGAAAAAATAGGTAGGTGTAATGAAATGGGGATTTTATCCAAGTTATTTGGGAATTCATCAATAAAGGAGGAAAAAACGATGGAAAATGTAAAATTAGCAGTGATTTATTACAGCATGGGTGGAACAAACTATCAACTAGCAAAGTGGGCTGAGGAAGGTGCAAAAGAAGTTGGTGCAGAAGTAAAAGTATTAAAAGTGCCAGAATTAGCTCCACAATCTGTAATTGAAGGAAATCCAGCTTGGAAAGCACACATTGAAGCGACTAAGGATGTACCTGAGGTAACATTAAGTGATTTAGAGTGGGCAGATGCAATTATTTTCAGTGTACCAACTCGTTTTGGGAATATGCCTGCACAAATGAAACAATTTTTAGATACAACAGGTGGATTATGGTTCAGTGGAAAACTTGTAAATAAAGTTGTTAGTGCGATGACTTCTGCACAAAACCCTCATGGTGGACAAGAGGCAACAATTTTATCATTATATACTTCAATGTATCATTGGGGAGCAATTGTGGCTGCACCTGGATATACGGATCCTGTAACATTTGGTGCAGGTGGAAATCCATATGGTACTAGTGTTACTGTTGGTCAAGACGGAAAGATGATTGAAGATGTACAGGCAGCTGTAAAACATCAAGCGAAGCGTACAGTAACTGTTGCAGAGTGGGTAAAGAAAGCAAATCAATAAAAAGTACTAAGGAATTTTCTTATTACTGAAATAGCGTACAATTTATTCAAAACACAAACAATCCAGCCTATGTTTTTACTGATAATAAAGGCTGGATTTTATATTTATAAAAGCTTACAGAGACCTTTAGGTAATCATTGAATCAATATGAGATTGGGATATACTACAAGATTTTGCATTTTTGAAAACAAGTTCCCTTGATATATTGACCAAAGGTTAGGTATAAAAATTTTGTGGGAGGAAAGCATTGATGGAAGAGAAAAAAGTAACGTGGCTGGAGCTATTTTTTGATTTAATTTTTGTGGCTGCTATTTCAAAAGCGACACATTTGTTGCTCCATTTAGAACAGGGAATTATTCCATTCGAGTATTTATTAAAATTTATATTAATTTTCGTTCCTATTTGGTGGGCATGGGTAGGCCAATCTTTATACGTTAACAGGTTTGGTAAAGATTGTGTCGCTCAACGATGGTTTATGATTATTCAAATGCTTTTTATCATTTTAATGACGGCCAGCCTATCTGTGAATTTTGATCAGTATTATGTCTCCTTCCTTATAGGGTATGTTGGTATTCGATTTTTTACATCTATGCAATATATATGGATTAGCAAACAAGAAAACGGCTCACGCAAAAAGGCAGCTGAATATTTAGGATATGGATTTTTAATAGGAATTGCAGTATCTTTATGTTCTATTTTCCTTGATTCATGGGTTCGATATCTTATTTTATATCTAGGGATTTTTATTGATATTATTGTCCCTATTTTGGGTCGAAGATACTTGATTAAAGCACCAACAAATACCCCGCATTTATTAGAAAGATTTGGCCTTTTTACTATTATTTTATTTGGGGAATCAATTGTCAGCTTAATTGCTGTTTTGCATCCAGAAAAAGGGAGTTGGGATGCGATTAGCTTTGTGCTTGTATCATTTACAATTGTTATTACTATGTGGTGGCAATATTTCGATAATGTTGAAAAAAAGGTCGATAAAGAATTAGAAACTACTGGGCAAGCAATTATTTATGGGCACTTATTTATTTATATGTCTTTAAGCATAATTGCATCAACTATTCAATTAGCATTTTCACAGGATATTCATTATTTATTTTTAGTAATTTTAGTTTTCATATCTACTTTTATCTATTTCTTGTCAACTACGCTTATTTTTCATAAATATCGATTTGTCAAGAATCGACTGAAGATTTACCATTTAGGTTTATTTATGTGTATTTTGTTTACCTTTTTATTATTTGACCTGTTTATTGTGGTTCCAAACATTCTCATCTTTGTTCAGTTAGCTGTTTTCTTCCTCGTATATACAAAAGTAACAATTTAATAATCTATACTAAATTTATTTTAAATTACATTTGTATTAAAACTAGAAAATTTATAATTTTTCAATGCATATGGTTTGGAAAAATAAGAAATAATGCTAAAGGTATTGATATTTGATTAGTCGAGGTGTAACGAATGGAAAAAGTAAAACTTGCTGTTATTTACTACAGTTCCACAGGTACTAACTATGAATTAGCACAATGGGCAATAGAAGGTGCAAAAGAGTTAGGAGCAGAAGTGAAATTATTAAAAGTTCCTGAACTTGCCCCACAGTCAGCAATCGAGTCGAATCCAGCTTGGAAGAATTACGTTGAAGAAGTCGCAGTTTGTGTCCCTACAGTTTCTCTTGATGATTTAGAATGGGCGGATGCAATTATCTTTAGTGTACCAACTCGTTTTGGAAACATGCCTGCTCAGATGAAACAATTTCTTGATACAACAGGTGGGCTGTGGTTTAATGGAAAACTAGTAAATAAGGTAGTGAGTGCAATGGTCTCAGCACAAAATCCTCATGGAGGACAAGAAGCGACTATTCACTCTTTATATACTACAATGTACCATTGGGGAGCGATTGTAGTAACCCCTGGATATACAGACCCTGTGACATTTGCTGCTGGAGGTAATCCTTATGGAACTAGTGTAACAGTGGATCAAGATGGGAAAATGAAAGAAAATGTACGAGGTGCAGTAAAGCATCAGGCAAAGCGTACCGTAACTGTTGCTGAGATGGTTAAAAAAGCAAATCAATAAGAAAGAGCACCAATCAAGAAGCGAGATTGGTGCTTTTTTGTTTCATTCTTTATTCTCAATAAAATTTTTATATCTTCTATTTGTAAAAAATGAAATTAATTACATTGAATACTTCTTTTCTACTGACAATTATAAAATGAACAAATGTAGTTAGCAGTAGATACTATGAAAGCAGTCTCTTCGATTAATTCGGTGAATGCTTGAGCGTATATGGGTATATTATCAACGTAGAAATATACTAAAAAGAGCATTCTTTATTTCAAGCCATGGGATTGAATATCCTTACAATTAAAGAAACTATACGATCAAGTAATATACAGCCTATTGATATTCTTTGTATTTCTTTTAGTTCAGCAATGTATAGTGTCAGTGCTGTAGATTAACGAGATGTATCACTTGGGCAGATAATAGAAGCTCACGCTGGGCACAGAAAATAAAGAATGAGATGAATGGTCATGAAATTTACCTTCGTACTGGGACATCAATCCATCCTATGTCACCGCTTTTGAAATTAGTTTGGCTTGAGAACGAGCATACAGAATTATTCACAAAAAGCTATAAATTCATTTCTATCAAAGAGTATATTTTGTATAAGTTATTTAAGGAATATGTAATTGATTATTCTATAGCATCTTTTTGAAATTGCGACAGATGGACCAGGATTTACAATTGATAGAGACGTGGAACATTTAGGAGAGAAATTTGATTTACCGCCGTTCTTGGAGGAACAGCGAGTAGAAATTGAAGCAAAATTATCTCCTATTGAAGAGAAGTAATAATGGGAAAATGTTATATTGACAAATCCAAAGGTCTAGAAGAAAAAGTACAACTGTAAAGTATAAATTAAAACTATTGGAGGAATATAAAGTGAACCAACTAAAAGGAATACACCATGTTACAGCTATTACAAGTAGTGCAGAAAAGAACTATGAATTTTTTACTCATGTTTTAGGAATGCGTCTAGTTAAAAAAACGGTAAATCAAGATGATATTCAAACCTATCATTTATTTTTTGCGGATGATAAAGGAAGTGCAGGAACGGACATGACTTTCTTTGACTTCCCAGGCATTCCGAAAGGCGTACACGGTACAAATGAGATTTCAAAGACATCGTTCCGAGTACCAAGTGATGCAGCATTGGAATACTGGGTAAAACGTTTTGATCGTCTCGAAGTGCAACATACTGGAATTAAAGAGCAATTTGGCAAGAAAACTCTCTCTTTCTCTGATTTTGATGATCAACAATATCAATTGATATCAGATGAATTCAATAAAGGGGTGGAATCAGGTACACCTTGGCAAAAGGGGCCAATTCCATTGGAATATGCAATTACTGGTTTAGGACCTGTTTTTGTTCGTATCGCGAATCTTAGTTACTTCAAAGAAATGTTAGAAAAAGTTCTATTATTTAAAGAGAATGATCAAGAAGGAGCATTCCACTTATTTGAAGTAGGAGAAGGTGGAAATGGTGCCTCTGTCATTGTAGAACATAATGTGATTCTTCCTGAAGCCCAACAAGGTTTTGGTACAGTGCACCATGCAGCATTCCGCGTAGAGGATCGCTCCGTATTAGAGGAATGGATTGAGCGGATGAGTAGTTTTGGATTCCATACATCCGGCTATGTAAATCGTCACTTTTTTGAGTCATTATACGCAAGAGTTGCACCACAAATTTTATTTGAGTTTGCGACAGATGGACCTGGTTTTATGGGAGATGAACCTTATGAAACGCTGGGGGAAAAACTATCTTTACCTCCATTCTTAGAGCCAAAACGTGCAGAAATAGAAAAATTAGTTCGCTCAATTGATACAGTGAGAAGCACTAAGGAATTCATTAAAGAGTAAAAAAGAAACATATTTAACCGAATAGATATTTATGAAGAAAATTTGAATATAAAATAACTCTAAAATTGATAATGGAAGTTAATTTTGGAGTTATTTTTTTGTTTTCGTCACTTATGTTTGATTAAAAAAGTATTAGGCTGTGAAAAAATGGTTGTAGACTGAAGGGGTATTTTTCTGTACATGAAAGCACCCTTTGTTAAGATAAAATAAACGTATTGTAAAAACTTTTAAAGTCTCTTCAGAAGATCTTAAGAGACTTCCATTTACATGATTCCCGCTAGCAACAGTACAAGAATAATCTCCAATATTCTGGAGAGAGGCATTATAAAAACTGATTTAAATAAACCCAGTGTATTTTGCCAACTTCCTGTCCAACTTGTAAGCGAACAGTTTAAAATTAATGCAAGAACTGTCAAACTCACATATTGCTGTTTGATATATTGGGAGATGAACACTAAAAGTGTTATTGCAACTGCGACGATTTCGATGTATAGATAAAGGTTGGTTTAGTAGTTTAGAAGAAAGAGTTGGGCGAGATGTAGAAAATAATTTACTGTTAATATCTGCAGACGATGCTAATATTACCTTTATTCGAACAGGTGAGGGGCTCCTACTTGTGTGTATTTAGAAATTAAAGAAACACCAAATGGATCAATTTTAGAATCTGTTTATGATTCTGCAAATCGCGTTATTGGTGAAAAGCGAGATGAAAAAGATTCATTTACATTTGAATGTGATGCGGATGGACAAGTTACGAAAGTCAAAGACCATGTCAATGGTGTAGGTGGAGATGAAAATGTGTAATATATAGATATCATAATTAAGCAAATGTTAAAGATAAATATAATGAGGGTGCAATTATAAATATTCAAAGATATGAAAACATTCATCTCCTTTTATTTTCTTAACTGTTCAATCGCTAAAGGATATGCTGGATTTTTATCAATCTTAACGACACGTGGTGTTGTACAATAGCGAACAGCAAAGGCTTTTTTGAAAAAGCGCTTGGCTGCTTTGGTATTTCTGGATTTACTTAAATAAAAGTCAATCGTATTTCCTCCCGAATCGACTGCACGATATAAGCAGATCCAATGACCTTTGACTTCCACATATGTCTCATTGGCTCGCCAAGAATCATTGGTTGACTTAAGATGATGCCGTACTCGCTTATCTAATTCAGGACTATACTGATTACGTCTCTTTATAGAGTTCTAGTATTGATATGTCCAAGATTTAGAGACTAGTTTCAATTCAGCAGAAATTTTGCACCAAAACCAAATTTTTAATAGAAACTGAATATGAAAATTAATAAAGAAACTACAAGGTAGATTATAGTAGTCTCTTTACTGGTTTTAGCATACTTCTTATTTATAATACATTTTTTAGTGTATATGGTTTATTATAAAAGGTAACTGCCACAAATATAAATATAGAACTAAAGACGGTTAAAATGAATGTTTCTCATAGCGGTATATTAAACCTATATGATACGATAAAAAGATGTATTGAAAGTGGGAATACACCCTCTGCACCGTTTGCACAATAGTTGTAGAAGTAATTTGGTATAGAATACAATAATAGTTCTTAAACATCACATTGAAATACTTCTTAGAGTTTAAAGTAAGGTAGGATTATTAGGATAGAACAGGTGGAATAAATATGGAAAATAATCAAACGAATGAAATTGTAAATAATTGGCTTGCCATTACTAATATTCAAATGGGCATAACTAATGAATTAGAGCGTGCTTTGCAAAAACAATATAATTTATCATTAAATGAGTTTTATGTTCTTTATTTTTTATCTCAAACAATCGATAAAAGGTTAAGACTACAACAATTACAAGAAATGGTTGGATTGAGTCAGAGTGCGATGTCAAGGCTAGTAAATAGATTAGAAGCAAAAAGCTGTGGAGTTTTAGAAAGACATATATGTGAAGATGACCGTAGAGGGATATATACAAGTTTGACTGCAAAAGGCGAAGAAAAATTACAAAATTGTTTGCATACCTTCCACAAGATTATTCATACTACTTTTTCAAATAAACATCTTCAACTTGAAATCCAGTCATTAATACAGAAAATATAATGTAATTTTCACCTTGAATTTAAGCAAAGGAAAATTATATGTATTTGTTTAAATAGGAATGAATAGTTTTTTGCCCAGTAAAATTTACTAGGGCTATTTTTTTAATTTATATTACCACGTATACTTTCAATATTGCTTATGTATGAATACATTGACAAAAAATAAAGCATAATGATAAATTAAATGCATGCGCATACAATTAATTTAAAAGGGGATATTATTATGAATCATTTATTTAGTCCTTATAAATTGAAAGGATTAGAATTAAAAAACCGTGTCGTAATGCCACCAATGTGTCAATATTCAGTTGACAAGGGGGACGGTATTGCAACAGATTGGCATTATTTACATTATGTTAGTAGAGCAATTGGTGGTGCGGGCTTAATTATAATTGAAATGACAGATGTAGAGCCTGATGGCCGAATTACAGATAAGGATTTAGGATTATGGTCAGATGAACAAATTCCAGCTTTAGCACGAATTGTGGAAGCTTGTCATAGGTATGGAACTAAAGTAGGGATTCAAATCGCACATGCTGGAAGGAAAGCGGAAGATGCAGAAATACCTGTTGCACCTTCTTCCATTCCATTTGATGAAAATTCAAAAACACCTAGATCTCTTTCGACAGGTGAAGTAAAAGAGATGATTGAAAAGTTTCGTAGGGCTGTACAACGTGCAGTAAAAGCAGGAGTTGATGTAATTGAAATACATGGTGCACATGGATATTTGATTCATCAATTTCACTCTCCTATAACGAATAAGAGAGAGGATGAATATGGAAAAGAACTCACTAAATTTGGTAGAGAAATTCTCAAAGCTGCTAAATCTGAAATGCCAAGAGATATGCCATTAGTGATGCGTATATCTGCAAAAGAATATGTTGAGGGCGGATATGACATTCAGGAAGGTATTGAATTGGCAAAAGAATACCAAAAAGCAGGAGTTGATATTTTCCACATCAGTTCAGGCGGAGAAGGTCCTATTAGTCCGTTTCGAAAACCAGGTACACATGCAGGCTATCAAGTAACATTAGCAAGAGAAATCAGGAATGCTCTTAATGTTCCAGTTATTGCAGTTGGAAGATTAGATGAAGCGGTGTTAGCAGATACTGTTATTGGAAATGGGGATGCAGATCTTGTAGCAGTAGGACGAGGGATGCTACGTAATCCTTATTGGACACTAGAAGCATCTAGTAAACTAAAAAAAGAAATTAATGTACCAGCACAGTACATAGCTGGTTTTTGAGATGAGTTTTATTTATGCAATTCCCAAATGGAATAAAAAAGTTATTCTCAATAACAAGTGGATTATTTTTTCGTGTATGAAATTTGATTTTTTGATGTTGAAATAAATATGAAGCGTTTTTTGGCTCTATAGCCACATACTATTCTTTAAAAATCAGATAAAAAGAGAAAATTTCATCTTTTCAACATTTCTAACAACCATCTATCAGTAATCAGATAGATGGTTGTTGTATTTGAAACAAAATAATCAATGTAATTTATTATTTTAATATAAAGTTATTTAAGGGTTGACTGATTTTCTTAAGTTACATCTATACATACTCCATTTGATATATAGAATGAATGGTTCGGGTTTGAAAATTTCATCTGACTTGAAACTAATTTCTAAACCTTGGAAATACTGATACTATTACTTTAAAACAAAGTGTGTGATCGGTATAAAAAGGAAAAATTGTTCAAATAGAAGCACTATCAGTTTGATGTTGTTTTATTTACAGCACAACCTAAGTTTTCAGGGTTTGGTAGAAATAATGGAAGGATGAGGCTTATCTATCGCTCATACGACCATCATGCGTTAGGTTCATCAATATGAACCTAAATTAATAGAAACAAAAAAGTATCTATAGAACTTTTTTGTTTCTATAGCACTAAAAAGTGCGTAATTTTCTTTGTAATTAATATATCTCATAATAGTATTTGTCAGTTGGCTTTCGCTTTACTCTGTTGTTTTTATAAGTAATTTCAATGATACGTAAAGCGATGATTAGGAAGAGACAAAATAACTTTAGATAAAACTGAAGTATATTGGCAATTGGAATAACAAAGTTTATCGGTGTAGGATAGTTACCACTTATATTTCAATGTTTACAAATTTCTGTTAGAACTGCGGGTTTAATGGTAGTTTCTTAAAACTTTTTAGTAGGAGATGTTTATATGGTTGAAGAACTTTTTTATAAAAAAATACTCAAAAATCTCTTTTCAGACCCTGTTCAAATTAAACTTTGGAATAGAGAGACCATACAATAGGGCGAAGGGGAACCTCAATTTTATGTAACATTCCATAAGCCTCTATCAAAAAAGGAGATTGCTAAGGACCCTTCTATCGCATTCGGTGAGGCATATTTGAATGGTGATCTTGAAATACAAGGTGACCTTGAAAAAGCAATTCAATCTATTTATAAAAGGCAGGATAGCTTTTTAGGTAATAGTAAATTGCAATATTTCAAAAGTAAATGGAATTTCTCAAAACAAAAAAATAAAGAAGATATTGCTCACCATTATGATATTGGGAACGATTTCTATAAACTATGGCTTGATGAAACAATGACATATTCTTGTGCGTATTTCCAAAGCGATACCGATTCCCTAATAACAGCTCAACATAATAAAGTTAATCATATTTTAAAGAAGTTAAATCTTCAGAAAGGTGATACTTTATTGGACATTGGTTGTGGATGGGGTGAGCTGATTACGGCTGCCGCGAAACAATATGGCGTTAAAGCAATGGGAGTAACATTAAGTGAGGAGCAATATGCAAAGACTTCCGAGCGAATTAAGCGAGAGGGACTTACAGATTTAGTTGAAGTATCTTTACTCGATTACCGTGATATTCAGAATCGTAAATTTGATAAAATTGTTAGTGTAGGCATGATTGAACATGTAGGAAAGGACAACATTACGCAATACTTTGAGACAGTGAATAAACTACTAAATGACGGTGGAATTTCTCTTCTGCATTGTATTATTTCTCCAACTAATGGTGGCGCTACGAATGGTTGGATTGAAAAATATATATTCCCTGGTGGATATGTTCCTGCTGTTAACGAATTAATCACGAACATGACAAACGAACAATTTTTTATTGTTGATGTTGAAAGCTTACGTAGACATTACGGTAAAACATTACAGCATTGGTCTCAAAATTTTGAAAATGTATTGGAGGAAGTTCGCAAAACGAAAGATGAGCGATTCATTCGTATGTGGCGCTTATATTTAAATGCATGTGCAGCTTCATTCTTTACAGGTAATATTGATTTACATCAATTTGTATTTATAAAAGGCATTAATGATACAATTCCTATGACACGCTCTTATATGTATGAATAAGAGAATATAATCTAATAGCTCTTCACTTATCAAGTTCAAGCAATGTATAAATTCATAGGTCCATAACCTATAGTAAAAGGTCGGGATGAAAATCGAAAATGATTTTTGTCTCGACCTTTTTTATTTAATATTTAGGGGCTTTTCAGCATGTTGAAAATGTAAATTGCTTTTGCGATTTCTATAACTATAAGAGATAGCGGGAGACTAATGGAGAATAAAATTGAAATAATACGTAAAGAAATGGACATGACTCAAGTGTAGTGTATAAAAGTGTGTGATATTACGCGGCAAACGGTCACCGCGATAGAGAATAATAAAAATAGTTGGCATTTGCATACTACAAGTTCATGATTTGTTTAATATATAATTTAAAAAACAAAACTATATACTTTTTATTATGAAAATATATAATAAATATAGGAACGAAAATTTATGAGCAAGGAAGTTGAAGAACATGACATTAACAATGGGCTTTATCGGGTTTGGGAAATCAGCTAACCGTTATCACTTACCTTATGTAAAAACACGTAAAAATATAAAAGTAAAAACAATTTTTGCCCGACATATTAATGAAGAATTAGCGGCTCCATATCAGGAAAAAGGTGTTTACTTCACCACTGATTTGGACGAATTGTTGAATGACAAAGAAATTCAATTAGTGACGATCTGTACGCCAGCACACACGCATTACGAATTGGCAAAAAAAGTTATACTTGCTGGGAAATCAGTTATCGTTGAAAAACCATTTTGCGATACGGTTGAACATGCTAAAGAATTATTAGCTTTAGGGCGTGAAAAAGGTGTAGTAGTTATGCCTTACCAAAACCGCCGTTTTGATGGTGATTTCTTAGCTGTGAAACAAGTTGTTGAACAAGGATTCCTTGGTGATATTATTGAGGTTGAATCGCACATTGATTACTTCCGCCCTGGTTCAATCACTCACGAAGGTCCAAAAGATGAAGGTTCATTTTACAGTTTAGGTATCCATACGATGGACCGCATGATTTCACTATTCGGTCGTCCGGATACGGTGACATACGATATTCGCAATAATGAAGTGGAAGGTGCGGTTGATAACTATTTCGATGTTGGTCTACATTACGGAAATCAATTGAAAATTAAACTGAAAACCAACCATGTTGTAGCAAAAGATTATCCGCGCTTTATCGTTCATGGAACAAACGGATCATTTATTAAATATGGTGAAGATCAGCAGGAAAATGATTTGAAAGCAGGTATTATGCCTGAGAGTGCAGGGTTTGGTGAAGATTCACCGATGTACTATGGAGTTGCTAAATATCGCAACGCGAACGGTGACTGGATTGAAAAGCAAATTAAAACGCCGCTTGGTGATTACGGTCGCTTCTATGATGCAGCGTATGAAACAATCGTAAATGGTGCAACAAAACTTGTGAAAGACGAAGAAGCGGTAACGAATATTGAAATCTTGGAAAACGGATTTGCTGCATTATCACCTTCAGTTTACAAACTTGAGGCTTTAAATTGGAACGAATAGAAGGTAGCTAAGCAGAAAATAAAGCATAAAGGGGGTAGGGGAATGGCAAGCGGATCAACTCAAGTAAAATACCTCGGCATTTATCAAAAAATTAAACAGCAAATTTTAGACGGCGAGTATAAAATTAACGAAAAAATCCCAAGTAGCCCCGTCCTTGCTGAAGAATTCGGCGTTTCAACTCTTACCATTAAAAAGGCGCTGGACCTGCTAGTTAGAGACGGCTATATCATCCGCCGGCGCGGCAGCGGAACGGTGGTTCAAGATTGGCGTCAGCAGGAAAAGGCACGAATGATTCAAACTTTAACAGGTACAAAAGCTGTTTACGGCAGTGAGGTAGAAAGTAAAATTATCGAGTTTATGATTGTCGGTGCCGATGAAATCATTGCTGAAAAATTGGGGATTTCAGTCGACGATTTTGTCTATAAAATCATTCGCCTCCGTATCATTCACAGTATTCCGACGATTATGGAGCATACATGGATGCCAATTTCGGTCATACCAGGTATTGAAGCTTCGGTTTTAGAGCAGTCGATATACTCGCACATTCAAAAAAAACTTGGTCTTGAAGTGGGGACATCCGTTGTCAGGGTAAAAGGAATTCGTCCAGATGATAGGGAAAAGCAGTTTATGAACTTAACCAATCAGGACTTCCTAATGCGAGTTGAACAGGTAGCCTACTTGACGGATGGACGCACTTTCGAATACTCTTACGCCGACCATCTGCCAGAAACCTTTGAATTTGAAACAGTCATTACTGCAAAAAATTATAAAGAGTCATAAACGTAAACAGGTTGGGATGAGTTTTGTCCTGACCTGTTTTTTTATGTCTTCAATATATTTTACACATTCAATGGAACGATTCAGGATCTATATAAACAGAGACGGAATCTTAAATCAGATTCCGTCTCTTCTATGTGCATAGAATTATAAAATTAGTATCACTTTCTTCATACTAACAGCCAAACAGTCATTTTTGGTATGAAAATTGAGTATTTAAATCAGATTGTAAAGTAAATAATGAAAAATAATATGTTCATTATTCGTCGGTTGTAATAAGCATGGACGTGTTCCCGTTTTTTTCAAGATGAACTTCTCCCCAAGTGCAGAGGGAATCGAGTATGGATCCTAAAGACGAACCGTAATCTGTTAAAGAATACTCCACTTTCGGTGGTACTTGGTCATATACTTTTCTTTGAATTACACCGTCTTCTTCTAGTTCACGTAATTGTTGTGTTAACATCTTTTGTGTAATACCAGGCATTAAACGTTTTAATTCGCTCGTTCTTTTTGTACCTTTCTTTAAATGACAAAGGATAACAACTTTCCACCAATAACTTCTAAAGTAGCCTCTACAGGAATATTGTATGTTTTCATTAAAAAAACCTCCTTTGATGAATTTAGATTACAGTTTTGGGGCTAAATACGTTTTCGTACTAAAATTATTTCTTTTTGGTACCTATAACACTTTAAAGTACGTACTTTTTATTGTGCTAAATATAGTTCATAATAATCGATGTAAGAGAGGGAGTAAGCAGAAATGTATTAGAAAGTTCATATGTTACTTTTTAGTACCTATAACACTTTAAAGTGCGTACTTTTTATTATGTTAAATATATTCAATAATAGCACATGTAAGTAAGAAATGAATAAAATATACTTTAAAGTACATTTGGAATTGGTTAGCATCCATTTTATTGGGAAAGTCACACAAAAGAAAACGATTTGTTACGTGGATAGAATTAATCCAACATTTAACAGTTGATTAATAGAACTGTAAAGTTTAAATTTACAGTATGTTTTTTGGAAGTAAATTGTCATTGTCAATAAAATGTAGTTACATTAATTTTATTGAAGTAGCATTTTAAAAAGAAATGGATAGTTAAGATAAATTAAATATTGCCGAATAAATAACATTACGTGAATTTGATTCTAAACTGTAATTTTTTTTAATACATTTGATAAAAAATATTAAAGGAGTGTGTAAAATATGGTAATTCTATATACGACACCAAGCTGTGGTTCATGCCGGAAAGCAAAAGCATGGCTTGAGGAGCATCAAATTGATTATATTGAAAAAAAAATCGTATCAAATTCTATGACGGTCGATGAACTTAAATCAATTCTTCGTTTAACTGAAGATGGTGCTACTGAAATTATTTCAACTAGATCCAAAACTTTTCAGGAATTAAATATAAATATCGAGGCGCTTTCGCTTAATGAATTTTATAAATTAATAATTGAGTATCCTCAAATGTTGCGCCGGCCAATTATGCTGGACGAAAAAAGATTGCAGATTGGTTTTAATGAGGAAGAAATTCGTAAATTTATACCACGTAGTGTTCGAACATTTTTGAACATTGAATTGCAAAAATTGGCTAATTAATAAGTGATATTTTTAAGTAAAAGTTTTTTGAAAGGAGGAAACAGGAGATGATTGAAGTATTTGTTACAGTTAATTATAACAATAGAAATTATCAAACAAATGTTATTGTGAGCAAAGATACGATATGGACAAAAATTAAACAGTTGGCAGAAGAACAAGTTAAGAAACAGTGGAGTTTTTAAATGTATGTTCAAACTTAAAAAGAATAAATGATAAAAGGTAGTTCAAAAAGCTAAATGAAACTAATAGTCATAGGTGAGCTCGTATAGAATATGAAGGAATTTATTTCTTCAATGTAAGAATTATTCATATATATTTTAACGTTCACAAACCTATCTATAATATTTGTGGCTACAGTATGTTAATAAGCGAGAAATAATATTTTATATCGTAGGAGGAAAACCATGAACAGCGACTTTACCTTGGCCATTCACAGTTTAACTTATCTAGCTATACAGCCAGACCGGATGTCAACAAGTAATGCTATTTCAGAAAGTGCAGGTGTTCACCCAGTACGCATTCGCAAAGTGCTTAGTTTGTTAAAAAAACACAAGTTTATACAATCAAAAGAGGGAACTGGTGGCGGTTTTATTTTTGCTCGGGATTTAAGTGAAGTTAATCTTTGGCATATTTATCAGATAACCTCAGAAGGTGCTTTGCAACCTAAGTGTCCTGAATCAAATGAACAGTGTATTGTAGGTTCGAATATGCGAAAAGTCCTTTTTACTATTTTCTTAGGTGCTGAAGAACATCTAGGTGAATATTTAAAGAACTATACAATGAAAGAAGTTTTTGATCTTATCAATAAAGAACGATAAGCGATTTGAATGTTATATAGCCGTGGATTTCTTAACACTTAAGTGTAACGGAAAATATTACAGTTGAATTTAGTTTTTATATTTTGTTTGTCGGTACTAAAAATTAAGAAATTATTTTATTAATACAAAAATTATTTGTAAGAAGGTGAAAAAGTATGATGTCAAATAATAATCATATTTTAAAAATAGGAGATTGGGTTCGTGGAATATCAAATGAAGGTGAATTAATAGTTGGTTACATTGCATCACTTGATGACGTAGATGGCGTAGTTACAGTTATTATTGTGAAACGTGACAACAAGTACACAATAAACGAAACAATTTCATTTTTTAGTAAACACGTTAACAAACTCCCTGAATCAAAGGCAATAAATAAGGAACAAATTTTGTTTCTTATAGATCTAGCATTATTAACTGGAGATGAAGAATGGTTTATTGAGCTTTCTTCAAAATTAAACTCGATAAAAGAGCTAGTTAATGGGAGATTTTAAAAAGCTCCATTAAATCAGGGGATCTAGATGAAGTGTAGTAATATGATTTGCAAACTTAAGTTAAGAGGTAGGATACCATAATGAAATAGAATATGATTTGGTGAACAAAGTATGCGGGATAGCCTGAAAAGGTCTATCCTGTTTTTTTATAATTAACAATAATTTATTTCGCCCTATATTGGATTTTCTCCACATACCCATCAAATTTTATAGCACCTCAGAACGAAATTTTGTATTAAAGTAATTGTCTTTCTCTAAAAAGTGTATAGGAATTCAATAATATATATCCTAAATTTCGGTTTTTATATTTTGAAAATTATTTCTTTTCATCTACATCAATCATTTATCACAATAGCTTTCGTGTCTAAAATAAGATCTTTCAATAAAGAGGAATATATGTATTCAGTTGCACTTACAAATACTGCAAGTAGTTTTATCGTGAATCAATTGCACATGAAAGAGCCTCCAAGGGCCATTTTATCGCTTGTATTAGTGTTTGGTCTTATAGCTATACTAAATTTTGGTCAAGATATTACTGTAAAGATAATGAGCATGCTAGTATATCCTTTCATAGCTTCTTTACTTTTTATCGCAATATCTTTGATTCCACAGTGGAATACGTCAATGCTTAGTTTTTCAAGTGTTTCTACTGCTTCAACAGGAACAGGATATTTTGGAACGATATGGATGATACTACCAATCATAGTATTCTCATTTAATCATTCTCCTCTTATTTCATCATTTGTTGTGAAACAGAGGGTTACGTATGGAATAGAAGCTACTGATGCCAAATGTGCTCAAATACAAAAAGTTTGTTATATCATGACATTTGTTGTTATGTTCTTTGTTTGGAGCAGTGCGCTGAGTTTGACCCCAGATGATTTAAAAATGGCAAAAGAACAGAACTTATCAATTCTTTCATATCTTGCTAATGAGCTTAATTCGCCTGTAATTACTATTGCAGCTCCAATCATTGCTTTTGTAGCTATTACAAAGTCTTTCCTTGGTCATTATATAGGAGCATATGAGGTAATGCGTGACATGATTATGAAGTTTGGTAAAACACGTGGAAAAGATATAGAAGAAAAAACAATTAAGACAATGACCCTTACTTTTGTCGTATTAACATGCTGGTTTGTTGCTTATACAAATCCAAGTATTCTTGAACTTATTGATTCTCTTAGCGGTCCGTTAATTGCTGCTATCTTATGTCTATTACCGATGTATGCAATCCGTAAAGTACCAGTACTAGCTAAATACAGAGGGAAAATGAGCAATGTATTTGTCATTGTTGTAGGTGTACTTACTGTCCTAGCAAGTATTAAGTCATTATTCTAATTCACTATAGTTGGTTTTGGTGCAAAAATAGTGGGACATGAAAAATTCCTAGTAGAATTGAATTTTATTTATTTTGTTAAATGAAAAAGTTTTTGGACAAACTTCTCACATTGGAGCGTTTGTCCTTTTTAATCCAACCATAAGAGGATACCGTCTCCAATCTATCAACTTAAACGTTAATTTTTGCGATTAGCGACAAACAGCCACCTTTCACATAAGGTGGCTGTTTCGGTATTCACATGAGTAAAATATAGTATCTTTTCGTAAAGTCATTGTAGCGCTATAAAAATGTGCAAACAGCTTAATATATTTTAATTAATCCCTTCTAAATGGACCTTTTGGAGCAATTAGCTCTAAATTAGTACCATCTGGATCACGGAAGTAGGCAACTCCTGTACCAAATCCAGATTTCAAGCCGTCTTCTTCTTGAAAGACAATTGGCTCTCCATCTGGTTCTATCCCAATTGCTTTTAGGCGTTCTACAGCGGCATCAATATCTTCTACTTCAAAACAAAGATGCATCGCACTAATTTGATCATTTGAGTAAGATGCTTTATCTGATTTAGGGACAACATATTCTAGAATGTCGATATTCAAATTATCTAAGTGAAGGTTGGCATACTTAATACGAGTATCTTCAAGTCCTTGGGTTTGCGCCATTCTCTTTCCGCCAATTTCATCGATGTTCGATACTTTTTTACCTGTTAATGCTTCATAAAAAACGATAGATTTTTCTAAATTACTCACAGTAATTCCAACGTGATTTACTTGTGAGAATCCTGCTGTTTTTTCACTCATCTTTGTTGCCTCCTATTTTTTAGGTGGTGTAATTTATTCTTTTCACCAATGTTTTACTGTAATTAAAATGAGCCTTTAGTAGAAGTTCTATTCTAAGTCTTTTGTAACAAGACAGGAAAGAGTTTGTACATGAAATCGTAACTTATGTAAATGTATCGTGTCTTTATTATGAATAAAGACACGATAAATATAGGAGTGTTTTTTGACCAGAAAAGAATCTAGTATCGGCTAGGTTCTTTTTATTTTTCGTTTATCTTGATAAAAAAACTTTGATGAATTTGGATTACAGCCATTGAGCAAAAAAGTTTAATAATAAAAAGAGTATTGCTTAATACATATAGCACTTAAAAGTACATACATTTTTAATGTGTTAAATATATTTCATAATAGCCTACGTAAGAGGGGGATAAGTAGGATAGTACTTAAAAGTACCTATAGCACTGAAAAGTACGTACTATTTATTGTGTTGAATATCATTCATAATAGCACCAGTAAGAAGAAAACAAGCTTTACAGTACTAGTTACCAACGATGTTACAGCAGTTTATTTAGATTCAAAATGATTGAAAGGTTGTACTATAGAGCCTAATAATTTCAAAAAATGCCGGTGTAGCATAAAACAGTTATGGAGGTTAAAGATATGAGTACTTCAAATATGAGTGAAATAAGTAAACAAATTTTAATAGAGGAGGAAACACTTCAATTTTCCTCTTTTACAAATGAGGATGCCTTGCAATTAGGTTTATTTATCGTTGAAACAGCAAAGCGAGAGGGAAAATTGATTGCTGTTGATATAACAAAAAATGGTGTGCAATTATTTCATTTCAAGATGACAGGGACAACTGAGGAAAATACGAAATGGATTGAGCGTAAAAAACGAGTCGTTTCCCTGCATAATCATAGCTCGTATTATATGCAGATACAAAGTGAAATAACTGGAGTCCCATATCATGAAAAATACCGTTTAGATGCCTCGGAATATGCTGCGTTTGGTGGATCATTTCCGATCCAAATAAAAAACGTAGGGGTTGTTGGAATGGTAACAGTTTCAGGATTACCACCAGAAGAAGATCATGAATTGGTTATAAGAGCAGTTAAAAATCATTTAAACCAATAATGTAAGTAATTTTAATGGTTAAATAAAAAAGGCAAAAATGAACATATTTCTGTTCATTTTTGCCTTTTTTATTATTCGTCAGCTGTAATGAGCATGGACGTATTTCCATTCTTTTCGAGATGACATTCCCCAAAAAGTACAAGGAGAATCTAGTATGGACTCTAAAGACCAACCGTAGTTAGTTAAAGAATATTCTATTTTCGGTGGTACTTGGTTGTACACTATTCTTTGGATTACACCGTCTTCTTCCAGTTTGCGTAATTGCTATGTTAGTATTTTTTTGTGTAATATCAGGCATTAAACTTTTTAATTTACTTGTTCGTTTTGTCCCTTTTGTTAAGTGACAAAGGAGAACAACCTTCTATTTTCAATCGATTCCTTCTAAAGTTGCCTCTACAGGAAGATTGTATTTCTTCATATCAACCCCTCCTTTGGTGAATGTAGAGTTCAGTTTTTGAACAAAATAAGCTAGACTATGCAAATGTTACTTTTTAGTACCTATAGTACTTTAAAGTACGTACTTTTTATTATGTTAAATATCATTCATAATAGCACATGTAAGAACAAAACAAACATTACGGTACTAGTAACTAACTATGTTACTTTTTAGTATCTACAGCATTTTAAAGTATGTACTTTTTATTATGTTGAATATGTTTCATAATGGTTCATGTAAGAAAAACGTTAGTAGTACGGTACTAAAAAGTACCTATAGTACTTTAAAGTGCGTTCTTTAAAAAAAGAATAAAACTATTCATAATAGCGTTTGTAGATATTAAATATATTTTTTTAGAAGATAAAAGGGCCTTTTTATCACACTATTATGATGGGAATTATAGGGAATAGGGGAACTCAATTGAATTCATATACAGCATCTTCTTCAGAAGTTCATACGAGTCGAAGAAGTATATTTGCTTTATTAGCACTAGCAATTAGTGCGTTCGGGATTGGAACAACTGAATTTGTTAGTGTCGGTTTATTACCATCTATTTCAGAAGATTTACATGTTTCGGTTACAACAGCTGGTTTAACTGTTTCTTTATATGCGTTAGGCGTAGCATTTGGTGCTCCAGTATTAACGTCGTTAACAGCTAATATGTCACGAAAAACGTTATTAATGTGGATTATGATTATTTTCATTATTGGTAACGGAATCGCAGCAGTCGCAACAAGCTTCGCTGTATTACTTATTGCGAGAATTGTGTCTGCACTTGCACATGGTGTGTTTATGTCAATTGGTTCAACAATTGCTGCAGCACTTGTACCAGAGAATAAACGTGCTAGCGCAATTGCAATTATGTTTACTGGAGTAACAGTCGCGACTATTACAGGTGCACCAATTGGAACATTTATTGGTCAACAATTTGGCTGGAGAACATCATTTTTGGCAATTGTGGTAATTGGAGTTATAGCCTTAATCGCAAATGGTATTCTAATTCCATCTAATATGAAAAAAGGTATGTCTGTATCATTTCGTGATCAATTTAAACTGATTACGAACGGAAGACTGTTACTTGTTTTCATCATTACCGCATTAGGATATGGGGGAACATTCGTAACATTTACGTATTTATCTCCGTTATTACAAGAGGTAACAGGATTTAAAACAAATACAGTTACTATCATTTTGTTAGTGTATGGAATCGCAATCGCGATAGGGAATGTGATTGGCGGGAAATTATCGAACCATAATCCAATTCGAGCGCTATTTTACATGTTCTTTATTCAAGCGATTATATTATTTGTTTTAACATTTACAGCGCCATTTAAAGTTGCTGGGTTAATCACAATTATTTTTATGGGACTATTCGCATTTATGAATGTTCCAGGGCTACAAGTATATGTCGTAATGTTAGCTGAACGATTTGTACCGAGTGCTGTCGATGTTGCATCGGCAATTAATATTGCGGCGTTTAATGCTGGGATTGCTCTTGGTGCTTATTTAGGCGGTATTGTAACGAACTCGTTAGGGTTAATTCATACCGCTTGGGTAGGCGGCATTATGGTAGTAGGAGCTGTTATTTTAACAGCGTGGAGTATGGCATTAGAAAAACGAGATCAAGTAAAATAAAAGGAGAGAAAATAAAATGAAACATTTACAAAGTAAAACAACATTGCATAACGGTGTAGAAATGCCTTGGTTCGGTTTAGGTGTATTTAAAGTAGAAGAAGGACCAGAACTTGTAGAAGCGATTAAAGCAGCGATTAAAGCAGGATACCGCAGTATCGATACCGCAGCAATTTATGGAAATGAAAAAGCTGTAGGTGAAGGAATCCGTGCAGGTATTGAAGCAACTGGGATTTCAAGAGAAGAATTATTTATTACTTCAAAAGTATGGAATGCAGATCAAGGATATGAAGAAACAATTGCTGCATACGAAGAGAGCTTAAAAAAATTAGAACTAGATTATTTAGATTTATATCTTGTTCACTGGCCTGTAGAAGGGAAATATAAAGATACGTGGAGAGCGTTAGAAACACTTTATAAAGAAGACCGCGTACGTGCAATTGGCGTAAGTAATTTCCAAATCCATCACCTGCAAGATGTAATAAAAGATGCAGAAATTAAACCGATGATTAACCAAGTAGAGTACCACCCTCGTTTAACACAAAAAGAATTACAAGCTTTCTGTAAAGAACAAGGTATTCAAATGGAAGCATGGTCACCACTTATGCAAGGTCAATTATTAGATAACGAAACACTACAAGAAATTGCTGATAAACACGGTAAAACAACAGCGCAAGTTATTTTACGCTGGGATCTACAAAATGGAGTGATCACAATTCCAAAATCAACGAAAGAACACCGCATTACCCAAAATGCTGATGTATTTAATTTTGAATTAACAAAAGAAGAGATGGAAAAAATCGATGCGTTAAACGAAAATCACCGCGTTGGTCCAGATCCTGATAACTTCGATTTCTAATAAAAATAAGTAAAAAGAGTGCAAAAGTTGCACTCTTTTTTTATATGTTCTATTCAAGAAAGTGTTTAAGCTTATTCTTTCTTGAATATCGTTTATATCATAACTATTGAATTGTGTTAGGCTATCTAGAGAAATAATTCTGAAACAGAATGAATTGAGACAGTATAAAGTTTGACATATAATAATGCATTCTATAATATATGTGCTGTAGCACATATATTATAAGTTATTTGGAGGTGGCATATGGACTTATATGATTTAACAGGATATCTTGTTCATCGTACTGATGTGAAGTTAACAAATTATTTCATGAAACAATTAAAGCCTTATGGTGTTACTCCGGAACAATGGAGTCTTATAAGTATTCTTGATAGCCAAAGGGGTATGACCCAAAAGGATCTAGCTCAAACGATTGATAAAGATCATAGTACGATTGTAAGAATGATACATTCTATGGAGAGAAAAGGGTTTGTCGTGAAGAATTTTAATGAACATGATAAACGTTCACATTACATTTTTTTGACTGAAAAGGGTGAAGAGATAAAAAAAGATATTCTACCTGTAGTTAAAAATGCTAACGATTTTGTAACAAGTGGTTTAACTAGCGAAGAAGTTCAACAGTTAAAGGTATTGTTAAATAAATTATATAATGTAAGTTATTAGTCAGACATTCCTTATGAAATATATTTTATAAGGAATAAAATTTACCATTTATGTGCTATAGCATATAAATGTCATCTCTTAACTTGTAACGTCCAAAATCTAAATAATACAGTAGATAGATCATGAAACGAGGAGATTTTAGTTATGGAAAAATTGATATTAGCGTTTGATAGAGAACTTGTAATTGCAGAAAAAAAAGACTCAACATGGAGCGTCCAATCGCAGTTTGTAGGTGCTAATCCAGTTGCGTTAGCTTCAGATCCATACGACCCAGAAAGAATGTATTGTGGTACTTTTGATAGGGGATTATGGAGAAGCATAGATGGAGGAAGTTCATGGGAAGCAATTGGGACATTACCTTCTTTTGGTGAAGTGTTCCCAGCTAATGCTATTAATATGAGATCTATTACAGCAGTTTCTGTATCTCCATCGAAGGGTGATGACGGTAACGGGATCGTATATGTAGGAACTGAACCAAGTGCAATGTTTGTATCCAAGAATGGAGGAGACAGTTTTGAATTGTTAACTGATTATCGACAAATGCCATCTTATTCATCATGGTTCTTTCCTCAAAGAACATATACGCACCATGTAAAACATATTGAAATTGATGCTAATAATCCAGAAACCATTTATACGACCATTGAGGTAGGGGGATTAATCAAAAGTGTAGATGGTGGTATTACATGGACTGAAGAAAAAGAGGGGAATTACCCTCAAGATATCCATGTTCTCAAATCACATCACAATGCTCCAAATCGTTTATATGGTGTTTTAGGTGATTCATTCTTGAAGAAGCCAGGTCAAGAGTATGCGGAAAGTTATGATGGAGGTAAGACTTGGAACTATATTTCTAGTGGATTAAATCATCATTATGCATATCAAATGGCAGTTAATCCAACTGATCCAGAAAATATTATTATTGCGACATCTTCAAATCCACACGTAGCGCATGATTACAATAATGGAAATTGTGAATCGTTTATTTATAGGAAAGAAAAAAATCAGTCTTGGACGGAAATGAATTCAGGTTTACCAACTCCTAAAGGTACAATAATACCAGTTTTAAAGGCAACAAACGATGGGAAGTTCTATCTGTTTAGCAATAAAGGGGTTTATCAATCATTAGATGGCGGTTTAAATTGGACATCATTAGAGATTCCTTGGGAGAAAAGATTTATGGAACAACATCCTTATGAGATGCTAATCATTAAATAAGTGATGGGAATAGTTTTTACTACTATTCATTAGAAATGTTTAATTAAATATAAATTTTAAAGATAATAAGCCAGGTAATGCATTATTAATGCTTCCTGGCTTTCTTGTTGACTATAATGAATCAATTTAACATTACTATTTCTCATTTAAGACATGTCGATTCAAGATGAAATTTGATGATAATAGTAGCTACAGTTCATAATTGTGTAAATATGAAACACGCAGGATACATTAATAGAGAATGGATAAAATAGTACCAAACGATAATTAAATCTTATCAATGATTCTACAAGGCGTTCTTAGGTAACACTGAATTGGCTTGGGTCAGAAGTGGGTTATTTAGATTCAGGATGATTGGCAATTAGTGCTATGAGCCTAATCATTGAAAAAATTTAATAATTTAAATTCTTATTGTCTTCGAGATATATTATTTTGAAGGATATTAGGAATTAGGAGGAGATAAATTATGACAAAAGATTTCTATACTGCACTGAAAGAAAGACGTACTTACTATGGGATTAATAAAGAGGTACAAGTATCAGATGAAAGAATTAAAGAAATCGTAGAGTTTGCTGTGAAATATACTCCGTCAGCTTTCAATTCTCAAACTGCGCGATTAGTTGTATTATCTGGTGAAGCTCATAATAAATTATGGGATATTACAACTGAAACATTAAAAAAAGCAGTTGGAGAGAGAGATTTTTCAGGAACTCAACAAAAAATGGATTCCTTTAAAGCTGGTTATGGAACAGTATTATTCTTTGAAGATGAAGCTGTAGTTAAATCACTTCAAGAAAAATTTGCTTTATATGCTGAAAACTTCCCAATTTGGTCAAACCAAGCATCAGGTATGCACCAATTAGTTGTGTGGACGGCATTAGAAGCAGAGGGGTTAGGGGCATCTTTACAACATTATAATCCATTAATTGACGATGAAGTGAAAAAAGAATGGAATATCCCTGCTAATTGGAAACTTATTGCGCAAATGCCATTTGGTAACCCGACAGCTGCACCAGGTGAAAAAGAATTCCAACCGCTTGAAGAGCGTGTGAAATTTCATAAGTAATATTCAAATTTAATAACCTCACTGTGGTTTGAAAATAAAGCTGTTTAGTTACAGAAAGTTTATTCGCTCTTTTTATTAATAGGGTATGTATTATAAAAGTTTTTAAAAACACTATTGTATTTTTAAAAAGAACAAGGTGATCGTTTTGATCGCATTGTTTCATTTCTTAAAGTTTATTTTATTAAGAATAATTTCATCCAAAAGTATAAATGATTAAGGGGATATCCGTAATTCTTTTAGTCATTAAAAAACGCTAGCTTTTCATAAATGCTTGAAAAGCTAGCGTTTTAATTATAGATATCCGTAATTTGATCACTTAAAACTATATACGAAAAAGCTTTTATACTATTCCTCAAGTTCTATCCATTCCTGGGACCATTTTTCTATTCCGTGAATAATGGATTCTAAAGCAAATCCTTTTTGAGTTAAAGAATATTCTATACGAACTGGTGTCTCAGGAAAGACCTTACGTTCGACAATTCCTTCTAGTTCTAATTCCTTTAATCTTTCAGAAAGTAATCTCCCGCTGACAGGAAGAGAAGATTCAAGCGTACAAAAACGCTGAGATCCAGAGAAAAGTTGGTAAATAATCAGTGCTGTCCATCGTTGACTAAAAAATTTCATTCCTTTTTCAAAGCGAGGGCATAATGTAGAATCATTCATTTTCCTTCACCTCCTAAAAGAAATTATACAACATCTTATAGTTAGTAACAAATATTTTTATGATTAATTACTTTACGTAAATCAATTACAAATATATAATAACTTACATAAAGTAACTAAGTTATTTTATATTACTAACGATTCTTTTCTTTAAATAGCCAAAGTTGTAATGATACATATTGCATATAAGCTGAGAGAAAAAAGAATATCATCTGTAAAAACACTTACGTTGTGTAAGTTAAACAATAAAAAATATAACAATGGAAGAGAATTTTTTTAGAGATTCTCTATACTAGGAGGTACTTAATGGTTACAACAGATACAATTCATATGTTAGAAGATAAAATTCAATTCATACATCAAGATGGAAAGGATATTTATTTAGTAGGTCCTATCAAATTGCCAATTAATTTATATGGGGAGACTAAAGTTTTCCAATGGTATTCTTGGTTGCAATGTAGTGAGATTACAAATGGTGTAGAAGGAATTATTGAGAAACTTCCATCTATTAATTTAGCTGATATGCAACAATCTAGTGTACTTGTGTATGGTGATTTTGAGAATTCTGAAGATGCCCTGATTCGTATGCATAGTATTTGTCACACTGGTGACATCTTTGGTAGTAAACGTTGTGATTGTGGATTCCAATTAAAGCAGTCTTTAAAGATGATTACAGAACATGGTTCAGGTGCTTTATTTTACTTAGCAAATCATGAAGGAAGAGGAATTGGATTATTTAGTAAAGCGATGACTTATCTTTTGCAAGAAAATGGGTTAGATACAGTAGAAGCTAATCTGAACCTAGGTTTTAAAGATGACGTTCGAAATTATGATGATACAATTGAAGTATTAAAAGCACTACGCTCAAAACCTGTAAAACTTATTACAAATAATCCGAAAAAATTAGAAGCTTTACAAAAAGCTGGATTAAATGTTACGAGTCGTGAACCGTTATGGGGTGATGTCTCAGAATTTAATGAGAAATATTTGCAAACGAAGATTCAGCGTTCTGGACATTTTGAAGGGGGACACTTACATGGGTGAGCATGAACTGTATATGAATCTAGCACTAGAAAATGCCAAGGCTATGAAGGGACAAACCACTCCAAATCCACTGGTTGGATCTGTAATTATAAATGATAATCGAATTGTAGGAATCGGAGCACATATGAAGGCGGGAGAACCACATGCCGAAATACATGCGATACGTATGGCGGGAGAACAGGCCCGTGGTGGTACCATCTATGTTACTCTAGAACCTTGTTCTCATCATGGAAGAACAGGCCCTTGTGCAGAAGCAATTGTACAAGCAGGAATTAAGAGAGTAGTAGTTGCTACACTTGATCCAAATCCACTTGTTTCTGGACGTGGAATTAAAATTCTACAAGATGCTGGTATTGAAGTGCTTGTAGGAGTGTGCGAAGAAAAATCTAAAAAGATGAATGAAGTCTTTAATAAATATATTATGACAAAGCGTCCATTTGTAACGATTAAATCGGGTGTTACATTAGATGGGAAAATTGCTACTTCTTTATCGGATAGTAAGTGGATTACATCTACAGAAGCAAGACAGGAAGTACACCAAATATGAAACGAAAATGCGGCTATTTTAGTAGGAGCGAATACTGTCCAAAAGGATAATCCGTCATTGACAACGCGTATTCCAAATGGACGAAATCCAATTCGAGTGATATTGGACTCCACATTACGCACACCAATGGAAGCTAACGTTGTTACAGATGGGGAAGCTCCTACATGGATTTTTACAACAGGTAATCATGCAGAGGAAAAAAGAAAGGCATTAGAAAATGCAGGAGTCAAAGTGTTTGTTACTAGCGGAGAAAAGCATATAAACTTACATGAAATGCTTGGTGTTTTAGGGCAAAAAGGAGTTTCCTCCCTTCTTATTGAAGGTGGTGGAGAGGTAAATGCTTCGTTTATTGAAAATAAATTAATGGATAAACTTATTTTATATTTTGCACCTAAAATTATTGGGGGTAGAATGGCGCCTAGCTTTGTAGAGGGTACTGGTATTACTAAAATGCAAGATGCAATTGAATTTAAGGATATATCCTTTACCCAGGTTGGAAAAGATTATAGATTTATTGGCTATCCAGAATATCGGAAAGATGAGGAATAAGGAGAATAAAAAACTACTTATGTTTTTCAATAAATGAAGTGCAGAAAGGAGCGATGAAGAGTGAAGTTTGGATTTGATATCGATGATACGTTGATTGATTTAAGACAGCATGCTTTTCATTTATATAACCAAAAATTAAACAAAAAAGTAGGATTGGATGTATTTCATTCTTTAAAAACAATTGAAATTCATGAAGCATTTGGCATGACTTCGGAGGAAGGTACTCAGATGTGGAATAGTTTGCTTGATGAGATTTATTATACTTCTTGTTCACCGTTTCCATATGCAGTAGAGACATTGCAAGAATTAGAAAGACAGGGACATGAAATATACTATATAACGGCGCGACCTAAAGAGCATGGAGAACAAACAAAGAAATGGTTAATGGAAAAAGGATTTCCGGTACATGAAGATCGCTTTTTCTATGGAATGAAGGATGAAGAAAAAATACACTTCATACAAGAAATAAAATTGAACTATTTCTTTGATGATAAGCCGGCTGTCTTAGAAACGTTAGTAGGAAAACCAATTAAAGTGTATGCAAAAAGTACTTCTTACAATCAACATCTTAATATCCCGCGTATTACAAGTTGGATAGAGTTAGGAAATATTATAAAGAAAGATATGTAAGTATTTAATTAGAAAATCAAATGGAGCCAAGAGCATATTGAGTATTACAATTTTTAGAGGAAAGACATAGGATTAGTAAATCGTAGAAGTTTAGGTAGGGACATCATCCACAAGGAAATTGACTTTTTCATGAGTAAAAAGATCCTAGTTATTAATTCAATCACAAGTGTAACAATATGTATATTTCAAAAAACACGAAGACTTTAAGTCTTCGTGTTTTTTTGATTAATGTCTGAAAGAGAAGAAATAAAAGAGTATAGACAATTATACGATATTTAGGTACCTGATATAAAATATTTATATATAAAAAATTATATATATTTAATGATTGATAATCATGAATTAATGTAACTATAATAATTACACTGATAAATAACTTACTGACCACAGTTATAAGTGAAGAAGGAGGAAATTGTTTTATTGTATTTTGTATATAAAAAAATAGAAAAGGAGATATGCAAATGAAAAGGTCACTTGTTATAGGCATAATGTATACAATGCTTTTCCTCATAGGAAATATACACTTACATGCTGATGAACGAACAAATGTAAAAGAAATTACTAGTTTAGAAGAACCTACTTGGATATTTCAGACAGGAATAAGTAAGGGGAAATATCATGATCGACAAGATTTAGAGTTTATTTTGCAGAGAAATACGCCATTAAAGGTAAGACAAACGAATCCTAACTTTAAAGACAAATTAACATTACGCTTATTATCTAATGACTCAAAAAAAGAAAAATCCATACAAGTAGGGAGTGAATGGGTTACTATTCAAGGTGATAATCCTTTAGTTCCTTTCATAGATACTCCGTATGGTGAAGAGCGCGCTATACTTGAGTACCAAGTAGGAAGTGAAAGTGCTACTAAACCTCTTCCAATTTATAAACAACAAGGAAGTTCTTGAAAAATGAATTGTATGCTCCGTTTGAAGCAATCCCTCTGTTACTTTCCAGCGCCGAATAATTGTTATTTTTATTATCGAGTTATAGTTACCAAACGTTTTTCAACACTATTTTCCCTATTGCTTCTTTCGATTCCATATACTCATGTGCTTGTTCAACTTCATCAAATGTAAAAGTTTTAGAATCTAGCAATGGTCGAAGTTTTCCTTCTTCTACTATTTGAGTTATTTTATTTAAGATTTTCCCGCAATCTGTTACGACAGTTCCATTGACCGCGGCAGCTTCAAAAGAATTATCGAGATTCTTATTACCCACTGTATCAAATACAACTTCGAATCGTTTGCCATTCGTATATTTTTGAACATATTCCTGAACAGATTCTTCTTTATAATTAATAGCTATATCGGCTCCTAGACGATGAGCTATTTCAATTTTGTTCTGCAGAGAAGCTGTTGTAAAAGCTTTAGCACCTGCCCATTTAGCCAGTTGAATGGCTACGTGTCCTACGCCACCAGTAGCTCCATGAATGAGGACATTTTGACCAGATTTAATATTTGCGCGATCAAATAAAGATTCCCAAGCTGTAATTGCAACTAATGGTAGAGCAGCTGCTTCTTCCATTGTTTAATTTTTTGGTTTGTGAGCAATCAATCGAGCATCAGCAAGCATAAACTCTGCAAGTGCACTACCAGTAGTTCTTTTAAAACCTCCGGCACACCCATATACTTCATCACCAGTTTTGAATTTCGAAACGCCTTCTCCTACTTATATAACAATACCTGATACATCCCCGTGTAATATAGCTGGAAACTCAGGAGCAACTGATGAAACAGCGCCACTGCGTATTTTCGTATCAATTGGATTTACACTTGTCGCTTTTACATGGATTAGAACATGTCCTGGTAAAAGTTTCGGTTTTGAAAACTCCTCTAATTGAAATGCAGATGAATTACCAAAAGAACGGATAATTTGTGCTTTCATTATTTATTACCTCCTATTCGTGGTTATAGCATAGCAAAGTACAAAAAATAAGTATAATATTATGAATTTGGCTAGTGAGAATTTCATATATTCTTGTATTGTATTTAAGGGCATTTGTGTTCTCTTAAGATGATTAATGAAAAGTATTCGATCTATATCTAATTGAACATACTGCCTATTATTATTCTCATTTCTTTTAGCTGGGGGAAGAAGGTTAATTTTTTCGTAGTACCTGATTATGTCTGTACTTAATCCTGTTTTCTTTGCAACATCTGATATTGTGAATATATCGTTCATTTGTAATTACTCTCCTTTCACTACAAGTGTATTACTTGGAGTTAACTCCAAGTCAATCATTTTTTGATGAGTTTATATAAAGAAGAGGAGATTGCGTGAAATAATGTAACACACCTGCAGAAGCAACTTTAGAAGTTATTGAAGGAAGGTAAGTCGTCATTTTATACAGCATGACTTATTGATTAAAGTTATAATCAGGCATTTGGTATAGGTACTTTAAAGTACCTACATCACTTTAAAGTACGTACTGTTATTCATGTTATGAGCGATTTATAATAACATTCGTAGCACAAAGTTATTACGATTACAATCGTATTTTAGTTAGACAAAACTGCAACAATGTGGTGTTACAGGATTGAGTATGAATTTTGAGAAGAAAGACCAAAAGTAAAAAATTATAGATTTATATTAATGAAGGAAAGTGAGTGAAACACATGGAAAAGTTTGCGAATCATTTTGGATATAATCGTATGTTTGCGAAAGATCGACTTACATTAGGAGTTCACATTCCGATTGAAAATTATCAGTTTCATACCCCAACGATGGAAAAACAAGTAGAATTGGTACAAAAAGCGGAACAATATGGTTTTACAGGCGTATGGCTTCGAGATGTTTTGCTGCAAGACCCTGACTTTGGCGATCCTGCAACAGGTCAAATTTACGATATGATGATTTATTTGACGTATTTAGCAAGTCATACAAAGAAAATCGCATTTGGGACGTCGGCAACAGTCTTGTCACTTCGTCATCCGCTTCGTGTGGCGAAAGAAATTGCTACACTGGATCAACTATTTTCAGAAAGAATTATGCTCGGTGTTTCATCGGGTGACCGACGTGCTGATTTTAAGGCGTTAGGTGTTAATCATGAAACACGAGGTGAAAAGTTTAGGGAAGCGTTCGCTTACTTGGAAGATATTTTGTATAAAAACTTTCCATCTATCCAATCAAAACTAGGGGAAGTGTATGGGGCAAATCTAGTTCCAAAACCGTCTAAACGTGTACCAACCTTCATCACAGGTTTTAGTCAGCAAACGATGAAATGGTTTGCTGAACATGGTGATGGATGGATGTATTATCCACGTAGTCCGGTACATCAGGCTACAGCAATTAGACAATGGCGAGAGCTAGTAGAGGACTATCATCCAGGTGTATTCAAACCATTTATACAGCCGATGCATCTAGATTTGTCTGAAGATCCAAATGAACGACCTACACCAATACGCTTAGGTTACCGTACAGGTCGGAATGCGCTGATTGAATTGCTGGATTTATACCGAAGTATTGGTGTTAATCACTTATTCCTTGCTCTATTTGATGGTCAACGCCCAGCTAATGAAGTATTGGATGAGCTAGGGGAAGAAGTACTTCCTCATTTCCCCGCATTGTAAAGGAGTGGAAAGAATGAAAGCAATAGGACTTATGCAATATGGAGATAAAAATGTACTACAAGAGATCGAAATGAAAACACCTCTATTGGGAGACAATGATGTACTTATTGAAGTATATGCAGCTGGTGTAAATCCCGTGGATTGGAAAATACGTGAAGGTTTACTTCAAGATGTAATTCCCTATAACTTCCCGCTCGTTTTAGGGTGGGATGTTGCCGGTATAGTTGTTGGCATAGGACCAAACGTAACAGCATTTAAAGTGGGTGATGAAGTATATAGTCGTCCGGATATTGAACGAAACGGCACTTATGCAGAGTACGTGGCAGTAGATGAGAAGTATGTAGCGAAAAAACCAAGAAATCTATCCTTTGAAGAGGCAGCATCAATCCCTCTTGTAGGATTGACAAGTTGGCAAAGTTTAGTGAAATTTGCTAATGTTCAAAAAGGTAATAGAGTCTTAATTCATGCTGGATCCGGAGGAATTGGAACGTTCGCTATTCAGTTAGCAAAAAGCTTCGGTGCACATGTTGCAACTACGACTAGTACTAAAAATATACAGTTTGTAAAGGATCTAGGCGCTGATACTGTCATCGATTACAGAACGGAAGACTTTTCTTTGCTTCTGCATAATTACAATATTGTATTTGATGTGATAGGTGGAGATGTACTAAAGGACAGTTATAAAGTACTTACATCAAATGGAAAGTTAGTGTCCATTTATGGTCCAAAAGGTATAGAAATTCCACAAACTGAAATATCTATAGAGAAAAATATTCAGACTGATCATATATTTACTGAACCTAACGGATATGAACTTTCTCTTATAACAGAATTAATTGAGATCGGGAAGATTAAGCCTGTTGTAACTCATGTGTTACCTTTAAATGTAGAAGGTGTAAAAGAAGCACATCGTTTAAGTGAGTCAGAACGTGTTCTTGGCAAAATTGTATTAAAAAACATTGGTAAAGTATGAGGTTTTGGAGGCAGTATTATGCCAAGTAGCGAATGAGTTTATATTTTCTTTTCTAGAAATTGTTTTAAAAGGGGAGGGTAGCAAATGGATTCAATGCCATTTCTTTTATTCGGAGCGACAGGGGATTTAGCGAAACGCAAAATTTATCCTGCTTTATACAACCTATTTATTAATCAAAATATACCGCAATCGTTTTCTATTATTGGTATTGGCAGAAGAGCGGTATCAGATGTGGAATTTCAAACAAGAGTAGAACAATCCCTTGATACATTTTCTAGAACATCTACTGATGACCAGTCAGGAGTAAAAGAATCTATTGGCTCATTTCATTATTGTCAATTAGATACAGCGAATACAGTGGACTATCGAGATTTATTGTGCCTTGTAAAGAGGCGCGAAACAGAATTAAACATTCCTGAAAACCGCATGTTTTACCTATCTGTTGCACCAGAATTATTTGATGTGATTGCTTTAAATATTAAGGAGAGTGGATTGTGGACTACAAAAGGATTGAAACGTTTTATTATCGAGAAGCCGTTTGGTCATAATTTAAAATCCGCTCGCGAATTAAATGCGAAGTTAAGTAAACCTTTTGACGAAGGTGATATTTGTTGTATTGATCATTATCTCTGAAAATTAATGGATGTATTATTAACTAGAAATACGTAAAAAAGCATGCTTTTTATAGATTTACATTCAAGATTTTACGAGTGATGAAGTTAATATGGGTAACATCATTTAATAAATAGGCAAAAGCTGAAAAATATTACGAAATAAAAATTCTTGAATTCGAGATATTTTTCTTGACGATAATAATTTATGTAGTTAATATACTAGACGTAAGGTTATCTAATTACTAAAAGTAATTAGATGTAAATTGTTTTGTTGAGTTCGATAAATAAGTAATTTGTGAAAGAAATGCTTTGAATTGCCACTATTAATATTGGGGACAATGAGAAAGCGAAAGGTATAAAAAGAATTGGAGTTTAATAACTCTTTGTTTTTTTGTAAAAACATGAAGTTAGAAGATGAGAAGAAGCAAGAACGAATCAACAAAGAGTATGAGCTTCTGTACAATTTATTTTTAATATATTGACAATGATTATACAACAAGAGGGGGACTGAAATTGGAATCAATGACCTTTGTTTTATTTGGAGCAACAGGGGATTTAGCTAAAAGAAAAATTTACCCGGCACTATATAACTTATATAGAGATCAAAAGCTTCCTGAACAGATATCCGTTATTGGGCTTGGAAGACGGCAACTATCCCATTTAGATTTTCAAAAAAAAATAAAAGAATCAATAGAAACTTTTTCTCGTCGTAGAGAAGAAGGTACTCCAGAAATGGAAGGTTTTTTAGAGAATTTCCGTTATTGCTCATTAGATGTGAGTAAGCCGGAAGATTATGAGCGGTTATTACGAGTAGTTCGTGAAAGGGAAAAAGAACGAAATATAAAAGGTAATAGAATGTTCTATCTTTCAGTTTCTCCTGAATTTTTCGAGACAATCGCTTTAAATATTAAGGAAAGCGGACTTGATAAAACGGATGGATGGAAACGCCTGATGATTGAGAAACCGTTTGGGCACGACCTCAAATCTGCTCGTGAGCTTAATGATAAGCTTAGTCGAACGTTTGAAGAAGACGAGATATACCGTATTGATCATTATTTAGGTAAACCGATGATTCAAAACATTGAAGCGCTTGAATTTGCCAATCCTGTTCTCCAATCGATTTGGAACAAAGAACATATAGCGAATGTACAAATCACAGCTAGTGAAACAGTTGGGGTTGAAGAAAGGGCAGGATATTATGATCAGGCAGGAGCCATTCGAGATATGGTTCAAAATCATATGTTACAAATATTAATGATGACTGCTATGAATCTGCCAGAAAAGATTAACGCATCTAAAATTCGAGAGGAAAAACGAAAGGTCATGGAGACTCTTCGTAAAGTGAAAAAAGAAGACATTCAGAACCATATCGTACGTGGACAATACGTTTCAGGAGAGATAAATGGTCAACAAGTTGTAGCATACAAAGAGGAGCCCGGAGTAAATCCTTCTTCTAACACAGACACATTTGTTGCCGCTCGCTTATGGATCGATAATCCATTTTGGACTGGCGTTCCTTTTTATATACGAACAGGAAAAAGAATGAAAGAAAAGTCTACTCGTATTGTAATCGAATTTAAAAATACGTTAAAACAGCAATATCAAGATAATAATCCAAATGCAGAACCTAACTTATTAATAATTGAAATTAGCCCAGGTGAGAATGTTTCACTGCAGTTAAATAGTAAAAACCCATTGAAAAATGGAGAGATTGAACCAATCCGTATTAACTTTACTTGCGAGCAAGCAGAAGTGGGAATACCTGAAGCTTATGAAAGACTCATTCATGATGCTGTGTGTGGAGATCCTACATTCTTTGCTCATTGGAAAGAAGTTGAATTGTCATGGGAATGGGTACAGCCAATTCTTGAAGCATTTGAGGAAAATTTATTACCTCTTCATGAATATCAGTCGGGTTCATATGGTCCAGATGCGGCTAATGAGCTGTTACAAGAAAGTGAATTTAAATGGTGGTTAGATCAAAAAATGGAAAAATAAGTACATTCTTAAATGAAAGGTATTTAGGGGGAAAATTACTATGGCACAAAACATAAATCAATTAGCAGTGAATACACTTCGTACGTTATCTATTGATGCTATTAATGAGGCAAATTCAGGTCATCCAGGTCTTCCAATGGGAGCGGCACCGATGGCTTATGCTTATGCATTATGGGCAAATCATTTAAATTACAATCCTAAAAATCCAGAATGGTTTAACCGTGATCGTTTTGTTTTATCAGCGGGACATGGATCCAGTCTATTATATAGTCTACTTCATTTAGCTGGATATGACGTTTCAATTGATGACTTGAAAAGTTTCAGAAAGTTAAATAGTACAACACCTGGACATCCCGAATTTGGTCATACTCCTGGAGTTGAAGCAACTACAGGACCACTTGGACAAGGGGGATTGCAAATGCTGTAGGAATGGCAATGGCGGAAGCTCATTTAGCAGCGAAGTTTAATAAGGATGGTCACTCTATTATAAATCACAATACTTATGCTTTAGTTGGAGATGGTGACTTAATGGAGGGTATCTCTTATGAAGCGATGTCAATGGCAAGGCATATGAAACTTGGTAAGTTAATTGTACTATATGATTCAAATGAAATTTCACTTGATGGTGAATTAAACATTGCTTTCTCTGAAAACATTCAGAAAAGGGCAGAATCTGTACAGTGGCAGTATATAAGGGTTGAGGATGGAAACGATGTTGAGGCTATCACAAGAGCCATTAAATTAGCAAAAGAAAATAAGGACCAACCTACTCTTATAGAAGTCAGAACAATTATAGGTTATGGAAGTCCAAAAGTTGCTGGAACAAACAAAGCACATGGTAATCCGCTTGGAGTAGAAGAGGCGACAGCGACAAAACAAGTGTATGGTTGGAATTATGAGGACGATTTCTTTGTGCCTGAAGAAGTAAAAGCCCATTTTAATGAACTTAAACAAAAAGGTATTGAAAAAGAGAACCATTGGAATCAGCAGTTCAATTTATATAGAGAAACGAATCCTACACTAACAGATGAACTAGAAAAAGCGATTACAGGTGAGGTTTTAATTGAAGCGAATGACATTCTATCCTTTGATACTGAAAAAACTATTTCAACTCGTGTTGCAAGTGGAGAAGCTATTAATCATTATGTGAAATCGATTCCTTCTATTTTTGGTGGAAGTGCGGATCTTTCGCATTCCACTATGACAGATATGAAAGGTGAAGCAGTGTATGCAGTAGAATCGTTTGCTGGTCGAAATGTATACTTCGGTGTACGTGAGCATGCAATGGGAGCGGCAGCTAATGGGATGGCACTTCATGGAGGAGTAAAACCTTTCGTAAGTACATTCTTTGTATTTAACGATTATCTCCGTCCATCTATTCGATTGGCAGCATTGCAAAAATTACCCGTTACTTATGTATTTACACATGATTCGATTGCTGTAGGAGAAGATGGTTCAACGCATGAACCGATTGAACACTTGGCAGCTCTTCGGGCAATTCCTGATCTAACAGTAATCCGCCCGTCCGATGCAAATGAAACAGCGAGTGCTTGGGCTTATGCTTTACAGCAATTGGATGGTCCAGTGGTTTTAGTGCTTAGCCGTCAAAATTTACCGGTGTTTGATGAAACGAAAGCGAACATAGAAAATCTTTCTAAAGGAGCTTATATATTAACTCAAACAAATGAAAATCCGGATGTTATTTTAATTGCGACAGGTTCTGAAGTATCCTTGGCTGTTAGTGCGAAAGCAAAATTAGAAAAAGAACATATTTCTGTTCGTATCGTTGCAATGCTGAGCTGGGAGTTATTCGATCGTCAATCGAAAGAATATAAAGAATTAGTTCTTCCGTCTTATGTAACAAAACGAGTATCTCTTGAGATGGGTGTATCTCTTGGGTGGGAGCGTTATGTAGGACAGGAAGGGAAAGTACTATCAATTGAAACATTTGGTGCTTCAGGAACTGGAGCTGAAGTCATGAATTTATTTGGATTTACGACAGAAAATGTTGTTCAAATTACACAAAATGTATTGAAGTCTTAAGCTATGACTATGAATACCTTTGCGGAAATATCAACTTATAAGTATTGAACATGATATGACAAAAAGGTATTCATGATTGTAGTCATTTATATATTTGATAAAAGAAAATTTAAGGAGGAATTATATTATGCAAGTAGGATTAATTGGTTTAGGTAAAATGGGATTAAATTTAGGAAAAAATTTAATTGATCATAAACATCAAGTAGCAGCATTCGATTTAAATACGAGTGCAGTGGAAGAAATGAAAGAGTATGGGGCGACAGGTACATCTAGTTTAAATGAACTTGTTCAGTCGTTACAATCACCAAGAATTCTTTGGGTTATGGTTCCGCACGCTGTTGTTGATTCTGTTATTAGTGAAGTTACACCGCTGTTATCAAAAGGAGATATTTTAATTGAAGCTGGTAATTCACATTATAAAGAGTCTATTCGCCGATATGAGCAACTAAAGAAAGATGGCATTCACTTTATGGATGCAGGAACTTCTGGCGGAATGGAAGGCGCTCGTAATGGTGCTTGTTACATGATTGGAGGAGATCAAGAAGCTTGGGAAATAGTTGAACCTATCTTCCGAGATACAGCTGTAGAAAATGGATACTTATATGCAGGAAAAGCTGGTAGTGGTCACTTTTTAAAAATGGTTCACAACGGAATTGAATACGGTATGATGGCTGCCATTGGTGAAGGATTTGAGATTTTAGAGAAAAGTGAATTTGACTACGATTATGAAAAAGTATCAAGGGTATGGAACAACGGTTCAGTAATTCGCTCATGGTTAATGGAATTGACTGAAAATGCATTTTCTAAAGATGCAAAACTGGATGAAATTAAGGGAGTTATGCATTCTTCTGGTGAAGGAAAATGGACAGTAGAAACAGCATTAGACCTTCAAACAGCAACTCCTGTTATCGCGATGTCTTTATTAATGCGCTACCGCTCATTAGAAAATGATACGTTTACAGGAAAAGTTGTAGCAGCTCTGCGCAATGAATTTGGCGGACATGCAGTAGAAAAGAAATAAAAATCTTAAAATTGCAACTCGTTAACGTATAAAAAATGGAGGGAATTAATTATGAAGTTTTTTATTGATACTGCAAATCTTGAGGACATAAAAAAAGCATATAAACTGGGAATTTTAGCTGGTGTTACAACAAATCCTTCTTTAGTAGCAAAAGAGGGCATCAAATTTGAAGATCGTATTGCAGAAATTTGTCAGGCAGTACCTGGTGTTGAGTCTGTTTCAGCAGAAGTAACTCCAGATGCTGTTACAGCTGAAGAAATGATCGTCCAAGCAGAAGAACTGATTAAAATTAACGGTGGCGATAAAAACATCACCATAAAACTTCCGATGACGCTAGCAGGATTAGAAGCTTGTCGACACCTTACTGAAAAAGGTGTTAAAACAAACGTTACACTTATTTTCACTGTGAACCAAGCTCTTTTAGCTGCTCGAGCAGGTGCAACGTATGTTTCTCCATTTTTAGGTCGTTTAGATGATATTTCTGAAGATGGCGTACAATTAGTTGCTAAAATTGCTGAATTATTCCGTGTTCATCAATTAGATACACAAATCATTGCGGCTTCTGTTCGACACCCAGATCATGTAACTCGTGTAGCGATGGCAGGTGCTCACATTGCAACAATTCCTTATAAAGTGATTGAACAACTTGCTATGCATCCACTAACAGACCAAGGTATTGAAAAGTTTGCTGCGGATTGGGAAAAAGCACCTAAAAACTAAAATCATCTACTATAAGAAGAGGCGATTATTCCTTTTGGAGCGTTGGTTTCTTTAAGAACAACCTCCAAAAGGAGGAGGGGGGCTATTCCCATATAAATACGGTGTTTTTTATAAAGTCTCCCTAATGCCTTTTATGTTAAAAAGTTTATTAAATAAGTTAAAGAAAAAGTGCAAGTCTTACTATAACAAATATAAATCGATACAAAGGAGAAAGGCTGTATGACTATTTCTTTTGATTACTCAAACGTATTATCATTTATGAAACAAAACGAAGTAGATTATTTAAGTAGATTCGTGAAAGTAGCTCATAATATGCTTCATGAAAAAAAAGGACCAGGAGCTGATTTTCTTGGGTGGGTAGATTTACCACATCAATATGATAAAGAAGAGTTCTCGAGAATTAAAAAAGCCGCTGAAAGAATTCGTAGCAATTCTGATGTTCTAGTTGTAATTGGTATTGGGGGATCTTATCTAGGTGCACGAGCTGCAATCGAAGCATTGTCTCATACTTTTCATAATCAAATGAATGGTACAACTCAAGTATATTTTGCGGGACAGAATATTAGTTCTACCTATGTTTCACATTTATTAGATTTATTAGAAGGTAAAGATATCTCTATTAACGTTATTTCTAAATCAGGTACAACAACAGAACCTGCTATTGCTTTCCGCATTTTCCGGGACTATATGGAGAAAAAATATGGGAAAGAAGAAGCAAGAAAACGCATCTATGCTACTACTGATCGAGCGCAAGGAGCACTAAAAAAATTGGCAGATGAGGAAGGCTATGAAACATTTGTTATTCCTGATGATGTCGGTGGGCGATATTCTGTGCTGACTGCAGTAGGTCTCTTACCAATCGCTGTAGCAGGACTTAATATTGATCAAATGATGGAAGGGGCAGCTGCTGCCGCTCGTAAATATAATAATTCTGATCTCTCCACAAATGAAAGTTACCAATATGCTGCCGTGCGAAATGCTCTTTACCGTAAAGGGAAATCTATTGAGCTTTTGGTGAACTATGAACCCTCTCTTCATTATGTATCAGAGTGGTGGAAGCAACTTTTTGGAGAAAGTGAAGGGAAAGATCAAAAAGGGCTTTTCCCTGCTTCAGTTGATTTTACAACCGATTTGCATTCCATGGGACAATATGTTCAGGAAGGAAGACGGGATCTGATTGAAACGGTATTGCAGGTTAAGAAACCACGTATTGAGTTAACTGTTCAAAAAGATTCAGCAAACCTTGATGGTTTAAATTTTTTATCTGGAAAAACAATGGATGAAATTAATAAAAAAGCATTCCAAGGGACAGTATTAGCTCATGTAGATGGTGGAGTGCCGAATATGGTTGTTGAATTGGATGAAATAAACGCATTTACGTTTGGTGAAATGGTTTATTTCTTTGAGAAAGCTTGTGGAATTAGTGGATTGTTACTGGGGGTAAATCCGTTTAACCAGCCAGGAGTTGAAGCATATAAAAAGAATATGTTTGCCTTACTGGGTAAGCCGGGTTTTGAAGCAGAAAAATCTGAACTCATGAAACGTTTATCAAAATAACATTATAGTTATCAAAGGGAAAATCCCCTTGTCAGTGAAGCCCGCCAAAATGTAAATCTGATAAGGGAGATTCCTTTTTCCTATAAATCATTATTTTGTGAAGATGCCTTCAATTATGTATAGGTGTATGTGTAAATAATATTAATAATTCAAATATAGCCCTTACTCAAGAAAGAATTTTGTGGGTTCTCTTTAGCTATGGGAAGATTTATCCTCACAGGTATTTTTGAAAGGGTTTACAGAGGGCGCATAAGGTGGAATTGAGTATGGATATGTATCTTTTAATTATTACATTATTATCAATTGTAATTGTTATTTTAGGGGTGTCGTTGTGGAAATGGCATGCGTTTATTAGTTTAACAATTGCAAGTTTGTTTTTAGCAGTTATGTCTGGGATGTCAATGGATAAGATAGTTAGTGCTTATGAAACGGGAGTTGGGAGTGTTCTAGGACATTTAGTGGGAATTCTAGTATTAGGTACAATTTTAGGGAAAATGATGGCAGAGTCAGGTGCTGGAATGCAAGTGGCAGATTTCTTTGTTAAATCCTTTGGCATAAAAAATTTACCATGGGCAATGTTAATCGCAGGTTTTATTATTGGGATTCCAGTATTTTTTGAAGTGGGTATTTTAATATTATTGCCTTTGGTGATTTCAATTCACAAAACAACGAAACAAAATATTCTATTGATAGCGTTACCAGCGATTGCTGGGTTATCCGTAGTACATGGCCTTGTCCCTCCGCATCCAGGGGCAATAGTTGCAATAGGTATTTATAAAGCGAATCTTGGGAAGGTCCTTCTTTATTCACTCATTATTACGTTTGTTGCAGCTATTATTGCAGGTCCTATATTTGCAAAGTGGATTCATAAACGTGTAATTCCCGAAAATGAGCCGGAATTAATCCGTGTAAATACAAAATCAACAAAATTACCAGGAACGGGAGTTTCGTTTTTTATTATTTTGTTACCTGTTATATTAATGGTTTTAGCAGCAGGTGCTCCCTATGTTCCCATTTCTAATACTTTGATGAAGATTGTCACATTAATTGGTAGTCCTGTAATTGCACTTTTGATTGCATGTTTTGCAGCATTCTATTTTCTTGGATTTCGTCAAGGTATCGATAAAAAGGCTATTAAGAAGATAACAGAAGACAGCTTGTTACCAATTGGTTCTATTGTTGCGATTATTGGTGCTGGTGGCGGATTTAAGCAAATTCTTATCGATAGTGGCGTGGGTAATTCTATTGCTCAAATGTCCGAGCATTTAGCACTATCTCCAATTGTATTAGCGTTTATGGTAGCTGGATTAATTCGAATTGCGACAGGGTCAGCGACAGTCGCCTTAACAACAGCAGCAGGTATCGTTTCGCCAGTTGTTGAACATTTGTCAGGTGTGAACTTAGAGCTACTTGTCATTGCAACGGGTGCAGGAGCACTAATGTTTTCACACGTAAATGATGCTGGGTTTTGGATGGTAAAAGAATACCTAGGATTAACAGTGAAAGAAACATTTAAAACATGGACGGTATTAGAAACATTACTTTCATTTATTGCTTTTGTAGGAGTTTTACTACTTGATATGTTTGTTTAAAATAGGCATATTTTTATACGAATTTTCAAAGGGAATTTTAGCACAAACTATTTTATTAATAGAGAAAACCAATGTAAGAAGTTTGGATATATGTTTAGACTTCTTACATTATTGATATAATGTTGCGATTTTTTGTTAGGAGGAAGAAGTAGTGAGCTCAAAATATATGATTGGTGTAGATATAGGGACAACTAGTACAAAATCAGTTCTATTTTCGATTGATGGATCTGTTATTGCGAGTCATGGAATTGAATATCCTTTATATTCTCCAACACCAGAAACAGCAGAACAAGATCCGGAAGAGATTTTTCAAGCGGTGATAAATACGATTAAAGTAACTATACAATCAAGTAATATACAGCCGATTGATATTCTTTGTGTTTCTTTTAGTTCGGCAATGCATAGCATCATTGCTGTAGATAAAGAGGGAACTCCATTAACAAAATGTATCACTTGGGCAGATAACAGAAGCTCAGAATGGGCTCAGAGAATAAAGAATGAGATGAATGGCCATGAAATTTACCTTCGTACAGGGACACCAATCCATCCTATGTCACCGCTTTCGAAATTAGTTTGGCTTCAGAACGAGCATGCAGAATTATTTGCAAAAAGCTATAAATTCATTTCTATCAAAGAGTATATTTTCTATAAGTTATTTAAGGAATACGTAATTGATCATTCGATAGCATCGGCTACAGGGATGCTCAATTTAAAATCGTTAAAATGGGATGAAGAAGCTCTTCATGTTGCAGGGATTTCAGAAGGCCAGCTTTCTAAACTGGTTCCAACAACGTTCAGCTTGAGAGGATTAGATGAAAATCTTGCAAGAGAGATGAATTTACCTGTTTCTACTCCCTTTGTAGTAGGAGCTAGTGATGGAGTACTATCTAATTTAGGGGTAAATGCGATAGAGCCTGGAGTTGTGGCCGTTACAATTGGTACAAGTGGTGCGATACGCGCTGTAACGAATCGTCCTGTATCAGATCCTAAGGGAAGGATTTTTTGTTATGCGCTAACTGAGGAGCATTGGGTAATTGGTGGGCCAGTTAATAACGGTGGTATGATTTTCAGGTGGGCTCGTGACCAATTAGGTACTTCAGAAATTGAACTTGCGAAGCGTTTAGGGAAAGACCCATATGAAGTGCTTACTGAAATAGCAGCAAAAGTTAATCCTGGATCTGATGGTTTATTATTTCATCCGTATCTAGCAGGGGAAAGAGCTCCTTTATGGAATGCAAATGCGCGAGGATCTTTCTTTGGACTAGGATTACATCATAAGAAAGAACATCTTATTCGTGCTGTTTTAGAGGGGATAATTTATAACTTATATACTGTTCTTCTTGCTTTAAAAGAGCTAATTGGCGAACCGAGAAAAATTCAAGCGACTGGAGGCTTTGCAAGGTCAGAACTTTGGAGACAGATGATGGCGGATATTTTTCATCAAGACGTATATGTTCCTGAAAGTTTCGAAAGCTCTTGCTTGGGAGCTGCTATACTTGGTTTATATAGTCTAGGTGAAATAGATACATTACATGTAGTTTCTGAAATGGTAGGTGCAAATTATTATCACGAGCCAAACATGGAAAGTGTGGAAAAATATAAAGATTTAGCACCTATCTATATTCGCCTGTCCCGTCACTTGGAAGAAGAATATGAAAGTATAGCAGCTTTTCAGAAAAAATGGGTTTAGAGGCTATTCAGTAGAAAAATATGATAATTTATAAAGAGGTACTCAGAGTCTTTTGGGATACCTCTTTATAAATTATTTTAAGACTATTTATTAAGAAGTATGATGAATAAAACTATAGGGGGAGCGGTTTATAATAATGATGAATAACAAAGAACTTATTGGATATATTGGAACTTATACTAGAGGAGACAGCAAAGGGATATATACTTTTACTTTAGAAACAGAAATGAAAAAAATTAGTAATGTAAGACCAGTAGCAAATCTGGATAACCCTACATATTTAACCATTAACCAAAGTAATCAATATCTCTATTCTGTTATAAAGGAAGGGGAAGCCGGTGAGAAAAACTAAACATTTGTGTTATGAATACCCTAATTATTAAAAATGATTTAAATATCTTTGTCATGCGAAGTACGATATTTTCATTCGACGAAAGACAAAAAATAACTTCGTTGAGAAGGATTAAATATACTTTTTTTGTCTAGAATATGGATTTAAACTAATATAAATTGTTTGAAATAACTTATCTAATTTTTAGGAATGTCCTTAAAATATCACTTGTAAATTCAAATTCATTAAAGTTAAGAGCCACTTTATGCTTAACAAAGTCTAGGGTAGGCTTACTCCTAAAATCACCTAAACTTTGTCCGAAAGCATCTCCTCGATCAACTACAATTTTAATGGGCAGGTCTCTTATAGTTACCTTGTTTCTATTTAATAAATACCAAATTGGAAATACATCATGTAAGGGGCTCCCTAGAATTCCAGGTACGCTTTGTGAATAAAATTGATAATAAAAATTTAATAATGGTTTAATAATTAAACCTATTGGATCTTTTGTCTTCTGATGAAAATAATCAATCTGTTCGACTTGTTGAGGTGTAATAAGAGCTCTTTGTGTGACATTCAAAGGGATAACTGTTAAATTTTTGGCATAAGTAATGATAATATTGGCTGCATACGGATCACTATGAAAATTAGCTTCTGCAGATGCTGTGACATTCCCTGGGTAAAAAAAGGCTCCACCCATTAATAAATATTCTTTTGCTTCTTGCATAAGTTGTAATCCTAAAACAAATGTTGTTGCTAGGGAGGTAAGCCTTCCAACATTAACAATTGTTAAATCGTTTATGTTTTTCTCTACCAAATCTAGTACCATATGTAGGGGGTAAATTGGATAATTTATTGATGGGGTAATAATTGGCCCTAAACCTTCGGGACCATGTACATCTGAATAATATTCTGCTGTAATACCTGTTAGGGTACAGGATGCTCCTTCATAGACAGGTATACCTTTCTTCCCTGATAAGTACTTTAAGTAATTTATATTTTTAAGAACTTTTTCTCTTGGTACATTTCCATAATCTGCTACTATCCCGACTATTTCAATTTCTTTAGTAAAAAAAGAATATATGAGTGCTATTGCATCATCAATTCCAAAATCACCAAAAAGTAAAATTTTTTGTTTCATCATTTTGCCTCTTTCATTATATATTGTTTGATACTTTTCTAAGCAATATATATTTCGGTTTGATTAATTTATTCCTTGGAACCAGTAAATATTAATGACACTAATAACATGTAATGCTTTTACAATATATGTTTGAAATGCATGATACTTTTTTCCGTTTAATTACAGAGCTTTAAGTGAGTCTAACCAAGCTTTTTTATAAGTATAGAATGTTCATATAAAAATAAAGGGAAAAGGATTCATATTGATTAAAGGAGGAACTTTCAATCAATATTTATTTTAAAGCCATATCTTTCCTAGATTTTCTTAAGCATAAGGAATTTCTTAACTTTATAAACATAAGTTAGATAGCATTTCTTTGTAGTGCATATATTTTATGTTGAAGAGAATAATACTTTTAATGTAGTTTCAAGTATGTAGGGAGGGGAAGGAGGAGTGAAAGAGTGGATTGCTACTGTTTTAAAAAGCAAAGCAAAAAAAGAACAGAAGAAAAATGTTTATCAGATTTTTGAAACAGCTAAGAAGTCAATGGATTTTAAACAATTCTCTCCCTCGGAGCATTCAGATTTTTTGTTTATTAGTTACTATAGCACACTAATAGAGGGAGAAAAATTTCAGAGGGTTTTATTAGCATCTATTCAACGTAATATACATAATATAAATACTTTAGAGCAATTAAGAAGTTGTATACCTTTAGAAGATATTATAATTACTGATGATGTTGAAGAAATCGAATTAAAGTTAAATCAAGGATTTGTCGTTATTCAACTTAGAGAAACGGATGTTCTTTGTGCATTAATTAATGTTGAGAATGCAAGCTTGGGATTAAGAGAAAATAACGAAACTGAGAATGAATTTAGTGTGGTAGGACCTAAAATAGGGCTTGTTGAAAACATTGATGTAAATATTCATTTGTTGAGAAAACAAATAGTAACATCAAATTTAATTTTTGAGGAAATAACAGTAGGTTCTATGTCGAAAACTAAAGTCTTGATTTTCTATTTAAATGGTGTGACGAATCCAGAACATATTAATACCGTTAGAGAAAGATTAGGAAATATTGATTTTGATGTAGTTTTTGATAGTTCTCAAATTGATCAAATAATAACGGATAATTCTAATACTCCTTTTCCGTTATTTCTTTCAACTGAAAGAATTGATCGTGTTATATATGCTCTCATTAACGGGCAAGTTGCAATAATGAGTAATGGCTCACCATATGCTATTACAGGGCCAGCTACTATTATGGATTTTTTTATTTCTCCCGAAGATTATTATTTACCTTGGATCATCGGTTCTTTTTTTCGGATTATAAGAATATTTGGTGTCATTTTTTCTATATTTTCAACACCCATTTATGTTGCTGTTTTAACGTATCACTATGAAATTATTCCAATGGATTTACTAGGTCCTATTGTAAGTTCTAGGGCAAACGTTCCTTTTCCACCAGTATTAGAAGTAATATTTTTAGAAATAACAATTGAATTATTACGAGAAGCAGGAGCGAGATTGCCAACGAAAATTGGCCAGACTTTAGGTATCGTAGGAGGAATTGTTATCGGACAAGCTTCTGTTGAAGCAGCACTAACAAGTACGATCCTTCTTATCACAGTTTCTCTGTCAGCTTTAGCATCATTTACAACACCGATTTTTAAGATGTCTAATACAATTCGTTTATTAAGATTTCCATTTATATTTGCTGCATCTCTCTGGGGTGGATTTGGAATTATACTTAGTATTGTTTTTTTATTAACTCATTTAATGCGATTAAAATCTCTTGGAACACCCTATATGGTTCCTATGTACCCTTTTAGGAAATCTGATTATGCCGATAATTTTATTCGTTCCTCCTATAAAAATACGACGAACAGGTTAAGATATCTAAAGCCAAAGGTATTAAAAAGATATAATTCAGAGAATGATCATGATGATATAAATAACGAATAATACATCATAATTATCCAGATTTGGAGAGGTTATTATGAACAAAGTTGTTATTTTAGCCATTGTTGTTATCGTTTTATGTGGATGTGTTCGTATGAAGGAAGTCGATAAGTTAGATATTATTCAAGTATTAGGTTTTGATAAAAATGGAGATAAGCTGACAGGAACAGCACTTTACCCTGAATACAATCAAAATCGTCAGGAAAATAAAGCGGGATTTCTAAGGGCAGAGGCTTCTACTGTGAATCTTATTTTAAGTAGAATGAATCGGAAGGCAGCATCTCCAGTTGAAATTGGAAAATTAAAAGTTTTGATGTTTGGAGAAAGTATAGCGAAAAAAGGAATTTCTGACCTTGTACGAGCTATATGCCGCGACCCATTAATTGGAAGTAATTTACAAATTGTTGTTGCTGAAAAATCAGCTGAAAAGTTATTAAAAGAAGCCAAAAAAGAAGGGGCATTATATCTATTTGAATTAATAAAACAAAATATACAAAAAGAAAGTTCCCCGCTTACTAACGTGCAAATGTTTTTATTTAATTATTATGGAGAAGGTAGGGATGCCTATTTACCTTATTTAAAAGTGAATAAGGACCATTCTATAGCGATAGATGGGATAGGTATTATGAAGGGAGAAAAATTAAAGTTACATTTGAATGAGAATGAGATGTTCACATTTAAGTTACTCTCTGGACATGGGATGAATGGGAATATTGAAATGCCAATAAAAAAGGAAAATAAAGCAGGGTATATTGTCTATAATAATTTATACGGTACGGTGAAAATGAAAGCGAGTGGTTTAGATGTTAAGCCTAAAGTAACAGTTAACATTACAATGAGCGGATTAATTAAGGATTCTCCAAGTTGGTTAGATTTAAAAAATACTCATAATATAAAGTTCTTAACCAAAAAGATAGAAATAAAACAGACAAAAGAAGTATATAGACTTATAAAAAAGCTACAAAAGTATGAAGTAGACCCAATTGGGATTGGAGATTTTATTAGAGGTAGACAACGTAATTGGAATGAGAAAGAATTTTATAAAATCTATCCCTTAGTTACATTTAAAGTGGAAACACAGTTGAAGTTATTACAATCGGGTGTTGGTGAATAAATTGAAATGGTGAGATACATGAATAAAGTAAGAGTGAAAGAAAGTTCTATGGTAACACCATTTTTTGTATTTTTTTTAGTCCATTCCTCACAAACTGGAGTAGGAGTTTTAGGATATCAAAGGGAACTCATACAAGGAGCAGGACATGATGCATGGCAGTCAATCTTGATTACAGGTATAAGTATACATATTGTGATAAAAATGATGTATTCAGTTTTAAAATATGCAGAAGACGGAGATTTAATTTCAATCAATAATAAACTTTTTGGTAAGAATATAGGATATATTCTATCAAGTTTATTTATAGGATATATGATTGTTTCAGCGATTATTGTTATCAGAGCATACATAGAGATTTTGCAGGTTTGGATTTTTCCTACGGTTCATACATGGGAGTTTACATTACTTATATTGATAGTAATTTATTATATTGTAGCAGGTGGATTCAGGGCAGTAACTGGGATAAGTTTTTGGAGTGTAATAATTCCATCTTTTTTAATAATCACAGTGTTCTTTCTAATTAAGTATATGGTATGGAATAATTTTTTACCTGTTTTTAATCATGACATATTTGAAGTTTTGCAATCGGCGAAGGCTTCAACTTTTATGTATTTGGGATTCGAGACATTATTTTTATATTACCCATTTATTAAAAATAGGGATAAATCAGTAAGATGGGCACATTTAGCTACTTTAACTACAACTACTATCTATCTGATGTTAACAATTATTTCTTTTGGATATTTCACTCAAGGAGAAATTAAGCATACAGTCTGGGCTACATTAATACTTACAAAGGTGTTTGAACTTCCATTTGTTGAGAGAATTGAGTACATTATTATCTTTATTTGGTTTTTTATCATTTTGCCTCCAATTTGTTGTGCAATCTGGGGGAGTACGAGAGGAATTAAAAGAATGTTTAATGTTAAACCAAAAATATCATTGGTTTGTATTTGTATAGTAATATTTGTATTTGCAATATTTATTGATAAGCGAATTAAGATAGAAAAACTAAGTGATATTACGTCTAATATTGGATTTTATATTTTATATGCTTATATTCCTTTGATGTATATAATGATGAAAATTAAGCAAGCTTTTCAAAAATAATATATCTATGTTTTATATAGGTAAGTCTGAATTTCTGGTTAAGTCACGTGCAAAAACTTAACCTGTTTTACTAGGATCGTACTCAACAAAACCTTCTAGTACTTTGTCAATCTGATTCATTATTTCAGGTTCCAGTTTGACACCAGAAGCGAACGCATTCTCTCTTACCTGTTCCGGGCTCGAGGCACCGATAATTGCTGAGGAAACATTCTGGTTTTGTAGTACCCAAGCTACTGCGAGTTGAGCGAGGGTAAGATTAATCTCTTGAGCGATGGGTTTGAGTTTCTGGATAGCAGTGAGCACATTGTCGTTCATCCAACGTTGTGCAAGATTATAAAAAATGGTTTACCAGCAGGAAAATTAGCACGTGATTGAGTTGGTACTGGTTTTTGGGGTGGATATTTTCCAGTGACAACACCTTGTGCGAGAGGCGACCATACTACTTGCCCAAGTCCCTCACGTTGACAGGTTGGTATCACATCGGTTTCGATAACTCTCCACAACATTGAATACTGGGGTTGGCTAGCGATGAGTGGAATATTCAATTCCCGTGAAAGTACTGCACCACGGGTGATTTGTTCTGCTGTCCACTCACTTACACCGATATAAAGCACTTTACCTTGTCTTACAAGATCTGCGAAAGCTAACATCGTTTCTTCAAGAGGAGTAGTTGGGTCAAATCTGTGTGTATAATAGACATCAATATAGTCGGTCTGTAAACGATGCAAAGATGCATTACAACTTTCTAGAATATGCTTTCGTGATAAACCTTTATCGTTTTGCCCATTCCCAGTCGGATGGCACACCTTTGTACATAGTTCAATGCTCTCCCTTCGTATACCTTGTAAAGACCGGCCGAGTACTTATTCAGCCTTAGTGTCTGAATAAACATCAGCAGTATCGAATGTTGTTATACCGACATCTAGTGCTGCTTTAACACACTCTTTTGCAGTATCCTCATCTACTTTACTCCCATGATTTATCCAGTTTCCGTATGCAATCTTGCAGACTTGCCAATAGAGGGTATGAAGATACATGACAATTGATTAAAATGAAGTATTAGGCTTGATCATAATAAGCAAAAAGCTCCTTCAAAATAACTTTTCTTAAAAGGGGAGCATTGTTATGTTATTTAAGTTTATTGAGGGGCTTTCGTTTGAAGCAACTTTAACCCCATACCAATAAGAATCATTCCTGTTACCTTACAAAAGTAATTCATGAAGTTTCCGCTTTCTTGTCTTTCTATAATTGTAGAAAGACAGGAATCTCTAAACTAAAAAATTATGAACTAACGTTGATAAATAGTCAGTGTCAAAATTTTAGTAGGTACTTTCATGTCTCAGCAAAAGGATATGAAAGTCTAAACTTTTTGACAGTGAGACAAGAAACTCTAAACTACTTAGCCAATAATAAAACAATATGAATGAGAATAGATCAATTTTTAAAAGAAAATATATGAAATGTAATTTTATAAAAAAATTGACAACTTATAATAAAGTTTGATTAACAATCCTGTTTTTACAGTTTTTTTCTTTAATATAAGGTCGACAGGCTAGTTGAACAAGAAAAATAAAAATCATTCTATAATAAATGCTTTTTATCTTTATCATCATTTGGTGATGTACTAGAGTGTGTTAATATGCTGCCTAATACTTTTTCAGTAAATGGCATAAAGTAATTAAGAATTAGCCCCCCTAAACAAATGATTAGTAAAGTTCCAACACCAATTGGTCCATTTATAATCATTGCCATTATCAAGAATACGAGGTAAATGAATGTTCTCGAAAAAAATATATTTGTTCTAGTTAATTCTTGTACGATTAACGTTAATCGGTCAACTGGAATCGGTGCAAAATTTGTGTATAAATATGTTGCAGTTCCTAATCCTATAACAACTAATCCAATTCCAAAACAAACAACTTTGCTGTACCATAGTTCAGGTGCTATCAAATCATGCAATAAAAAAAGCCAAATATCAATACCAATACCCGTTATAAATGCTGTTAACAACCCTAAAAATTCTGGTCTTTGTCTTTTTAAAAATGAATTACAACATATCAATATTAAAGCTATTATTATTTCCCAACTTCCTACAGTAAGCCCCACATTTATGGACAGTCCTACCAAAAGTGCATCAAAAGGTGAAGTTCCAAGATCTGATTGTATAGTGAAAGAAATACCAAGGGTTAATATTAAAATTCCTAATACATAAAAAACATATTTCACTTTACTCACCCCCTTTACCACTGTTTTTATTGCATTTGCAACAAAAATAATATATATTGAACTTAACTCAACTTTGTTGCATTTGCAATAAAAATATATACTAAGGAGTTAATTATGAAGGAAATTCTTCGTGAAATTGGAATGATAGCAAGGGCATTAGATTCTATAAGTAATATAGAATTTAAAGAATATGACCTTACAAAAGGACAGTATTTGTACCTTGTGCGAATATGTGAAAAACCGGGAATCATTCAAGAAAAGTTATCAGAGCTGATAAAAGTAGATCGAACAACGGCAGCTCGTGCTATAAAAAAACTTGAAATTAATGGATTTATTGAAAAGAGAGAAGATGAATATAACAAAAAAATTAAAAAGCTCTTTCCAACAGAGAAAGGGAAAAATGTTTATCCTTTTATAAAAAGAGAAAATGATTATTCTAATATCGTTGCATTAGAGGGATTTTCTGAAAGAGAGGTAGAAGCCATTTTCAACCTTCTTCAAAGAGTAAGGAAAAATATAGAAAAAGACTGGGAATTTGTAAAAAAGGGAAACAAGAGAAATTATTGATTATATAAAGGAGCGACATATTTAAATGACTATAAATATAAAAAAGTGTACTCTTGAAGATTTACGCAAACTTCAAGAAATTAGTTATGAAACATTCAATGAGACATTTAAACATCAGAATTCACTCGAAAATATGAAAGCATATTTGGAAAGGGCGTTCAACCTAAAACAATTAGAAAAAGAATTATCTAATATTTCATCACAATTCTTTTTTATTTGTTTTAATAATGAAGTCGCTGGATATTTAAAGGTCAATACCAATAATGCTCAGTCTGAAGAAATGGGTGATGAATCACTTGAAGTCGAGAGGATTTATATAAAGAACAAATTCCAAAAACATGGGCTTGGCAAATATCTGCTAAATAAAGCTGTGGAAATTGCGATGGAACGTAATAAAAAGAAAATCTGGTTAGGCGTATGGGAAAAAAATAAAAATGCTATTGCTTTTTATAAGAAAATGGGGTTTATCCAAACTGGAGCTCACTCTTTTTATATGGGTGATGAAGAACAAATGGACTTTATCATGACTAAAACACTCATATAACTTTTTTGAAAGGTGGGTTATTATGTATATTCCAAAATATTTTAAGATCACAAACGTTGAAGAAATTTGGGATTTTGTTCAAAAAAACTCTTTTGGCACGATTATTACAACAGAACAAGGGAAACCAATTGCCACTCATTTGCCTTTGGGGTTAAATAAAAAAGGTGATGATTATTATATTACTGGACATATGGCTTACGGAAACCCCCAGTGGAGAACATTTGAAAACTGTGAAACCTGTGAAGATATGCTTGTTATGTTTCAGGGGCCGCACGCTTACATTTCTTCTTCTTGGTATGGGCATGAAGAAGTTCCAACATGGAATTATCAAGCCGTCCATATATATGGTAAAGGAAGCATTTTAGAGAAAGATGAATTAATAGAAGAATTAACAATAGTACTGGAAAAATATGAAAGAAATCGAAAAAATCCAGTTTTATGGGATAAACTTTCTCCTAATCTTTTAGAAAGAGAATTGAAAGGTATAGTTGGATTTAAGATTAAGGTGGGAGAAATTCAGGCTGCATATAAATTGAGTCAGAACCGCAATGAAACGGATTATATTAACATCATTAATAAATTACAAAACGAAGGAAATCCAAATTCTAATCAAATGGCAGAACTGATGAGAAGGAGATTTAAGAATCACATATAAGCCTATGTTCTTCAACTAAAGCACTCGTTAACTTAAGTACATTTCTTCACAAATTTTTTATGAAAAGTCGCTATTATTACAGAAGATGCCAAAAGTAATCAGCTTCGTTTAAGCGCCTTTAAAGATGTCATGCAAGAAGAGGGAATAATTGTACCCAGCGATTATGTAGTGAAAAAGCAGTTGCGATTGGAAATGCACACGGTATGTACAATGGAGATCCTACTGTGGTTAACAATGCCGTTGGAAATGCTCCTTATTCAGATTACTTTACAGATCATCAAGATGTGATTGATGCCGCATACGAAAACGCTAAACATCCTAATAATAAAAGGAAAATAATCGTAAGAAACGAAGAAGTTTAAGGTGAGCTTGCTGATATATGAGCTTTCTTCTATTACATTCATTAAAGGGGGATTATAAAATGTCTGATTTGTATTCTCGTCTTTCCAAAAATGATGCCGCTGTTCTTTTAGTGGACCACCAAACAGGTCTTATTTCCAGCCTAGTGCGTGACTATGGTATTGATGAATTCAAGAACAATGTTATGGCTCTGGCTAATACCGCTAATTTTTTTGATTTACCAGTTATTTTAACAACAAGCTTTGAAAACGGACCGAACGGCCCACTAATGCATGAATTGGTTGAGCTCTTTCCTGGTGCGCCCAAAATAGCTCGTCCTGGACAAATTAATGCATGGGACAATGAAGAATTTGTTAAAGCCATTGAAGAAACAGGTAAAAAGCAACTAATAATTGCAGGGGTTGTTACTGATGTTTGTGTTACGTTCCCAGCACTATCTGCTGTAAACGCAGGATATGAGGTATTTGTTGTAACTGATGCATCAGGGACTTTTAGTAAACAAGTTGCAGATGCTGCTCTTATGCGTATGGCTCATGGAGGGGTCCAACTAATGAACTGGTTTAGCGTTGCAGCAGAATTACAGCGTGACTGGCGAAATGATGTTGAAGGCTTTGGATCTTTACTTGCTAAACATCTTCCTAGTTATCAAAATATCATGGAAAGCTATATGAGAGCTCAAAGAGAGCTTAGCAAGTAAAATTACTTAATTAATAGTAGTACTGTTTCATTTTTTCTTTTGTATTTCTATACTTATTTTTTTATGTGATTCCGTCTAACTGTGGCTTTGAGATAAAGTTCTATAATATAAGACATCACAACAAACGTTTGGTGATGTCTTATTTGTTTTATGTGATTACTGTATAGGAATTAATATTTTACATAAATGATTGTCAATTATTTATGAAGTATATCTTTCTACCATTTTAGGTTTCTCATCTTTCATGTACAAAATGTAAATAGGATCATGAGTGAGATCTATTGGCTGACCCGGGATTTTTTCAATGCGCATCGCACCTTTTGTTTTCACCATCGTATAGTAAGGATTGAGGGGAATTTCTTCAACTGGGAGCGTTTTGACGAATTGAAAACCCAGGGAATGCAAGTATTCTTGACTTTTTTCAGACCCTGCTAGATAATCTTCTTTCGAAACTATCTGAAGAGCACCACTAGGATCGGCACCTACCAAAGGATCAATCACATGAGGAGCAAGAAGTTCTGGCTCAAATATATAATTGAAAATTTAACTATTTTTTAAGTACTATGAAAAACCCCCTCGTTTTATATACGAGAGGGTTTTTCATAGTGTCCACTTTGTATGTGTGAATATTAATTTACTTTTTTTATAAATCCTTTGTAATGACGTTTTACAAGCTGACTTTCTAACGTTTTCATTGTTTCTAATGCTACCCCTACAATGATGAGTAAGCTTGTGCCACCAATTTGAGCGGAAGGCGGTAAAGTAGCAACCTTCGTGAATACAAGTGGTAAAATTGAGATAGCACCTAAGAAGATGGCACCGATAAATGTTAAGCGATACAAAATTTTTGTTACATATTGTTCCGTTAATTTCCCTGGTCGGATACCTGGAACATATCCGTTTTGCTTTTTTAAGTTTTCTGCCATTTGTTCAGGATTTACTTGGATAAATGAATAGAAATATGTGAAAGCAATAATAAGACCTACATAAAGTGTCATACCGACTGGATGTGCAAAATCTAGATTTGTACTTAACCATTTAGAAACACTTGAGTTCGGGAAAAGCTGTGCAATTGTCCGCGGCGTCATAAGAAATGCGGAAGCAAAGATTACCGGAATTACACCCGCACTATTTACTTTAAGTGGTAAATGAGTATTTTTTGCTCCTTGGTATTGATTGTTTCCTGTTGCAGCTTTTGCATATTGAATCGGTATTTTTCGAACCGCTTGTTGGATATAAATAACACCGATAACGATTGCTAAAATAACTAATCCAATCAAGATGATTTTTACGATATGCATAAAGAGTTGATCTCCAGCATTTTGGAATTGTTGTAAATAAATTTGATTTACGACATTCGGAATTGCCGCAACAAGCCCTGCAAAGATAAGCATTGAAATTCCATTCCCTACGCCATTTGCAGTAATTTGTTCACCTAACCAAAGTAAAAATGCAGTACCAGCAGTTAGTACTGTAGCGATAAATAAATAAGTAGTCCATCCTGGATTAGAAATTAATTGCCCGCCTGCTATATTGTTAAAGCCGATAGACATCCCTATGGCTTGAATGAATGCGAGAATGATTGTAAAGTATCGGGTAAATTGAGCTGACTTTTTGCGGCCCATTTCTCCTTGCTTTGCCCACTCTGTAAATTTTGGTACAACATCCATCTGTAACAACTGTACAATGATGGAAGCCGTAATGTATGGTGTAATACCTACAGCAAAGATTGAGAAGTTTTGCAATGCTCCTCCGCCAAATACATTAAGCATACCTAAAACATTGGCTTGATCTTGTACTTTTAATACCTCTGCATTAGTATGAGGAACTGGTATAAACGTACCAATTCGAAAAACAATTAACATCGCAAGTGTAAAAAGGATTTTCCTTCTTATCTCAGCTGCTCTCATAAAATTTGAAATCGTACGAAACATCATGTCGCCTCCTGTATTTTTTATCAGCTACCTAAAAGGAAAAACTGAATATTATATCCTGATGAATAAACCACAAACCTCCTTCCGTGTAGAATTCATTTGACAAATGGATTTTCATACATTTTGTAGTTTTGTCACGGATATAAGAAATACAAGTATGTATATGAGCGATAGATGGATAATCGCAATCATTCAATAACCATAATATACCTAATAAATAAAAGAATGTACATAGATAAGACTGAAAAGAATGAAAAAACACATGAGAAGGATTAGGATTTGCCTGTTTTTCATAAATATTGCTTATACGAAATTTTAATTGCTATAATTTTTTTAATAATGAAAAGGAGGTGAGTAGATTCCATGATATATGTAATAAGTAAATGTGTGGAAATACATCTGAATCGTTCTCACTCATATGGATGCTGTAATAGTTTGTTTTCTAAAATATAATCCTGAGATTCATATATTTCCACATCGTTTATGTAAAAAATAAAATGAGGTGGATCGTATGATGAAATTGAGTTCTATGCTGAAGATAGTAGAAACTGTTGATGATAAATGGAGAAGTTCGTTAGCAGAGCAAATTCTCGAAAGTTGGGAATATGACAAGAAGTCATTATATTATTTTCGTTCAAGTGCAAATTTCATATTTGTATTCAAAAAGGATGGAGAATGGCATTTTCTTAGATTTATAGAAAAACAGGAAAGAAATATAGATGCACTTAAAGATGAAATAGATATTTTGTTTTATTTATCTCGCCATTCCATACGTGTTGCAGAACCAGTTCAATCAAAAAATAAACGTTATATTGAAGCGGTTGAGACTGAATTAGGAATTTTTTATGCAGTTGTTTTTAAAGGACTTGACGGTAAGCAATACGAGGTTGAGCAATTAAGAGAAGAGCAATTTTTATTATGGGGAAGAACTTTAGGTAAGCTTCATCAAGTTTTGAAAAAAATGCCCAAAGATTTTCATCAAAATCGTGCAACCTGGAAAGATCATCTTAATTTTGTAACAAAAACATTGCCTGAAAGTGAGTGGGCTGCCTATAAAGAATTAGAGAAAATTTCTACTTGGGCGAGTAATTTATCTATTACCAGTGATAACTTTGGAATCGTACATTATGATTTTGAATTAGATAATCTCTGTATAAATAAAGACGAAGTTGGAATTATTGATTTTGATGATTGTGCTAACTATTGGTACGTTGCGGATATTGCATATGCTTTACGAGACATATTTCATGAGGGAGTAGATATGGATCATCCATTCTATCAAGTATTTCTCAAAGGGTATACACTTGAAACAACAGTTGATAAAGATATTTTAAGGGATTTACCATTGTTTATGAGGATGCATCAATTAATTATATTTGCGAAAATGCTACGAACGGTTGATATTCCAGAATCAAAGAATCATCCAGAATGGTTACAGAATTTACGAAAAAAACTTATGAAGCAGTTCATTGAAGACACTCGTGAAAGGTTGGAAAAACTACATTCCTAAACTGTAGTAAAAAGCATACTGCATCTGTTAGTATGCTTTTGCTTTGTATTGATTTATAAGTGTTTTTTATTATAGGGAAGATATGGACAATCAATCCTTTATGGTTATGGAGGCGAAATAAAAATCAAAAAACGAAGGGAGATTAGTATCAAAAAATACTAGTATCCCTTCGTTTTTGTGACTAAAAATAAAACTGATGTAAATGTAGTTTTCCTATATTATTTGTTTGGCATTGCAGATATATATTTTTTAACTACTTCATAAACATATTCTTGATTTGCCGATGCTGTATTTGGATTGTATTTACCATTATTTGTTTTATTATTAGATAGTACTCGAATGCCTAAGAATGGTACGTCATAAGCTTTTGCGATTTGTGCTGCGGCAGCACCTTCCATTTCTTCTACAGATGTACCGTACTTAGTATGGAACCATTTAATGCGATCAACTTCATTATTCCAAAGATCTGCTGAGCCTATAGTACCTTCAACTACTTTACCCTTCGTGTACTTATCTTTTACTGCATTAGCAGCTTCAAGCAAATCTTTATCGCCTTCGTAGTAGCGGGCCTTTTCGGCATTCGGGTCTTCTCCTGCACTTCCTTCAGAAGCCATTAAGTCCATAGATATCCATTTTGTTGGATCCATTCCTTGATTTTCATCCATATTTGCTGTTTTTAATGAACCTATGTTTGTAACTCTTTTTCCTAATACAATATCAAATACGTTTAAATTCGGATCATGTCCACCTGATGTCCCTTGATTGATGATTGCGATAGGTTTATATTTTTCGATTGCAATTGCTGTAGCTGCTGCTGTATTTTCCATTCCTTTACCTGTTTTCGCAACGATTACAGGATAGTTATCTACTGTTCCTTTATAAAATACAAAAGTTCCTGATTTTTCTTCTTTCACATCTTTTAACCTTTTTGCAAATTTTTCAGCCTCTATTGGCATTGGCCCTTGGATTAAAATAGGCTTTTGAATTGTTTTCGATTTCGCTTCGTTTTGTGAAGATGAACTACATCCTGCAAGTGCAGATAAGGCTAGTACACTAGTAGTCATTAAGACAGCACATTTTTTAACGATTTTGTTCTTCATAAATAATCTCTCCCTTTTTCTTGTTGTGTTGTATACTCGGCGTTTTAATCAAAGAAAAAAGTTCTAGAAAATGTAGAATGATTTCTACTTTCTAGAACTACGGAAGTCAAAGTATAGTTAATTCAGCAAAAATAGACTAATGCTAAATTATCAAACGGAAGCGGCTAAATACGCCGAACAACCGAGCACTTTAACCCGTAGTCCAGTTCTTTTATTGGGAACTAGGTAGAAACGCTCGGACCATATTACCGAGTATATACGAGTGATGGTATTTAAGATGATTATATTGATAATATAGCAAACTTATAATGGATATCCAACAGAAAAGTGAACTTTGTTTTTTATAATTTGTTTTAATGTTCGGTTTTATCGAGGTGAGAATGAAAGATAGGCCTGATTTTTAGGGATTCAAAACTAAAATAGCGGTATCAAATTTTTAATACAGTACCATTAAAGTATATATCTGGGAATTTTGTACCGGTACAGTTTGATTTAATTCACATTGTTTGTAAGCCACTTGACCTTTAGAATGAGCATATAGTGAAGAAGGCTATTAGTAATAATTCTATTTTAATCAATGCACCTTTTAAAGGATACTCTCGCTGTTTCTAGATAATTATCAAGTTTTAAAAAGATATATTTATATTACAAGAAAATAGTAGAGGAAGTGTTTTATATGACAGAATTTCAAAAAATGTTCTTTTCAAGATTGAACCTTGAAAAACAAAACACTATCGCATTTGAAGACTTAAATAAAATAATTAGAACGATGGCTTATGAAATACCTTTTGAAAATTTGGATATTGTGACTGGGACTACAAAAGAAATTTCTAAAGGAAATCTACAAGAAAAAATATTAATGAGTTCACGTGGTGGACTTTGTTATGAGTTGAATTCAATTATGTATTATTTTTTAAAAGATTGTGGTTTCGATGTTCAATTAGTATTAGGTACTGTTTATGATAGAGAAACAGAAGTTTGGGCCCTTGAGGAAGGACACGTTACAATCATTTTAAATTATAATCATGCAGTATATCTAATTGAGGTAGGGCTTGCTTCAGTGGTGCCTTTGATGCTTGTTCCATTTACTGGTGAGGTTGTTAAGTCGATAAATGGTGAATATCGTATTAGAAGAGAAAATTCAGATAAAGGGTCTTACGTTTTAGAGAGGCGAGATGTTAATCTATTACCTAAATCAAAAGAGCAGATAGAATGGAAATTATGTCATGCTTTTCATACAGATGTTATTGATGAAATAATCTTAAATCGAGTGCAAAAGAAAGTGATAGAAGATGAAAATTCCCGCTTTAATAAAGGACCAATTGTTGTGAAACTTATGGATTCTGGGTACGTTTCTTTAACGAAAGAAAGCCTAACTCAAACAATAAATGGTCAAAAAGATAAAAAGTTACTTACAGAACAACAATATACAGAGATATTAGAGGATAAATTTAATATTAAAATGTAAAAACAATGTAATTTATATTTCATTTTGAGAACAAAGAAATGCTTAAGTTGATGGTATGACGCTATTAAAGCGTAGTTTTTCGATTTACCGCCGATATCGCTTATAGTAATATTGTACTATAAAAACAACAATGAATTAAAAAAGAAGGAGCTATCAATGACAATTATCGCTAAATTAAACCTTAATAAGTATACAAATATGGTGGTAGTCAACCAACCAGAAGATTACGACGTTTTTACTGAACAAGCAACTACGCTTTCTAAAGATCATGATGCTATTTTCATTTTTGTAGAAACAATTGATGAGATGATTAAGCACACACAACTTATTCTTACTAAACAACTATTACTTGAAAAAGGCTATTTATTTTTTGCTTATCCGAAAAAAGGAAATACTCGTTATGAAACTTTTGTTCACAGAGATGAAATATTTCCAGCAATGAACGTTGGAGAAGATGGATATGTGGGTAATAGTGATATCAAATTTGCACGGATGGTAAGTATGGATGATATCTTTACTGTCGTTGGTTTGAAACGTGAAAAAAAGAAAGTTAAGAAAACATCTGCGGCTAGTCAATGTGTTGCTGATTATGTAGAGAATATTAAAGATGTAGAAGCATTATTAACCAATCATCCAAATGAACTTCAGTTTTATCAAAGTTTAACACCAGGATATCAAAAAGATTGGGCACGCCACATATTCTCAGCAAAACAGCAACAGACACGTGACAAGCGTGTACAGCAAATGATTGAAATCCTTTCACAAGGTTATAAATCAATTGATTTATTCCGTAGAAAGAAGAAATAAAGAAAACTTAATAGTAGAACGTGGACAGTTTAAAATTAGGGACTGAATGTTAAATACTAAGATATAAAAAACACATTCTTGATTTCATGCTATAAATAGGGAATCAAGAATGTGTTTTTTTGTGAACTTCAGTTTTTTATATCAAAGTACATAATGATGACACAATTAATAGAATGAAAAAGTTGAAAAAACATCTCCTTCCAGTATACTGAATATGGTTCAAGATTTATAAGAGTTGCTTTTTATAGCACATAAAATGTGTAGAGCTCTTGTGCAGTAAATAGAATTTAAAAGAATGAATAAGAAAAGGTGTTTGAAATGAAATCGTATATTGTAGTTGGAGCTGGAATTTTAGGAGCGTCTACTGCTTATCATCTCGCTAAAGAGGGAGCTAATGTTACTATAGTTGATCGCCAGGATTTAGGGCAAGCAACGGATGCAGCAGCAGGCATTGTATGTCCATGGCTTTCGCAACGACGTAATCAAGCTTGGTATAAAATCGCAAAAGGTGGAGCCCGCTATTACGCTTCTTTAATTAAGCAATTAGAAGAAGATGGCGAAACAGATACAGGTTATAACCGAGTAGGTGCTATTAGCTTACATACAGATGATAAAAAGTTAGATCAAATGGAGCAGCGAGCATATAAAAGGCGCGAGGATGCACCAGAAATTGGTGAAATTACTCGTCTATCGCCAGAGGAAACAAAAGAATTATTCCCGCCGTTATCGGAGAAATATGGAGCTGTACATATAAGTGGTGCCGCTCGTGTAAATGGAAGAGCACTGCGTCAATCTCTTGTAAATGCTGCAAAAAAACATGGTGCTACTTATATAAAAGGAGATGCTGTTTTAATTCATGAAAACAATTATGTTAAAGGTGTTCATGTGAATGGTGAAATATTAACGGCAGATCAAGTAATTGTCACTGCAGGAGCGTGGGCAAATGAATTGTTAAAACCACTTGGTGTTAACTTTCTTGTGACTTTCCAAAAAGCACAGATTGTTCATTTACATATGCCAAACACGGATACTGAAAATTGGCCAGTTGTAATGCCGCCAAATGATCAGTACATTTTAACTTTTGAAGATGGCCGTATAGTTGTAGGAGCAACGCATGAAAATGATACTGGTCTTGATTATCGTGTTACAGCCGGTGGTTTACATGAAGTCTTTGATAAAGCATTGTTTGTGGCACCAGGGTTAGAAAATAGTACGATGTTAGAAACAAGAGTTGGTTTTAGACCATTCACACCAGGTTTCCTTCCAGTTATCGGTCCACTACCTAATTTTAAAGGTATACTCGTTGCGAATGGTTTAGGTGCTTCTGGATTAACAGCAGGTCCATACTTAGGTTCTGAACTTGCGAAACTTGCTTTAGGACAGCCAATAGAATTAGATTTAAGTCATTATGATGTAGCCGGTGCAATTGAATAGTTATTACAAAAAAAGATTAGGAGCAATTACCTAATCTTTTTTGTTTCTTTTTTCATTACCCGAAGTAAATTTTATGTGTGCAGAGGGAATTTTGAGTATTTTAGAGAAAAGCTATATGAATTGTAAGTTTGAAATTTAGGAGATTAAGGAGTTGCCTTAGGTGGATAATATTGAAATAAGAAGACCCATTCTCAGTGATTATGAAGAGTTAAAACAACTTTTTCATACAGTTATTATCGATACGTTTGCTAGAGAAGGTTTATCAGATTGGGCTGATGACATAGAAAATGAAATTGAAGCTAAAAAGCAGTACTTAAAATGTGACTTTGATAGCGATGGGGAAAATCGATATTTTTTAATCGCTGTAGATAAACGTTGTAATAAAATTATCGGTACAATTGAGTTTGGGCCATCTAGCAAACTGATTCATGAGTGTACAGATGGCGTATTAAAAGACTTGTATGAGGTGGGGACTGTATTTGTACTGCCGAATTATCAAAGACGCGGCATAGGAAATTTGCTTTTAAATGTGGTACTCCTTACCTTATTAGGGAGAGGGATTACAGAATTCTGTTTGGATAGTGGGTATACGAACGCACAGAAGATATGGAAGAACAAATTTGGAGAGCCTAACTTTTTGCTACAGGATTATTGGGGCGAGGCGTGTGATCATATGATTTGGAAAAAACGTATCAATGATATACCTATAATATTTAGTAGATAGCAAAAAACGGTATTTTCACTCAGCACGAATAGCTTTTCTTACATACATGTGCTATTATTTACCTTTACAATAAAAGAGGACGTGAAGCAACTTGATTAAAATTGATTTACCTACAGTTGATGTTTCAATCACAGAAAGAAAACAAGTAATAAAAGGCGATGAGCCAAGAATCACTCCAATTCATGGATTCATTGATTTCCACCTGTTCCCAAGAGATAAAAGCGGCATTTTTATGTTTTATAACATTAATGACGAACTTCTTTTTGTTGGGAAAGCACGTAAAATAAGACAGCGTATTAAAAAGCATTTTGAAGACAACGTTTCACCAATTAAAGCACATCGTGATGAAGTATACCGCATTGATGTATGTATTGTAGAAGATGCAATGGAAAGAGAAATTTACGAAACATATATTATTAACGAGTTTCAAGCGAAGTACAATGTGGATAAGGTATTTTATAAATAAAATAAGAGCAATTTAAAACATGATCTTAGTACTATATTAAGGTCATGTTTTTTTATTTAATAAAAAATATCGGATCCCCTTAGACTATTCGACAAAATATAACAATACAAAAGATTGTTTTTTGCTATGATAAGTAAAAAATTTATATATTGTGTTATTGGGGGATGAAAAGGATGTTGAAAAAATTTACTACATGTATTTTAGGTGGCGCTTTAGTATTCAATTTATCTGGTTGCGGAAGTACATCTGACAAAACTTCTTCAGAATCTAAAGAAACTACTTCTAAACAAGAAGAAAAGAAAGTGCAAACAACTGAAGAGACGAAAACGAAAGAGAATACAAAGCCGAAAAATACAGAGCAAACAAAAGAGAAATCAAAAATAAAAGAAAAAGAGTATACTTTAAACAAGAATTTTCAAACACCTAAATTTGATGTAACTGTAAAAAGAGTTGTAGAAAGAGATAAGGTTGGTAAAGAAAGTATAGGGATCCAAGAACCTGAAAATGGACATGTCTTTATTGTTTTAGAAGCGGAAGGAAAAAACATTACAAACGAACCGATGAAATTAGCCGTTTTACCATCAGTTGATTTAGTGGATGAAAATGATAATGCTTACCAAAGTGATGTTTGGGCAACTAGTAGTTATGAGGTTGAAAAAGGTGAGACCTCTACTATTACTAAGGAATTAAAACCTGGGGATGTCAAGAGAGAAAATAAAGTTTATGTGATTAATAAAGAAAAATTTGATACAGGAAAATGGTATGTACTTGTGAATCATGAGTATAAAGAACAAATTAAATAGTGTTTATATGTTAAGAGGAGATGTCTCCTCTTTTTTTTGTGTCTAAAAAATCTTTTAACCTTTGAATTCCTAGCTCTTTCCTTCATAACAACTAAAAACAAACATATACTGGTACAAGCAAACAAGAAAGGAGATCACCATGAACTGGTTAGAAGCTTTTATATTAGGAATTATCCAAGGGCTAACCGAATTTTTACCTATAAGCAGCACGGGTCATTTGTATTTAGGAAGACATTTATTTAACTTAGATGAAGCAGGTCTTTTCTTGGACACGATGCTTCATATCGGTACCCTGCTAGCAGTGTTTATTTATTATAAAAAAGAGTTTATTTATTTAATTAAAAATCCATTTTCAAAGCTTACGTTTTTACTCATTGTTGGAACAATCCCCGCTGTTATAATCGGTCTATTATTTAAAGATTTCTTTGAAGAGATTTCAAAGACAGGTGTCACAATCGGATGGGAGTTTTTAGTGACAGGTTTGTTTTTATATATGGCAGAGAAGCAAAAAAATGGACGTAAGAAAATGGATGACATTACATATCAAGATGCTTTCATTATTGGTTCGTTTCAAGCATTTGCTATTTTTCCAGCAATCTCTCGTTCTGGTATGACAATTGTCGCTGCGCTTTGGAGAAAATTAGATCGTGAAACAGCAGCATATTTTTCATTTTTGTTATCTACACCTGCTATCGTAGGCGCTATCGTTTTACAATCTGTGGACGTGTTTCAAGGGAAAGCTGAAACGATTTCAAGCACGTCGTTAATCGTTGGTACTTTATCCGCAGCATTTTTCGGATATATTGCAGTATCTTGGATGATTCAATACTTAAAACAGCATTCTCTTAAAGTGTTCGCGTATTATGTATGGGCTTTAGGTGTTTTAATTTTAACTTTACAGTTCACTGACGTATTTTAAGTTAGGTCTTGTTTGATGGAACATTATTAGCATTTTTATCGAAATTGCATGCGAATTATTTGTTCACGAAGTACTTATAATGAAAGGAGAAGATGAATACATGTTGATAAAAAAATCCTGTTGCGCAATGTTATAGCAGGATTTTTTATTTTATGATTCTATTAATATGCCAGGGGAATACAAAAGAAAATGAAAAATTATATTTTAGTGTCATGAAAGTAGCGGAAATATCTTTTGGGAGGTAAAAAATGTTAGGAAAAGCAATCGTTATTGGCGGAAGTATAGCTGGGAAACTAGCAGCAAAAGCTCTATCAGATTTTTTTCAAGAAGTAGTTATTTTAGAAGCAGGCGAAGAGTGGAATGAAAAAAGTCCTCGAAAAAAAGTGCCACAAAGTTATCATCCTCATGTGTTATTAAAAGGTGGTGAAGTAGCAATTGAGAAATTATTCCCTGCAATTATGACCCAATTAAAAGAAGATGGGGGTATCGTAAATAATTTTACTGGAGATTTGAGATGGCATCATTTTGGTTTATGGAAACAACCATTTATTGGAGAATTGAATGCGATTCAACAGAGTCGTCCTATGCTTGAGTGGCATATACAAAAAAGAATGCGTCAAGTAAATAATATTACAACGAAATATGAAACAATGGTGGAACAATTGTTAATTGATACGCACCGTAACAAAATCTCTGGTGTGAAAACAAAGTGTTTAAAAACAGGAATGAAAAAAGATCTTCACGCAGACCTAGTTGTTGATACGAGCGGATTTGGTTCAAAAAATATAGAGTGGTTAAAAACACATGGCATAGAAGTAAAAGAAGAAAAAGTATGGATTCAATTGTTTTACGCAACTAGGGTATTCCGTCTAAAACAGAATGAACGTCCTGATTGGTGTAATTTACTTATTTCTCCTAGCTTTCCTGAAAATCCTTATGGTGCCTTTATTCAAACAATTGAAGACAATCGATATTTCGTAACTTTTAGCGGATACGCCAATGAGAATGCACCAAAAACAGATGAAGAGTTCCTTGCATTTGCTCATAAGTTACCTGCACCAGATGTCATTCATTTCTTTGAACAAGCAGAACCGATTACAGATATAAAAATACATAAAATTCCATATCAAGTACGTCGCCGATTCGATTTAGTGAAAAATATGCCAGAAGGGTTCTTAGTAATGGGAGATGCTCATTGTCGTTTTGATCCGGTTTTTGGACAAGGGATTTCTGTTGCTGCTATGGAGGCTGAAGAATTACACATGTGTTTAAAGAATCGAAAAAGGTTAGAAAAAGGGTTTACTCGTAACTTTTATAAACGGATTTCGAAAATTATTGCAACGCCGTGGGAAATGGTTACTACAGAAGCATTTCGTCATCCTAAGATAAAAGGAGAGAAGTCTTTTATACAACCACTTCAACAATGGTATACGAAGAAAATATACCAGCTTTCTGCGAATAATCCAGACATTTATATTCGTTTAGTCAAGGTAATGAATCTTATGCGTAGTCCTCTACATCTTTTTCACCCTAAGGTATGGTTTGCTATTCTTACAACTCGACAAAAATAAAGAAGGTTAATGCTATTACTTTATAGTAGGGAATTAACTACTAAATGGCGAATTTATAATAGTTAATTGAATAAAAAAGGAATGAATTATGAATGGAAATATACATAGAAAAATTAAAGGAACAAGATGCAGAAGAATTGTTTGCTTTTGAGTGTTATAATAGAGCCTTTTTTGAAAAGATGGTACCAAATCGTGGAGAGGACTACTATGTTTATGAAACATTTCAGCACAAACATGATGAATTGTTAAAAGAACAGAAAGAGGGCATTTCCTACTTTTATCTCATCAGGAATATGGAAAAAACAATTGTAGGTCGAATAAATTTAGTAGATATAGAGAAAGATAGACGGTTAGGATATCTTGGTTATCGTGTAGGAAAAAATTTTGTTGGAAAAGGAATCGCAACTAAGGCCGTCCAATTACTCCTAATTCAAGCAGCAAAAAATCAAATTACTGAAATTCATGCAAAGACAACAAATAATAACATTGCTTCACAAATAGTATTGAAAAAAAGCGGCTTTTCACAAACCGCAATTGATAAAAAAGTTATAGAATTAAATGATCAAAAGGTTAATTTCATTCATTACGTTTGGAAACATACTAAAATATTACAAAAGAAATTTTAAAACAAAAGGGGATCAATGCAATGAAGGACTTACGTTATCCAATTGGGAAGTTTACTTATGAAGGAAATATTACGGAGGAAATGATAGAAAAGTGGATTCAAGAAATTGAAAATCTCCCTAAAGAACTGACAAAAGCAATTAAAGATTTAGATAAAGATCAGCTAGATACACCGTATCGAAAGGGTGGGTGGACAGTACGGCAAGTTGTTCATCATGTGGTTGATAGTCATATGAATAGCTATATTCGTTTTAAGTTAGCTCTTACAGAAAATAACCCAACAATTAAGCCATATATGGAAGAGAAATGGGCAGAACTCCCTGATTCAAAATTACCTGTAGATGTTTCTCTTGTATTATTAGATTCCTTACATAAAAGATGGGTAAATTTATTAAATTCTTTAGAACAGGAAGATCTTGAAAAAACTTTTAATCATCCAGAATCAGGTGAAACAAAACTAGAGGTTGCAATTGGATTATATGCTTGGCACGGGCATCATCACACTGCACATATTACTTCTTTACGGGAAAAATCAGGGTGGTAAGTACCATGGAAGTCATATTAGAAAGAGCAATCGAGTTTGATGCAGAATCTATTTTTAATATTCAAGTACAAGCATTTAAACCGTTATTAGAAAAATATAAGGACTATAAAACGAATCCTGCTAATGAAACGATTGATAAAGTAATTACAAGAATAAATCATCCTAATGGTAGATTTTATAAAATATTAGCTAATCATACTCTTGTCGGAGCTATTTGTGTATTTTGGAAAGAGAAGACGACACAGTTTTGGATTAGCCCTATGTTTATTCTGCCTAATTATCAAGGGAAAGGGATCGCTCAGAAAACACTCACTTTAATAGAGAAGATGTTTCCACAAGCAACGAGTTGGGAATTAGCTACAATCTTAGAAGAAGAACGTAATTGTTATCTATATGAAAAAGTAGGTTACATTCAGACAGGGTTAAGAAAGAAATTGAATGATCATACAACACTTGTTTACTATAAAAAGATATTATAAAAATAGATTTTAAAAGGATAGATAAAGCAGAGTATATCTGTTTTATCTATCCTTTTATTTTGGCCTTATATAAACGTTTTTGTATTTTTAAAAGGAATCAGTGCATGTTGTTCCAAAATATACGGGGTTAATACTTTTATTTATGCATAAAAATACAAAAGTTTATTTCGTTGTGTATTTTACTAATGCTTTTTGAACGCTTAAAATACTGTCATCACTTTTAAATTCTTTTGTGATTGGTTCATGCATACTAGATAGCCAAATTTTAAGTTCTGCATCTAAATCAAAATGACCTGCTGTTTCGATACTAAACTGTGTGATACTTTTATATGGAATAGAATGATATTCTGTTTTCTTACCAGTTACTCCTTGTTTATCTACTAAAATCATTCGTCGATTTGTAAACACAATTAAATCTCGAATCAATTTATACGCATACTCAACTTGTTCATCATCAAGCATAATCTTTTGTAAGTCACGCTCTACATTTTCTGTACTCGTATCAGATGCATTTCCTAAAATACCGCTAAATAAACCCATTTGAAATTCCTCCTTCTTTATGATCTTTGGAATGAGTTTCTTTTATTGTAGCACGTTATAGACTAAGAGATTCTTACAATGCAGCAATAGTTTTTTTAAGTGAATACAACGAATTTATTGGTATTTCATCATAATATCTTGTGCTAAAATATAAGTGTTTATAAAATTAAGAAACAAACGCAGAGGGAGTATACATGAAAAATATCGGTTTAGTATTAGAAGGCGGAGGCATGAAAGGATTATATACAGCTGGTGTACTCGAGTACTTTATGGAAAATGATTTATTTTTCCCATATGTAGTTGGAGTATCAGCAGGAGCATGCATGGGGGCAACTTATGTATCTCGCCAAAAGGGAAGAAATAAAAAAGTAAATACAGAGTTAGTTTCTGATCATCGTTACATATCTTATCGAAATTTCATACGAAAACGAGAATTGTTTGGGATGGATTTTCTTTTTGATGAAGTGCCTACTAAAATTGTACCGTTTGATTTTCAAACTTTTTTACATACAAATGAGCAATTTGTTATCGGAACAACGGATTGTGAGACAGGAGGAGCTGTCTATTATAATAAGCAAGAGCACGGGAATGATATATTAAAAATTATTCGTGCATCAAGTTCTGTACCATTTATTGCTCCAGCTGTAGACTATGATGGTAAAAAGCTTTTGGATGGGGGAATTATTGATCCTATTCCTGTTCGAAAGGCGCAAATAGACGGATATCAAAAGAATGTTGTTATTATGACGAAACCGGAAGGGTATGTGAAAAAGCGTAATAAGTTTTCATCTATGGCGAAATATTTATATAGACGATACCCGAAAGTCTCTGAACTGTTAGTAGAACATTATCGGTTCTATAATGAAACCATTTCCTATATGTCTTCAGATCCACAAAACGAGAATTTCTTTGTCATTCAACCAAGTGTACAACTTCCTGTTAGTGGGATTGAAAGAAATAAGGATAAGCTTGTTAATTTATATAATCTTGGATATCAGGATGCAAAGGATCAGTATGAGCGGTTATTAGAATGGATAGAGAAATGAACAAAAAAACACACAGACTATATTGTTTGTGTGTTTTTTTGTTCATAAATTATACAACATTAGTACCATGTCTATATAGGGATTTATTTATAAAGAAAGAAGTATTAATTATATAATGCGATATTGGAGGGAAGAGGAATGAAGTCAATACTAAGTTCTAAGATAGCAGAACTTACAGATCAATTGATTAACGGAGATATACGAGCTTATCACACATTTTTAAATGAACTCAAAACAAATAGGACGCCATTTATAGAAACTTGTCCAATGAATAGTCAGTATCATCTTATTACTTACATATGGCTAGGCGATCAAGACACAGAAAATGTTTATGTATTTGGTAGTTATCCTGGTTGGGACCTTGATGCCAATCAACTCGAACAGCTTTTAGATACGAATGTTTGGTACAAAACATTTAGAACGAATAAAAAGTTTATTTCTACCTATCACTTTTCAGTTAATGATTATTTTGAAAACAATTGGGTAGCGCGTAGTAAACAGTATCAATTAGATCCATTTAACAGTCATATATTCGGAGGAGGAACAGATAAAGCAGCTATTTTAGAAATAGGAATGGAAACGCAGTACGATAAAAGATTCCCTAAAAATTATTATCCTCAGGGAAAAGTTGAAACATATTCTTTTTACAGTTTTATTTTAGGCAATACACAAAAAATCCATATTTACACACCTCATCGTTATTCTCTTACATCAAGCCTTCAAGATCTTATCATCACATTTGATGGAAACTCATTTATGCAAAATCTTTCAGCGCCAGCAACACTTGATCATTTCATTCATAATCAAGAAATACCTTCGTGTATTATTGTTGGAATTGAGCACGTAGATCGATTGCAGGAACTTACTTATAACGATAAAATGAACACGTTTTTAATAGAAGAGCTACTTCCTTGGATTCAAGCGAAATATTATGTGTATAAGGATCCTTCGCACATAACAATTGCAGGATTAAGCCTCGGTGGCCTAGCGGCATTTTATGCAGCACTTAAGAATCCTCATATTTTCGGGAATGTACTATCATTGTCAGGTTCTGTATATTGGAAAAAGGATGGTCACGAAGAAGAAATCCCTTGGATGGAGAAACAATTTTTATCAATTAGTAATACGCTGAGATTACGTATGTATATGGCGGCTGGAACACTTGAGAACGAACCGCTTTTAAAAGCTAATAGAAGCCTATCTAAGACACTTAGAGAAAAAGAATACCAAATTATCTATAGTGAGTTTCAAGGCGGTCACGACGAAATCTGGTGGCGAGAGCAACTTGCTGAGGGGATAGTATCGTTAAAACATTCAAGGACGTTATCTTAAAAAGAAAGGGAGAGGGAAAATATGAATGAATTGGGATTGTTGCTAATGTCTAAAAATCGCTTTTGAATGTATTAAATGAATATATAGTCTTAATATAGGTGGAAAATAGAGAAGAGGCGCTATATTTATCAATGCAATGTACATGTAAAAATACAAAAAATAATTATAAGTAATCATAGATTACTAAGATTAAGAATCAAAGCAAACAAATAAGATTGTATAGAAAACCCTAAATTTAACCATATTTAATAAACGGGATATAAATATGAAAAACTGTAGAAATACTGGAGAAAAACTTACATGTACGAATTTTAAATAGTTTTAATAACAAAATGAAAATTATTTAATTGATCGTGTCGTAATTTTATGGCCATCTGGAACATTTATAATTCAACTGATTTTTAACTTGAAAATTGCTGTGAGAAATTTCATCGTAAATTAGCAATGAAAACTGAGGAATTTTAAAAGAAAAATATTTAAAGCGAATTTCATTAAAAATCTCCGTTTCATCTCAATTTGTATAGTTTACTTGCATTTAGAGACAGAGAAATACTATTTTTCTATAACTACCTATAATATATATTATGTTAACTGTAAAAATGAAAGTAACTTATCTTTATTGTATTTACCCCTCTTTTTGTCTGGCGACACAAACTTGGGGACTTTTATGTATATGATACTTCAACTAAATTAGTACCCAAGTTTGTGCTGTCCTATAATTTGTTATTGGTAAGTATGCCGGTATCATTTCACCAACCCCTAAGTTCTTATTATCTATAGTCCAAGAAATCTTTTTCCAGTCTAGAATACCTTCTTCTGTTTTTTTTAGGATTATTATATAAATATGTATCAGATAATTCAGCGAGAAAAACAAATAAACCACCTGATGTAGCTTTGAAAGAAAGATTGATCAAAAGTGAGCTACAAACGTTGATTTTACAATAGTAGAAACCCACTCATTTTGAAAAAAGGTTGATCAAAATGAGTGGGTTAACTTTTTACACACGATTAATTTCTATAAAAAAGATTGATCATTTTAGTCTTCGATTTTTAGAAAATTCTCATGGTTGTATCGTATAAAATCACTTATTCTCTTAATAGTAAGACGAGCTGTTTCATTAAACTTGATATGCAAAGGATTAATTGATTCAGAGAGTTCCCTAGTACTGTCAAGATTCTCACGTGTAACAGCAAACTTTTCTAAAGTATTGGGACAATTATATTTTTTAAGAACTAATTCAGTTTCTTCTAGGAGCAGATACATGGGCTCTTCCCCAAAATACTGTAATCCAGTTTTGATTGCTGACCAAATTTTAGGTTGGGCCCTAAAATAGGCACTCCACCAATAGAACTCACACTTTGATTCAATTGCATGATCATAATATACATGAAATACAAACAACGCTTTCTGTCCAGCGGTTAGCTCTTTATAAAAAAGTTCTTTTGAAATGTAACTATTTTCTGGTTGTTTAGCCATTCTTTTTTTATACTCCAGAATCAACGGTTTAAAACAAGCATTAAGCAAGGCTTCATCAGCTAAGGAATCGAACTCCTGTCTTTTCATTTGTACTATCATTCAATCACTCCCTATTGAATATTATACAATGATTGAAATAAATGATTACATAATATTCTAGAATAAATTCCACTGTTGCTTAATGATGCAAATCGATTGTTTTTTCTCAACATGAACCGTCTTTTTCATATAAGTCCCAACTAAATTGCTACGATTGTTGCAATATCAATGATTCATTGATTGGTAGTTTTGTGTCGCCAAACATCTTTTGATCGTTACCTAATAAAAAAGATTAGTGTCAGAACGCAACACACTAATCTTTGAAAGGATTTTAATTTGAATGAATTTGTTCAAATTGATTTTTGAATTCTAAATCGTTTTTTAACCAACTTTTAAATGTCGATTTGCTAATGCTGAGGTATTCGCAAGACTTATTTATAGATTTGTACTTCTGATATTGTATAAGAAAATCATTTTTTCTTTGAGCGACAGCCGATTTTGTTCTCTTTAATTTTCTATCATGTAATTGTTCCGAATCTGAGGTTTCCATTTGAAATATATCATATTTTCTTTGCAAAAATAATTCTTTATCTTTATAGATCCAATCAGAGAAAAGTTTAATTGTTTTTCGCCCGCTGAGAATTACACGATAATGAGTTTTTTTATTTATGAAGTTTGGTTTGAAGTTTCGCTCTTGTAAGATTTGGATTAAGGAATGCATAAAGCTATATGATCCCCCGACAAAACTTACTGTATACGTTGGGTAATTTACATAGCCATCTCCATCAAAATATCCTCTAACGAAATGATGTAGATACTCTTGTGGGACAAATGGGAATTGTACGTTGTTTGATTTACAAGGCGTGATTCCATGTAAGTTCATTAAATCGCTTTTCATTATTTTGCTATTTAAATTTAACATGTAAACACCAGTTTTTTTGTTTTGATACAGTGGCTGGTCTGAATTGAGTTCTATTTTTATATCTTCTAAGATACTGGATTCTTTTTGAGAAATACTTACAGTTTGGTTATCCTTTAAAATGACACCATCTGCAATGAAGAAACCTAAAATGTACGCCATGTTGTTAGACCAATACTTAAAGTAATCTTCCTTTACATTATATTTGCGTTTCCAGCTCCCTCTTGCTCGCTTTTCAACATTGTTATCTGTTAAAACCATCCGAACATATCTAGGTGAGACATTAGCTAATTTTGCGATATTTGACGTGCTCTCCCCTTTTAAATAAAGCTTAATCATTTCATCTTTTTCCAGTGTACATTTAGACTTCTTTTTGCTCCTGTCAACCATTTTGATTCTCTCTTTTCAATAGATTTAAATTAGGTGTGCACCTTCTTCTATATCATATAAAAGAACTGATGTTCTGTCTATTTTAACTAGTGGAATTGGAGTAACATTTTTATTCACTGTAGATCTTCATACCCTCCCTCTTTTCTGCTGCTATCTGCTCTATTTTTGTAGTAACTATATAGCGTATTTCCTCGAGTTCTCTTCTGAGAATTATTTTTAGATCATTTAATTTATAGAATTTTTAAATTAAACAGAAATATCCCCTTTTTCTTCTTGATTTGTATAAAATATATCCTTTAGTATAGATGTATAAATCTAATTGTATCTATTTTGTTTACATGAATCCTAGATGATTAGATTTATATAATAAAGGTTATAAAAATTTAGGAGGGGTATGTGTGTTTTCGAAATGGAAAAAAGGTTTCGTAACTACTTTATTCGCATTAACAACGTTTTCGACAATGGCATCTGCTGAAGAATTACCTGCTGATCAACAAAAATGGCAGAAATGGGTTAGTGAACATGCAGCTAAATTACAGGAACCAACTACTGCTAGTTCTAATGAGGATTTATCTTTTTTAAAGAAAAACTTACAAGACAAACGTATTGTCTTATTAGGTGAATCTACTCATGGTTCAACCGAAATGAATCAATCTAAGGTTCGGATGATTAAGTATTTGCATGAAGAAATGGGTTATGATGTGATTGCATTTGAATCAGGCTTTGCAGAAGCAAATGCTGTGTATCAAAATATAGATGATTTAACAGCTGAACAAGCTATGAAGAAAGCTATTTCTGGAGTATGGCATACAGAAGATGTGGAAGAATTATTTCAATACATAAAAGAACAAAAAGAAAAAGGAACGCCCCTTATTTTAACGGGATTCGATATACAAATACCGTGGAATGCCTCTACTGCTACATTTACAACAACTGCAAATGAATGGATTAGTAAATTGAATCCTGAAATAGGGAAACTTCTCGTAGAAGCGGAAGATGAAATAGTAAAATACCGTTCCGTTTCTTCTTATGAAGAATTCCAAACGATGCAGTCTTCTCTTTTGCTTAAATACGAAAAAGTAAAAGAATTCATTCAACAGCATTCAAATGATTTAAAACAAGTAGCGCCTAAAGCATCCTATGATGTAAAACTTCTAGAAAAATCAGTCAGTATTCGAATTGATACGCTGAAAACGCATATTCCAAATGAAGTAAAACCGAGATTTGGAATCCCATTTGATTACGCTAACTATAATAATTATTCGTTATACTCACGTGATCAAAAAATGGCGCAAAATTTAGCGTGGCTTAGTGAGCTGCAATTTAAAGGTGAAAAAACAATAGTTTGGGGGCATAATTATCATATTCGAAATCAAAATTCTAAAATGATTCAAGATTGGACTGAAACCTACAAATATGGATTCGTAGGACCAAACATGATGGATTATCTGCCAAAGCGTATAAAAGACCAAATGTATACTATAGGTTTGTTTGCATATAGCGGAAGTAGCCTAGACTCTACAGATAATAAAACTATTATCTATGTAAAGGAAAAACATGAAGCCAATAGCATTGAGCAAATTTTAAAAGCTGCGCACCATCCGCAAGTATTTGTAAATTTAAAAGGTGAGGAAAATCGCCCTGAAACTTCTTGGATGTATACGCCGATTATAGGACAGTATTGGGGAGCAACAGATGAAATTATGATACCTAATCAACAATATGATGGGATTCTCTGGTTAGAGCATATCACGCCTTCTCAGATTAAATAAAACGAAAAGCGCACCATATATTTCATTGGTGCGCTTTTTATGTATACCTCTTTATAAAAGATATAGTGATTTTCTATAAAGCTCTTCTCTCCTTTAATGTCTAAGGAAAGACCCTTTATATAGGTGTTTAAGAATCTTATGTATTATACAAATCAGATGGGATTATTCCTTTTTCTCCTCATTTGTATTTCCGTAAGCAAATACCTCAAAAACGAATTCACATAGACCAACAACTACTTCCCCAATTACTTCGTGCATTTTCCCACACCCCTCTTTTTGTAAATCTATCTTAAGTATATAAGCAGGATGTTTTTAAGTGCTATTGGAGAAGGTGACATGAACATTACAAATTTGTAATGTTTCGTTTCATTCTGCTGCTTTTTAATTCTCTTTCGAATTAAAGTGGCGTGTACTATATATTGTTTATACGTGAGTTGTCTAACCTGTTAAATTCTTTGCAGTCATATTCTACTAATGTATTATTTATAATGACACATTTATGTTCTAATACATGAGGTTCATTGAGCATTTTAGGTAGAAAGTGAGGTATCATCTTCCCTACCCCATAATTGTATTCACTAAGTATCCATGATACGTCTTTCCAGTCTAAAATTCCTTCGGTTGTCTTTTTAGGAGTCTCATAGTAAAAATTATTAGACACATCTACTACATACGCATACATGCCACCTGAATATGTATGATCTACTTCCCATGTAATGATACCTTTGAAATGAATTTGATTGTTTTTAACGTCAATATCCGTTTCTTCTTTTATTTCGCGAATTGCGCTTTCTAATGGCGTTTCTCCGCTCTCTATTTTACCACCCACACCATTCCATAATCCCTTAACAGGATCGTATTCTCTGTTTAACATGAGTATCTCTTCATTTCTTCTAATAAAACATAAAGTGTGTTTGTACAAGTTTTCCCCTCTCCTTTATAAATCTAAATTTAATTCTAACAAATAAAACTATATTTTTTTATTTTCATTTAAAGATAAATTTTAACATCTACATTTCTATATTTTTAGTAATTATCCTAACGTTTCCGTCGATTCTTCCCCGCGTTTTAATTTGCTAGCTTCTTACTTCTTTTTCGAATTTATCCAAACCACTTCTTTTATTGTCTATAACATAAAAATAAAGAGTATCTCAAATAGAAATACTTTTTATTTTTATGTTAGTTTCATTTGTTTTCTGGAAATAGCTTATTGAACAATGAATGAGGAACCGTTTTTTTAATTAACAATTCGTAAACTTCAGCACCAACATCATGTAGAGTTACATAGGCAAAGAAATCTTCTGTTGTATCCAACAACGAAAATGTGTTTTTAAGTCTATTCATTACATTGATTCCTATTAAAACCAGCTGCTCTTCAAAAAACGATTTATGAAATGCTATCTTTCTTTCAACATTAAGTATTGGATGCTCCGTATTTATACAATAGTATGCATTTGAGATTTCTTCTAATTGTGGGGTGGTTAATTCATTGAAAAAGGTAAACGGAAATGATGAATCATGGTACCGAATTCCATATAAGCTATTAAGCTCTTTTTCTGATTCATCAGAATACCATTTGTCAACTATCTTTCGGTATGCCTGTTCGGTATTTATTGATATACCAAAATAGCCTCCCTCAGTATCGACATACAATGCGAGTACAAATACATCTTTATTATTTTCGGAATGAGAAAATTTTTCTATGACATTAGAACATGTCTCAAAAAATAAATCTTCAACATACTTAAAATCAGCTAAAAATATATCTTTTTCATTTGAGATATCTTCAAAATATTCAATAGTTTTTTCAGGAGTATAAACAATAAAACCTTTTTGAGTTGACTCCCAATCTCCATTAATGACTTGTTTAAGAAATGTGTTATAATCCATGGTTTTACCCCTTTTTCCATTTGTTTTTATGTACTATTTGTTTGTAATAACGACAAGAAAATATATAAGACGTTTTTAATATTAATGCAAAGCAATCATTACTTATATAATCGTATAGTCATCAAAATATTGATCGATACTTTGTAGCTTTTCTACTTTAAAATTTATAATAGCAAAAGAACTCTCTTCTAGATGTAACTTTTCATCTAATGTAATAATGTTGTCGTCTTTATCGATCAATATAAACGAATAAACACCCTCTAGAGTAGCTGTTACCTTTCCTAACGCTTTTTTATCCAACCAAATAGACAATCCTGCGAACAAAGAAGCAGTAACAATCACTTTATTCTCTATTAATTCAATTTTAGTATAGTCTGGACTATCAATATCGGATAATTCAACGTAATTACATGCCGATTTCCCGTATTCTTTTTTAAAATAGTCAATGAAACTACTAATAAACATTTCTTTGTTATTCAAATTTTCTAGTATTTCTCCACTTTCATTCAGGATAAGTTCCTCTAGTCTTTCGTCTGTAAATATTTCGCTATATACTTGCATAGTTCTCCTCTCTAATCCCCTATTTTCCTGTACAAAATAATTAAAAGGTTACGATTTGCTTTTTTATTTCATCACTATGTTGAGTCGATTGCTCTAATTTATTTTCAGTGAGGTATTCTTGGTTATCAAGTATCTTTCATCTTATACTGATTTCATCTTGAAATTATAGCCTTATTACTTGTGAATAATTGTTCCATTAAAAATATATGGTACAGTTTCTTTTCTTTGCAATAGACCTTTTACATGTTCCGGCAGTCGTAAATATGTTTCTGCAGTTTGTAATTCCATCCATTTAACTTCCTCGATTTCTTCGGGTCTTGATATATGTATTTCTCCACCAACAATTTTCCCTACAAAGTTGATAAATATAGCGTGGTGCCCTTTTTCTTCAAAAAACGCTTCACTTATTGCGAAAATCCCCTTTACCTCTATATCTAACCCTGTTTCTTCTTTTACTTCGTGAATTGCTGCTTCTTCTAGAGTGTTTCTCCAGCCTCGACTGCACCACCCGGTAAAGTAAAATAAGAACCATTTTCTCCTATATTTTTAACCATCAATACTTTTTCTCGAAACTCATCATAAAATAATACGTATGTTACAGCTACTTTTTTCATAGGAACCTCTTTTGTTGATTTCTAATATACAGTTCTCTATAAAATGAGGTATCCCTTGTTATTAAATTTAAAATACTATTATCAAGAATAATAACGAATATATCTTTATTAGTATTTAGTGAGACGTATTCTACGTGTAAATTATAACTCATAAAATAACCGGGAATGAAAAATTTAAATCCATCTAAAAAGAGCCTTCATGTTTGGGGCTCTTTTTAGATGGATTAAGCTACTTTTCGATATAGCTTTTGTGTTGCTTTCTTTTTCTCTTTGCTCGGTGGTCGAATGAAAATAGCGATAATAAAGGATACAATACATAGTATACCGATTGTAATGAAAGTTGGCTGAAATCCACCTAATAGCGCTCCAATGAACGAACCAGCAAGTGCCCCGAAGCCAAATCCCTGATATACGATCCCGTAATTTGTACTATGATTCTTTAAACCAAAGAAATCACCCACGATTGCTGGAAATATGGTAATGTTGCCTCCGAAACAAAATGCAACACTTGCAACACAAGTAAAATAAATAGCATAGTTTAAACTCATAAAGCTGAGTGTGAAAACAGATAAGCCAATTATAATAAAGGTTGCTGAGACAATCTTTAATCGACCTATTTTATCTGATAATGTTCCGAGAACAATTCGGCCTGCAGTATTAAAAATTGCAATCATTGCAACGGCATTAGCTGCAGTTGCTGCACTAAGCCCTACGAGTTGAACTCCGATATCTTTCACCATACCGATTAAATATAGACCACTCATGCATGATGTAAATAGCATAAAAAACAATAAATAAACTTGTTTTGTGCGCAACATTTCTTTCGGTGAGTAGTTATTACTTAATGTTTCAGATACTGTTTCATTTGTCACAGCTTCGCGCAAGAAGTAAGATCCCGCAAGGACTAAAATTAATACAATGATGCCCCAATATAAAAAAGCTTCCGAAACACCAACTGTATCAATGAACCTTCCATTCACGTATTTAAAAATTAAGCTGCCCATTCCATATGCTGAGACTGATATACCAGAAATTAAGCCTTTCCGATTTGGAAACCACTTAATTAAATTTGATAATGATGTGATATATGCTGTACCATCTGCATACCCTACCACGACACCAGCTAGTAAATAAAGTAGTGGTAATGAGGAAACTTGTGAGCTAAGTATTAATCCAATCCCAAGAATAATTCCTGACGTTGCGATAAGTTTACGAAGTCCCATTTTTTGTTGTAATTTACCTGCAAATAAAGTTGAAAATGATAAAGAAAAGCTCGTAATTGAGAAAGTTATCGCCACAGCATGAAGTTCCCAGCCAAATTTACTTACTAAAGGTTGATTAAACAAACTCCATGTATAAATCGTTCCAAGACCAATTTGCACAATGATTGTGCCTAGGACAATAAGCCATGGATTTACAGATGCTTGTTTCATGCGAACTGTCCCTCTCTTATCATGACATGATTTATCACAATTTAGTATGTCCATGGTGAAATACAAGATACGAATTTAAAAATGGAAATTAAATTTGTATCTTGTATAAAATAAACAAAAAGACGCTTCATTAAGAAACGCCTTTTTGTCGACTAGAGTATATACGGGTTTATTGTAAAAAAGCTGTGTTAAGATAAGACATTTTCAGATGCTTATATACATATGGTACCAAATGCTATCTTTATTTTTATGGGGCTTGAGATGTATTTTTCTTTCATAAGAAAGTCGTATAATTAATATTCGATTTCCTCATAATCTTTTGGCTGGGGAACAGTTTGCATATTTGCCGCATCTTTTGGATCACTATATATAGCATTTTGTTCGGTACTCATATCTTTTACATTTTGTTTATTATTTTTGTTCGGCTGCTTTTTCATTCAGGCTCACTCCTTTTTTATAAAAGTAGTTATGCCCTAATTGAGTCATTTTTACTGACACAAAATGTATCAGCGACTAAATTGCTAAATTCTCGTAAATAATACAGATAATTGTCTCCTCCATAGTTATATTTTTTGTTATACATTTTGGCAACGACAATATTATACTCGGGAATAACTAAAATCGTGGGTCCTGTATTCCCTAATATTTGATACGAACCTTTAGGAACTCTTTCGCCAAGTTCGCTTTGTAAAGCTGGTATGTTTTGTACAAACCAAAAGCACCCGTTTTGTGGTAAGTCTGTGTTTTCGTATTTTGGACTTTGAAGGCTTGTTGCAATTTTAATGACCTCTTTCGGTACAATTTGTTTTCCGTTTATATACCCTTCATTTAAATGCAAACTCCCCCAATAGACGAATTCTCTGGCAGAAACAAAAAGATTTTTTTCTGTTCCATCATCTAACATCCCAGTACTACAAATTGCTTCTTCGTAGGGATTTACTATTACTTTTACCAAATTCTCATCATGCTTTTTTCTCCATCCGGTTTCTTTAAAGCCTGCAGGTATAAAGATACGTTCTTTTAATAATGCAGGAAAGCTTTTATTGTATAGCTGATAAATAAGGTGTGTCATCATACGTACGTTAATATCTCTATATGCCCACCCTTTTCCAGGCTCGAATTCTCGATAAATGGTCCCGTCTTCTTTTTCATTTAAACCATGTGAATGAGTTACTAGATGTCTTAAGGTTGTCTTACCAAGCAAATTTTTATCATAGTTTTTAAAATAATCTGCTGCATAATCATCCAAGTGCTTTATTTTCCCTTCATATAGTGCATAAGCAACTGCTAAACCTAAATAACTCTTTCTAGCTGAAGCAACATTAAATTGTGAAGAGGCAGTTACCTTTTGGCTATTCGGAGAGTTCGAATGGTTGCCGCTATAGTATTCTAGTACTATTCTATTATCTTTCATAATACAAAGTGCTGCTGCAGAACTATCATTCCGTTCTTTTATATCTTCTACCCATGAAACTAATTTCTGATATGTATCCAATGTATGATTCACCTCGATATGAACTCTATATCGAATATTAAATTGGAAACAGAAATTACCCTTTAATTTTTCTATTCTATAAAACGAAAGAAAAGTGCTTTTGTAGTCCAATCATGTATATGCACTTTTCTTTCATCCAAAATTCACCCATGTTTCAAACTTAAATGAACCACCAGCTCCAGCAACCAAAGCAACCAAAGCAGCCGAAACATCTGAAACATCCACCGCAACGTCCGCATCCGCCACAACGCCCGCAACCACCGCAGCGTCCACAACCGCCGAATTGTTGACGAGCATCTTCTTGAACATAATAATATGGATATTGATTTTGTTGATCCCAATACACAACATTTCCAGCTTGATAATCATTTAAGTTCAAGGATTGCAGTTCTTGTTGAAATTCATTCATTTGTATGACCTCCGTTTATAAGTTAAAGCTTCTATCCAGCATAATTCATCGATGTTTTTCAATATTCTTTTGCTTGTTTAAGCTACGTAATAAACAGCGCTAAATATAGAAATATAGACTAATTGCAATACGTACAACAACAAAATATGAGCTTTTACTGGGTGATGTACCTTGTTCGGTTGCCTATTTTTAGATAGCTTATATATTGGGTTCGTCTTTATAAATGAAATGATGAAAGAAATTTTACAAATATGAAATTAAGATGAGGATCTTATATTCTTTGTAGGAGCATGATCAGAAGTGTACTTCTTTTGTCCAATCAAGGTGAATCAATTATTTTATTTGAGGATGACGACTCTCTTTAATGGTTATTAAGAATAAGTTGGGTACTATGCAGTATTATTAACACTTAAGTACCCAGTACCCTTCATCAATGCTTTATAAATTGCTAATCCAACAATTTGATAAATCTCCTTTTTGTACCTTTTCTATTAATCTTTGAACAGAGGGTTCGGGCATTATTTTATATGTAATTAGATTTTCATTATTAGGGATAATCCAATGAAATTCCAAATAATGAGGTTCTTTAGAAATCGGTGTTATATCACTGTACAAGTCTTTACTATAAACTTCGAAAACATGGTTAATTTCATAATGAAGATTCTCACTATCTTGCCACTCGTTTTCAATCACTCCTAGAAAGCGCTTAACTTCACAATCTATACCTATTTCTTCTTTCAGTTCGCGAATTAATGCGTATTCTGCAGGTTCTCCTAATTCTACATGGCCACCTGGTAGAAAAGAATGATGCCCTTTGTAATTTGCTATTAAAAGTTTGTTATTTTTTATAATAATCCCTCTTACAATATAATGGAATTTTGTTTTCATTAGGTTCCTCCTCTTTATGTAGTAACTGCTTTATAGTATTTATTTTTTGTTCTTCTATAACGATCGTGAATAGATTTTGATTACATTTGTCCGAAATACCCATTTAGTAGTGGAATAATGTAAATCATCGGTGTTTCGTAGGGATGAATGCGTTTAATAACTGCCAGTGCCTCTTTTACTATTTCTCGTTTACACCTTATTTCCACTTTACATATTTATCTAAATTGCATACTTTGTTTCCACACCTTTTCTTCATTAAAATTAAATAAGTAAACGATAAACTTCTTCTCCATCATAAACATGACCAAGATCTACAAAACCATAGCTTTCATATAATTTTTTTGCTCGGGTGTTTTCTTTGTGAACAGTTAGACGAACTTCTTTACACTGAGAGAAATGATGGGTAATCCATTTAATCATTTCTATTAAAGTAGATTTTCCGTATCCTTTTCCTTGATATTTTTCATCAATCAAAAAACCATTAATCCAATACATATCTTCTGTATTTCTATCAAAGGCATGCACAATAAACCCAACCATAATTTCATTATCATATATAGCAAATGGTATATATTCTACGTTATCGCCATCTGGTTTTACATATATTTTCGCAAGCGATACAGCCACAGGTGGCACAAACTGTTTTTGCTTGTTGGATACTTGCAAATTTAGTGCTTCTTCCCAGTTTTCTCTTGTTACGATTTTTAATTGTATGTTTGCCATATGTAGCTCCTTTGGAATAACAGATTATGAAATCGTTGAAAAGTACTTATGTGAATTGAATTTACAAAAATAATTGGTACGAAAAAACCTCATTCATTTTTATTCTTTTTTTATATTCGTTTCATTCCATTAATCTCCTTTTTCTCATATAGATTTTAAAACATCGAATGTGATTTATTTACATTGTTTGTTCTTTTAATACATATGTTTTGATCTTTTTCACTTTTTATATGTGCGAGTATAACGCCAAATAATGTTATGCCACCACCAAGTATAGATAACACAGTTGGAACTTCCCCTAACCATATCCAACTAAGAAAGCATGCAAACGCTGGCGTTAAATAAAGTGAGCTCGTTGCTTCAGAGGCCCCAGCATGAGAAGTTATATAAGCTAAAGCGATATAAGGAAGTACCGTTGGAAAAAGACCTAAATACACAGCACTAAAAGTAACTTCTATAGGAGCTTTTACTATTTCAGAGCCGAGCCCTGGTAAAAAGATTAGCATGAATAAAGTCCCTGCCCATATCGTATATACAGTAAACGGTAAGCTTCCATACTTTTTGAGGAATGGTTTTTGAAAGACAAAGAATAGACTTTCTGAAAATGCAGCAAGCAGTATAAGTAGTATGCCAGTCTATCCATCCCTATAATTTGAATTTTTCACGAAAAAATATACAAGCAAGAATTGCAGTAAAGATAGGGGTAGTAACTGATACAATCAAACTTGCGGGGCCAGCGCTCACACTTTGCTCTCCATAATTTAAGGCGATATGATAAACAGTAAAACCTAAGCCGCCTAGTATGAATATTACTGGTATGTCTTTTAATTCTGGTAGACGCATTTTACTTATGATTGCCAAAATAAATAAAGCGAATGAAGCGATTAGTAAACGTAGTAGTGTAAGGTGTTCCGGTGTATACGCTTCAAGACCAACACGAATTCCAGGAAATGCAGAACCCCAAAGAACAATCGTAATGCAGTGCGCGAATAAAATACGGAAATTCCATTTACTATTTTTCATATCATTCATTCCTTTCATATAGAAAAGCCAACCACTTTTCTCTTTCCAATTATTTCTTTTCATAATATTCAATCGTTGATAAAATGTCTTCAACCACTTCTTTAATAAAAAACCAACCACTTTACAGTTCATTAGTGGAAAAAAGGGAGCTTTTTATGAGTACGTATGATCAAAAGTTGAAAAAACAACCTCCTAAGTACCAACAGATTATGGATTATATGAAAGAAAAGATTACAAATGGCGAATGGCCCATAGGTAGCAAAATCCCAAGCCAACGAAAATTGGCACAGATATTTGATGTAAATCGAAGTACGGTAATTACTGCATTAGAAGAATTAACGGCAGATGGTTTAATCAAAGGAAAGATGGGTATGGGTACAATTGTGGTCAATAATACATGGACCCTATTAGCTACTGACCCACCGCCTAATTGGGATGAGTATGTAAAAGCAGGTTTACATAAACCAAGTAAAGGAATGGTTCAAGAAATTAATAAAGCGGAATCAAATGAAAAATTCATTCATCTTAGTAAAGGTGAACTTGCTTCTGATATTTTCCCATTAGAAACAATGCAATCAGTCATGCAAGAAGTATCTAAAAATCTCACTGTTTTTGGATATGAAGAACCAAAGGGTTTTCTACCTCTACGTGAAGCCATCAGTAATTATGTAAGTTCATTTGGCATTCATGTTTCGCCACCTTCAATATTAATCGTCTCTGGAGCCTTACAAGCATTACAGTTAATATCTGTTGGTCTTCTATATAAGGGATCCACAGTTATACTCGAACAGCCTTCTTACCTCTATTCGCTTCATGTATTCCAATCAGCAGGAATGCGGTTATCAGGAGTGTCCTTGGATTGCCCAAAAGCTATACCAAGTGAATTATTTAGAAGGAATAAATTTACTAGTGAAAAAACAATTTTATATTCTATTCCTAGTTTTCATAATCCAACAGGAACTTTAATGTCAGAAATGCGGCGAAAAGAACTTTTGAAAGTGTGTGAGAAAGAACGACTTCCTGTTATTGAAGATGATATTTACCGAGAATTATGGATTGATGAACCACCTCCTTTCCCGTTAAAAGCAATGGATAAACACGGACATGTATTATACATCGGTAGTTTATCTAAGACACTAAGTCCAGGTTTAAGGATTGGATGGATTATCGGTCCAGAACCTGTAATTGAACGATTATCAGATATAAAAATGCAAACGGATTATGGCTCTAGTTCTTTATCACAAAGAGTTGCTGCTGAATGGTTATCTAGCGGCTTATATGAGAGACATGTAGAATCTGTGAGAAAACAGCTACAGGAGCGCAGACACGTGATGCTTCAAGCATTGAATATATACTGTAAGAATATTGCAGAATGGAATGTTCCTAGTGGTGGATTTTTTATATGGTTAAAAATAAAACCGAAAATCTCAATGAAAAAACTATACACAAAGGCGTTATCTAAAGGAATACTCCTTAACCCAGGACGTATTTATGGAGAAGAGTCTGATCAGCACATTCGACTTTCGTATGGCTATGCATCTGTGGAAGATCTTACAAAAGGAATCTATCAATTAAGTGAAATTATTCGAGAATTAATGGAATCATAGGAAAATCCTCTTCCTTATAGGAAGAGGATTTCGGATGCATAAATATCGTTTTTCATATCAGTAATCTATTATTGAACTTCAAGAATTCATTTGGCCTTTGTGCCAGATGCGAAATCAGTATAATAAATTTCATATGGAGCATTTCCAGTTACAACGAATGCACCTTTTCCTTTAACATGTTTTCCAGCTTGAACTGTTTCAGTTAAAGAGTCAATTATTAACGTATTTTCTTTGAAAGATTTTTAAGTTACACTATCTTATTTGCTATAAATTATTTTATCCAAACCCCCTTTTATAAAATCTGTTTTCCCCTCACAATAACGATCAATATCATATCGATAGTTTTCAGCTAATCTATATTTCAATTCTTCATATTTTTTCCGCGCGTTCTCATTAGTTGATAAATAATCCCGTAGAGCGATATGCTCTAAATAGCCTTTACTATCCTTTGGACAAACATAGAGATGATACCTCATGAAATCATCTTTATAGGTTCTTTGGAAAGCTTCACGTCCTTCAATTCCTAAATTACCTTGATGTTGAAAGCCTATCTTCTCTAACCTTTGTATAATATTAGGCAAAATATCATAACTATCTATAACTACGTCAATATCAATAATTGGCTTTGCTGCTAAGCCTTCAACAGAGGTACTTCCTACATGCTCAATTCGTAAAATTAAATCACCTATATAACTTTCAATCATCATTTTAATTTTCTTGAATTCCGTTTTCCATTTAGTATTATACGGCATGATTTCTATCGTTCTCGTTTTTTCAGTCACTACCGTTTCCTCCTTATCATCCTTTCATTTCTTTCCCTAATACAGTAAAAAGAATCCATCGGGATAAAAGACCGCTCAAAATGGATTCTAGCATTATCATTTTAGCGACATAGCAAGCCGCATCACCAGGCGTATAGGAAGTGAAGGGTTTGACATTTGATTTAGGTCTCCAACAAAAAATAAATCCTTCAAAGGATAATAAAACGCAAATGATCCTGTTGTGCCGGAGTGTCCTATCAACTCACCTTTTCCCATAAAAAGTGTTGTAAGACCATTTAATGGGATTCGCATATATCCACTACTATATTGAATTGGAAACATTGAACTTTGTAATTTGTTATATATTTTTAGTTCATGAAAAATACTTTTATTAAAAAGCTTTCCTCCAAAGAAAGCTTTGATAAATATCATTAATTCACGAGTTGTAGAAATACCACCACCGCTAGCGCGACTGCTTTTAATGAATTTCGGACGGGAAAGAGCAGTATCTTTATAAAAAAAATTAGGAACGAAATCGTGTTCATTTTCTAATAGATGAGTATTTTTGAGCTCTAAGGGGACAAAAATCAACTTGTTATATACATCTTCTAATGTTGAATTCGTAATTGTTTCAATTACTTTTCCAAGCATGTCGAAGTTTATATCTGCATAATAAGCTCTTTTTATCGTGCCAGGTGCAAAGTGTGGTTTCAACTTCTTAGTCAATGTTATCATTTTATCAAAATCAATGTACATATCTTTATGGATGACACTTTTTTTAACACTATTACTGCTTTCTTCAAATGCATCCGGTAATCCGCTTGTTTGAAATAATAAATTAAAGAGTGTAAGATTTGAAGAATATTCGTGACCTTTATAAATATGGAGATTATTCAAAGTCTCCTTTTTAAAATATTTCGTTACTTCGTCATCAAGTGACAGCTTGCCTTTCTCTCTTAAAATAAATATACAAGTGGTTGTAAATAATTTTGTGATGCTTGCCATAAGAAATGGTGTATCTATATTTTTCCCTCCATACCCGGTACTATATAAAAAATCTCCACTTGTGTTTTCGACAAGTAGAACACACTCATGTATTTGTTTTGAACTTTTCGTTCTCCTGAAAACTTTTTCGATTTTTCTTTCCATACGCACCCTTCCGTCATTGTATTTTTGCCGTTGATTTTATCTTTTTGTTACTAGTTTCCATCATTAACAAGTTTTATTCGCAGAAATGAATTAATATTACTTCTTTCGTAAATCTTCGGTTCCAAACTAAGCATGATTTAACGTAACCTATTTTAATCGTCAAAATGAATTTTTTGAAATTAGATTCTGCAAACGATCCGGATAATTGGTAAACATGCCATCTACACCCCATTCAAGTAATTTTTTCATATCTTCCTTCTTATCCACTGTAAATGGGTGAACTTTTAAGCCTTGTGCTTGTATTTTTTGAACAACGGTAGCATCCATAGATGTAAAATTCATCCCCAAGCCCACACAATAAGTTTTGTACTTCTTCAAGTCTTCATTGGTTAATCTCGTTGCTGTTTTGTGTGTTAATAATTGCACTAGAGGAATGCTAGGATTTAGACTATGAATCTTTTTTAAACTTTCTTTACTAAATGATTGGATGATTACCTTTTCCTTTACAACAGTCGGATCAATTAGTTGGGATTGGCTAAGTGTTTCTAACAGCCTTTCTTCCATTCTGGGATAGTCCTCTGGTGATTTTGTTTCGATATAATAACGAGCGTCATGGCCAAACGTTTCAATAATCTCTTCAAGCGTTGGTACTTTTATACCGTTAAATTCTTCTTTTGCTAGATTGGGATGTTCTGTATTAAAAGAGCTACCCGCATCAAGTCTTTTTATTTCTTCTAATGTATGATCTTTAACGAATCCTGATCCATTTGTTGTTCGATTTAATGTTTCATCATGCATAGCAATTAAGTGCCCGTCCTTTGTCATTTGAAGATCTATTTCTATATAATCACCTTTTAATTGTTGACCTAATTTGTAGGATGGTATTGTATGTTCTGGAGCATATGCGGATGCTCCTCTATGAGCAATTGTTATTACTTTATCTGGTTGGTTTTTAGCTTTTATATACTTGTTCTCGTTTGTTTGCTGTAAAACAGCAATGCTTATTCCTATCAAGATGCAAATAGTTGTGGTAATAAGTGCTTTTTTCATTGTGATATTTTAACTCCTAACCTTGGACTCTATTTATATATATTACACGATAAATTTTAAGCACGTATAAACATGTTATTAAAGCTTTGTAATAAAAGCATCTGGTCTACATAATAAATAACCATGCCCTAAGGATTGAATATACCTGAAAGCATGGTCACTTTACTATGATTTACGATTCAATATTTGTAGGTACGTCCTTTATACCTTTTTTAATCGGTAAGCAAGCACCTATTAGTGCGATTATAGCACATCCAATAAACATAATAGGTAATCCGTATACAGCAAGTAAAGATAACGTACCAAAAATAATTAGATCCAGTATAGAATCAAGTACTGATAACAATGAAATTGTTGTTGCACGTACATGTGATGGGATTATATCATTACTTATCTGTGAATAAATTGGATATCTTATTGCTCTTACAAATCGTAAGATAATAAACGCTCCTAAAACAATCCATAATGTATTTCCAAAACATGCTGCTAATAGTAAACCTCCGACAGCTAATGCACTTGAAAAATTCAATAAAAATATACGAGAGAATTTTCGGGTTAACCATCCTATAGAAATGGATGCAAAATATCCGCCTATTGCAGCAATTGCATATAATATACCAATTGCAAATACAGGAACTCCTGCATTTTTCAATAGTAGTTGATCATAGTTGTCAAACACTGCACTCGCTGGAATAAATACAAGTGATATATTTAAGAACATGATGAGTAATTGAGGTGCTTTTCGAATCACTTGTATTCCTTCGAGTACTTGTGAATACGATGACCCACTATATTTAAATCCTGCCTTTGGATTTTTTATAAATAAAAGTAAAATCAATTCTACGAAATGGAACAGTAGCCCAAGTATAATTAAAATTAGAAATTGCTCTTCCTTCAAATCTCTCGCAAAATAAGATCCGAAAACAACAGCGATCAACATTGAAATAAAGCTCGCTGATTGAATCTTACCCATTGCTTTATCCATAAGATGTTGTTCATTTGTTTCTTTTAAAGATTCATAGATTAAGGCTTCATCAGCACCTGAGAAGAAAGTGACTGATAAACCATTTAATAAGCTATATAAACAAAATAACCATATGTTATCAGCAAAGATTAAAATTGAAATGCTTGCAATTTTTATAAAAGCCCCCGTTATAAAAGAGAGTTTTAAACCAAATCGATCTGCAAACACCCCTGCGGGTACTTCTCCAATTAGAACAGCTCCACTCCAGCACATTAATACAATAAAAATATTGGAAGGAGTTAATCCTCTTTCTACATAAAATAATGTCATAACTGCTTGTAAAAAGCTAATTGTTCCAAAAAAATGAACCCAAAATAAAATATAAATATTATGTTTTGCTAGCGTATATTTCTTCAAACGTTCTCCTACTTTCCGTATTTAGTTATTTGCTTTTTAATCGGAAGTAGGAGTGTTAAGTTAGCTTAAATGCTATTCACTCCTCTTCCTTCATTTGAGAATGTTTTTAAAGTTTTTAACATGCTAATTCCCCCTTACGTTTAATTAAGTGTATCGTAACAAAAATTCTTAATATTCACAAAGATATTTTATAAACTGGATAGGATTGTCGAAATGGAAAAAGTGGTATATAATAAGCAGTAACATTACTAGTAATTATTTTAGGTATTCCTAGAATAAAGGAGCGATACATATGAAAATTACTATTTATTTCGGAAGTCATGAAGATCAAGATGTACGTACAATGGATTGTCATTTAGATGTAGACGATGCAGAAGAACTTGTCTCTGTTTCATAATATAAATTACGAATAAAGTGGGTTGAAACATCTTCCCTATCACGTTCAAGACACCTTTTAAAAGGTGTCTTTTTTATTGTTTTCTGATGAAAATCTCTTTACTTTATAGCGATTAAATAGTAAAATATAAATATACGAACAAACGTTCTTTTTTATTTCAATCGTACTTGAAGGGATGATTTTTACAATGGCTCAAAACAAGCGCAGAGGAAGAAAAAAGCATACACCTACTATCTCAAATACAGGCTTTATCGGTTCTGTGTTTATTGATACATTGGAACTACAAAAGAAATCCTATTATTTTGCTCGTAAAAAATTACAAATCGTACATCATGTATTAGATGGTCTTGCAGGAGCAACAAGCTCTCTATTTAAAGAACATAATATTTCCGCCTATATGTCTTGTGTGTATTTACATAAACAAAAGAAAATTGGTTTCGTGCTTTCAACAAAACCTTTTGAACAAGCTGATGGTGTTGCTTATTTTAAAAATTACTTAATTGAAAAGAATTTTTATGATAATGAAGATGCTGAATTTCAAGAGGTATTTAATACAGGCTTTATCGGTGTTGTATTTGCTGATCTATCAAGCATTGATCGATTTAACTTTGAGTTTGAAATGAGCATGCTATCAAAATTAATGAAAGATATGATCATTCCTGTTAAAGAACTCTTTTTACGCCATAATACTCCTGCTTATATCTCTACCTCACATTTAGAGGACCAAAATAAATTAGGGTTTGTTTTATCTGTAAAACCTTATGATGAACGTGCAGAAGCAGATTTATATTTTGAAACATATTTAAAAGAACGTGGCTTATACATTGGCGATGAAGAAGACGATATTGATAAGATTGTTATTCGAAAAAAAGTTGAATTGATATAGAAGAAATGCAGGATCCATTACAATCCTGCATTTTTTATTTGAAAGTCTCGTTTTCTAAAATAACAACGGAATCGTTAGTCATTCTACCAGCTTCTTTTGTATAACTAACAAGTCGTTGTATATTATCGCAACACAATTTTGCTCCCCATACGAGTAATGGTACACCGATAAAATCAATATGTAACCTTCTTGAAAACAAGCCTCCAAATGTCATCGGAAGTGGAACTGTTGGCGATGTGTTTGAAAAGATAATTTTTTCATTGTTTTGATATTGTTGTTGAAGGATCTCTCCTAAGTTCTTCATCGCTGGAACGACCAACTTTTCTGTTCCATGCCCTATTGTATAGACTGGGTTTCCCCCCTCGTCTCGCCCGCGAAAAATGATTTTTCCCATGTCTGAAGTCTTGAGTTTATTGAAATAATCCACATTTAAAATTTCCTCTTTTGTCAATTTTCGATCGGTTGGAAGTTTATTTAAATGGTATGCTGCAGCAAGTGAAGTTGTATGTGTCCCGCCAAAATCAGTGTAAATAAAAATCATAATCTCATTCCTTTGTCATTTACGTTCAATAATTATTAGTATCACCATTTCATCATTTACTAATCAATAGGCACTTTGATTTTATAACTTACTTGTTTTAATTCGTAATTTTCCCTTGTGCTAAAACTACGATAAGAATAACGATGATGATATTCTTATTCCCCACTCAATCTAGATAGGATATAATTATATATTACTGAAAGGATGGTGTATTTCCTTTGAATATTCTTGAAACAGAGCGTCTTACCCTTCGTCTACAAACAACTGATGATGCGGCGTTTATCCTTGAACTTTTGAATGATCCCTCTTGGTTGCAGTTTATAGGCGATCGTGGTGTGAAAACGCTGGAAGACGCAAAGGCTTATATTTTGAATGGACCGATTCGTATGTATGAACAATTTGGTTTTTGTCTTTTTTTAGTGGAACGAAAGGAAGATCATGTTCCAATTGGAATCTGTGGTCTAGTAAAAAGAGATTCCTTAGAGGATGTGGATATTGGGTTTGCCTTTCTTCCAAAGTATTGGGATAAAGGGTATGCCTATGAAGCAGCTTCTGAGGTGATGACATATGGAAAAGATAAGCTGGGGCTAAATCGTATTGTAGGGATTACTACTCCAGATAATCATGCTTCAGCTAAGCTTCTTAAAAAAGTAGGATTGCAGTTTGAACGATTGATTCGATTGCCTAATGATACTGAAGAACTTAATTTGTTTGTATTTGATAAACGACAAGAAAGCCACATAAATAAATAGTAACTCATGTAAAAAGACCCTCCATTCGGGAGAGTCTTTTTCTTATTTGCTAATCTTATGTAGACTACCTATCGGTATGATCATTTTATAGCCTGAACTGATACTGGTTTCCACCCCTTGTTTTCCACCCAATCAATATATACTTTATATTTTTTATTGTTTTGCTTATCTCGCACATTTCCATATGCTTTATTCGTTCCATTATTTCCAATAAAATCATAAATGAGTTGTGATTCAGGAACATCGACAGCGTAAGAAATTGCCTTTTTCATCTCATTCCAATCTGTCGTTCCCTCTTTAAATTGCATGGCAGGCTTTGTCCCTTGTTCTGTACCAATTGGTTCCCATTGCTTATTTTGTTCTGTTTGATCTGTATTTTTGTCCAGTTGATTTTTATTTGTTACTTCTTTATTGGCCTTCTGTTCTTCCATTCTATAATTCTTTTGTTCTTCTTGTTTTTTTACTTGATTTTCATTGTTCTGTTTTTCTGTTTCCTTTATTTTTAAGCTTTCTGTTTCTTGATTTTGTTGCTCTGTTAATTTTTGTTTTTCAACTTCTTTGTTTATTTGTTCTTTTGATGCATCTTTTTCGGATTGTTTTGTTTTTTGTTCCTCTATTTTTTTGTTTTTCGCCTCTTCAGATGCTTGTTGGGCTACTTTCTTTTCTTCTGGACGCTCTTTTCCTTTTGTTTGATCAGTAAAAAATAACTGATAAGATACCATGCTAACCGCCAATAATACTAAACTTAATCCAATATTCACAACGCCTCGCTGTCGACGATTTTGTTGTTTTTCTCGAAACCTACTTTCATTTCCCATTCCTGAAACCTCCATATAACTGTTACAGTGAAACTGTATGTTGTTTTCTTTACTTTAGACTCTAGTAAGTTTATTTTCATATTTTTGATGCCGATAAACTTTAAAATTCCATATGTATAGTCGTTCCTCTTTCCCCCTTATCACTTACATAAACCTCTATTGTAAATACGTTTTTTAATTAGTACATTATTAAACATGCTTTTCTATATTACATTTTAATATTCAGAATTTCAATAATAAATTAATGTTAAGCTAGAATGTTTTTACTATTTTTAATACAAGTATCAATCTTTTCAACAATTCATCTATTTTTATAAAAACATTTAACAATTGAATATAAAAAGACGTGCATTTTAGTACGCACATCTTTTTATATTTTTACACTCTTACTAACTTCAATATGAAAATTAAATTAAATTAAATTTCTTTAGCATCCAATGACCGTCCTGAATATAATTTCGTCTTCGATGGTTATTAATAACATTACAAATGCTCCTACAATAACCACTACTTGTATGGAAATGAAGTGAGTAGCAACTCCAAAAACTATAGTTGTAAGAATGGTTAGAATCGCAATAAGTAATTCATACATACTTCCGCCCCTCCCCATCATATCTACAGGTATATTGTTTTGATAAAATGTATAAAATCCCGTATTAGCAAAGGCCATAGAAAAGGAAAGGATAAAGAAACCGATAGCTGCTATTAAGAAATGATTTGAGAAAGCATACACGATATATCCAATCGAGATGCATAATGATCCGATACCAATTAAAAATGAAATAGCTAATTTCTTTGTAAAAACGGTGTTTACTAGAGCTCCGGCGACAAAGCCAATACCAGCAATACTTACTAGAAATCCATAGTGACTATCTGATAATGAAAGAATTTCTTTAGAAAAAGATAATTCAAGTAAATCCATCGCTGCAGTTAATACCGTCATTCCATGAAATAAAAAACTGTTTATATAGGTTTGTTAATTTGGATTATTTTATTTTTTATATAAATACGGTGCGTGAAATTGCCTGTTTTGCACAAACTTTAATTCGTGTTTTTTATTCTCTTTACATATATTTATGAAGAGAATGGAGGGATATGAATGAGAATTGCGTACACAGAAACTGATGTGAACTTGTTAGCTCGTCTAATGAGAGCAGAAGCAGAAGGCGAAGGACAACAAGGGATGTTGGAAATGTCGGTGTGAACAGAGTAATGTGCAATTGCTTAGACTTTAAAGGAATTACAAATATTGAGCAAATGGTGTATCAACAACAAGGTGGAAGTTATTCATTCGAAGCCGTGACAAAAGGATATTTTTATCAACGTGCAAGAGAAATTGACAAAGAGCTAGCAAGAAAATGTCTGGAATATTGGAGAGGGCATCCCGCAACCAATTCCCTTTGGTTTTTTAATCCCGCAGGAAATTGTCCGCCCGTTTGGTGGAATCAGACATTAGCAGGACAATACAAGGAGCATTGTTTCTATCAACCAACGCAAGCAGATTGTCCAAAAGTATATGCTGGAAAATAAGTGTTTATTTTATTAGTGTTTCAAAGATTTACTACAAATAATGAGGCTTATAGAAATGAATATAACTTTAAAACATTTTTAACTTCCTCTTCTCTTTCAAAAGTTAGCCAAAAGAAAAAGCCTTGCTAGTGGTATTATCCCCTTTAAGTAGACAGTGTAAAAAGACCATGTACATACATGGATGTTACACTATTACTTGGAGGGGATTTTTCGTGGTTAAAAAAGGTACAACATTCAATACGTATTCAGATGGA